>NZ_JBDGIO010000016.1:0-140635 GCF_057657375.1 Variovorax sp. Soil_C_12 | reverse complement strand
CCCGATGCGGTCGAGGTCCCGGTGCCGCCCGAGCCCGTACCGGTTCCGCCGGGGGCGGAGGCCGTCCCGTCCGAGCCTGTGCCTGTGCCTCCGGAGCCAGACGCCGTTCCGCCCGAGCCGGACGTACCGCCACCCTGGCCATCTCCGCCACCGCCGGCCGGATTGCTCCCGTCGCCCGAACTCAATCCCGTGCCCGATACCGCAATGCCGGCGCCACCGACGGCAACACCGCCGCCGCCTCCACCACCGCCGCACGAGACCAGCGCCCCGATCAGCAGTGCCAGAAAGCTGTTGCGCAGCCAGGTATTGGTCATCTTCTGTTCTATCGGTGCGAGGGAACGGACAAGGGAAGGACGCGCAGCTTACTCGTCCGGTGAATCTTCGTAGTAGGTATAGATGCCGACTCTGATGCGGCCTTTGGCGTCTTTCCCGGCCGCTTCGAAGGCGCGCGTCATCTCGTGCGTCAGTTCGTTGTGAAGCACGCCCCAGCGTTCGCGCACCCGCTGATGGATTCGCTCGCAGTCCTCGAGCGGGATTCCGGTGGCAAACACCGAGCGTTCCAGCAAAGGCGGCTGTGCTCCTCGTGTGTTGGCAACGCCCGCGAACAAATGATCGCGGGCATTGTCGCCCAGAAAGGCGAGCATGCTCTTCAGGTCCTTCGACGGTACGAATGCGGCAGCGTTGAGTTCCACGCTGCCGGCATGCTCGATCACCATGTCCAATCGCAGCAACTCATCGAGGATGCTGCGGTGATGCACGTTGCCATGCGTAGCCTGCCGGGCCAAGGCTTCGAAGGAGGCTGTTTCGCCCTCTGCCGTGATGGGCAAGACGCGGGACGTCGGATCATCGGCAGCCCTCTGGAGCCAGAGGGTCAAGGCCTTGGCCGCTGCTGACATCTCGGTGTGCGGCAGGGGTTCTTCTGACTCCCGCACCTTGGCCGTGACGGCCTTGCGGTTCAAGCCCGTCGTCACCGAAAGCTGGCTGATGTTCGGTTCCGTGCCCGTCTGGCGCCAGGCCCGTCGCGCCTCATCGATCAGCAGTTCGCGCAGCGTGAGCTCGAGCTGGGAGTGCTTCAGGCCAAAGGCCAACGCGAGCCGAACGACCGGGCGCATCACGCGTGAGCAAGCCTCGAGCACCCAGCCGGCTTGGCGTTCGGCCTCGTTGCTTCTCTCGCCGGCGGTTGCGGCCATCTCCGCTTCACGCTCGGCGCTTCTCGATCCAGTGCGTTTCGTGCCCAAAGATTTCCCCTTGGCGGATGGCCAGGTAACGATGAGTTACGAACTGGACAGCGACATCAGCCGGCGTCTTACAACCAGACGCATATAAATATAAGACAAGAGCATTAATCGTGTGAATATTTCCCACGTATTGCCGCAACTCGTCGGAGAAGAAATGTCGCATTTCGTCACACGCCAGAAGAAGGCGGCAGCATGGAGGAAGTGCTGGTCTACGCTCGCTTCCCGACACGCGCCTGCGAACGAAGCTTGCGCAAGAAGAGAACGAGAGCGCAGCGACCGGGCTGTCGCCACACGCGCGAGGAAAGCAGTGCAGGCGCGCATCGTCGGGGCGTTCCGAAATTATGTTCACGGCAGCGGAACGGGGCCTGCCGACGAAGATCTTCTGGTCTTCGCAAAGCTGGCCATTGCGGAGCAGCGCCTTCGGCGCAGGCTCGGGTTTGCGCGGTCCATGGGCAAAGAGAATCGCCGTGGCCTCTAGCATCGTTGTGGCAGGCCCAAAGCCGTCAGACGTCGTCTTCGGCGATCTGATTGATTTGGCGCTCGACCGCACGAGGTTGGACTCGACAGAGATCTGCGAGGCCTGCAGCACCGTCAATCTCGGCTCTGCGCGATTGTGCAAGGCCTGCTCGCACAAGCTTCCAGCGTTCTATGCCGCGAGGAGCACCTTCGAAGCCACGATGCCGCCAGGACCCCGGCAGCCCACCCGTCTGACGCGCAGTTGGACATGGGACCTGGGCGCCTTCTGGCTCGTGATCACCGTGCTGGCGTGTCTTACAGCACTGGTCCCAGTCGTATAACCCAGAGCCGAATACCTGCCATGAGCGACGCAGTCCTCCAGGTAAAGCCGGACACGGGCGAGACGGTGGACAGCGAGCCGATGTTGGACCATGCGGCCGACGCCGCCGCGAATGAGCCGCTCCAAGCGCCGGATCCCGCCCCGTCCAAGACGACATCGGCGCAGCCGAACTGGACAGGCTGGCAGCCGCCAGGGCCAGCAATTCCGCCGCACCAGCTGACCCGGGTCTGCAGCGCGTGTCAGACCCTCAACAGGGACACCGCTCACTACTGCCGGCATTGTGCGCGCAAGCTCCTGCCGCAGGAGGGCGAAGAACCCACGGGGGCGCTGGCGAACGCCACGGCCGCGCACCAGGTTTCGTCGCCATCGGTGGATTCATGGCCTCCGGTGCGCGCACAGCGTCGGAGCAAGGCCCCGCGACACGTCCTTGGGATTCCAGTGCCCGCAGGGGTCGATGCGTCGATCGTCTGGCTACTGATCATCCTGGCGCTCTTGCATGTCTCTTTCGTGCTGTGGTATCTCGGCCGCCCGACGACACAGGTCGCACCGCCCTCTGATCCGGCGGCGGTCTCATGGAAAGCCGCGACAGCACCGGAAAGCCCAGCTCAAACGATCGGGCCTGCCCAACCCGATCCCGCTGTCACCACGCAGGCCGAGAGCGAGCCTTCCCCTTCATCGGCGAATCAGGTCAAGAGCGAGCCTGCTCTTGCGCCAACGCAAGTGGAAAGCGAACTTCCAGCAATGACGGTCGAGGCGAAGAGCGAGCCCACCCAGTCGCCTGCGCAAGAGGTCCAGGCCTCCCAAGCGCATGAGACTCCTCTTGTCCAGGACGACTCGCCCGCGCCGGCCAGGAGTGCAGCGACGCCCGACCCTGCACCGCCTGGAACGATGCTTGCTCCAGCGGCGCGCCCGCGAACCAGGTCTGCCTCCATCGGGACGGCAGGCGCCGAAAGGTCGGCGAAAGCCCGTGAGCAGCCCGTGGTTCGCGAAGCGCCAAGAGCCGTCGAGCCGGCGAAGGTCGCTGCGCCGGACAGGGTCGATGCATTGCCAGCACTCGCTCAACCTTCGTTCGTTCCCAGTGCACCGCCTCGCGTCGGTGAGCCGCGTTTCCGGCCGATTCCTGGCACGCAATACCAGACCGCTGCGCCCCGGCAAGCAGTGCCAGGTCATTGCGATCGATACAACCCATTCGGCGAGGCGGTCTGTCTGAACTCTGCTCCGTCGGCGCGAGTGGCGCAGCCATCGCAGCCCCTCACCGGCGCGCGCCAGGCTGGAAGCGCGGCGCCTTCCAAAGGCTCGGGCGGTGGCAGCCTCCACTGGCTCTTTGCCGGCGGGGATGGCTCTGGCGGCGGTTCGGCTGGTGGTCCTGGGGCAGGTGGGGCCGGCAGTGGTGGTGCTGCCGGCAGTGCCGCAGGGGGTGCCGGCCCTGGTGCTGGCGGCGCAGGCGGGGGCCCTGGTGGTAGTGGCGCAGGCGGAGGCGGCCCAGGCGGTGGTGGCGCAGGCGGTGGTGGCGCAGGTGGTGGCGGCGCAGGCGGTGGCGGCGCAGGCGGTGGTGGCGCAGGCGGTGGTGGCGCAGGCGGTGGTGGCGCAGGCGGTGGTGGCGCAGGCGGTGGCGGCGCAGGCGGTGGCGGCGCAGGCGGTGGTGGCGCAGGCGGTGGCGGCGCAGGCGGCGGGGGTGCAGGCGGTGGTGGCGCAGGCGGCGGCCCCGGTGCCGGCGGGGGCGGCGGTGGCCCAGGCGGTGGCCCAGGCGGTGGCGGTGGTCCCGGTGGTGGCGGTGGTCCCGGCGGTGGTGGCGGTCCCGGTGGTGGCGGTGGTCCCGGTGGTGGTGGCGGTCCCGGTGGTGGCGGTGGTCCCGGTGGTGGCGGTGGTCCCGGCGGTGGCGGCGGTCCCGGCGGTGGTGGCGGTCCCGGCGGTGGTGGCGGTCCCGGCGGTGGTGGCGGTCCCGGCGGTGGTGGCGGCGGCCCCGGTGGCGGCGGCGGTCCGGGCAGGTAACGCGCGGACACGACAAAAAATGGCATTCGAAGGCATGCACCGCGAATTGCTGAGCCATCTTCAAGCGAAGCGCGCCGAGCAACTGCTGATCGGCGCTTGGGAGGATGCCTGGCGCGACGCCCAAGCGAACGCGGGCGAACCGATCCCTTGTCCAGAGTGCTTTCTCAAGGGGAGGATGGCCAAGCTCGATCCGCTTCCAAGCTACGGTGCTTTTGGCCAGGCGAGGTGCTCCAGCTGCGCTACCGTGTTCGTGTTCCCGAATGGATGACTCATCGTATGGACTCACCAGCGAAGGCGCACAGAACGTATCGGCGGTTGTTCGCACGGACCGCCGTGTTCGCAACGATCATGGTGCTCGGCCTGTTCGGCCTGGGGCTCATCTTCCCGCCCGAGGCCACGCCGCCCTATGCGCTTTCCGCGGGCGGGGTAGGTGACGCCGGCTTCGGCTTACGCGATCTTCAACTGCTGGTCATGGTCGGCTCGCTGATGGTTGCCATTGCTTCGTTCGTCGGGCTGGGCACCGCGGGAATGTTGGAATGGCTCGACGCGAGACGCACGAAAACCAGAATGCGTTGGACCCGTGAGGACGGGCGGACCGTGGCCCTGACGACCGAGCCCGCGAACGAACGCCTGCGCGCGCTGAGGGCAGTCACTGCTTCATCGATCGAAGAAACGCCCGCTCAGAAGACTTGATGCGGCGATGCCTCGTTCGGTACACACGTGCATGACTCACTGAGGCTGCTCAGATCCCTTGAAAAATCCGTGCGCTGCATAGAGCAAGCCGGAACTTGCTGCTCCGAGGAAAAGAGTGATCTGAATATGACAACAACAAATGAAGCAGTCCGTGACCTCCTGGATCATGAACTTCCAAGAATCATGGGCTCTGAAGCTCGCGATGAAAGTCATTCATCGATCAAGATCCTGCTGGTAGGCAACTATGGACCGGACAATCAGACCAGCATGCGAGCGTTCCTGCGCGTACTCGAACGCGAGCTGCCCAAGCTGGGTTGCGAACTGCGCGTCATCACTCCGCCGCAGCGGGTTCAGCGCCTGCCGCGCACCTCTCGCTTGTGGAAGTGGCTTGGCTACATAGACAAATTCATCCTCTTCATCCCGAGTCTTGCGACGCAAGCCCGCTGGGCGGACGTGGTCCATATCTGCGATCACTCCAACAGCATGTACGTGCGTTGGGTCAACAGCAGGCCGACGATCGTGACCTGCCACGACGTGATCGCGGTCCAGGCCGCGAGAGGAATGGTCGAAGGGTGGAATGTCGGATGGAGCGGTCGCGTATTCCAACGTCTCATTTCATCGGGACTTGCGAAAGCCGACCTGATCGCCTGTGTTTCGCACACGACTCAGCGCGCTCTGGTCGATCTGCAATTTGTAGATGAACGCAGAGTGACGACAGTGCTCAACGGCCTGAACGACAGCTTCTCACTTGTACAGCCCCAGGAAGCCCAGCAGCTGATCAAGCGATTGGGAGTTGGCGAACAAGACAAATACCTCATCCACGTTGGCTTGGATTTACCTCGCAAGAATCGCAAGGCAGTGATCGAAACGTTCATCGCGCTTCAACGGCGCGCTGCCGAGAATGGTGTCCCCGCTCTCGTGCAACACTTGATTCTGGTAGGGCCGCGTCTGGATCCGGATCTGACAGCCCTGGCATCCCAGCATGGTGTTGCCGAGCGGATCAGAACCTTGCAGGATGTTTCCCACGAGGAGCTCTGTGCGCTGTACGCCAGATCCACGGCCTTGCTGTTTCCTTCCCTGCAGGAAGGCTTCGGTTGGCCGTTGATCGAGGCCCAGGCTTGCGGCTGCCCGGTTTTCACTTCCGATCTGGAGCCGATGAACCAGATTGGGGGCCCAGGCGCTTGCTACCTGGATCCACACAACCCCGAGGCCATGGCTGAAGCCATCGAACATGCCGCCGGACGGCTTGAAGAGATGCGCACCCTGGGCTTGGAGAACGCGCAGCGGTTCTCAGGGGGGCAGATGATGGCGAACTACCTGGCGGCCTATCGCCGTGTGCTCGCATCGCGGCAGGGCTGCCGGTAAGGCTGCGATTCCAGAAATACAAATTCGTTCGTCGAGGATCGCGGGCAGGCTCACTTGCCATACGAGTCAGGGTGCATTGCGACCATCTGCATCATGACAAAACGCCTATGTAGTGGACGTCGCGTCGATGGCCGGGTTGGCCCTCATCGCCTTTCGGGATTTGCTGGAGGCCATCGGCCGCGCTTTGCCTGGTCGACGCAGATGTTCAGGCGGTCCTCCTGTGCGCTTCTGGTTTCGCCAAGCGACACTCGAGACAAGGCTCAGCCGGCCACGCAAGACTTGACTGTGAACGGTGCCGGATCACTGCCGAAGTAGGCATTCGTGCAGTTCACCGTGCCAGTCACGGTTTTGGTGATCCACCGCGTGTCGGCACCGTACTTGACCAGTGTCGCGGCGGACACGCTGAAGGTACCGCCTTCCGGAGCGAGCACGGTGCCGGGAGCCGGAGCCGGAGCCGGAGCTGGAGCTGGAGCTGGAGCTGGAGCTGGAGCTGGAGCTGGAGCTGGAGCTGGAGCTGGAGCTGGAGCCGGAGCCGGAGCTGGAGCTGGAGCTGGAGCTGGAGCCGGAGCCGGAGCTGGAGCTGGAGCTGGAGCCGGAGCTGGAGCCGGAGCTGGAGCCGGAGCTGGTGCAGGTGCAGGTGCAGGTGCAGGCGCAGGCGCAGGCGCAGGTGCAGGTGCAGGTGCCGCCGTCGGCGTCACGCAGGACTTCGCCGTGTAAGGCGCGGGGTCCGCTCCGAAGAAAGTGTTGGTGCAAGCACCATTGCCGCTCACGGTCCGCTCGATCCAGCGCGTGTCTGCGCCGTAGCGCACCAGTGTGCCGTTCGGGACGGTGAAGGTGCCGCCTTCCTGAGCCAGGGGGGTGTATTGCGGGGCTGGTGCCGGAGCAGGCGCAGGAGCAGGCGCAGGAGCAGGAGCAGGAGCAGGAGCAGGCGCAGGCGCAGGAGCAGGCGCAGGAGCAGGCGCAGGCGCAGGCGCAGGAGCAGGAGCAGGAGCAGGAGCAGGAGCAGGCGCAGGCGCAGGAGCAGGGGCAGGGGCAGGAGCAGGGGCAGGAGCAGGGGCAGGAGCAGGGGCAGGAGCAGGGGCAGGAGCAGGGGCAGGGGCAGGGGCAGGGGCAGGGGCAGGAGCCGAGGCGGAAGGCGTGTCCGCCAAGCAGGACTTCGCCGTCATCGGTGCCGGGTCCAGGCCGAAGAAGGTGCTGGAACAGCTGGCGCTGCCCGAGACCATCTTGCTGATCCAGCGGGTGTCTGCGCCGAAGCTCACCAAGGCCGGGCTCGCCGTGCTGAAACTGCCGCCTTCGTTGGCGACCAGCTTGTCGCCCGAAGGCGGCTGATTGCCCAGCACGACGCCCGGCGCTTGCGGCGTGAGTACCTCGCAGGCCTTGGCGAGGCCGGGTGCGGGATTGGCGCCGAAGAATTCATTTGTGCAGGCCACAGCGCCGGAGGCGGTCTTCTGGACCCACTTGCTGCCGCTGCCATAGCGCACCGTGGTGGCCGTCGGCAGGGTGAAGCTCTGCCCCTGATCGGCGGCCTTGGACCAGCTCGCGTCGACCTTCATGATCTTGGCCACGGAGGGCACGCCGGCACTGTCGATGACGAACAGCATGTAGTAGCCGATCGGCAGCGTGTTCGGCCCTTCGTTCAGCTTGATGCTCACAGTCGAGCTGCCCGTCTCCTGCGTGAAGGGCAGTTCCAGGAATCGCTGCTCGAAGTTGGTCGAGTGGGTCACCGAGCCGGTGCGAATCAGCGTCACGCGCTGGATCGCCCGGCCCGACGCCACCGTGATGCCGAAGGTCGAGCCGAGGTCCACCTTGGCGGGCGCGGCGTTGATCATCGGCCGCGCCTGTTTCTGGCCATTGCTGTCGAAGAGGTAGGGCGGCGAATAGATCTCGGCGTTCAGGTTGACCACTGGGCCGGGCGAGCCGCCGCCGACGGAGAGCACCGTCGCGTCGGGCAGCAGGATCGCCGACGAGTGATAGAGCCGCGGCTTGGCGGCCGATGCGCCGGTGGTCCAGCCGTTGGTCTTCGGGTCCCAGATCAGAGTGGAGAAGGCGGTGTCGACCAGCACGTTGTCTTCCGACGATCCGCCGGTGACGGCCACCTTGCCGTCGGCCAGCACCGTCGCAGTGCTCCAGATGCGATTGGTGCCGGGGCCGGCGATGGGCGTGACGACGGGCGTACTGCCGTTGACGTCGACCACCATCGCGCCTCCTTCGTCGTCCACCATCATCATGCGGCCGCGATCGAACAGCGCCCAGGGCAGTGTCCAGTCGGTGTTCTTGGGCAGCGTGCCGATGGAGTCCATCGTCTCCGCCTCGACATCCAGACTGAAGAGACTGCTGCCGCTGGCGATCACGACCTTGCCGTTCGGCGCCAGGAAACCGCGCGGGTAGTACCAGTCGGCCGGCCAGTTCGCGATCTTCGACAGCGTCTTCCAGCCCGAGCCCGGCGTGTAGATCTCTGGCGGTCCCGCGCCGGCGCCGTTCTCGTCGATGCCGGCGGCCGTCAGCACGCGGCCGTCCGCCAGGGGATACAGCGAGCCGTACCAGCGCGCGTACTGCATCGGCGTGCCGGAGGCTTTCAGTTCCAGCAGCAGCGGATCGAACAGGTTCGTGTCGCGCACGCCCAGGTTGGGTGGCGTGCCGTCGTTCAGGCCGCGGGTGTCGCCGCCCGCCAGCAGCACCTGCCCCGTGGTCGGCAGCATCACCTGTGCATTGCAGAACATGTCGGTGCGTGTGGCGTGCTGCAGCAGGCTGTGCGCGCTGGTCGTCGGATTCCACACGTCGTAGTAAAGCTGTGCACCCTGGTTTCCGTCCGGGTCGGTGCCATAGCTCATGATCTTGCCGTCCGGCGTGAGGATGGCGTGAATGGCATTGAGCGGCCAACTGCTTGCGGAAGACCATTGGCCCTGGATCTCGGGGCCGGCCATGGTGCCGGTCTGCAGGTTGGAACTCTTGCGCTTCGGGCCGTCGCCCCGGTCGATGGGCGCCGGCACTTGGCGCTCGCGCTCACGCTCGCGCTCGATGTCGTCGCGCGTGCGCACCGCGCGCCGGATCTTGCCGGGTTTGGCGGCGTCGCTGCTGGTCGCCTCAGGCGCGCCGGTGCCGCTGCTGCTGCCGTCGCTCGTCGCTCCCTTCCCGGCGCCCGCCGCCGAAAGGCCACTCGTGCCACCGCCGCCGCCGCCACAACCCGATATCAAGGCTGCAACGGAAACGGCGACAAGGCTGAGGCGAAAGACGTGGCACTTGCAAGGCATGGGCTCTCCGCAAAACATGAGTACTTTGCGGTTATATGTTGAGGGCCTCACACGAGCCGACGCTTGCGGCGTTCTCCTACGGCAGGCCGCGCCGTCAGCGAACTCCAGCGTTGGCAACACGCGACGATCCAGGATGCAGCCGTGAGGCTATCAACGCTACAGCGCCCCACCCCATGCTTCGCGAGCGACCTCAACGGGACTGCGCGTGCCCTGCAGCGCATACAGCTCGATGGCGAAGTTGGCCGTCTGCTCAAGGTCGGCACACCCTTCGGAGAGGCGGTGCCACTCGACGACGAAATCGTGCTGCCACTGGCGGCCGCGGTCGAGGTTCGCGCCGGGCATCGCCGTCGGCACCTCTTGTTGCCAAGTCATTTTTCCTCCTTGTCTTTCAGTGGCGGTGGTCAGCACGCTGTCATTGAGCACGCGACTTCCACCGGTCTGAGGCCATCCTAAGTCGTGCAAATGACGCTCAACAGGGCGATAGACATTGGCGGTCACGAGTTGTGACTTCGGTAATCGGCGCGCGCATTAACGCCCGCACGCGGCTTCAAACCTCGAACTGCCGGAGGTTTGCGCACACGGCCACGAGACGCCGTCCGACACCTGACTATTGGCCGGGCCACGACAACCCAGGGTGGTTGTGAAGTTTTCACATTTTTACGTGCTCACCCAGCTCCGATGCGCGTCCGCGCGACAGCACAACGTGACATACCCACTCAGCGAGGACTGCTTCGTGAGAGACGCACTACAGAGGGCTGCCAAATCCGACTCAGATACCTTCGATCCTTTCGTGTTCGGCGACGTGACGGCGATCATTGCCACCACCGAGGCTCAGCGCGAGGTTTGGCTTGGAGATCGTCTAAGTCCGCAGGCCGCCCTGGCGTTCAACGAAGGCAGCGCGCTGCGACTTGCGGGCCCGCTCGACGAAGGCGCGCTGCAGCGATCGATCGGCCGCTTGCTGGCGCGCCACGAGTGCCTTCGCGCCACCTTTTCGGCGGATGGCACGCAACTGTTCATTGCTGCAGCCCAGCCCTTCGCGCTGCAACGTATCGACCTGTCGAAGTCCGATGCGGCGGGGCAGGCGCGCCTGCTGGCGGCGGCCTTCGAAACTGCGGTTTGCGAACGCTTCATCCTGGAGCAGGGTCCGCTTTTTCGAGCACGGCTCTATTGCATCGGGCCGGAAGATCACACACTCCTGATCAGCGCCCACCATGCTGTCTGCGATGGGTGGTCCTGGAGCGTGATATGGGTTGAGCTGGGTGCCCTTTATGCGCTCGAATTGGGCGTGGGCTCGTCGCTGGAACCGGCGCCTCGCTATGCGGACTACGCGCAGTGGGAGGCCAACGAGATGGCCGGCCCGCGTATGCAGCCCCATGTCGACTATTGGTTGGAGCGCTTCGCCGGCGGCAGCGTGCCGATGCTCGAGTTGCCGCTCGATCGACCGCGACCGCAAACGCGCACATTCCGGTCACGCCGCATGGACGGACTGCTCGACGCCGAGCTGATCGGCGCGGTTCGCAAGCTGGCCGCCGGCTCGGGGGCGAGCCTTTACGCCGCACTCTTCGGTGCCTTCGCCGGTCTCCTGCATCGCCTGACAGAGCAGGAGGATCTGGTCGTCGGCATCGCCGCCGCCGGCCAGCTCGCCAGCGAAATGCCTGGGCTCGTAGGGCATTGCGTCAACCTCCTGCCCCTGCGCATCTCGGTGAATGCCTCGACGGCCCTGCACGAACTGGTAAGCCAGAGCCGCGACCTGTTGCTCGATGCTTTCGAGCATCAGAACCTCACCTATGGCACGCTTCTCAAGAAGCTCCTGGTGCCACGGGATCCGAGTCGTCTGCCACTGGTCAGCGTCCTCTTCAACGTCGACGCCGGCGCCGAGAGGGCGGTCGATGGGTTCCCCGGCTTGCAGACGCAACTGCGCAGCATCCCGCGCGCCTACGAGAACTTCGAACTCTTTCTCAATCTCACGCCGGTCGCTGGCGGCATGCAGTACGAGGTGCAGTACAACGCCGACCTGTTCGACGAGGAGTCCATTCGTCGCTGGCTGGGAATGTACGAGCGCCTCCTGGTGGCCGCAGTGTGCGATCCCCGCGCCGCGCTCGGCCGCGTCGATCTGCTCACTGCCGCCGAGGAGGCGCGTCTTCTCGCGCTGCAGCCGGCACCGACGCCGCTGGAGAGCAGCGGCCTCATGCATGCAGGCTTTGAAGTGACTGCGGTGGCGCAGCCTGATCGAGTGGCGCTGCGACACCGCGCGCAGCGCTGGACCTACCGTGAGCTGGACGAGCGATCCAACCGTCTGGCGCATGCATTGCGCGATCGTGGTATGGGGCGCGGGGAGCGGGTAGGCCTGTGCCTGGGGCGAGATGTCGACATGGTGGTTGCCCTGCTGGCGGTCCTCAAAAGCGGCGCAGCCTACGTGCCGCTGGACCCGGATTTCCCGAAGGCGCGCCTCGACTATCAAGCAGAGGATGCGCGGCTCAGTCTGCTGATCACCGCGTCCGGCATCGCCAACGCTCCCGGCAGCTGGTGCGACGATCCCGACAAACAGGTGCTCCAGCTGGACACAGACGTCGGGTGGCTTGAAGCGCCGGCCAGCCCGCTGCCTCCTGGGCCGCAGGACGCCAAGTCCGGCGACATGGCTTTCCTCATCTACACCTCCGGCTCGACCGGCAAGCCAAAAGGCGTGGCCATACCTCACGGGGCCGTTGCCAACCTCCTTCGAAGCATGCGCCACGAGCTTGGCATAGGCCCTGAAGACCGGGTGGCGGCCGTGAGCACGCTGAGCTTCGACATTGCGGTGCTCGAGCTGATCCTTCCGCTCGAAGTCGGTGCCGAAGTAGTTCTGGTGGCTCGCGAGACGGCGATGGACGGACAGGCCATGCGCCGGCTGATCGAAAGCGAGGACATCACGGTGCTTCAGGGCACGCCGAGTGCCTGGCGGCTATTGCTGGATGCGCAGTGGCAAGGCAAGCGGGGACTGAAGGCCATGTCGGGCGGAGAGGCCATGTCCCGCGACCTGGCACTTGCCCTCGGTTCGCGTTGCGGTGAGCTCTGGAACTTGTATGGGCCCACGGAAACGACTGTCTACTCGACCCTGTGGCGCGTGGACGATGCGCAGGTCGTTCGCAATGGCGTATCCATCGGGCGACCTATCGCGAACACCAGCGTCTGGATCATCGATGCTCAAGGGCAGCGATGCCCCGTCGGCGTGCCGGGCGAAATCTGCATCGGCGGTGCCGGTCTCGCCATCGGCTACTTCGACCGCCCCGAGCTGACGGAAAAGCTCTTCGTTTCCGACGCGGGGTTCGACGCAGGGGGCCGGCTGTACCGTAGCGGCGATCGTGGCCGCTGGCGCAACGATGGCCTGCTCGAACATCTCGGCCGCCTCGATGACCAGGTCAAGGTGCGTGGCTATCGCATCGAACCGGGAGAGGTAGAGGCGTGCTGCAACGACGTGCCCGCGGTGGGCGCAAGCCTCGTTGTTGCGCGTGAGGACCAGCCCGGCGACGTGCGTCTGGTCGCCTATCTCGTCGCGGCAGCCGGTGCCGAGATCGACACCTCGGTCGTGAAGCAGGCGCTGTGCGCGCGTCTTCCGCAGTACATGCTGCCGCAGCATCTCGTCGTGCTCGACGCGTTTCCACGGCTTCCCAACGGCAAGCCCGACAGAAAGGCGCTGCCTGCACCTGGCGAGCCAGGCACCACGGAGCCCACGCAGCCCAGCCACACCGTTGCCCCGCGCGACCGGCGCGAGCGGATCGTGCTTCGTGCCATGGAGCAGGTGCTGAGCCTGCCGGCGCTGGGCATCCGAGACGACTTCTTCGCCCTGGGTGGCCACTCGCTGCTGGCATCGCGGCTTGCCACTTCGTTGAGTCGGGAGTTCGGCGTGACCGTCCCTCTGCGCACGCTATTCGCAGCGCCGACCGCAGAGCGCCTGGCGGCGGCCGTGAGCGAATTGCAGGCGGGGGGCATTTCTCCCATGGAGCGAATACCGCACCGCACCGGGCGGCTCAGCGCGCCCCTCACGCCGATGCAGGAACGCATACTGTTTCTCGAAGAACTGCACCCCGGTCGACCCGTCTACAACACGCCGTCGGCTCACCGGCTGACGGGCCGGTTGAACGCATCGGCCTTTCATGAGGCGTTGCGCGAGATCGTGCGTCGTCAGCCCGCGTTGCGTACCGCATTTCACAAAGACGCGAAGACCGGCGAGTTCGTCGCATCGATCGCTGCCGAGGTGCCGGTCGAAATGTTGCGCATCGACCTGGGCGGATTGCCCGCCGACCAGCGCGAGCCCGAAGTTGTCGAGAAGTTGCAGGAAGTGGCCGATCAGTTGATCGATATTCATCGTGCGCCGCTCTTCAACGCCGCCCTGATTCGCATCGACGACGACGACCACGTGTTCGTCTTTGTCCCGCACCGCCTGGTGTGGGATGGCGGGTCGGTCGACTTGCTCATCAACGAGCTGTCCGTCATCTATCAAGCGCAGCTCGAGGGAGTGCCGCATGACCTGCCTGCACTGACGGTGACGCACGGCGACTATGCCGAGTGGTACCTGAGCTGGTTGGCCTCGACGCAATTCGAGGAACAGTTGAGTTTCTGGAAAAGCTGCTTCGCCGGCGCACCGCCGCCGAAGGCATTGCGCACGGATATGCCGCGCCGAGCTGGCATGACCGGCCAGGGCAGTACGCACTGGTTGGCCGTCGATGGGGTGCTCACGCAAAAGCTGCGGTCGGTGGCGAGCCGCCATGAAGTCACGCTCAATATGCTCGCGCTCGGCATCTACGTTCTTCTGCTGAGCAGCGCGGCCGATGCGCGTTCGCTCGTCGTCGCAACGCCGGTCCGCGGTCGCCAGCTTCCGGAGCTCGAAACGGTGATGGGCCTGTTTGGCAACCTGCTGCCACTTTCCGTCGAGATTGACCTTCGGCAGACGCTCGCCGAGTTCGTGCAATACCTGAAGCATCGACTGGTCTCGGCGATGGACAACCAGCAGGTTCCCTTCGAGCGTTTTGCGAGCGAGCCTGAGTTTTCTGGACGAGCCAAGGGCGTCGGCCTTTACCAAGTGCTCTTCTCCTTCGAGGACACGCGCGAGCGGGCGCCAGCCATTGGACCGCTGGGGCACCGTCAAATTCAGGTGTCGCAGCGCGGCGCCACCGAGGACATCGGCTTGTGGCTGGCCGAGGGGCGTGCCGGTCTTGAGGGCGGGCTCACCTACAACGCCGACATCTACCGGCGCGAAACCGCTGCGGCATTGGGGAATCGCTATGTCGAGTTGCTGCAACAGGTGGTGGAGCACCCGCAAGAAACTTTGGGCGCCTTGGTCGCGGCCGGCGATTCGCCCGACGCGGCGTACCTTCAGCGCTTGTCGCGCAGTGGAAATGACGAGCGTGCGTCTTACGAGCGAGCGGAGGCTACAGCGAACAGTGCTGCGGAAACGTCGAGCACCACGGGGCTTGTTCCTGGTCAACTGCAGCTGGCGCAGATCTGGGCCGACGTGCTCCAGATGAAGATCTCAGAGATCCGGCCCAGCGACAACTTCTTCGACCTCGGCGGTGATTCATTGCTCGCCATGCGCGTGATCCAGTTGGCGGAACGAAGCTTGGGCTTCCGTACCGCGCCACCGAGGTATGTCTTTGAGAACCTCGGTCAGATTGCTTCCGGCAACGCGAAACTCATAGCGCCGCGAAGACGAACCCTGTTTGGCAGGATGTTCTCAGCCTGGGGCAGGACCATCAGAAGCTCCTGAATATCTCGAACAGCGGTGCCCCTGTTGCCATGCCTCTCGAGCACCCTCTGACTCCTTTGAAGGGCCTGCGTGCCCGACACTTCACCTTGAAATACATGCCAAGTTTCCTCCGATCTATTGCAGTGACAGTCGACGAGCCGGACCCAGGGCATTTTTACTGGGTGTTGCTGGAGTCGCGAGCGCCTCACCACGAGGAATTCCGCCTTCTGAACTCGGCGTCTCGCGGGAAGGATAGCTATGAACAGGCTTTGCACGAGGGCGTCAACGAACTGCGCAGACTCTGTCAGAACAGCGCGATCGGTCCGCGCCGCGAATGTCAAGGCGAGGATGAAAACCCGTCGGGATGGACTCCACTGGTGTAACCCGTGGGTCGCGTGGCTCCACGCAAAAGTCCGCGGCGTCCCGTCGCAACCAGCGTTCTTACAAACCGGAGATCCCATGGATAACAAGACCGGCGAACCTGAGTCCATCTCGGTCGAGCGAGACTGTGAGCTGCGTGAATGGGCGACGCGGCTCGGTTGTACGGAACGGGATCTGCGCGAGGCATTCAAGGCCGTCGCCAATCTCATCTCGCTCGAGCACGACGATGAAATCTGCGATTGGGCAATGAGCCTTTGCTGCACCGAAGCCGAGTTGCGCGCCGCCGTGAAGGCAGTCGGTTGCCCGGACGCGGTGCGCGCTGCGGGTGACCCGCTCTTCAAGCCCGGGGAATTCAATGATGTGTAAGCCACCGAAAGTCGAACTTGGCGCACAGTGGTTCAACGTTGCCGCCGCAGCCGGCGGTCGCCCCACGCGGCCCGGCTATTCGCCCAGCAGATGCAGCACCACTTGGCGACGGTGCGGGCGCAAGCGGTGCTCCCACACGTAGATGCCTTGCCACGTGCCCAGGGCCAGGCGGCCGTTCATGACCGGAACCGACAGCTGAACCGCCGTGAGCGCGGCACGCACATGCGCCGGCATGTCGTCCGGGCCTTCGTCGCGATGGCGGAAGAGAGGATCGCCATCGGGCACCAGCCGGGCAAGGAAGCGATTCAGATCAGCCTGCACATCGGGGTCGGCGTTCTCCTGGATCAGGAGGCTGGCGGAGGTGTGGCGGATGAACAGGGTCAACAAGCCGGTCTGGACTGGTTGCTCGTCGACCCAATCAGCCACGTGACGGGTGATCTCGACGAGGGCGCGGCCGGGCGTTTGGACGTCGAGGGTGGTGGCGGACTGTTGGACCATGAGGCCGAGGATAGGGCGGTATACGAATGCGTGTGTAGGTGACTCCGGGCGTTGAAGCGATAGTTGCCCGATGGAGGGAGTAAGACCGGCGTATGCGAAGAGGGAGCATGTGTGTGGAACAACGGCGATGACGCTCGCGCTCGCGCGCCGGAGTCGACCCGTGTCGTCTGAACAACGGCGCCCAGCGCAGCCCGAGACTTTCCTCACGCCCACACAAAGTTTTCACGACCAGCAATGCTTCTTTACGAACGCTTCAGCGACGCTTAAGGATCGACAAAGAGACTGATTCCACAGCAAAGGAAGAAGTCCCGAGCTCCACCGAAAGGATTCAACGTCATGAAGCGTTCTGCCGCCCCCCAGCCCCTCACCCCCTCGCAGATCGAGCTGGTGCTCGAGTTGCTCGAGCTGTGCCAGCTGGCACCGAAGGAGACCGCGGCGAGGTTCAATCAGCTCATCCAGACCGGTACGTTCTCGGAAGCCCAGCAGGACGCCATCGAGATCCTCTTCTCCCTCGAAGAGGACGAGATTCCCGACGCGCTCCTCGATTTCGCGGACGACGACGCCCGCCCCATCGTTCGCGATGGGCTGGCGCACGAGGCGCGGCTCAGCTTCGTCGCAGCCTGAGAAGCTCAGGCCGGCAGGCCGGCCGAGGCCTTTGCCCTGCGATAGCGCTGCCGGGCTTCGGCCAGCATGGCCTCCTTGGGCAGCAGCTGGGTGCCGCCCACCCACAGCTCGGCCGGATGGCCCTTGCGATCGCGCACCAGGCGCACCGCCTGACCCGGACTGTTGTACCCGGAGGTCCGGGCAATGACGCCGCTGTCCTTGCCCGAGAGCTCGAACTCCGTCGTGGCACTGTCGAAGGGCACGCTCATCGCCGGGGCGACCTGGCAGACCACCTTGCCCATGGCCACCAGGTCGCTGGCGCCCCACATGCTCCACCAGCGGCCGTTCCACGCCGCCTCCTTGCGTCCCGGCGCACCATGGCGCTTGAAGGCGGAAAGAATGCCGTGGATGCCGTCCACCCACGGGTAGGACCACCCGTCCAGTGCGTTGCACAGCACCGTGACCGTGAAGCCTGATTCCGGGAAGCGCGCCGTGCGCGACACGAAGCCCTGCAGGCCGCCGGTGTGGCCGTACCACTCCTTGGACCCGGGCCCGCTCATCATCGTGCCGTAGCCGTAGTGCGATTCCTGGGCGCTGCAGGGGTCGCGCCAACGGCGATGCATCATCTCGCGCCGGCTGGCGGCGGACAGGATGCTCTTCCTGCTTTCTGGCGCCAGCTGCGCGAAGAAGCGCACGACGTCCGCCGCCGTCGAGACGAAGCCACCGGCCGGCGCGATGGCATGGCAGACGTTGTCGCCCGGCACGATCAGGCGCTGGCCGAAGGGGAATTCGGTGCTGTGCCCCTTGGCCAGGGGGACCGAGCGAGGCAGTTGCGGCATGTCGGGCACCGTCTCGCGCAAGCCTGCCGCCTCGATGACGTGGCGGGCGATCCACGCCGGGTACTCGGTGCCGCTGATCTCCTCGATCATCAGCCCCAGCAATCCGTAGCCGTGGTTGGAGTACTTCAGCTGGAGGCCGGGCGCGAGCGGCTGCTTCTTGGCCAGCTCTGCCCTCAGCTCGGCGCGGGAGAGGAAGGGCCGGCGGTCCAGGAACTGCCCGCTGTCGGCACCGTCGCGCACGACGCCGGCACCGTGAGACAGCAACTCGCCGACCCGGGCCTTCGCCAGCTCTTTGTGCAGGCCGCTCACATGGCGGCCGATCGGATCGTCGAGGCCGACTTTGCCCTGTTCCCGCAGCAGCATCACGCCGCTGGCGGTGAAGGTCTTGGAGTGCGAGGCGATGCGAAAGCGATGCCGCGGCGTGAGCGCCTGGCCGGTGCCCAGGTCGGCGCTGCCGAGAGCGAATTCCGCGACGAGTTCCTGGCCTTGCGCGATCGCCACGCTGCAGCCGACCTGCTGGTGCCGCTCGAGCTGGAAGCCGAGCCAGCCGGGGATGTAGTCGAGGGCGGCCTGGAGCCAGGCGGACTTGGCGTTCTTCTTCATGGGCGTCGTCGCTGGGTAAAAAGGGGTTGCGAGTGTAGTGCCGGCACGCGCAGGGCGCGCGAATCCGCCGAGCCGATGCTGCCTCCTGGGCGCATCGGCTGCAGCAGGCCTGCGTCCCTCAATAGGACCCGGGCGGCGGCGTGGTCGCCAGCTTGAATCGCCGCGCCGAGGGGTCGAGTGCGATCATCTTCGCGCGCGCCGACCCGACCAACCCGCCCAGGGAGGCCTTGAACGCATCGGACCTCGGCGATTCGCCGGGGTAGCGGGGCGACAGGCCGCATCGCCGCATGACCCGGTTGACCTGGTGCACGCGTGCGACCTTGCGCGTGACCGAGGTGTAGAAGGTCACGCCGATCGAGATCGAGACGCGATCGCCGGGGCCCGTCCAGTCCGGGTCGGAACGCGTCATGTGGGGCGAGGTGCTCGGGAAGTACACGCCGTCGCCCGGACCCGCATGGAACTCCTGGCTGCGGGCGCGAAACTCCTCGCTGTAGCGAACCTTGCGCAGCGAATGCGTGACGATGAAGTCCTCCACCGCCTCGGCCGGCACGATGCGCCGGTCCCGGTGGTCCCAGACGTTCATGATCTTGCGGCCGTGCAGCTGCAGCCAGAAGTTGTTCTCGCGGTCGATGTGGAAGGGCGTCACCGACGGCGGCGCCGAGATGAAGACGAAGCCGTTCACCCGGAACACGTCGGGCTGCTCGGCCTCGACGCTGTCCTGCATGGTGCCGACCACCGCATGCAGCAGCGCCTGGTAGCGCGGGATGACCTCGATGTTGTAGAGCGCGACGGAGGAAGCCGGCTCTTCCAGCCGCTCGAAGAACTCGTCGATGCTGCGCCCGTCCGGATGGCGGCTGTCGTGCGCGATAACCGACGCCGGGGTCAGGCCCGGCCGCATGAAGCGGCATTGCTCGAGGGGCGCGAGTTCCTTGCCCAACTTGATCAGTTCAGCAACCTGGAACAGGGGATGCTCGTGGAAGTTGTGGTGCAGCGGGGTGATCCGGTGCGTGGAGAAGGCGGCCGGATCGTCGGCCCAAAGGTGGTACGTGCCCGTGCTGCTGGGCATCGCAGGCTGGCTGATGCTGCACATCCGGAACCTCCAGTCCGGCTCGAGAGAACCGGCACTTTCCGAGACGGAAAATCATAGTCCCGGGGACGCGTCGGGAGGGAAATTAATACATTGGTGTTATCCCGCCCCTTCAATTCATCCGAAAGTGAACGCGTAGGCCTGCACCCCGGGGTCCATGAACTCGATCTCGAACAGCCGATCCCTCCCGCCCGCCGCCTGCCGAACCAGTTGGTAGAGCCGCTGCCCGTCGATGACCCCGTTGCCCTGCGCGTCGACGTCGAAGCCATGGTCCGCGAGCGGCGCCTTGCCGTCCAGCAGCACCCTGAATCGCACAGGCTTGCCATCGGCCGAGGGCCCGAGCACCAGGTGCAGGTCGCGCGCATGAAAGCGATAGGCGATGCGTCCGTCGACGCGGTTCAGCACCGCCCGCTCGCGCTGGACCGTCCAGTCGCCGGCCAGTGCCCACTGGTTCGCGCGCAGCGCAGCGGGACCCCGGTAGTCGTTCGCCCGATCGCGCGCCACGCCGCCCGGCGAGGCAAAGTTGTGCGCGCGCTCGTAGCCCAGGTAGGTCTCTTCGGACAATGCGCCCGTGGCGGGCGCCGCGGCCTGCACGCCTTCGCCTTGCGGCGCGACGAGCCCGGACGGAATGCGGGTCTGCCCCGCCTCCGCGAGCAACTGCTGGATGACCTGTTCCGCCTCCTCGTACTGGTTCTCGCCGAACTGGTGGTGACGGATGCGCCCCTTCGCATCGATGAAGTAGAACGCGGGCCAGGCCCGGTTGCCGAATAGGCGCCAGATGGCGAAGTCGTTGTCGACGGCGACCGGAAACCCGATGCCCAGATCCTGGGTGGCCTTGCGCACATTGGACAGGCGCTTCTCGAAGGCGAACTCGGGCGCATGCACGCCGAGGACCACCAGGCCCGCATCCTTGTACTTGTCGGCCCAGGCGCGCAGGTACGGCAGCGTGCGCAGGCAGTTGATGCACGAGTAGGTCCAGAAGTCGACGAGCACGACCTTGCCTCGCAGGCTCTCGGGCGTGAGCGGCTCGGAGTTGATCCATTCGGTCGCGCCGGCCAGCGAAGGGAAGAGGCCCTGCGTTCCCAGCGGCCGCGTCGCGACCGGTTCGCGGCCCGCCGCGGTCGCCAGCATGACGGGCGCTTCGGCGGCCGTGTCGGATTGCGACAGCGGCGACGACGGGCTCTTGTGGCCGATCTTCTCCAGCAGCGTCGTCTCCAGCCGCGTCGTGCCGGCAGAAGAAAGCTGGCTGAGCAGGCCGGTGTCCAGGCCCAGTGCGATGGCGCCGACACCGGCCAGCACGGCCGCACCGGCGGCCCGCCGGATCCATTCGCCGGTTCGCAGCGACCCCTTCAAGGCCGAGAACACGCGGCCGCCGAACAGCAGCGCGGCCGCCAGCGAGGTGCACGCGCCCGCGGCATAGGCCAGCAGCAGCAAGGAAGTGCCTGCACTGGCGCCGTTGAGTGCGGCGGTCGTCAGGATCAGGCCGAGGATCGGTCCTGCGCAGGGCGCCCACAGCAGCCCCGTGCCGACGCCCAGCAGCAGCGGCGACAGGAAAGACGGGCGCGCGGATGGGTGCTCCGCTCCCGGTTGCGACAGCCGCATGCCGAGCGCGACGAAAGGCCTGCTCAGCCGATCGGCCCATGCCGGCAAGAGCAGCGTCAGGCCGAACAAGGCGAGGAGGGCCATCGCCGCGTAGCGCCCCCACTCGTTGAGCGCCACCACCCAGCCGCCGCCCACGGCCGCCAGCGTGGCAATGCCGGCAAAGGCAAACGCCATGCCCAGCAGCATCGGCAGGCCATGCGAGCGGAACGGGCGGTCGGCGCGCGCGAACACGAAGGGGAGCACCGGCAGGATGCAGGGGCTCAGGATGGTGAGGATGCCGCCCAGGTAGGCGATCGCGACGATGATCATGATGCGAGATCCTGTTGGAGGGGCATGGCGACTCGGGCCTCCAGGCCGCCTTCGTCGCGGTTGTGCAGGCTCAGCTCGGCGCCCATCGCCGTGGCAAGCTGGTGCGCGATGGCCAGGCCGAGGCCCGTGCCGCCCGTGCTTCGGTTGCGGGAGCTTTCGACCCGGTAGAAGGGCTTGAGAACGGCTTCGAGCTGATCGGGGGGGATGCCCGGCCCGTTGTCGGTGATCGCGACGACCAGCCGGCCTGCGTCGACACGCACCCGCATGCGCACCTCGCTGCCGAACTTCAGGGCGTTGTCGACCAGGTTGACGATGATCCGGCGCAGCGCATTCGGGCGCGTCACGATGGGGCCGCCGATTCGCCCCTCCAGGTGCACCTGCTGGCCCGCGTCCTCGTAGTCGGCGACCATGCTTTCGAGCAGCGCGTCGGCGTCGACGCGGCAGGGCGGCTCCGTGGCGCCGTGCAGCGTCTTCGCATAGGTGACGCCCTCCTTCACCAGCGCGTGCATGGCATCGAGGTCTTGCCGGAACTTCAGCTGGTCCTTTTCGTTGTCCATCATGTCGGTGCGCAGCCGCATCCGGGTGATGGGCGTCTGGAGGTCGTGGGAAATCGCGGCCAGGATCTCCACGCGCTCGGCCATGTAGCCCGCGATCCGCCGCTGCATGGCGTTGAAGGCGCGTGCCGCGTGCGCCACTTCGGAGGGGCCTTCTTCCGCGAGCTCCCGGCCCTTCAGGTCGGGCCCGAGCTCGTCCGCGGCCTTGGCCAGGCGGGCCAGCGGCCGCGTGACCAGGCGGACCGCGAACCAGGCGCAGACCGCGAGCACCGCGAGCTGCAGCACGAGCACCCACAGGACCCAGTTCGACACCGGCATGCCCACGCGGCGCGCGTAGACGATCACCGGGCTGCCGTCTGTCAGCTTCACCTGGATCCGAAGATCGTCGGCGCCGGCCTGCACCACCTTCACGACTTCGAAGGGGTGCAGCGCGTTGACGATGGCGGCGGCGAACTCCTGCGAGATGGTCGACTCGGGCGGCGGCCCCGAGACGCCGTCGCCCAGCATGAAGCGGTAGTTGCGCCGCTCCAGCCGGGCCAGCCAGTCTGCGCGCTCGGCAGCGGGCAGGCGGTTCAGGATGGCGATCGAGCTCGCGATGTCGCGTTCGATGCCGGTCATCATCAGGTGGCGAAGCGCCATGCCGCGCTCGTAGCGGATGGCCGCGAAGGTCAGCAGCTGCGCAATCGCCAGGCCCACCACGATGATGAGCGTGACGCGGGCGAACAGGGAGCGGGGTTTCATGGGCGGTCCTCCGGCCTGCCGGCGCGGCGCGAGGCGATGAGGTGGCAGTTCACCGGGTTGCGGACTTCGTGGGCGAGGCCGCCCGCGAAGAACAGCAGCGCGAGCCAGAGCTTCTTCATGGCGAACTCAGGAGCCGGTGGGCGAGGGTTGCGCCAGAAGGTCCTGGATCTTCTTCTCGGTCGCCCCGTAGCGGCCCTCGCCGAAGTGCGAATAGACGATGCGGCCCTGCTTGTCGATCAGGTAGACGGCAGGCCAGTACTGGTTGCCGAAGGCCTTCCAGGTGGCGTAGTTGTTGTCCTGGGCGACGGCGTGCTGGATGCCCAGTTTCTTGATCGCGTCCTGCACGTTCTTCGTGGACTTCTCGTAGGCGAATTCGGGCGTGTGCACGCCGACCACGACCAGGCCGCTGTCCTTGTACTTGGCATGCCAGTCCTTCACGTAGGGCAGGTGGTTCAGGCAGTTGATGCAGGTGTAGGTCCAGAAGTCGACGAGCACCACCTTGCCGCGCAGCTCTTCCAGCTTCAGCGGCTGGGAGTTGAGCCACTTCTCGATGTCCCGGAACTCGGGCGCCGGCTGCTGCCCGGCCACCGGGATGTTGCCGCCCTGCGGCGGGCTGGCGAAGCTGAGGGCGGCGAACGAGGCCGCGAGGGCGACGGCGAAGAGGGAAGCGCTGGTACGGATGTTCATGATGGGCGGTCTCCTGGAGAAGGAGGGTTGGTGAACGAATGCCCGGATCTTCAACCCTGTCGCCCCCGATTGGCGCGAAAGGGGTACGCCTGTGTATCGATGCACAAAGTCGACACACTACGTTTCACAAGCCTTGGGCAGGCGAAGCCAAGGTGCCCCGGTCTTGTCCCCTCTCCCTCCGGGAGAGGGCTAGGGTGAGGGCACCGGACCTGTCCACGGAGCTTCCCGCGAAAGATCGAG
Source organism: Variovorax sp. Soil_C_12 (assembly GCF_057657375.1). Lineage (NCBI taxonomy): Bacteria > Pseudomonadati > Pseudomonadota > Betaproteobacteria > Burkholderiales > Comamonadaceae > Variovorax > Variovorax sp. Soil_C_12. The sequence goes on along the minus strand of NZ_JBDGIO010000016.1, from coordinate 117,068 downwards.
CGCAGCCTTGGAAGAGTTGCTGCACACCAGCGCGCGCTCCTCGAAGGCTTCGCGCAGCCTGGGCAACGCGAAGTCGACGAACGCCCGCACCTTCGGAACCGAAAGACGCCCGTGTGGGGACACCAGGTGCACCGGCAGGGGCGCATGTTCGTGCGCTGCGAGGATGATCTTCAGCGTGCCGTCGGCCACCGCGTCCGCGAGGTGGTACGAGAACATGCGCACGACCCCGCGCCCCTGCACCGCGGATGCGACGGCCGCGCGGATGCTGTTGACGGTGAAGCGAGGGTTGAACTGCACGGTTCGCGCAACCGCCGACCCGTCGGCCGGCGGAAAGCTCCACGAGTCGATGCCGAAGTGCGTCATCGCGATGATCTGGTGCCCGGCGAGGTCCGACGGCTGCGTGATGGGCTCGTGGCGCGCGAGGTAGCGCGGCGACGCCGCCACGACGCGCCGCACTTCGCCGACGCGCAGCGCGACCAGCGTGGAGTCCGGGAGGTGGGCGATGCGCAGCGCGACGTCGATGCCTTCCTCGACCAGGTGGGTGGGACGGTCGAGCATGTCCAGGCGCACGGACACCTCGGGAAACTTGTCCATGAAGGCGTCGAGCACCGGGCGCAGGAGCGTCTCGCCCGCGGCAACGGGGGCCGTGACCGCGAGCATGCCGCGCGCTGCCGATCGCTCGCCGGCCGCGGCCATGTCGGCTTCCTCGAGGTCGGTGAGGATGCGCCGGCACGCGAGGGCGTAGCGCTCGCCCGCCTCGCTGAGCTTGATCGCCCGCGTGGTGCGATGCAGCAGTTCTGCGCCGACATGCGCCTCGAGGAAGGCGATGGCGCGGCTCACGGCGGCCGGCGACTTGCCGAGCTTGCGTCCGGCGCCGGCCAGGCTGCCCTCGTTGAGCGCCGCCACGAAGACCTTCATCGCGTCGATGCGATCCACGATTCTTACCCGGGGTGAATGAATGCCGGAGCATAGGCATTCGTCCGCGGGGCGGCAATTCGCGGCTCCGCCGGGTGCTGCGGCCCGGGCGCCGCCGTCCGAGCGGCGTCGCTACCTGGCCTGCTCGGCGCGCCGTCGCCGGAACTCCAGCGCGGGCAGGCCGCCCCATCCCCAGTTGTCGGTGGCTACCTCTTCGATGATGACGAAGGTGCTCTCGAAGGGCTTGTTCAGCACGTCGCGAAGCAGCTCGCTGGCGCCCTTGATGAGTGCGGCCTTTTCTTCGGCGGTGACCGAATCGGCTCCCGGCCTGGTGCCTTCGCGGGTGACCTGAATGGTGACGATGGGCATGATGGCTCCTTCGTGTGGATGGGTCAGTGGCCGGCGCTCTGGCCGCCGTCGACGTGCAGGATCTCGCCCGTGACGAAGGACGCGGACTCCAGGTAGAGCACCGCATCGACGATATCCCCAATCTCGCCCATGTGGCCCACCGGATGCAGTGCACCCAGCCATGCGTGCGTGTCGGGCGCATGCATCGGCGTCTTGATGACGCCTGGCGCCACGGCATTGAAGCGGATGCCGCGGGCCGCGTACTCGATGGCCAGCGACCGGGTCGCCGCGTTCAGGCCGCCCTTCGTCAACGACGCGAGCACCGAGGGCACCTGGGCGTTGGCATGGTCGACCAGGCTGGTCGTGATGCTCACGACGTGCCCGGACCCGTTGCGCTCCATCGCTTCGACGGCGGCCTGGGTGATGTGGAAGAAGCCGGCGACATTGGTCGCGATCTTCGAGGCGAAATCGCCCTCGGTGTACTGCGTGAAGGGCTTGGCGATGAAGATGCCCGCGTTGTTGACGAGCGAGTCGATCCGGCCGAAGCGCGCCAGGCCTTCGGAAACGACGCGCTTCGCCGTCTCGGCGGAACCGATGTCGCCCGCGATCGCCAGGACGCCGGGATCGTTGGAGGGCCGGATGGACCGCGAGGTCGCGACGACGCTGTAGTTGCGCTCGCGCAGCGCCTTGACCAGACCGGCGCCGATGCCTTGGGATGCGCCCGTGACGATGGCGACTTTGTGTTGCTGATGGCTCATGATTCGATGTGACCTTCTTCGCCGATGAGTGAGTGGCGAACGCTCTTCGATCAAGGATCTGACCGTGGTCCGAATCTAGGTGCGCGACCCGCAAGGGGGAATGGCCGCCGTCCGGCAGAGAGTCTTCCGCGCGGCGGCCGGATGCCTCAGGGGACCGGTCTTGGCGGCGCCGCCCTTCCATCGTCGCGGTGGCTCATCAGGAAGTCCACGAAGGTCCGCACGCGCAGCGGCACGAAGCGCAGCTGCGGATAGAGGAGATTGAAGGGGCGGGCGCGGCCGCCGAAGGGCTTGAGCACTTCGATCAGCCGCCCTTGGCGCAGGTCTTCTTCGACGACGAATCGATAGGCCTGGAAGATCCCTGCGCCGTGGAGGGCCAGTGTCACGCCGGCAAGGACGTCGTCGGAACAGGAGTAGCCGCCGGAGGTGGGCATCTCGATGTCCTGCCCGTCCCGGCGAAACAACCAGGGGATGGTGCGGCCGCTGCTGGGCAGCTCGAACTGGATGCAGTCGTGGGCGGTCAGATCTTCCAGGGTCTTGGGTTCTCCGCGCCGGCGCAGGTAATCGGAAGTCGCGACCAGCACCAGCTCGGCATCTTCGAGATGGCGTGCGATCAGCGTCGAATCGCCGGGCGCGCGAACGCGCACCGCGAGGTCGTAGCCCTCCGCGGCGAAATCGATGTTGCGGTTGCTGACGTGGACCTCGACGCGAATGTCGGGATAGCGCGCCCTGAACTCGGGCAGCAGCGGGAGCAAGCGATAGTGCCCGTAGGTGGTGGGGGTGCTGATGCGCAGCAGGCCGCTCGGCGTGACCTGCTGGCCGCTGACCTCGCGCTCGGCCTCGACCAGCTGGTGCAGTGCCTGGCGGCATTGCGCGTAGTAGGCCTGCCCCGCCTCGCTCAGGCGGATCTGCCGCGTCGTGCGCACGAAGAGCCGCACGCCGAGGCGCTCCTCGAGGCGGGCCACCGTCCGGCTCACGGCGGCGGGCGTCAGGCCCGCGAAGTTGGCGGCGGCGGTGAACCCGCCGTGCTCGGCCGCCAGGCAGAACAGTTCCAGGCTTCCCAGCATCAGGTCATCGAATTGGCGATTCATGGTATGAATTACATGATGTAAGAACTGAAGTGGCACAGGCTGTATTTATCAACTCAAAGGTAGCAAATAGAGTACGCCTCAAGGGAACAGCAACACAAGCCCCCTTGATCCCAGCCCCAACCACCCGAAAGGAATTCACCATGAAGACCCAAGCCAAGACCATCGTCATCACCGGCGCTTCGAGCGGCATCGGCCTGGCGCTGGCCGGCGCCTTCCTCCAGCGCGGCGACAACGTCATCGGCAACGCCCGGACCGCCGAGCGCCTGCAGGAGGCGGCCGTGTCGCTCGGTTCGCCCGACAACTTCGTGGGCGTCGCCGGCGACGTCGCCGATCCGGCCGTCGGCACGGCGCTGGTCCGGCGCGCCGTCGAACGCTTCGGCCAGGTCGACGTGCTCATCAACAACGCCGGCATCTTCAACGCCAAGCCCTTCGTCGAGTACACGCCCGACGAACTGGAGGCGCTGGTCAACACCAACCTGAAGGGCTTCGTCTACCCGTCGCAGGCCGCTGCCCGCCACATGATCGAGCGCAAGGCGGGCCGCATCATCAGCATCACCGCGAGCATTGCGTCCGCGCCCAACCAGAGCGTGCCGGCGCTGCTGCCCGTGCTGGTCAAGGGCGGCATCGACCACGCCACCAGGGCACTTGCGCTGGAGCTGGCGCCGCACAACATCCAGGTGACCGCCGTGGCGCCCGGCATCGTCGACACGCCGCTCTACACGAAGGACATGCACGGCTTCCTCAACACGCTGCAGCCGGCCGGCCGCATCGGCACGACGCAGGAGATCGTCGACGCGGTGCTCTACCTGAGCGGCGCCGGATTCACGACCGGCATCGTGCTGCCGGTGGATGGAGGGATGGGCGCCGGCAAGTGGTGAGCCTGTCTTGCGCCGCGCGACGCCTCAGTCCTGCGCCTCGACCGTCGTTGAAAAAACGTAGCCCTCGCTGCGCACGGTCTTGATGTAGCGCGGCTCGCGCGCATCGTCGCGCAGGCGATCGCGCAGCCTGCTGACGAGCAGGTCGATCGAACGCTCGAAGAGTTCCGCTTCCCGCCCCTGGGTGAGGCTGAGCAACTGGTCACGACTCAGCACCCGTTGCGGATGATCGAGAAACACCCGCAGGAGCCGGTACTCCGCGCCGCTGAGGGCGACCATCACGCCGCTCGCGTCGATCAGGTGGCGCGCGGTGGTGTCGAGCTGCCATTCGCCGAAGGCCAGCTTGGTGGCGCCCTCGGTCGATCGCATGTTCGGGGGCAGCATCCGGGTGCGGCGCAACACGGAGCGCAGGCGGGCGAGCAGTTCGCGTGCGGCGAAGGGCTTGGCCAGGTAGTCGTCGGCCCCCATCTCCAGGCCGAGGATCCGGTCGGCTTCCTCGTTGCGGGCCGTCAGCATCAGGATGGGGATCGCCTTGTACTTGCCGGAGCGCAGGTCGCGGCACAAGGACAGGCCGTCTTCTCCCGGCAGCATCAGGTCGAGAATGATCAGGTCGAAGGGCCCCGATTCCTCCAGTGCCGCCCGCATGTGGCGGCCCGTGGGCACCGCGGCGACGCGCAGGCCGTTCTTCACCAGGTAGGTGGTCAGCAGTTCGCGGATCTCGCGGTCGTCGTCGACGATGAGGATGTGATCGGTGCTCTTCGGAGTCATGGCAGCGGCGGCTTGGCAGGGGCGAGGTGCAGTCGCAAATGTATGCGCTCTGCACCGCGCCTTGTACGCCCGTGTATCCGGCGAGGCTGGCGTACAGGCGCGTACAAAGCCGTACCCTGCATGACAACCGCGCCGCCCTCAGGCAAGGGGCGGGGGCGGGTGGCCGTCCTGCCGGCTGAATGTGCTCGCCGCTGCCTGCAATTCGGGCACGAAGGTGAGGAGCCGGCGCGTGAGCCAGTACAGGTTGGAGGCATCGATGGGGTCCGGCATGCGCAGGGTCTTGATCAGCCGCTGCGCACGCTCCCCCAGGCCAATGGCGATCAGCGGCTCGAGGACCGCTGCCAGATCGCGCCTGACGTGCGCGTCCACCAGGTCGTGCTCATCCAGGCTGTGCCAGATGGCCTGGACTGCGCGTTCGCACAGTTCGGCTTCCGATGGCGGTGCCAATGCTTCGGGGTAGCCCAATGCGCTCGGAGGCATCGGGTGCATGCTGCGCGCTCCGTTGGGCGCGAGGTTTTTTCTTGAAGGCATTGGCGGCTCCTTCCTGGCAGACACGATACGCCGGCTCGAACTGAAGGGCAATGCTCGCGAAGCCGGGGGCCCCGCGGGCTGGCCCCGATGCCGCACGCCTGATCCGGGGCGGCGCGACAAGGCAGAATCCAGCCGCCCGAGCTCGCAGCGAAAAAGCTGGCGCCGGTTTCGTCAGCCCGGGCACCTTCCAGCCGTTTCGTTTTCTCTTTCATTCCGGAGACCTCCCCATGTCAGGACAAGGCTTTCACGTGCACGGCCCGCACGACCATGAACTCGAGCACGCCGCCTCGCACGAGCAACACCATCCCGCCCCCGGGCACGACAGCGGCCGAAGGAGCATGACCAACCAGATCGCGGTGTGCACCGCCGTCATTGCCACGGTCGGCGCGGTCTTCGCCTACATGGGCGGGCTCACCCAGGCCAATGCGGGGCTGTACAAGAACAACGCGGGCATCAAGAAGACCGAGGCCGCCAACCAGTGGAATTACTTCCAGTCCAAGAGCACCAAGCAGTCGCTCGCCGAGTTTGCGCGCGACACGTCGCCGGACGATCGCCGGCAGGCCTGGCAGGACAAGATCTCGCGCTACGAGAAAGAGAAGGGCGAGATCCTGCTGGTGGCGCAGAAGCTCGAGGAAGAGTCCCGCGAATGGGACCGGCAATCCGACGTGCAGTTGCACCAGCACCACCGCTGGGCCCAGGCGACCACGGCACTGCAGGTGTCGATCGCGCTGGCGGCGATGGCCCTGCTCACGCGCAAGAAGTGGCTGGAGTGGGGCATGCTGGGCGTGGCCGCCGGCGGGCTGGTGGTGGGGGCGCTGGCGGCGCTGCATATCTGAGGGGGCACTGAGGGGCCGCTGAGGGGGCGGCACGGGCTCGCCGCAAGGCGTGACCCTCTCCGATTGACAGCGGCCGGCGCCATCGGTCACAACGAGATCGCGGATGCATTGCCCGATAACCGAACCCCGCACGAACAGCGAAAGGACGGCCCTCATGAAAATCTTGTTCCTGGTCCGGCATGCGAAGTCGAGCCGCGACGATCCATCCTTGCCCGACCGGAATCGGCCGCTGAACGACCGCGGCCTTCATGACGCGCCCATGATGGGCCAGCGCCTCAGCAGAAGCGGGGTGAAGCCCGATCGGCTCGTATCGAGCCCCGCGCTGCGTGCGCTGACGACGGCACAACTCGTGGCGGACGCGATCGGCTACCCGCGCCAGGACATCGCGATCGACGACAGCATCTACGAGAGCAGTCCGGAGCGCCTGCTCGCCGTCATTCGCGGGCTCGACGGCCAACTGGCCTGCGTGATGGTCTTCGGCCACAACCCCGAGTTCACCGAGCTCGCGCACCGGCTTGCACCCGAGATCACCGAGATGCCGACCTGTGCGGTCGCCGAGCTCCACTTCGACACCAACGCCTGGACGGATATCGGGGTGCTCGACCCGGCGAAGGTGAAGCTGGACACGCCGAAGAAATAGGTCTGCGCCGTGATTGCGCATGACGCGCCGAAGGACCGCATGGTGGACTTCCATGGCCGAGCGCTGGGCGCCGCCTTCGGTCGATGGGTGGCCAACTACTCTTGATAACCCTTTCGCCCTGACATATAAGGGTTGCGTGGTTTCCTTGTTACGTCCTCAAGACGGCAAAGGAGGGCGCCATGAAAAGACGCATTTACTGGCTGATGCCCGACCTGGCGAGCGCCCGGCGGGTGATGCATGACCTGGTGCAGGCGCGGGTCGATGCCGCGCACATCCATTTCGCAGGACCCGAGGGCGCAGACATGCGCGGGCTCCATGCGGCCAACGTCTGGCAGACCTCCGACCTCGTGCACGCCGCCGAAAGCGGCCTGCTGATCGGCAGCGTGGTGGGCGTGGTGGTCGGCCTGGCAGCCGCGCTGCTGTTCCCCGTCGTGGGCGACGGACCGCAATGGGAGATGGCGGTGGCGCTGGCGGTGCTGGGCGGCCTGCTCGGCGCCTGGTCTTCCAGCATGATCGGCATTTCCATTCCCAGCCCGCGGCTGGCGCGCTTCCAGAGCGCGATCGCCTCGGGCCAGGTGCTGCTGATGGTCGACCTGCCGCGCGCGCGCGTGGCGGACATCGAGGCGCTGCTCGAGAGCGCCCATCCCGAAGCCCGCTTCGCTGGCGAGGAGCGGCAGGTCCCGGTCTTTCCCTGAAACGCGCCCGAGCGGCGCATGGACGAAAGGGCCCGCACATGATCATGGCTTGGGTGCTGGCGCTCATCGTCGTGGGGTCGGTGCTGTTCCACCTGTTCAATCCCTGGTGGATCACGCCGCTGGCGTCCAACTGGAAGGCGATGGACGACACCCTGACCATCACCCTGGTGATCACGGGCATCTTCTTCGTCGGCATCAACCTGTTTGTCGTCTACGCGCTGCTGCGCTACCGCCACCGCCCCGGCAGCCCGCGCGCGGCGCATGAGCCGGAGAGCAAGGCGCTGGAGCGCTGGCTGATCGGCATCACCACCGTCGGCATCATGGCGCTGCTTGCGCCCGGCCTCGTGGTCTATGCAAGCTACGTGAAGCCGCCGCAGGACGCGACGGTGCTGGAGGTGCTGGGCCAGCAGTGGCAGTGGCGCTTCCGCCTGCCCGGCGCCGACGGCAAGCTGGGCCTGAGCGAGACGCGCCATGTCAGCCCGACCAATCCCTTCGGCCTCGACCCGGCCGACGCGGCGGGCCAGGACGACATCCTCATCGCCGAGCAGGAGGTCCACCTGCCGCTGAACAAGCCGGTGCACGTGATCCTGCGCTCGCACGACGTGCTGCACGACTTCTTCGTGCCGCCCTTCCGCGCCCGCATGAACATGGTGCCGGGGCAGATCAGCACCTTCTGGTTCACGCCCACCCAGGCCGGGCGCTTCGAGGCGATGTGCTCGCAGCTGTGCGGCGTGGGGCACCCGAACATGCGCGCCGTGGTGGTGGTGGAGGATGCGGCCAACTACCAGGCCTGGCTGAAGGACAAGGAAACCTTCGCGGTGACGCAGCGGCCGCCGACCCGCGAGGGCGGGCAGGTCGCGCAGGGCCGCGCGCTGGCCAATGCCAAGGGCTGCGTGGCCTGCCACTCCATCGACGGCAGCACGCGCGTGGGCCCGACCTGGAAGAGCCTCTTCGGCAAGACCGAGAACATGCGCGACGGCTCCACCGCGCTGGTGGACGACGCCTACCTGGGCGCCTTCATCCGCGACCCGCAGGCGCGCGGCGTCAAGGGCTTCGCGCCGGTGATGCCGAAGATCCCCTTGAGCGATGAGGAGGTGGCGGCACTGGTGGCCTACATCAAGAGCCTCGGCCCCACGCCGCCCCCGGCTCCCCCAGTCGAGCAGAAGGCGCAGCGATGAGCGCAGCCGCGATCCACGAGGAGTGAAGGAACCCCATGTCCAGCATCGTCGTCCCCGCACCCCACCACGAAGCGAAAAGCTTCTGGACCCGCTATGTCTGGAGCCAGGACCACAAGGTGATCGCCGTGCAGTACGCCTGCACGGCCATCACCGTGGGCGTGATCGGCGTGGTGCTGTCCAACCTGATGCGGCTGCAGCTGGGCTACCCCGGCGCCTTCGAGTTCATCACCCCCGAGCGCTACTACCAGTTCGTCACCATGCACGGGATGATCATGGTGATCTACCTGCTCACCGCGCTCTTCCTCGGCGGCTTCGGCAACTACCTGATCCCGCTGATGGTGGGGGCGCGCGACATGGTGTTCCCCTACCTCAACATGCTGAGCTTCTGGGTCTACCTGCTGTCGGTGCTGGTATTGATGGCGAGCTTCTTCGTGACCGGCGGGCCCACCGGCGCGGGCTGGACGCTCTACCCGCCGCAGTCCATCCTCCCCGGAACGCCGGGGAGCGATGCCGGCATCGTGCTGATGCTGGTGTCGCTGCTGATCTTCATCGTCGCCACCACCATGGGCGGCCTCAACTACGTGACCACCGTGCTGCAGGCGCGCTGCCAGGGCATGACGCTCCTGCGCATGCCGCTGTCGGTGTGGGGCATCTTCGTTGCCACCATCCTGGCGCTGCTGGGCTTCCCGGCGCTCTTCGTCAGCGGCGTGATGCTGCTGCTGGACCGCGCCGTGGGCACCAGCTTCTTCATGCCGGCCCTGCTGTCGCTGGGCAGCCAGGCGACGCAGTACAAGGGCGGCAGCCCGCTGCTGTTCCAGCACCTGTTCTGGTTCTTCGGCCATCCCGAGGTCTACATCGTGGCGCTGCCGGCCTTCGGCCTGGTGTCGGACCTCATCAGCGTACACGCGCGCAAGCGCATCTTCGGCTACCGCATGATGGTCTGGGCCATCGTGGCGATCGGCGGCCTGAGCCTGGTGGTGTGGGCGCACCACATGTTCGTGGCGGGCATGAATCCGTACTTCGCCTTCTTCTTCGCGACCACCACGCTGATCATCGCGGTGCCCACCGCCATCAAGGTCTACAACTGGCTGCTCACGTTGTGGCGCGGCGACATCCACCTGTCGGTGCCGATGCTGTTCTCGCTGGCCTTCATCTGCACCTTCGCGATCGGCGGGCTGACGGGGCTCTTCCTCGGCAACGTGAGCGTGGACATCCCGCTGTCGGGCACCTACTTCGTGGTGGCGCACTTCCACATGGTGATGGGCGTGGCGCCGCTGCTGGTGGTCTTCGGCGGCATCTACCACTGGTACCCGATGGTCACGGGCCGCATGCTGGACGACCGGCTGGGCCAGCTGCATTTCTGGGTCACCTTCCTCGGCACCTACCTCATCTACTTCCCGATGCACTACCTCGGCGTGCTGGGCATGCCGCGGCGCTACTACAACTTCGACCACTACCAGTTCATCCCGCCCTCGGCCTACAGCCTCAACGCCTTCATCACGGTGGTGGCGCTGCTGGTCGGCGTGGTGCAGGTGCTGTTCATCTTCAACCTGGTGTGGAGCCTGCGGTACGGGAGGCGGGCGGACAGCAACCCGTGGCGCGCCGCCTCGCTCGAATGGCAGACGCCGCAGACGCCGCCGGTGCACGGCAACTGGGGGCCGGCGCTGCCGGTGGTCTACCGCGGGGCTTATGCCTACGGCGTGCCCGGCGCGCGCGAGGACTACATCCCGCAGAACGCACCGCCCGAGGCCGGCGGGCTGGAGGCCGAGGACGAGGCCGGCAAGGGCGGGGCCAAGGGGACCACGACATGAACACCAGCGCCGCGCTTCGCCCCGGCTATGGCGGCCGGCGTCCGGACCCGCATGCCGCCGCGCTGTCGGCGAGCATCGGCCTGTGGGTGTTCATGGGCGTGGCCACGGTGCTGTTCGCGCTGTTCGTCACCGCCTACGTGATGCGCATGAGCGGCGAGGACGCGGTGGCGATCGCGCTGCCGTGGCAGCTGGGGTTGAGCACGGCGCTGCTCGCGGGCGGCAGTGCGGCGCTGCAGGCCTCCGCAAGGGCGGCGCGGGGCGTGGCGATGCGCCGCACGCGAAAGCTGCTGCTGGCCGGCGGCCTGTGCGCGCTGGCCTTCCTGCTGGTGCAGCTGTGGGCCTGGTCGGCGCTGTTGTCGGCGCAGGTCATGCCCGCGGGCAATCCGGGCGGCAGCTTCTTCTACCTGCTGACGGCGGTACACGGGCTGCATGTGGCGGGCGGCCTCGCGGCTTGGGCCTGGACAGCGCGCGCCGCCTGGCACCCTGCCGCGGACCTGGTCGGGCTGGGCTGGCGTATCGGGCTGTGCGCGCGCTACTGGCACTTCCTGCTGGCGGTGTGGGTGGTGCTCTTCGCCATGCTGGGATGGCTGACGCCCGAGGTGGCGCGCTTCATCTGCGGCACCGCCTGACCGAGGAGCTCCTGCGATGAACACCGCCGCCGTCCCCCCGATCGCGCCACCCATCCTGGCGCCGGCCAGCGCCGTCGCCGGCTGGCGCGGGCTGATCGCCGACTGGTCCTCCGACCGCGAAGCCTTCCACGTCTCCTGGGGCAAGGCGATGATGTGGATCTTCCTGCTGAGCGACACCTTCATCTTCAGCTGCTTCCTCGTCGGCTACATGACGGTGCGGGTCTCCACCACCGTGCCCTGGCCCAACCCCAGCGAGGTGTTCGCGCTCCATGTGGCCGGCGCCGACGTGCCGCTGCTGCTGATCGCGATCATGACCTTCGTGCTCATCAGCAGCAGTGGGACGATGGCGATGGCGGTGAACTTCGCCTACCGCGGCGACCGCGCCAACGCCGCCGCGCTGATCCTGGTGACTGCCATGTGCGGCGAGATCTTCGTCGGCATGCAGGCCTTCGAGTGGTCCAAGCTGATCATCGAGGAGGGCGTGCGGCCCTGGGGCAACCCGATGGGGGCGGCGCAGTTCGGCTCGGCCTTCTTCATGATCACCGGCTTCCACGGGCTGCATGTGTCCTGTGGGGTGGTGTACCTGCTGACCGTCGCCTTCAAGCTGATACGGGGCGACTACGAGCGAACGGGCAACTACCAGATCGTCGAGATCGCCGGGCTCTACTGGCACTTCGTGGACCTGGTGTGGGTGTTCATCTTCGCGCTGTTCTATCTCTGGTGAGGAGACAAGACCATGAATCCCGGCACCGGCCAGCAGCATCCGATCAGCCTCTACCTCAAGATCTGGGGGCTGCTGTTCGTGCTCAGCACGCTCTCCTACCTGGTGGACTACCTGCACCTCCAGGGCTATCTGCGCTGGGGGCTGATCCTGACCTTCATGATCATGAAGGCGGGGCTGATCGTCGCGGTCTTCATGCACATGGCCTGGGAGCGGATGGCCCTGGTGTACGCCATCCTGCTGCCGCCGCTGGCGCTGCTGGTGCTGGTGTGGCTGATGGCGGCGGAGGCGGGGCATACCCTGCTCACGCGACTGCTCTTCTTCAACTGAGACGTGCGCTCCCCTGCGCGGGGGATTCGCACGGGCCGTCGAACTCCTAGACTCGAATCGCACGCGACAGTCGCGCGCATCCGAAGGGAGAAAGAACATGGCATCGCAACAGTTGCTTGGCGCCGTCGCGGCGGCGCTCGTCCTGCTGGCAGCTTCGCCGGTGCCAGCGCCTGCGCAGGGGCAGGCCCCGGACCGGCGTTACCTGGCCGCGGCCAGCGTCGAGACGCTGCAGCGCACCTACCTCGAATGCGACCGCGTCGCGACCAACACCCGGCTCGACCTCGCGAGTGCCGCGCATTGCTCGATGGTCGGCGAGGAACTCAAGCACCGCGTCTTCGACGGCGACTTCGAGCGGCTGCTCGCCTGGTGGCGCGCCAACAGGTGGACGGGCGCGGAAGCGGTGTCGGACTCGCAGACGCACGATCACGGGCCGGACATTCCATAACCGCTGCTCACAGCAGCCCATGCTCGGCGAGCGAGCACGTGAGCGTGCCAGCGACGATGACGTGATCCAGCACGCGCACATCGACGGTTGCCAGGGCGCCCCTCAAGGTGTAAGTCAAGGCCTCGTCTGCGCGGCTCGGCTTGGGATTCCCATCGGGATGGTTGTGAGAAAAGATCACCGCGGCGGTGTTGAGCCGCAGCGCTTCCTTCACTACTTCGCGCGGGTAGACGGAAGTCTGATCAATGGTGCCGCGGAACATCTCGACGTACTCGATCAGACGGTTGTGACCATATGCGCCTTACTTGCCAGATGAACTTGGCCTGCGCCGGTGGTGTGTTGAGCTTGCTCGGGTACTTGTCCCGCGGGTACATCACGAACAGCGGACCATGATCGCGCGCGGTCATGCGCTTGCCGTCCCGGCTGTGCGCCAAGATGGGACTGAAGGCCTGCAGGTCCGACATGGGAATACTGGCGCTGTAGTCATCCAGTGCCTGCACATCCAAGCGTGACCCACTTGCACCGATATGCTTGAGCACGTTCGCCAGCAGGGGGCCGTCGAACCTTGATCGCGTGGTCCATGTGGTCGAGGTGGTGATCGAACTTTGCGGGAGCGACATGAATTCTTCTTCGCTGAAGCGGTAGCCCTTGGCTTTCTCGTCAGTGAACTTGCGGATGTTGCCGCGGACGATCAGGAAAGCGCGTCGATCCTCCTTGGAGTGAGCGAATCGCGCCAGGGCACCGAGTGCCGCGACCGTCAGAAGCTGCCTTCCTCGAAACATATTCTCTCCCTTCCAGAGCGCCCGCTTGCAGTGTTGCTTGCACGAATCGACCGTGCAGCGGCCGGTCAGTAAAGCTGCCGACTTCGCCCGCCGTCGACGGCCAGCACCTGGCCGGTCACGTAGGTGGCATCGATAGCCAAGTACACGACGGCACCGGCGAGTTCCTCGAAGGTGCCAATGCGGCCGAGCGGTATGGACTCGTTGATCCTCTTTGCTCGCTCGGCATCGGCCCAGGTCTCCGGATAGGGGCAAGGTGCCGGGTTGGACGACGTTGAAGCGCACATGCGGCGCCCAGTCATTTGCGAGCGCGAGGATCATCGATTGCAGCGCACCCTTGGCCGTGGTGTATGACACGTGCCCCTTGGGTGCACGGTCAACCGCGATGTCGGTGACGGCGACGACGGACCGAAGCGCCTTAGGCTGGTCGGGTCTCGGCCGCAGCGTGGCAAGGATGGCGGCATGGGCGCCGATGTGGATGGCGATGTCGATATGCGTGCGATCGATGTCGCCGACGTCGCTGGCGTGGTACGCCGAGGCATTGCACACAACGACTGTCACGCCTTTCGAAGCAAGCCATGCCGGCACCGAGAAGTTCTCTGCAGCGAAATCTCGAGGCGTGTGGTGGATGACAACGGACAAGCCGCGGGCATGCAGCGCACGGGCGATGGCTGCGCCGCCGCGCCCTGAACCGCCTGTGATCAATGCCCAGGCCTGGCCGTCGCCACCCGGCGAAAGCGGGCTCTCGTGGAAGGAAGTCACTATGTCTCTTGGGGCGGTGAAGTGGATGGAGATCGCGCTCGGGCTGGCCAGTGCCTGCATCTTTGCGCGGCGTGGATGCTAGAAAGATCCGAAGCGTTGCGGGAGATCTCGCGACAATTGGCGACGTTTCGTTGTGGCCCCTGGCCGCCCGTGATCTGTCTGCTCTACGCCAGCGCAGCCCACGGGGGCGCTGGCGCTGCACCCTGCTACAGGTACTCGTCCTTGATTCCCGATGCCTGGCCGGCCAGCGCGGCCAGCCGCTTCGCCTGGCCGGCGATGAAGTCGCGCAACCCGGCCGCGAAGGCGCGCTCTTCGTCCACGTAGTCTGCCGCCAGTGCCTGGGTCTGCGCATGCTCGGCCGCGAGCTTGGCAAGGCGTGTGGCCTCGCGCTTCAGCAGGCGCCGGTCGATCCTGCATCGCTTCGCGAAGTCCGCCAGCTGATACGCCCCCACTTCGTCGAGCGAGAACGCATCGCCATAGGCCATCGCCAGCTCGTGGTCGATGCGCGGATAGCGCACGACGCTGACCAGGTCGTACCAGGGCGCGGGCTCCAAGCCCTGCCGGTGAACGAAGAACGAAAAGTTCTTGCCGTGTGCATCGCTGTTGCCGATCAGGTACTGGAACAGGGCCCACCGCAGCAATGTCAAGCGCGCCACGGCCTTGTTCACGGTTCTTTCCACGAGTTCGGACAGGACCTCGAAGCTGACGCCTTCGCGGATATTGCGAACATGCTCGCCGCTCCCGAAATTGCGCTCGTACTTGTAGGTCGCCGGCAGGTCTGCGGCCTGGCATGCGTCGATGATGTGCAGGCGTTGCACGGTCTGCCCGGCGGCTGCTTCCACCACGGCCCGGTCGAAACGCCTGACGACAAGCACCGGTCTCGGCGTTCTGTAGAGGCTCACGTCCGCTGCCGGCAGGCCCATCCGCTTGGCTAGCGACATGCAGAAATGCTCGTTGACCGCGAGATGGGGTGTCGCCGTTCGGGCCGGGTCCGGCTTCAGGATGTGCGTGGATGCCAGCGGCGGCTCGACGAGAAAGATGCGGCCGCCGTCTTCGAGCGCCTGATCGAGGTAGACCATCAGCTTGTCCTGCACGCCGGCAATGGACATGCGGACCCTGCCATCCCACACCGCCAGCGAAACCGAGTCAAGCTCGCTCAAGCGCTCATGCAGTTCGGCGCGACTCACTTCGCGCGGTGGGGTGGAGGCGACGGCCGGCGGTGCCTCGCCTGGGCGCCAGAACCTGAACGCGCCCGTAGTCTCCGCGCCGAGCGCGTCGATGAGCGCGAAGATGTTCGACCTGGACACGCGGAAGGTGCTGGCGACGATGTCGAGCGCACGCCCTTCCGGCAACAGGTTCTCGATGAAGCGTTTCACGGCCCCGGCGGCGTAGCCTGCCTCGGAGGGCTCGAACGGCAGCGCGGGCGACAACGCAAAGGCCTCGGGCGTGTCGACCCAGTCCCGGTCGTAGCCGAGCGACCAGAGGTCGTTCTTCGGCTCGTAGCCCACCGTCGCGACGCGCTGGCCGTCCGCCCAGAGGACGAGCGTGCGAGGGGAGTCCGTCGCCGAGGTCATGGCCCGTCAGCACGTGCCGCGCCTGGTAGCGAGACCGATTGCATCCACGGGTGCTCCTTGGGGCCGACCACGAGCGCCAGGCCCAGTCCGTCCAGCACCGTGAGGAGCTTGTCCAACCTGACCGAGCCCTTGCCGTTTTCCAGGCGAGACAGGAGATCGACCGAGACGCCGCTCAGGGCAGATGCGTCGTCGATGCGCAGCAACTGCGCGCGCCGTCGCGCTCGGACTAGCGCCCCGAGGTCGAGCGCGTTGGCGATGCGGAGGGGTCCAGGGGAGGCGCCTTGCTTTGTTGGCATTTCGGAGTTCCAGGGATGGAGCAGCTTGGGCAAAGTAAAAGGTCTGTGTTTCTGAAATTCCGAAACTATGCCACATCGCTGCCCTAAGTGAAACTTGTTCCTTAAACTCCGAAACCACCCGCCTGACGATGCGGCGCCCTCGCAGCTTGCCGCTCGGTCAGTGCGCGAAATTCAGCTCGTCCGAGCCACCGCCGGCCCACAATGGCCCGCACCGCAACCCATGAAAGCCGTCCTCTCCTCGATGCTCAAGCTCACCCTGGCCTGTGCGATCGGGCTGGCCGGCATCGCCATGTTCCAGGACCGCCTGCTCTACTTTCCCGCGCCGGCCACCGTTGCCGAGGTGGCTACCGGTGGGCTGCAGGCCTGGCCATCGGCGCAGGACTTTCGTGGCCTGGCGGCCGAGCCTGCGGGCACCGCACGTGGCACGGTCATCGTCTTCCATGGCAACGCCGGGCATGCCGGCCACCGCGCCTACTACGCCACGGCGCTCACGCGCCTGGGCTTTCGCGTGCTGCTGGCCGAGTACCCAGGCTACGGCCCGCGCGGCGGCGATGTGGGCGAGCGCAGCTTGGTCGAGGACGCGCGGCAGACCCTCGCGCTGGCGCATCGTGCGCACGGGGCGCCGCTGCTCGTGATCGGCGAATCTTTGGGCGCGGGCGTCGCGGCCGCAGCGGCCGCGCAGGCACGCGAGCAGGTCGCCGGCCTGATGCTGATCACGCCCTGGGACCGGCTCGTGCATGTCGCCAGCTACCACTACCCCTGGCTGCCCGTGAGCTGGCTGCTGCGCGACCGTTACGACAGCGCCGCCCACCTCGCATCCTTCGGCCGTCCGGTGCTGGTGGTCGTGGCGGGCCGCGACCGCGTCGTGCCCTCGCGCCTGGGCGTTGCGCTCCACGAGGCGCTGCCTGCGCCCAAGCGGCTGCTGACGATCGAGGAGGCCGGCCACAACGACTGGCCCGGGCAGGTCGACGCGCGCTGGTGGCAGGCGGCGACGGAGTTCCTGCTGGGCAGCGCTCCCTGAAACGCGGCCCTACATTGCCTGCCAGGCGCAACCTTGAGACGCGCGCAGCGTCCACTGTGTGAGCGCGCCGATCACGCACCACAGCAGCGGGATCGGCCACAGCAGGATCGCGAGCACCCGGGCGAAGCGCGCCGCAGGCACCGCACGCAGAAGCAGCAGCAGGCCGAGCGTACCCACCGCCGTCGGGTCAGGCGCCAGCCCGAAGAGCCCGGCTTCCCGCCAAGGCCGGCCGGACAGCGCCAGGCCGAGCCACGGCTGCACGAAGACGGCGAAGAGCAGCAGCCCGAGGCCCAGCGCTTCGCGCCCGCCACGCCGCACACGCAGTTCGAGCCCCGCGCCGACGGCGGCCAGCAGCAGCACCCCTTCGATCGCGAAGGCCGCGGCGAACCAGGTCGCCGCCCAATTGATGGCCGCATAGCGTTCCAGATGAAATGCCCAGGCCACCCAGAGCCAGCAGGCCGCGAGCATCGCGCAGCAGGCGCGCGCCGCCGGGCCCGCGCTCCCCCTCAGCGCGACGAGCACCAGCGCCAGCCCCAGCGCCACCGCGAAGAAATGCGCCGGCCAGATCTCCGCGTTGTAGAGCTCGAAGAGCCGATGCCAGGTGCGCGCCGAGAACAGCAGGAAGTCCGAAGGCCGGTAGCTCCACCACTGCGACATCGATCACAGCGCCTGGACGTGCGCCGCCATGCGCTGGCGCATCGCCGCGTCGGGCATGGGCCCGAGTCCGGCGCCCATGTTCTGCTGCACATGCGCCACGCTGCGGGTGGCCGGGATCGCGCAGGTCAGCGCCGGGTGCGACACGATGAACTTGAGCGCGAACTGCGCCCAGCTGTCGCAGCCGATCTCGTCGGCCCAGGCCGGCAGCGGATGGCGCTGCAGCGCGCGCAGCAGCGCGCCCTCGCGGAAGGGGCGGTTGGCGATCACCGCGATGCGCCGCTCGCGTGCCAGCGGCAGGATGCGCGATTCCACCTCGCGATCGAGCAGGTTGTAGCTGACCTGCACGAAGTCGATCGGCTGACTGGCCATGATCGATTCGATCTCGCGGTGCCGGCGCCCCTCGGAGGTGGTGATGCCCACGTAACGCAGCTGCCCCGCCGCCTTCATCGCGAACAGCGTCGGCAGGTGCGCCTCCCAGGCGAGCAGGTTGTGCACCTGCAGCAGGTCGAAGCGCGGCACCCGCCAGAGCCGCCGCGACTCCTCGATCTGTCCGGGCCCGCGCGCGCCGGCGCCGATCCAGACCTTGTCGGCCGCGAACGCGCCCGCCGTGCGGCTGATGCGCGCCAGCCCTTCGCCGATGACCGACTGCGAGGAACCGTACATCGGCGACGAATCGATCATGCGGCCGCCCGCGTCGAAGAAGGCGCGCATCACCTCCGCGCAGCCCTCGCGCGCGGCGCGGTCGTTGCCGACGTTGAAGGTGATCCAGCTGCCCAGGCCGATGGCCGGCACCAGCTCGCCGGTGGAAGGAATCGCGCGCGTGGCCGGGCCGCGCGGCCGCGCCTGGGCATGGCCGCAGGCTGGGCCCAGGAGGGGCGGGAGTCCCCCCGCGAGCACGCACAGGAACTCGCGGCGGGTCGGCGCGATTCGCAGACGGGCAGCCATGCTGGTGTGTCCTTGGAGACTTGCATGTTGTCAAGGACGCGCCGCCGCCGCAAGCCCGTACAGGAGCAGCGCGGCCAGCACCACCGCGGTGAACCCCAGGTGGATCGCCAGCAGCGTCGCCAGCACCGCCGCGATCACCGAGGCGCAGCCGTTGATGCCCCAGGCCCACGGAATCAGCCGGGCATCGACCGCCTCCACCCGCGCCAGGCCGAGCGGAAAGGGCATGCCCATGAAGAAGGCCAGCGGCGCGATGAGCGCCGCGGACAGCGCGATCTTCGCCGCGTCCGGCCAGCCCATCGCATGCCGCAGCAGGAGCGGGAGCAGCAGCAGGCACAGCGCCGCCGATGCCGCGATGGCCCAGGCCACGGCCTTCACCGGCGGATGGCGTGCGGCCACGCGGCTGCCGATGCCCGCGAACAGCAGGAAGGCGAACAGCACCACCGCGACCGCGTAGAGCGGGTGGCCCAGGAACAGCACGAACTTCTGGATGAAGGCGATCTCGATGAACATGAAGCCGAAGCCGATCGCCAGGAAGTACGCCAGCATGCGGCCGCGCGCACCGCCTGCGCCGCGTAGGGCCTCATGCGCCTGGGAGCGCCGCCGGCTCACCCAGGCCATGGGCAGCCCGATCAGCAGCAGGCTCGCCAGCGTCGCCTGCACCAGCGTGGCCGCCAGCACTGGGTAGCCCCAGTCGAGCAGCGGCAGGCCGCCGCGGCCCTTCGAGGCCAGCAGCTCCGGCAGCGAGCGCCACTTGAAGAAGTGGAAGAAGTGCGGCCTGTCGTCGGTCGCCGGGGCGATGTTGAACTTGTAGTCGCGCACGAAGGCGTCGCGCCCCGGGCCCAGCAGCGCGCTCGCGCCGTCGAAGAGGTCGGGGCGCTCCACCACGTTGTAGCGGTTCGCCTCCTCGGGCCGCATGCCGGGGTAGTAGCCGAGGTCGAAGGAGCGCGCGCTGCAGAAGGCGCGGATCGCCGCGATGTCTGCAGCGTCGAAACTGCCGTTCTTCACCAGCAGCGTGGCGGTCTTCCAGCTGCGGACCAGGACCAGCCGCGACGCGGAATCGGTGGCGCCGGATCGCTCCAGCGCCCCGATGGCGGCCGCGAAGAGCTTGAGCGTGTCGCGCGGCGGCAGCGTGACCCAGCGCGTGATCGCCAGCAGGCCGCCCGGCCGCAGGCGGCGCAGCGCCTCCTGCAGCGCTTCGACCGTGTAGAGGTAGTTCTCCGACAGCGCATGGAGACCGGCCGAGGAGGCGCTGAAGCCATCGAGCAGCGCGACCTGGATCAGGTCGTAGCGCGCGTCGCCGGCGGCCAGGAAGGCGCGTGCTTCGGCCACCTGCACCTGCGCGATCCGCGAGTAGACCCCGCCGGCCTCTTCGCCGAAGCGCCCGCGCACAAGCTCGACCACCTGCGGGTTGAGCTCCACCGCATCGATGCGACTCGCGCCGTGGTAGTGGGCCTGCAGCACATCGGCGCCCGAGCCGGCACCCAGCACCAGCACCCGCGGGCGCTGGAGCAGGTGGTAGGGCAGCGCCGAGCTGATCTGGTCCAGGTGCGCGAGGCTCTCGCGCCGGCCGTCGAAGTGGGTCAGCGCGTTCAGGCCCTCGCCATCGGTGAACACGCCCCATTGCGGCGGCGGCTCGGTCGTTGCGTTGAGGCTCAGACCCGGCGCGTGGCGCAGCGGGATGCGCGGGCTCTCGACCACGCTGACCAGGCCCAGCGGGCTGGAGCGTTCCAGCACGACGCGGGCCCCGGGGATACGCAGCGTCTGCGGGAGCTCCTTGTACGGCGACATGGCCGGCGCCAGCCAGGCTGCCGGCATCAGCATCGACGCACCCGCGCCCGCCAGCAGCAGCGCCGCCGGCCACCGCTTCCTGCCGCCGCATTCGAGCCAGGCCGTGGCTGCGGCCAGCCAGCCCAGCGCCCCGATCAGCTTGAGCGCCGCCTGCGGCGACAGCACGAACAGCAGAGCCACCACGCCCAGGCTGCCCACGCCCGCACCCAGGATGTCGAAGCTGTAGATGCGCGGCTGCATGCCGCGAAAGCGCGCCAGCGCGAGGCACACGCAGGCGCCCGCGCAGAGGAAGGGCAGCAGGAGCAGCAGGTAGAGCGCCAGCAGCCAGGCGGGTTGGCGCGGGTCCCACAGGATCTCCAGCGGATTGAAGGGCACCTGCTGCGCGAGCAGAAAGCAGCCCGCGGCCGTGAGCCCGAAGGCTGCGGCCGCGGCGCAGAAGAGCGGAACGAAATGCCGTTCGATGGCACGCGGCACCAGCGTCAGCAGCGCGCCGCTTGCGCCGTAGCCGAGCAGCGCGAGACTGATGATCATGTAGGCGAAGTGATGCCACAGGCTGATCGAGAACAGCCGCATCAGCAGGATCTCGTAGGCCAGGGCGGCGGCCGAGATCAGCGCCACGGCAATGACCGGAGCGCGGTGCGAAGCCATGGGGGGCCTAACGCGCGCCGCCCGTCAGCGGCACGAAGGCCACCGGCAGGATCTGCCGCGTCGAGACCGTGCCGTCCGCATTCTTCTCGACCAGCATCAGCTGCTGGACCAGGAAGGCCGCGCCCACCGGGATCACCATGCGCCCGCCGGGCTTGAGCTGGCGGATCAGCGGCGGCGGGATGTGGCTGGCCGCGGCGGTGACGAGGATGGCGTCGTAGGGCGCGTGTTCCTCCCAGCCGTGGTAGCCGTCGGCGAGGCGCACTTCGACATTGCGATGGCCCAGCGTCTGCAGCCGCTCACGTGCCGCGAGGCCCAGCGGCTGGATGATCTCCATGCTGTAGACCGTGCGCACCAGCCGCGCCATCACAGCAGCCTGGTAGCCCGAGCCGGTGCCGACCTCGAGCACCTTGTGATCGGGCTGTGGCTGCGCAAGCTCGGTCATCAGCGCCACGATGTAGGGCTGCGAGATGGTCTGGCCGTGGCCGATGGGCAGCGGGCGGTTCTGGTAGGCATAGAGCCGCTGGTCCTCGGGAACGAAGGCGTGGCGCGGCACCTGGCGCAGGGCCGTCATCACGCCTTCGGACAGCGCCGGCCGGCCGGTCGCGCTGCCGGTCTCGCGCATCTGGGCGGCGACGGTTTGCATGAGGCGCTGGCGTTCGTCTGCGCGGTCTTCGAGCACCGCGGCAGGGACGGCGGCCAAGGCCGCGGGCAGCAGGAGGGCTGTGGCAATCGAGCGGAGAGCAGCGCTGGACATCGCAACGGTTCGATGGCGCCCGAAGGCGCGATATCACATGATGGGCGCGCCGCGGCGCGCGGTCCAGCCCATGCGCGTTGCCCACGGCAGCGACGCGGGTGGCCAGGAGCTGCTGAAAGCCCGGGCGCTTATTTCGCGCGGTGGAACCTGCGCATGGGCAAGCGTTACCTACTGGGGCCTTGCACGACGACCTGAGTGCAGGGCTCCAAGAACATTCATCTACCCCCTCCCTCACAAGAAAGCCCTCCCATGCTCCCTCATTCCTTCAACGCAGGCCGGCATTCGGTATTCGATGTGCGCGCGAAGCAACGCCAAATCCCTCCGAAACATCGGGGCTTGCTCAACGCCGACAGTCCACTGGCTGTGCACAACTACTTCGACGGGCAGGAGCCTTGCGATCTCGTCACCGTGGCGCAGTGGGCGATTGATCACCATCAACAGAAGCTGCTGCAACAGCTTCAGGCCGATGGATTTCAGGGCCCCGTTCCAGTGTCTGACCTCTACCGGGCGAGCAAGCTGTACGAGATGGCCGGGCCGGGGCTTGCCGTCGAGTTGGAGCTCCTGCACGAGATAAATCCGGGCAACGTGGACGAGCTCATTGCTTTCCTGGACAGGCCAGATGTGAAGGTCACGGGGCTTTGGCTGAATCTCTCATTCAAAGGCGATGCAAAACCGCTCGGCCGTCTACTCTCGGCCGTCGATGCTCTTCCCAATCTGGAAGTACTGAAGATCGAGGTAGACGGCCAGTCCGAGGGACCCGTTACTCCCGACGTACGCTTGGCATTGGCGAATTCCAAGGCATGCATGGACCTGTCCGGGGCGGCGCGTTCGTTGATTCTGATCCAGCACCAATTGGGCAGCAGCATTCTCAACAGAATTCAGGACGACGCAGTGCGTACCTTGTTTCTGGCTAAAGAGAAAAAAGAAGCGGCTAATGACCTTCTCGGCCATGCTGAAGTAATGCAGAAAGAGGCTGAAGCACTTCCAACCGGACTCGAGAGGTCGCAGTATGAAGAACGCGCGACATCGGCCCAGTGCACTGCCAGAAAGGTTCGCTTGATAGCTGAAGATTTGCACGCCAACGCTGTGGCCAAGCGAGGTGCGCGCAGGGCGCTGGCGGCGTTCCTGGGTATGGAAAATTGCCCTGCGACAGGAAATCGTATTCCCCATGCATTCGTCGACATCCTCGTGCGCCTTGCATGCAGTTGGAACGAAGATGGACTACTGTGCGCCGTCCGCCTGCTGGCACCGGACTACGTCATGACTTTCAGGGTGTGGGAACCCTCCCGAGCCTCGTTAGACCTACTTGCAACATGCCGGGTGCCCTGCCATCTGGAGTTCGCCATCGATCAGGCGACCATTGGAGATCTCACGCACTCGATAGATAAACTGCGGGCCTTGTCGGACTGACTCTGACGGTTGTTGAAGACCTCGACCAAGATCGCACAAGCATTCTTCTCAATGACATCGCTCGCATGCCGCCAATCGAGCATTTCTCTTTCACGATCATTCGTGGGGTTTCCATGAACCTGGACATAGATTCGCAACCCTTCTCAGGCCACCTTGTCAGTTCCTTGGTGCTCAAAGGTGGGAGGCTCGCGGGCAGTGCTGAGCGCCTCTTCCTGCAGCATCTCTTCAACGGATTGCAGCCGAGTTCTCTTTTGCTTGACGAGATGACGCCTGACGGCGCAGCCGAGCTGATCGGCGCCATCACTGCAGAAGGGAGGAAGAGGTTGAGTTCGCTGACCATCTATTGCGAACCCGGCGGCTCGCAAGAGCCTTCACTCGTGGCTGCCATCGAGGGCTTGCTGCAAGAACCTCACAGGCTAAGCAACATCGTGGTCCGATCAGAGGAGCCGCTGGGCAGCAGCCAGGAGCTCGCAACCTTGAGGGGTGTGGCTTTAGAGAACCCACCTACCGGCGATATTCAATTCGAGCACTTTTCGCTTGCGAGCAGCAGTTGGGAAAGCGACCTCCATGTCAGTTTTCCGCTTCATACTCTTGCGAAGACCTTCTTTCAGCATCTCGGGCTCGGGCGGGACATAGGAACACATACGGTCAACATCGGTGCCTTGTCGGTCGAAGACATCCCGACGCTCATGGTTCTCTCAAAGGAAATGCACAGCACGGTATCCACAGCCCAGTCCGCAAGATTCATCGTGCTCGATTTGCGCCATAACAATCGTGACCTTGAATCCTTGCGTAAATCGTTGAAGTTGCCTGGAGGCGAGTTCGACCAAGCGTTGGTGAAGGAGGTTCGGCTGCAACTTAAAGGGGGTCTTCCCTCCGCTGTGGCGATGCTCGACAAGGCAGTGGAACCGCAATGAAGCGGCGTAGCACGCTTTAAGCGTGCGGTGCCGGGTGCCGCTGTGGCGCTGTGCAAGGACTCCACATAACCCTGCCCCTCAAGGCCGCAGCCCCTGCATCAACTCCACCACCGACGCCAACCCGCTCGCAAAGCGCGGAGCCAGAAACACCCCCATCTGCGGCATCAGCAACTGCAGCATCCCGATCCCCGCCAGCAGCGTCAGCGGAAAGCCAACCGCGAAGATGCTGAACTGCGGCGAGGCCCGGTTCAGGATGCCCATCGCCAGGTTCAGCGTGAGCAAGGCTGTGACCAGCGGCAGCGCCAGCATGAAGCCGGTCGCGAAGATCTGCGCACCGCCACGCACCAGCAGCAGCCAGCCTTGCGCCGCGAGCGGCGCGTCGGCGATCGGCAGGACCTGGAAGCTCTCGGCCAGCGCCGCCACCAGCAGTAGGTGCCCGTCGAGCGCAAGAAAGATCAGCATCGCCAGCATGTGCAGCAGCCGTGCGACCACCATCGTCGCGCCGCCGCTCATCGGGTCGAAGAAGGAGGCGAAGGACAGGCCCATCTGCAGGCCCACGTACTCGCCCGCGGCCAGCACGGCGGCGAACAACAGGCGCATGGTGAAGCCGATGGCCGCGCCGATCAGCACCTGCTGCACGATGATCCACACGCCGCCGATCGAGACCACCGGCACCTGCGGCATCGCCGGCAGCGCAGGCGCCAGCGCGATGGCGAGCACCGCCGCGATCGCGACCTTGAGCCGCCGCGGCACGTTGGGCTCGCCGAAGATCGGCGCCGTACCGACCAGCGCCAGCATGCGCACGAAGGGCCAGAGGAAGGCCACCATCCAGGCGTTCAGCTCCGCCGAGGTGACGGAAAAGACGCTGGCGCCCATCGGCTACGCAACGAGCTGGGGAATGCTCGAGAACAAGGTGCGGATGTAGTCCAGCATCTGCCCCAGCATCCACGGCCCGGCGATCACCAGCACCGCGAACACGGCCAGCAGCTTCGGGATGAAGGACAGCGTCGCTTCGTTGATCTGCGTCGCCGCCTGGAAGATGCTGATGACCAGGCCCACCACCAGCGCCACCAGCAGCAGCGGCGCGCCGAGCAGCAGCGAGACATGGATGGCCTGGCTGCCGATGGACATGACCGATTCGGGTGTCATTCCAGGATTCCTATCTAGACGAAAAAGCTCTGGGCCAGTGCCCCGATCAGCAATTGCCACCCGTCGGCCATGACGAAGAGCATCAGCTTGAAGGGCAGGGCGATGGAGGCGGGCGGCACCATCATCATCCCCATCGACATCA
Organism: Variovorax sp. Soil_C_12; assembly: GCF_057657375.1. NCBI lineage: Bacteria > Pseudomonadati > Pseudomonadota > Betaproteobacteria > Burkholderiales > Comamonadaceae > Variovorax > Variovorax sp. Soil_C_12. Next base: position 91,661 of record NZ_JBDGIO010000016.1, on the reverse strand, counting down.
GCACGCTGGCCACCACCAGGTCGATGATCAGGAAGGGAATGAAGATGGTGAAGCCGATCTGGAAGGCGGTCTTCAGCTCGCTGATGACGAAGGAGGGCAGCAGGATGCGCAGCGGCACGTCTTCCGGCCCTTCCATCGCCGGCACCTTGGCCAGCTTGGCGAAGAGCGCGAGGTCGTTCTCGCGCGTCTGCTTGAGCATGAAGGTCTTGAAGGGCGCGATGCCGCGCTCGAGCGCGCGCTCGGTGCTGATCTTGCTCTCGGAAAGAGGCTTGTAGGCCTCGTCGTAGACCTTGTCGAAGACCGGCGCCATCACGAAGAAGGTGAGAAAGAGCGACAGGCCGACCAGGATCTGGTTGGGTGGCGAAGACTGCGTGCCGAGCGCCGTGCGCAGCAAGCCCAGCACGATCAGGATGCGGGTGAAGCTGGTCATCGACAGCAGCAGCGCCGGCAGGAAGCTGAGCGAGGTCAGCAGCACCAGCGTCTGCACGCTGAGCGACCAGGTCTGGCTGCCGCCCGGCCCGGGCGTGCTGGTGAGGCCCGGCAGGCCTTGCGCGAAGGCGAGGGCGGGCAGGGCCAGCGCGAGCAGCAGGCCTGCGCGGCGCAGGTGACGGCAGAAGGCGCTTTGCATCAGCCGCCCGGCTTGGTCTGGATGCCGAGGGATTCGCGCAGCTTCTGCGCGAACAGGTCGACGGTCCTGGCGCTGCTGCCGAGCGCGGCTGCTGGTGCCGAGGATGCCGCGGGCAGCGCCTGCGCCGGCAGCGAATGCAGCGCATTGACCTGGCTCGCGGTGACGCCCAGCACCAGCCAGGTCTCGCCCACCTCCACCACCACCACGCGCTCGCGCTGGCCGACCATCGCGCTGCCCATCACCTTGACCAGCGAGCCGCCGCCGAAGCGCGGCAGGCCGAAGCGCCGCGCCAGCCAGGCGCACAGGAAGATCAGGCCCAGCACCAGCACCATGCCGAGCCCGGCCTGCAGCAGGCCCGAGGCGCCGACGGCCGGCGCCGCTTCGGCGGCGGGCGCGGGCACGGTGGGCAGGGCTGCATGCGCGCAGAGCGTGGCCGCGCAGGCTGTCAGCACGGCCGCGCCGCGCGCGAAATGCCGGGGCAGCTTCATGAACGGCTGAGCTTCTGCATGCGCTCGGAGGGCGTGACGATGTCGGTCAGGCGGATGCCGTACTTCTCGTTCACCACCACCACCTCGCCCTGCGCGATCAGGTAGCCGTTGATCAGCACGTCCAGCGGCTGGCCGGCCAGGCCGTCGAGCTCCACCACCGAGCCCTGCGACAGCTGCAGCAGGTTCTTGATGGTGATGCGCGTGCGGCCGATCTCGGCCATCAGCTGCACCGGCACGTCGAGGATGCGCTCGATGTCCACCGAGCCGGCGGCGCCGGCGGCGGTGTTGTGCAGCGGCTGGAAGACCTGGGCGCCGGCCGGCGCTGCCACGGGAGCGGGGGCGCTCGCCTGCGGCGCCGGGGCGGAGGCTGCGGTCTGCTCGGCCAGGGCGCTGGCCCAGTCGTCCATGTCGCCGCCGGAGGAAGTGTTGTCAGTCATGGTCGCTCTTCGGATCGCTGTCTTGGTGGGAGATCATCTGTTGCACGCGCAGCGCGTAGCGTTCGTTGGAGACGCCGTAGCCGCACTCCATCACGGGAACGCCGTCGACGCGCGCGAGCACGGTGTCGGGCAGCTCGATCGGCAGCACGTCGCCGACCGAAAGGCGCATCAGCTCGCCGAGGGTGGTGTCGATGGTCACGAAGTCGGCGGTGAGCGCGACGTCGGCGCTCTGCATCTGCTGCGACATCTGCTTGACCCAGCGCTTGTCGATCTCGATCTCGTCCTGCACCGGGTTGGACAGCTGGTCGCGGATCGGCTCGATCATCGAGTAGGGGATGCACACGTGCAGGAAGCCGCCCACCGGGCCGAACTCGATTTGCAGCGTGGTGGTGATCACCACCTCGTTGGGCGCCACGATGTTGGCCAGCTTGCCGTGCATCTCGGCGCGGATGTAGTCGAAGGCCAGCGGGAACACCGGCTGCCACGCATCGCCGTAGCACTGCAGGCTGAGGTTGAGCAGGCGCTTGATGATGCGCTGCTCGGTGCGCGTGAAGTCGCGGCCCTCCACGCGCACGTGGTAGCGCCCGTCGCTGCCGAACAGGTTGTCGACCACCAGGAAGACCAGCTTCGGGTCGAACACGAACAGCGCCGTGCCGCGCAGCGGCTTCAGGTGCAGCATGTTGATGTTGGTCGGCACCGGCAGGTGCCGCACGAACTCGCCGTACTGCTGGATCTGGATCGGCTCGACCGAGATGTCCGGGCTGCGGCGCATGAAGTTCAGCAGGGCGCTGCGCAGGTTGCGGGCGAAGCGGTCGTTGATGACCTCCAGCGTGTGCATGCGCCCGCGTACCACGCGGTCGGGCGCGCCGAGGTCGTAGACGGGCAGGCCCTCGGCCTGGGGCTCGGGGGCGCGGCGCTGGTCGACGGCACCACCGGTGACGCCCGACAGCAGCGCATCGACCTCGTCCTGCGAGAGCACCTGCTCATAGGCCATGGCTGATCACTGCACCACGAAGGTGTTGAAGGAGACGCTGGCGATCGCCTGCGGCTGTGCGCCGGCAGAGAGCGGCCGGTTGAGCTCGGTGCGGATCTCCTCGGCGAGCTTGGCCTTGTCCTGCGTGGACAGCAGCGTCTCGGGCTGGCGGTTCGACAGCAGCAGCAACAGGCGGCTGCGCAGCTCGGGCATGAACTCGACCAGCTGCGCCTTGGCCAGCTCGTCGTTCACCTTGAGCGCCATGCCGATGTGCAGGAAGCGGCTGCGGCCCTCGGACTGCACGTTGACGGTCAGCGGCTCGAGGGTCACGAAGATCGGCTTGGGTGCCGGCTTGGGGGACGCGGCGGCCGGCGCTTCCTGCGCGAACAGGCTGCTGCGGCTCAATGCATAGCCGCCGCCGGCCAACGCGGCCAGGCTGGTCGCGACCAGCAGGCCGATCATCAGCTTCGAGGAGCGCGGCGCCGCGGCGGCGGAGGGAAGGGAGGTACTGGTGGCCATGGGAAGCAACGTTTGGGTTGGTCTTATTTTTGGTGGATGCGCGGCGAAACGAAGCCCCGATCAAGCGGGGGAAAAGGCCTCAGATCGGGCGTTTCGTTGCTCAGGCGAAGGTGTCGACGCCGCTGCTGCGCGATGGCGCAGGTGCTCGCGCAGGCAGCGATGCGACGGCGGACTCGCTGCGTGCGGCACCGGGGTAGCTCGCACCGTTCGCGAACGCAGGCTGGCGCTGCTGCTCCTGCTGCTGGGCGAAGCCGCCTGCGCCGGCCCAGGGCCGCGACTCGGCGCCGACCGAGGTCTGGCCCAGGCTGATGCCCTGCTCGGCCAGCGTGCTGCGCAGCTGCGGCAGCGCTGCCTCGACCGCCTTGCGCACCGACTCGTGCGAGGAGACGAACATGGCCTGGGCCTGGTTGTCGCCGACGCTGAGGGTGATCTTGAGCGGGCCCAGGCCGGCCGGGTTGAGGTTGAGCTCGGCTACCTGCTGGCTGCCGGCGCTCATGCGCAGCATCTGGTGGCCCAGCGCGGGGCCCCATTCGGCACTGCCCACGGGCGGGGAGAGGGTGGGTGCGGGGGCAGGGCTGGCCGCGGGCTGCGCGCGGTCCAGGGCGGGCTGCATCGGGGTGGCCGTTGCGAAGACGGTGGGGGAGGTTGCGGGCGCGGAGGCGGCCTCGGTGTCGGTCGCAGCTTCGGGGAGGGCGGCTTGCGCTTCGGCGGGCTTGGCATCGTCGGCGGCGAGCCCGCTCGCAGGCGCGGCCTTCGCATCGGTGGAGGCTGCAGCCGTAGCGGCGCCGGCCGCCGGCGTCTTGGCGGATGGCAGCGCGCCGGCCAGCGGCGCCGCCGATGCGGCGGCCGCGGCCGGTTGCACGATGGCCTCGGTGCTCGCGGCGGGCGCCAGCGTCGTCGGCAGCACGAAGCCCTTGTCCGCGGGTGCGGCAGAAGCGCCGGCCGTCGCGGCCGTATCCACGGCCCGGGCGGCTGCCGGTGCCTTGGCGTCCTGGCCCGTGCCTTGGTCCGCGGCGGGCAGCGCATCGGCCGCGCCGGCCGAGCCGGTGCCGGAGGCGGCGGCAGCCGTTGCGGCGAGCGATGCGTCCTTCAGCACGGCCGCGTCGGTCGCGGGCAGCGCCGTCGCGCCCGTTCCGCTGCCGCCGGCCGCGGGCGTCGCGGCGGCCGCCGGTGCCGTGACCAAGGTCTGCGGCGCGAACAGCGCGATGGTCAGCAGCTCGGAGCCCGGCTCGTCCTTCCTGCCGAGGTGGCGGCCCGGCTTCTGCGGCGTGGCCGAGGCTTCTTCGGCGCTGGCCGCATCCGCGCCGTCCTGTGCCTGGCGCGCGCCGGCGCGCGAGCGCTCCAGCACGGCGCCGAAGCTGCGCGCGCCATCGTCACCGCCAAGGCGGCCGCGCGAGCCGGAAGAGGCGGCCGGCTGCGCCGGACTCGTCGTGAGGGCTGCGGAAGGAATGAAGGTGGGCATGGCGGTTCCTGGGGGAAGGATCAGAAATTCGGTTGGGCCGCGCGGTCGATGAACTTGCGCGCCGCGCGCTCGTCGCTGTCGCGCTGCTCGCGCTTGGCCTGCGCGGCCAGCTCCTGGCGGCGCAGGCGATCGGCCAGGGTGTCGAAGGAGTTGAGCCGCCGCGCCTGGTGCTGCCAGTCGCCGCGGCCGCGGTCCAGCCGCAGCCCGGCCTGCTTGACGATGGCGCGCTGCTGCTCGATGGCGCCGTCGAGCGTGCTCAGGAAGTTGTTGAAGTTGCGCCACTGCGAGGCGGGCAGGCCGTGCGCCATCAGCGATTGCAGCTGCTGCGCATAGTCGTGGCGGTACTGCAGCAGCAGGTCCAGCTTCTGGTGCGCGCTGACCTGTGCGCTCTGCAGCAGGCCCAGGCGGCGCGCCGCCTCTTCCTTCTGCGTGCGGGCCAGCTCCTGCAGGGTGTCGAGGGGAAGCTTCTTGGACATGGTGTCTCCTTGGAGGCGGGCTACGCGAAGACGCCGGCCATGCGCGCCACCGAGGCCGCGTAGTCGGTGCGCTCCTCCATCCCCTGCTGAAGAAAGGCCTCCAGCTTGGGGTAGAGGGCGATGGCCTGGTCGAGCTGCAGGTCGTGGCCGGCGGCGTAGGCGCCGACGCTGATCAGGTCGCGGTTGCGCTGGTAGCGCGACAGCATCTGCTTGAAGCGGCGCACCGTGTCGAACTGCGCGGGCGGGATCAGCGCCGTCATCGCGCGGCTGATCGAGGCCTCGATGTCGATGGCCGGGTAGTGGCCGGCCTCGGCGAGCTGGCGCGACAGCACCACGTGGCCGTCGAGGATGGCGCGCGCCGAGTCGGCGATCGGGTCCTGCTGGTCGTCGCCTTCCGAGAGCACCGTGTAGAAGGCGGTGATCGAGCCGCCGCGGCCCTGCGCGTCGCGCGCGCCGTTGCCCGCACGCTCGACCAGCGCCGGCAGCTTGGCGAAGACCGAGGGCGGATAGCCCTTGGTGGCGGGCGGCTCGCCCACCGCCAGCGCGATCTCGCGCTGCGCCATCGCGTAGCGGGTGAGCGAATCCATGATCAGCAGCACGTCCTTGCCCTGGTCGCGGAAGTACTCGGCCAGGCAGGTCGCATAGGCCGCGCCCTGCAGGCGCAGCAGCGGCGAGTTGTCGGCCGGGGCGGCGACCACCACGGCGCGCGCCAGGCCTTCCTCGCCCAGCGTGTTCTCGATGAAGTCCTTGACTTCGCGGCCGCGCTCGCCGATCAGGCCGACCACGATCACCTCGGCGCTGGTGTAGCGCGCCATCATCCCGAGCAGCACGGACTTGCCCACGCCGGAGCCGGCGAACAGGCCCATGCGCTGGCCGCGGCCCACGGTGAGCATCGCGTTGATCGCGCGCACGCCGGTGTCGAGCACCGAGTCGATGGGGGCGCGGGTCAGCGGGTTGATGGGCGGGGCGCTGAGCGGCACCTTGCGGGCGATGTCCAGCGGGCCCAGCCCGTCGAGCGGGCGGCCGACGGCATCGACCACGCGGCCCAGCATGCCTTCGCCCACCGGCAGGCGCTTGGTGTGGGTGTCGCCGCCGCTGTCGGCCATGCCGGGGCGCGCGAACACGCGTGCGCCGGGCAAGAGGCCGGCCACCTCGGTCTGCGGCATCAGGAACAGGCGATCGCCTGCGAAGCCGACCACCTCTGCCTCGGCATGGCGCTGCGGATAGCCGGGCGGCAGTTCGATCAGGCAGTCGCTGCCCACGGGCAGCTGCAGGCCGACGGCTTCCAGCACCAGGCCGACGGCGCGCGTGAGGCGGCCGGAGTGGGTGACGGTGGCGGCGGCGGTGGTGCGGTTGACTTCCACGCGCGCCTGCGCGAGCGCGGCGAGCCAGGACTGCAGATGCGGGTTGGCGGTGGCGGTCGACATCAGAACTCCGCGGCGCCGATATCGCGGGTGAGCGCCGCGGTGACGCTCTTCCACCGGGTTTCCAGGCTGGCATCCATCTCGCCGCTGGCCGACTGCACGCGGCAGCCGCCGCGCGCCAGCGTGTCGTCCGCGCGCACCTGCCAGCCGGCAATCTGCAGCTCGTTGCCCAGGCTGTTCTTCACCAGCGCGACGTCCTCGGGGTGCAGCAGCAGGCGCGGCTCGCCTTGCAGCGCGGGCTCGGCGTGCAGCAGGTCCTGCACCAGCGGCAGCACCCATTCGGGCTCCGCGCGCAGGGTGCGGTGCACCACCTGGCGCGCCACGTCGAGCGCCAGCGTGAGGATGGCGTCGGCCAGGTCGCTTTCGGCGCGGCGCAGCGCCGCCGGCAGGCTGGTGGCCAGCGCAAGCAGCTGCTCGGCATGCGCAGTGGCGGCGGCAAGGCCGGAGGCCAGGCCTTCCGCGTGGCCTTCCGCACGGCCCTTGGCCAGGCCTTCGCGCTGGCCCTCGGCCCGGCCCTGGGCACGCGCCTCGAGGCGCAGGCGCGAGAGCTCGTTGTCGCGTGCCAGCGCCTCGGGGTCCACGCGCGGAACGACCAGCGCTTGCACGTTGTCGCGCGGCGCATCCTCGTTCTCCAGCGTGCCCATCTCCCAGCGCTGCCAGGCCGACAGCACCGGCTTGGCGGCGGGCTTGGGCGCAGCGGGCGGGCACGCGGGCGCATAGGCCGTCGCCAGGCGCGCGCCGGAACCGAAAGCAGCGTTCTTGGACAGGGTCATGATCAGACGAAGTCGTCCGTGCCCGGCGCGGCGATCACGACTTCGCCCGCATCGGCAAGGCGGCGCACCACTTGCAGGATGGCCTTCTGCTCGGCTTCGACCTGCGACACCCGCACCGGGCCGCGCAGCTCGATGTCCTCGCGCAGCGTCTCGGCGGCGCGCTGCGACATGTTCTTGAGGAACTTGTCGCGCAGCTCGCTCGTCGAGCCCTTGAGCGCGACGATGAGCGATTCGGACTCCACGTCCTTGAGCAGGCGCTGGATGAAGCGGTCCTCCAGGTCCAGCAGGTTCTCGAAGACGAACATCTCCTCCACGATGCGCTGCGCCAGCCCCTCGTCGTGCTCGCGCACATGGGCGATCGCCTCTTCCTCCTGCGCGGTGCTCATGAGGTTGACGATCTCGGCCGCGGTGCGCACCCCGCCCAGGCGGCTGCGCTTGAGGCCTTCGCCCGACAGCATCTCGGTCAGCACGTCGGTCAGCTCGGCCAGCGCCGCGGGCTGCACGCCGCCGAAGGTGGCCACGCGCATGATCACGTCGTGGCGCAGGCGCACCGGCAACTTCTCCAGCACCTCGGAGGCCTTCTTGCGGTCCAGGTGGATCAGCAGCGTGGCGAGGATCTGCGGGTGCTCGTCGCGGATCAGCTCCACCACTTCGCCGGCCTCCAGGTCGTTGAGGCGCTCGATGCCGCCGTGCGGCTCGTCGGGCTGCAGGATGTCCTCCAGCAGGTTGCTGGCGCGGTCGTCGCCCAGCGCCTTGCGCAGCACCGCGCGGATGTAGCTGCCCGAGCCCAGGTGCAGGGCGGAGAGCTGCTCGGTCTCCAGGCGGAACTCGGAGAGCACGGCGGCCAGCTCTTCCTTCGACACCTGCGTCAGCTTGGCCATCGCGGCGCCCAGGGCCTGCACCTCGGTGGTGGGCAGGTGGTGCAGCGTGGCGGCGGCGCGGTCCTCGCCGAGGGACATCAGGAGGATGGCAGCCTTGCGGGTTCCAGCGTCGCTCATTCGGATGCCTCCCCCAGGCTTGTCACTTCGTGTACTACGCGCGCCCCCTCCTGAAGGAGGGGGCGAGCCCCTTCGGGCGGCCGTGCGGTGCTCATGGGTTCATCCAATGCTTGATCAAGGTGGCCACGAGCCGCGGATCCTGCTCGGCGGTCTGCTGCACGTAGTCGAGGTCGGCCTGGCGGCGCTCGGCTTCGCGCTGCAGGGCGCTCAGCTGGGCGGCGCTCGTTTCATCGTCCGGGTCGGCGGCGACGGCAGCCGCCGGTGGTACGGCTTCGGGCGCGGCCGAAGGCGGCGGCGCCAGGTGCTTGCGCAGCAGCGGCCGGAACACGGCGAACCAGGCGAACAGGGCGAGCACGCCGAGCAGCAGGTAGTGGCCGATGCTCTTGGCCAGCTCGATGGTGTCGCGGTCCTTCCAGATCGGCACCTCGGCCTGCGGCTCGTCCTGGCCATCGCGGGCGAAGGCGCTGTTGAGCACGTTGAGCGAGTCGCCGCGCTCCTGGCTGTAGCCCATGGCTTCTTTCACCAGGTTGCGGATCTGCTCGACCTCGGCCGGCGCCAGCGCGCGCGACTTGCCATCGGCGCCGGCCAGGTTGTTCACCACCACCGCCACCGACAGGCGCTTGACGGCGCCGGCGCCCTGCTGCACATGGCGGATCGAGCGGTCGAGCTCGTAGTTGGTGGTCGAGTCCTTGCGCGAGCTGCTGGGGCCGGTAGGGGCCGTGCTGGCGGTGGCCGTCGTGGTGGTGGCGTTCGGGGGGGTGACGCCGTTGGCGGGCCCATTGGCAGGCCCGTTCGCCGGCCGCGGCGCGTTGATCGGCGCGCTGGGATTCGTCGGCGGCTGGTTCGACAGCGCGCCCGGCACGCCGCCCGGCGGGGTGGCGCCCAGCTGGTTCGACTCGCTGGACTGCACGCTGCGCACCGCGGCGTTGCGCGGGTCCTGGTTGGGCGCGAACTTCTCCTCGGTGCGCTCGACCACCGAGAAGTCGATGTCGGCCGCGACCTGGGCGCGCACATTGCTCGCGCCGAGGATGGGCTGCAGGATCGCCTCGATGCGGCGGATGTAGCCCTGCTCGATCTCCTGCGCGTACTTCAGCTGGCTCACGTCCAGCCCGCGCGCGCCGGCGTTGGCGGCCGACAGCAGGTTGCCGCGCTGGTCGACCACCGTCACGCTCTTGGGGTCCAGCTCCGGCACGCTGCTGGAGATCATGTGGACGATGGCGCTGACCTGGCCTTCGTCGATGCCGCGGCCGCGGTGCAGGCTCAGCACCACGGAGGCCGAGGGCTTCTTCTGCTCGCGCACGAAGAGCGAAGGCTTGGGCAGCGCCAGGTGGACGCGGGCCGACTCGACCGTGCCGATCGATTCGATCGAGCGCGCCAGCTCGCCCTCGAGGCCGCGCTGGTAGTTGACCTGCTCGGCGAACTGGCTGGTGCCGAACTTCTGGTTGTCCATCAGCTCGAAGCCGACCCCGCCGCCCTTGGGCAGGCCCTGGGCCGCGAGCTTGAGGCGGACTTCGGGCACCTTGTCGCCGGCGATCAGGATCGCGCTGCCGCCCTCGGCGAACTTGTAGGGCACGTTCATCTGCGTCAGCGAGGCGATGATCGCGCCGCCGTCGCGGTCCGAGACGTTGGTGTAGAGCACCTTGTAGTCGGGTGCGCGGCTCCACAGCATGAAGGCCGCGGCGGCCGCGACCAGCGCGGCGGCGCCGACGATCAGCGGCAGCTTGGGTTGGGCGCGCAGCCGTTCCATGAACGGGACTGCGGCCGGCGCCGCCGGCATGGCGCCTGCGGGCGCTGCCGTCGTCATTGAAGAACCTCCGCGCTGCGCGCTGCGGTGCGAGCGCCTTCGGGCGGCCGGGCGGCGCTCATGCGTGTGCCCCAGCGACGGCCGAAGCCAGGAGGAGCGGGTGAAGTCGTCGAGGAGGAGTCATGCCGTTGAAGTCGCGAGCAGCCTTTTTGTTTCGCGATCGATTCTCGGCAGCGCTCGCGAATTCGATTGGTCGAACAGCCGGGGTTTTTGCCGTCAGTTGGGCGCTTCTCTTTCAGGGCCCCGCGGTTACGCTGAAAACACGCGGGAGTGCCACGGCGCTCCTGTAGCAGTGCCAGGCAACACCGGCATCTTCCAGAAAGTAAGAAAAGGGTTTTCATGTCCATTTCCGCCATCGAATCCGTCCTGCAGCAGATGCGGGCGACCGCGCTCCAGACCGGCATCGCACCGCGCCCCGCCGCCGCCGAGCCGGCCGCGCAGGGAGGCTTCGCTGCCGAGCTCCGGCGCTCGCTCGAGGGGATCAACACCGCGCAGACCAAGGCCTACGGCCAGGCCGAGGCCTTCGAGCTCGGGCGCCCCGGCGTGGCGCTCAACGACGTCATGGTCGACCTGCAGAAGGCCAACGTGGCCTTCCAGACCGGGCTGCAGGTGCGCAACCGGCTGGTTGCCGCCTACCAGGAAGTGATGAGCCTGCCTGCCTGACGGGTCCTGCGGGTTGTGGAACGGGCGGGGTGCGCATCTTTTTCGTGCAGGCCCCTAAAGCTTTGAAAAGCTCCGCCGATAACTTCAACAACGATGGCTTGAGTCTCACGGTGGGAGCGGGTCCAGCGTTGCGGCCGGAGGGCCGGATTCCACAACCTTTGTCTACAGGAGTTTGAAATGGCGCAAGTCATCAACACCAACAGTCTCTCCCTGCTCACGCAGAACAACCTCAACGCGTCCCAGTCGTCGTTGAACACGGCCATCCAGCGTCTGTCGTCCGGCCTGCGCATCAACAGCGCCAAGGACGATGCCGCCGGCCAGGCCATCGCCAACCGCTTCACGGCCAACATCAAGGGCCTGACGCAAGCCCAGCGCAATGCCAACGACGGCATCTCGCTGGCGCAGACGACGGAAGGCGCGCTGAAGGAAGTCAACAACAACCTGCAGCGCGTGCGCGAACTGTCGGTGCAGGCGGCCAACGGCAGCAACTCGGCCAGCGACCTGAAGTCGATCCAGGACGAAATCAACCAGCGTCTTTCTGAGATCGACCGCGTTTCCGCGCAGACCGACTTCAACGGCGTGAAGGTGCTCTCCGGCAACAACAAGCTGTCCGTGCAGGTCGGCGCGAACGACGGCGAGACCATCGACATCGACCTCAAGAAGATCGATTCCAACTCCCTCGACCTGAGCGGCTTCTCGATCTCGAAGAAGGCCCTGAGCGTCGGCGCCGCCGAGCTGACCGTCGATCCGGGCACGGGCGCTCCCAACGCAACCGACCTGAGCGCCGCCGCAACGGCCCTGTCGACCGCTACCGGCAAGACCGTGGGCGCCGGCGACCTGTCGCTGCACAACGTGAAGGACGCCGCCGGCGCCGCCACCGACCAGTACGTGGTGAAGTTCGGCGACGACTTCTACGCGGCGTCGGTGGACTCCGCCAGCGGCGCGGTCGACATCAACACCGTCGACGTCGACTTCGCCGATGCGGCCAACGGCATCGTGACCGGCTCGCCCGTCACGCTGACGGCACAACTGGTCAAGGTCGGTGCCGACGCCGCCGGCGCCGCCCAGGCCTACGTCACCGTGCAAGGCAAGAACTTCACGGTCAACAACGACTCCCTGGTCGACGCCGACAGCACGACCGTGACGCAAGGCACGCCGGCCGGCGCGCCGATCGAGCTCAGCTCCGCCGGTGCCGTGACCGCCACCGCCGAGTTCGCCGGTGCCTCGACGGTCGACCCGATGAAGAAGCTGGACGCCGCGCTCAAGATGGTCGACGACCTGCGCAGCTCCCTGGGTGCGGTGCAGAACCGTTTCGACTCCACCATCTCGAACCTCGGCACCACGGTGACCAACCTGTCTTCCTCGCGCTCGCGCATCGAAGACGCCGACTACGCGACCGAAGTGTCGAACATGACCCGCGCGCAGATCCTGCAACAGGCCGGTACCTCGGTCCTGGCGCAGGCCAACCAGACCACGCAGGGCGTGCTGTCGCTGCTGCGCTGATCGAAGAGAAAGCATCGCAGGCCTTTCGGGCGCAAGCCCGGCAGCGCCTGCGCTGTCCCCTGCGGCCTGGGCCTCCTCCAGGCCGCAAGGGACAGCGAATCAACGAGAAGGTGATGACCATGGCGATCCCCGTTGCCCCGGCGGCAGACAACAGCCCCTGGTGGATGCAGATGCTTCCGGCGCGGGCGAGCCTGCCGGCCGAGGACGCGCAGGCGCCGGCCGATGCCGTGGAAGCGGCGACACCCGTGCAGGTCGAGCAGGCCGTGCGCGAGCTCAACGCCGCGCTGCAGATCCGCTCGGTGGGCTTGCAGTTCGAGGTCGACGAGGACACCGACAAGGTCATCGTGAAGGTGCTCGATCGCGACAGCGGCGAGCTCATCCGCCAGATCCCGTCCGAGGAAGCCCTGCGCATCGCGAAGATGCTGGGCAGGGCGCCGGGCCTGCTGATGGACCAGTCGGCCTGAGGATGAAGGCGGCAGGGGCCTCGCCCTCGCCGTGTTGAAAAAGCAAGAAGGAACGCATTCATGGCATCGATCAGCAGCCTGGGCATCGGCTCCAACCTGGACTTGAGCACCCTGCTTTCCAACCTCCAGACCGCGGAAAGCCAGCCGCTGGTGCAGCTGCAGCAGCGCCAGGTCAGCTACACGAGCAAGCTCTCGGCCTACGGCCAGTTGCAGAGCGCGCTCAACACCCTGCAGGCCGCGGCCAAGAAGCTCGGCGACCCCGCCTTCTTCCAGGGCGTGAAGGCCGCCGCCGGCGCCGCCGACGTGCTCTCGGCCAGCGCCGGCGCGACGGCCTCGCCCGGCATGTACAGCATCAACGTCACCCAGCTCGCGCAGGCGCAGTCGGTGGTGGCGGCCGGCCAGGCCAGTGCCAAGACGGCGATCGGCAGCGGCACCCTCACCATCGATTTCGGGACCATCGCCGGCGGCACCTACGACGCGGTGACCGGCAAGTACAGCGGCGCGAGCTTCACGCCGGATGCGAGCCGCACGGCCAAGACCATCACCATCGATTCGAGCAACAACACGCTCGAGGGCATCCGCGATGCGGTCAATGCGGCCAAGGCCGGCGTGACCGCCAGCATCGTGAACGATGGCAGCGGCACGCCCAACCGCCTGGTGCTGACCTCGACCGAGACCGGCAAGATCTCGAGCATGCGCATCGCCGTCGCCGGCGATGCGGCACTGTCGAACCTGCTGGCCCAGGACCCGGCCGGCACGCAGAACCTGCAGCAGACGATCCCGGCGCAGAACGCCGAGCTCGCCGTCAACGGCATCGCAGTCACGAGCACGAGCAATACGGTGAAGGAATCGATCCAGGGCGTGACGCTGAATGTGCTGAAGCTCGGCACCAGCAGCCTGAACGTGGCACGTGACACAGGCAGCGTCGAGAGCGCGGTCAACGATTTCGTCAAGGCCTACAACGCGTTGCAGACCACCGCCGGGACCTTGACCGCCTTCGATGCCGACAGCAAGACAGGCGCGGCCCTGATGGGCGACTCGACCTTGCGCAACATCCAGGTCGGCATCCGCCAGGTGCTGACCTCGCCGCAGAGCGGCGGCGCGATGGAGACGCTGTCGGAGATCGGCGTGGGCTTCGAGAAAAACGGCACGATGAGCGTCGATTCCGACAAGCTCAAGAGCGCGCTGGCCACCAGCCTGGAAGGCGTGGCCGGCCTGTTCTCGAGCGCCACCGGCAGCACGGCGGGCTACGGCAAGCAGTTGAGTGCGCTGGTAGACAAGGTCACCGGCACCGGCGGCGCCCTCAAGGTCGCCACCGACGGCATGAACCAGTCGCTGAAGGACCTCGACGAGCAGTACGACGCGATGCAGGCCCGCGTGGACGCGAAGGTGGAGTACTACCGCGCCCAGTTCACCCAGCTGGACCTGCTGGTCAGCCAGATGAACAGCACCAGCAGCTACCTCACGCAGCAGTTCGCGAGCCTGTCGAACAACAGCAAGTAAGCCCAGGCCCTAGCACGGAGCAACCCATGTACACCCCCCACACCCATCGGACCGGCGCCGGCGCCTATGCGCGGCTCGGCGTGGAAACGCAGGCGATGAGCGCCTCGCCGCACCAGCTCATCTGCATGCTGTTCGACGGCGCCGCCACCGCCATCGGCATGGCCCGCCACCACATGGCGGGCGGCGACATCGCGGCCAAGGGCAAGGCGATCTCCAAGGCGATCGCCATCGTGGACAACGGCCTGAAGGCCGGGCTGGATGCGAAGGCGGCCGGCCCCGAGGGCACCGAGCTTGTGGAGCGGCTGGCCTCGCTGTACGACTACGTGATCCGCCGTCTGCTGCAGGCCAACCTGCACGACGACCCGCGCGCGCTCGACGAGGCCGAGGCCCTGCTGGAGAACGTGGCGTCCGCGTGGCGCGAGATCGATGCCGGCGGCGCCGGTCACTGAACGAAGAGAACGAAAGAAAAATGATGGCAGCCAGGAGCGAAGTCGTCCATTGCTATGCCCAACTCGCCTCGATCGTGTCGCTGATGGCGGCGCTGGCGCGTGCGAAGGAGTGGGACCGGCTTCCCGAACTCGAAGCGCAATGCGCGGCGGTGATCGAGCGCCTGCGGATCGTCACGCCGCAGGAGTCGCTGCACCCGGCGCAGATCGAGGAGGCGCAGCGCCTGCTGCAGCGCATCCGCGCCGACCAGCGGGTGGTGAGCGAGCTGGTCAAGCCACAGCTCGCGCACCTGGTGGCCACGATGGCCGACCTGCAGAACCGCAACGAGCTCGACAGGGCCTACGGATCCCGATGAGGCGCAATCTCCTGGCATGAACAAGCTCGGCGCCCCGGTCGACAACGCACTGCTTGCCGCGAAGCTCGCGCCGCGGCTGGAGCTGGTCGCGTTGCAGCAGGGGCAGGTCGCGACCGACGCGGCCGCCGGGCCGGTGGTCCAGATCAGTCCAGTCGTCAATGATGTCCGCTTGCCTTCCCACCTCGCGCTCGAGCGGCAGTTGCCGGCCGGCGTGCCCGCTGCCCCGGCACAGGGCGAGGCGGCGGCCGCGGCGCCCGGCGCGGCGCGGCTGTCCGCGGCGGCACGGCTGATCGGCGCGTTGCTGGCGGAGCTGCCGGACGCGGGGCCGGTGCGCGCGGCGCTGCCGATATGGCCCGCCGCCCAGAAGCCGCCTGTGGGCGCCGCACTGGCGGGCGCGCTGGCGCAGGCCGTGGATCGCAGCGGGCTCTTCTACGAATCGCATCTGGTCCACTTCGCCGCGGGTGCGCGCACGCTGGCGCAGATGGCGCAGGAGCCGCAGGCGCGCTGGGCGCCTGCGCTGCCGGCACGCGGCGATGCGGCGGCACCGCCCGCCGTCGCGCAGGCGGCGCCTTCGGCGCTCGAGCCCGCGCGTCCGGGCGTGCCGGCGGCGGCGATGCCGGCGCCCTCGCTGCCGATTCCCGCCGATCAGGCGCCGGAAGGGAGCAGGGCGGACAGCCCCGTGCCGGCGGCGCCGCGTCCGGCGCAGGCCGGTCCGGCCCTGGCCGTGCCGGATGCGCCGCCGCCCCGTCCCGGCGCCGCCGACGCACTGCCGGCCGCCGATGCCCAGCGCGTGCGCGCGGCCTACCGTGCGGGCGAGGCGGCGTCTTCGGTGGCGAGCTTCGAGGCGACGCCCGACCAGCGCACCGAGACGCAGCTCACGCGGCATGGCGCAAGCGCTGCCGTGCCGGGCGCAATCGCGGCGCCGCCGGCCGGAGGCGAACTGATCCATCCGCAGACCGCCACCGTGGTGCACCAGCAGCTCGACCTGCTGGCCACCGCGATGTTCCGCTGGACCGGCCAGGCCTGGCCCGAGGTCCCGATGGACTGGTCGATCCAGGAGGAGGGCGCCCGCCAGGGCGATGCCGCGCAGGAGCAGGCGCCTCGGCGCTGGAGCACCACCTTGTCTCTGGAACTGCCGCGTCTGGGCGAGGTGGAACTGCGCCTGTCGCTCGCCGGCACCGAGGTCCAGGCGCAGTTTGCGGCGAGCGAAGCCGCCACCGCGGGGCGCATGCGGTCGCAGGGAGCTGCGCTCGAGCAGCGCTTCGAGGCGGCCGGTCTCCGGCTGCAAGCGCTGCAGGTCAGCGAGCGGGGAGGCACATGACCCCGGACGATCGCCCGAGCGCGGTCGCGCTGTCCTACCTGGACAAGAACCGCGCCCCGATCGTGGTGGCCAAGGGCTACGGCGTGGTGGCGGAATCGATCATGCGCCAGGCCCGCGAGAACGGGCTCTACGTCCATGCCTCGCCCGATCTGATCCGTCTGTTGATGCAGGTCGACCTGGACCAGCAGATTCCGCCCGAGCTCTACCTCGCCGTGGCCGAAGTGATGGCCTGGATCCATGGGCTGGAGCAGGCCGAGGAAGCCGCCGCTGCGCGCAATTCGAAGTGCTAATTAATACTTTTGTTGCTCTGCCTGCGATTGGCTTATTTTTCTGAAAGTTACTACTTTCTTCTATCGAATTTGAGCGACACCGTCTTTATGAAAATACATGAGTTCTTCTTACGTCCAATGAAGCCTCATGAGGCCCTGTAGGACAAGTCGTACATCTTCCGTAATTTATTCCTCACTTCCCGGGACAGAAATCGACAAAGGTTACAAATCATAAGTGGCTTGCATACACTCCCAGCATTGATAAAACGGAGCGCAAAGTGGAAATGGATAAGGTGATGAACGGGGCAAACGGCGACATTTCGAGAGAAATCGGCGACATCAATCTTGCCTACATGCTGCTGGCCCAGAAGCTCGTCAAGCACGACCGGGCAGCTGCGATGCTCAAGCTCGGCGTGAGCCGCGAACTGGCCGACATGCTGGCCGGCATGTCGCTTTCCCAGATCCTCAAGCTGGCAGCCTCCAACTTCCTGTTGTGCAGCTTCCGTATCGACGACCATCCCTCGATGTCGGCCGTCGTCGGCGAGGAAAAGGACACCACGCTGCAACAGGCGCACATGTCGATCCTGATGTCGGCACGCCGGCTGCAGATGCGCGAAGCCGGCGCCACCGCATGAGCCGCAGGGCCGCTCCCAAGGCGAATAGCACCGCAGCCGAAGGCAAAGGTATTCCAGTGACCGGCGCGCGGTCGCACGAAGGCGTTCGCAACGTGGCCGAAGGTACTTCAGCGAGCACGGCCGGCGCGGCCCGAACCCAGAAAAGCGTGTTGCGCGAAGTGCGCGAGGTTCAGCTGGCGATCGAGCTGATCGAACTCGGTGCCCGGCTCCAGTTCCTGGAAGCCGAGGTGGACCTGAGCCGCGAGCGCCTGATCCGCCTCTACAAGGAACTCAAGGGGGTCTCGCCGCCCAAGGGATTGCTGCCTTTTTCCACGGATTGGTACATGACGTGGCTGGCCAATATCCATTCGTCGATGTTTTACAACATGTATCAATTCATGTTGACGCACGCGGACGAGAGCGGTTTGCAGGCCTTGATCAAGAGTTATCGCCTCTATTCCGAGCAAATTGAATCGCAAGGCGGCGAAATCGTGCTGGATTTCACGCGTGCCTACACCATGGTGCGTTTTTTCGACAGCGACATGCTGCAGCTGAGCACCTGCTGCCGCTGCGGCGGCCGCTTTGTCGCGCACGCCCATGACAGCAAGAACGGCTACGTGTGCGTGCTGTGCCGCCCGCCTTCGCGCGCCGGCAAGGTCCGCGGCGCGAAGCGCGCGGCCGCCGGCGCCCCGAGCGAAACGGCCCTTCAGAAACCGGCTTCTCCTGCCGATAACCCGGAGGTAGCGCCCATCGAACGGGCCCTGCAGACGGCCCTGCCCTGAAGGCAGGCACTAAGTTCGATGCCCTGACGGGCAAAGGGGAAGCGCGTGCTGGTTCTGGTTGGCTATCTGGTGGTGGTGGGGGCCGTCTTCGGCGGCTATGCCTTGATGGGCGGCCACTTCGGCGTGCTGTTCCAGCCGGTGGAACTGCTGATGATCGGCG
Organism: Variovorax sp. Soil_C_12; assembly: GCF_057657375.1. NCBI lineage: Bacteria > Pseudomonadati > Pseudomonadota > Betaproteobacteria > Burkholderiales > Comamonadaceae > Variovorax > Variovorax sp. Soil_C_12. The sequence goes on along the minus strand of NZ_JBDGIO010000016.1, from coordinate 73,598 downwards.
GCGCCGCGCTCGGCGCCTTCATTGCCGGCAACAACGGCAAGACCATCAAGGCCACCATCAAGGAGCTGCCGCTGCTGCTGCGCTCCTCCAAGCACAACCGGCAGCTCTACATGGACCTGCTGGCCCTGCTCTACGAGCTGCTGGCCAAGGCGCGCAAGGAAGGGATGATGAAGCTGGAGGGCGACGTCGAGGCCCCGGCCTCGAGCGAGATCTTCGCGCGCTATCCCAACATCCTGAGCGACCCCCACATGATGGAGTTTCTCTGCGACTACCTGCGGCTGGTGATCAGCGGCAACACCGACGCCTTCGAGATCGAGGCGCTGATGGACCACGAGATCGAGACCATCAAGCACGAGGCCGAGGTCCCCAGCCACAGCCTCTCGCGCATTGCCGACGCGCTGCCCGCGCTGGGCATCGTGGCCGCGGTGATGGGCGTGGTGCATGCGCTGGGCTCGGCCGACCTGCCGCCTGCCGAGATGGGCGCGTTGATCGCGCACGCCATGGTCGGCACCTTCCTCGGCGTGCTGCTGGCCTATGGCTTCGTGGCGCCGCTGGCCTCGCTGATCGAGCAGAAGGTGGCCGAGGGCATGAAGATGTACCAGTGCGCCAAGGTCACGCTGCTGGCCAGCCTCAACGGCTATGCGCCGCAGCTGGCGGTGGAGTTCGGCCGCAAGGTGCTGTTCTCGACCGAGCGGCCCACCTTCACCGAGCTCGACAGCCATGTGCGCGAAGTCAAGGCTCGATGAGACCGCGAGGGCAAGGACATGAGCGCAGACAAGGGACGCATCGTCGTCAAGCGCGTCGCCGGTGAGGGCGGCGGCGGGCACCACGGCGGCGGCTGGAAGATCGCCTACGCCGACTTCATGACGGCCATGATGGCCTTCTTCCTGGTGATGTGGCTGCTGTCCAATGCCTCGCCCAAGCAGCGCGAAGGCATCGCCGAGCATTTCCGCATGCCGCTGAAAGTGGCGATCAACGGCGGCGAGAAGAGCAGCACCAGCACGAGCGTCATTCCCGGCGGCGGCATGGACCCGACGACCCATGTCGATGGCGAGGTCCGCCTGGCCCAGGCCGACATGGAGGACACGGCCGACGCCGACCGGCTGGCCAGCATGAAGAAGCGGCTGGACGACCTGATCGAGAGCAGCCCGGTCTTCAAGCAGTTCCGCTCGCAGATCCTGATCGACATCACGACCGAGGGCCTGCGCCTGCAGATCGTGGACAACGAGAACCGCCCGATGTTCGACCTGGCCAGCGCCCGGCTGCTGCCGCACGTGCGCGGCATCCTGCGCGAGATCGGGCCGGTGCTCAACGAGCTGCCCAACAGGATCACGCTGTCGGGCCACACCGACGCCATCGTCTACACCAACGGCGACCGCTCCTACGGCAACTGGGAACTGTCGGCCGACCGGGCCAACGCCTCGCGCCGCGAGCTGGTGATGGGCGGCATGGCCGAGGCCAAGGTGCTGCGCGTGGTCGGCCTGGCCGACAGCATGCACCTGGACAAGGCCGAGCCGCGCAACCCGATCAACCGCCGCATCAGCATCATCGTGCTCAACCACCACACGCAGCAGCAGATCGAGCGCGAGAACAGCGGCGACGGCGCCGGCGGAACGACCCGCGCGGGCCGCCTGCCGCGGCCCGCGCCGCTGCCGGTCGACAACGTCAAGGTGACGGCCTACAAGGCCTCGCCGCAAGCGAACTAACCCGGCCCGAAGAAGCCGGAAACGGAGCACTCATGGACCTCAGTCAATTCACACAAGCATTTTTTGTCGAAGCGGTCGAGCTGCTGGCCGAGATGGAGCAGCTGCTGCTCGAGCTCGACGTCGCCTCGCCCGATGCCGAGCAGCTCAACGCCATCTTCCGCGCCGCGCACTCGATCAAGGGCGGCGCGGCCACCTTCGGCTTCACCGCCCTGACCGACACCACGCACCTGCTGGAGACCCTTTTGGACCGGGCGCGCCATGGCCAGCTGAGCCTGAGCGCTCCGATGATCGATGCCTTTTTGGAAACGAAGGACGCCTTGCAAGAACAACTGACGGCCTACCAGGCGGGCAAAGAACCGGAGCCTGAGAGGGTGGCGCACATCTGCGCCGTGCTGCAACAACTGGCGCTGGAGAACGGCGCTGCCGAGAGCGCGCCGGCACACAAGCCTGCGCCTGCACCGGCCCCGGTGGCGGCCAAGCCCGCGCCCGTCGAGCCCGTGCCGGCAGGCGCACTGCGCGTGCGTTTCTCGCGCCTGTCCGACAGCGAGTGCGACCTGCTCGCCGACGAGCTCGGCAACCTGGGCAAGCTGCTGTCACGCACGCGCGCCGGCGACCAGCTCACCGTGATGCTCGAGACCACGTGCAGCCCCGACGACATCATTGCCGTGTGCTGCTTCGTCATCGACGAATCGCAAATCCAGATCACGCAGATCACGCACGAGGCGGCAGCGCCCGAAGCCGCGGCACCCGTCGCCGAAGCCCCGCCCGCCGCCGCGGAAAGCGTGCAGGCCGCGGTGCCGAAGTCGGCGCCCGCCGCCGGCGCGCCGGCGGCGGCGAACGCCAAGGAGTCGAGCTCGATCCGCGTCGACGTGGAGAAGGTCGACCAGCTCATCAACCTGGTGGGCGAGCTGGTGATCACGCAGTCGATGCTGACCCAGGCCGCCACCATGCTCGACCCCGTGGCCTACGAGCGCTTCCTGAGCGGCCTGGGCCACCTGGAGCGCAATGCGCGCGACCTGCAGGAGTCGGTGATGTCCATCCGCATGATGCCGATGGACTACGTCTTCAGCCGCTTCCCGCGCGTGATCCGCGACGTCAGCGCCAAGCTCGGCAAGCAGGTGCGCCTCGACACCTACGGCAAGGAGACCGAGCTCGACAAGGGCCTGATCGAGCGCATCGTGGACCCGCTCACGCACCTGGTGCGCAACAGCCTGGACCACGGCATCGAGACGCCCGAGCAGCGCCTGGCCAAGGGCAAGGACGCCACCGGCCAGCTGCTGCTGTCGGCCCAGCACCACGGCGGCAACATCGTGATCGAGGTCAGCGACGACGGCGCAGGCCTGCACCGCGGCAAGATCCTCGCCAAGGCCCGCCAGCAGGGCCTGGCCGTGAGCGACAGCATGCCCGACGACGAGGTGTGGCAGCTGATCTTCGCGCCCGGCTTCTCCACCGCCGAGCAGGTCACCGACATCTCGGGCCGCGGCGTCGGCATGGACGTGGTCAAGCGCAACATCCAGGAGATGGGCGGCCACGTCGAGATCAGTTCGCGCGAAGGCCGCGGCACCACCACCCGCATCGTGCTGCCGCTGACGCTCGCCATCCTCAACGGCATGTCGGTCAAGGTCGGCGAGGAGGCCTACATCCTGCCGCTGAGCTACGTCATCGAGTCGCTGCAGCCGCGGGCGGAGCATCTGCACTCGATCACCGCCGACGGCCATGTGATCAAGGTGCGCGGCGAGTACCTGCCGCTGATCGAGCTGCACCGCGTGTTCGACGTGGCCGGCGCGCAGACCCACCCGACGCAGGGCATCCTGGTGATCGTGCAGGCCGACGACGCCCGCTTCGCGCTGCTGGTGGACGAACTGCTCGGCCAGCACCAGGTGGTGGTCAAGAACCTCGAGACCAACTACCGCAAGGTGCCCGGCATCTCGGCCGCGACCATCCTGGGCGACGGCAGCGTGGCCTTCATCATCGACGTGGGCGCCATGCCGCGCATCCAGCGGGCCCAGGCGATCAGCGCCGCCGCACTGGCGGGCGCTTCCAGGATCGACGCCATCGCGGCCTGAGAGCACGGAGACCCACGCATGCGCTTCGACTTCTTCCGTCGCCAGGAATCCAGCGGCAGCGCCGCGCCCGGCCAGGCGCCCGCCGCCCATGAACCCGACGCCAGCGGCTACGTGACCTACGCCCAGCTGCTCGATGCGCGCAAGCGCGTCATGGGCTACAGGCTCGCGTGGCGCCCGGCCTCGCCGGACAACGCGGCGGATGCCGTCGCGCAGTTCAAGGCGCTCATGAGCTGCGCCGGCAAGCATCTCAACGACCCCAAGGCCGGATGGGCGCTGGGGCGCACCCTGCTGTTCGTCGACGTCACGGCCGAATCGATCGTGACCGGCGAGCTGCAGCTCCTGCCAGCCGAGAACGTCGTGCTGTGCGTGGGGCTGGACCTGCTCATGAACGAGGAACTGCGGGCCATCGTGCTCTTCCTGCGCGAGCAGGGCTTCCACTTCATGCTCTGCGGCGCCGACGCGCTGCCGCAGGACGAGGAGCTGCGCGGCCTCGTGACCCACTTCGACGTGGGCGCGGGCGACAGGGCGCTGGTGGAGCGCCTGCGCGCCGGGGCCCAGCCGGGCCGGCCGCCGCTGCAGCTGATCGTCACGCGCATCAGTGAATGGGACGACTTCGATGCCGCCGCCGCGCAGCATCTGGAGGTGTTCGTCGACGGGCCCCGGCTCCAGCCCGGCGAGGACGATGCGCCCAAGCATGGCGCGCTGCAGCCCGCGTCGATGCTGATCGTGCAGCTGATGCAGATGATCCAGCGCAACCAGGACGTGCGCGAGATCGAGGCCGTGCTCAAGCGCGACGCGGCGCTGACCTACCGGCTGCTGCGCTACATCAACTCGCCGGCCATCGGCGCCGGCGTCGAGATCCATTCGATGCGCCACGCCGTGACCATGCTCGGCTATGCGCCGCTGTTCCGCTGGCTCTCCGTGCTGCTGGCCATGAGCAATGCCAAGGCCAGCCCGCCCTTCATGATGAAGAAGGCGGTCATGCGCGGCCGCTTCGTCGAGCTGATGGGCAAGGGGATGCTGCCCGCCTCGGATGCCGACAACCTCTTCGTGGTCGGCATGTTCTCGCTGATCGACCGGCTGCTCGGCGTCCCCATGCGGGAGGTGCTGGGCAAGGTGCAGCTCAGCGAGGCGGTGCACCAGGCCATCCTCGCGCGCGAGGGTGCCTACGGGCCTTTCCTGGCGCTGGCCGAGAGCTGCGAGGAAGACGGCGTGCGCGCCGCGAGCCTGGCGGAGGCGCTCTTCATGAGCGCCGACCAGGTCAACGCGGCGCACCTGTCGGCCCTCGCCTGGGCGCAGGACCTCGGCCCCGCCGAGGCCGCCTGAGGGGGTACGAGATGCAAGGCTTTTGCGCACTTGATCGAGGCATTGGAAAAGGCGAGCGCTATGTACATTGAAAGCCAGGCATCGGCTGCGACCGTGAACTCCGAATTCCACTTCACCGACCACGACTTCGCGAAGATCCGCACGCTGATCCATCGCCGCGCGGGCATCGCCCTGGGCGAGCAAAAGCGCCAGATGGTCTACAGCCGGCTGTCGCGCCGCCTGCGGGAGCTGCGCATGCCCGAGTTCTCGCGCTACCTCGAGATGCTGGAATCCAGCCACGACGGCGAGGAGTGGCAGGCCTTCATCAATTCGCTGACCACCAACCTGACCTCCTTCTTCCGCGAGGCGCACCATTTCCCGGTGCTGGCCGAGCATGCGAAGCGCAGCAAGCAGCCGGTCACCATCTGGTGCGCCGCGGCTTCCACCGGCGAAGAGCCGTACTCGATCGCCATCACGCTGGTCGAGGCCCTCGGCGAGCGCGCCTCCACGGCCCGCGTGATCGCCACCGACATCGACACGGCGGTGCTGGCCAAGGCCTCGGCCGGCGTCTTCACGCTGGAGCAGGTCAAGGGCCTGCCGCCCGAGCGGCTGCGGCGCTTCTTCAACAAGGGCACGGGCGCCAACGCCGGCAAGGTGCGCGTGCGGCCCGAGATCGCGGCCATGATCAAGTTCGAGCGCCTCAACCTGCTGGACCCGGTGTGGCCCGTGAAGGAGCCGGTGGACGCGATCTTCTGCCGCAACGTGATGATCTACTTCGACAAGCCCACGCAGAAGCGCATCCTCGACCGCTTCGAGCCGCTGCTCAAGCCCGGCGCGCTGCTCTTCGCCGGGCATTCGGAGAACGCGTCGCTGGTCAGCCCGAACTTCAAGGCGATCGGGCAGACGGTGTATGAAGTGAATCGAAAGGCCAGGCCATGAGCGCCGTCTTGCTCCCCCTCCCTCTGGGAAAGGGCGGGCGCCCTGACTTGCCCCCTCTCCCTCTGGGAGAGGGTTGGGGTGAGGGCGCCGGGCGGTTGAAAGGGCGGTGCGCCTGTTCCAAGGCCGAAGCCCTCACCCCAACCCTCTCCCCAAGGGGAGAGGGAGCAAGACAGGAAGCTTCCCCATGAGCGCCGCCGTCCCGGGCTCCGTCGCCAGCCACCACTACTTCGACCGCGACTTCGACCGCATGGCGGTCAAGCTCCTGCCGTCGGAGTACTACGTCACCGCCGCCGACACCGTGATGACCACGGTGCTGGGCTCCTGCGTGGCGGCCTGCCTGGTCGACCGCGATGCCGGCGTGGCGGGCATGAACCATTTCATGCTGCCGGAGGACGGCGAGCCGGGCAGCACGCGCGGCCAGGCCGAGTCGATGCGCTACGGCGCCTACGCGATGGACGTGCTGATCCGCGAGCTGCTGCGCGCCGGCGCGCGGCGCGACCGGCTGCAGGCCAAGGTCTTCGGCGGCGCCGCCGTGCTCGCCAACATGACCACGCTGAACATCGGCGACCGCAACGCCGACTTCGTGCTGCGCTATCTGGAGACCGAGCGCATCGCCGTCGCCGCGCAGGACCTGCGCGGCGCGCATGCGCGCCGCGTCTGCCTGCTGCCGCACAGCGGCAAGGCCGTGGTGCGCAAGCTGCGCGCCCAGGGCGAGGTGCAGTCGGTCCAGCGCGAGGAGGGCGAACTGCTGCGCCGGCTTGCCGTCGTCAACAAGAGCAAGGGAAAGTGCCTGTCATGAAGAAGATCAAGGTCTTGTGCGTGGACGATTCGGCGCTGATCCGCAGCGTGATGACCGAGCTCATCAACAGCCAGGGCGACATGACGGTGGTGGGCACCGCCGCCGACCCGCTGGTGGCGCGCGACCTCATCAAGCAGACCAACCCGGACGTGCTGACGCTGGACGTCGAGATGCCGCGCATGGACGGCCTGGAGTTCCTCGAGAAGCTGATGCGCCTGCGGCCGATGCCGGTGGTGATGGTGTCGTCGCTGACCGAGCGCGGCTCCGAGATCGCGCTGCGTGCGCTGGAGCTGGGCGCGATCGACTTCGTCACCAAGCCGAAGCTGGGCGTGCGCGACGGGCTGATTCAATACACCGAGCTCATCGCCGGCAAGATCCGCGCGGCGGCGCAGGCGCGGCTGCTGCCCGCCCGGCCCGCCGGCGCGAGAGCGACGGCCGAGAGCGCGCAGGAGCCGATGCTGCGCAGCCCGCTCTTGTCCACCGAGAAGCTGATCATCATCGGCGCCTCCACCGGCGGCACCGAGGCCATCCGCGAAGTGCTGCAGCCGCTGCCGCCCGACGCGCCGGCGGTGCTGATCGCGCAGCACATGCCGCCCGGTTTCACACGCTCCTTCGCGCAGCGCCTGGACGGCCTGTGCCGCATCCACGTGAAGGAGGCCGAGCAGGGCGAGCGCGTGCTGCCGGGCTATGCCTACATCGCGCCCGGCGGCTATCACCTGGCGCTCGCCCGCAGCGGCGCCAACTACGTGGCCCAGCTCAACCAGGAGCCGCCGGTGAACCGCCACCGGCCCTCGATCGACGTGCTGTTCGACTCGGCGGCCCGCCATGCGGGCAAGAACGCGATCGGGATGATCCTCACCGGCATGGGCCGCGACGGCGCCGAGGGCCTGCTGCGCATGAAGCAGGCCGGCGCCCACACGCTGTCGCAGGACGAGGCGAGCTGCGTGGTCTACGGCATGCCGCGCGAGGCCGTGCTGCTCGGCGCCGTCGACGAGGTGGCGCCCCTGAACGAGATGACCCGCCGCGTGCTCGCGCACCTGCGCACCTTCGGCGAACGCACCAACCGGGTGTGACGCCGGATCTGAATCCGAACCATTGAAGCTGGAGAAACCGTGATCGACAAGAGCATCAAGATTTTGGTCGTGGATGACTTCCCGACCATGCGCCGCATCGTGCGCAACCTGTTGAAGGAGCTGGAGTTCCTCAACGTCGACGAGGCCGAGGACGGTGCCGCCGGCATCGAGAAGCTGCGCGGCGGCGACTTCGGCTTCGTGGTGTCGGACTGGAACATGCCCAACATGGACGGCCTGACCATGCTGAAGACCATCCGCGCCGATCCCGAGCTGGCCAAGCTGCCGGTGCTGATGGTCACGGCCGAGGCGAAGAAGGAGAACATCATCGCCGCGGCCCAGGCCGGCGCCAACGGCTACGTGGTCAAGCCCTTCACGGCTGCCACGCTCGAAGAGAAGCTCAACAAGATCTTCGAGAAGCTGCAAAAAGAGGCCGCATGACATGAGCTCCAACACACAGGGCAACACGCACGACGAGCTCCTCGGCCGCATCGGCCACCTCACGCGCCAGCTGCGCGAGGGCATGCGCGAGCTGGGCCTGGACAAGCAGGTCGAGCGCGCCGCGCAGGCCATCCCCGATGCGCGCGACCGCCTCAGCTACGTGGCCACCATGACCGAGCGGGCGGCGCACCGCGCGCTCAATGCCATCGACGTTGCGCAGCCGATGCAGGAGGCACTGTCGAACGGCGCCAAGAGCTTGAGCGGGCGCTGGGATCAATGGTTCGCCAACCCCATCGAGCTGGACCAGGCGCGCGAACTGGTGATGGACACGCGCGGCTACCTGCAGCAGGTGCCCGAGCGTGCCAGCGCCATCAACTCGCAGTTGATGGAAATCATGATGGCGCAGGACTTCCAGGACCTCACGGGCCAGGTCATCAAGAAGATGATGGACGTGGTCAACGAGGTCGAGACGCAGCTGCTGCAGGTGCTGATCGACAACTCGCCGATGGAGAAGCGGCCGGAGCTCGCCGTCGTGCAGGTCAACAGCCTGATGAATGGGCCGCAGATCAAGGCGGACAATCCGGAGGCGGTGACGGATCAGGCGCAGGTGGATGATTTGTTGGAGAGCCTGGGGTTTTAGGCGGCAGTCAATCGGCCGACTCCGTGGACAGGCCGGTGCCCCGCACCAACCACCCCAAGGAAGGGACCTTCGGATGGAAGGAGCTATGCGGGACACGCATGAGCTTTGCTCGATGCGCACAGACCTTATTGGGGCAAAGGCGTGTTCTTGGAGCCGAATTTTTCCCAGCGTGACTGGTGGCGACTCAGCGATTCGGTCGCCTCCGGGCTCGCCTTGACGAGCGCAGCAATGGCGTCCACCCATCTAGTGAGCTCAGCGTCGCCATTACCAGCGGCGAGCAGCCTTTTGCATTGGGTCAGCAATACCATGCAAGTCAATGTTCCGAAGACGCGCTGCGAGGCGTAAGCGAATTGCTTCATCGCCTCCGGTGAAATGGGCGTGGTACGCAGAAAGCTCGCGAGCATGGTCGCCGCCGGTTCGGCAGTGCGGCCGCTGAACCACGTATCCGTAGCCAACCCACCCAGCGCCGTTGCCAGAAGGGCCTGGCCAACCGCATGGCCTTCCTTCGCTGGGGCAAAGGCGCTGCAACAGGCGCCCAGGGCCGCCCAGTCCTTGGCCTCGACGAGCGCTGAGAAATACTGGTACATGACAAGCGTTGCCTCACGGGGAAAGTAGTCCGACGGCGCAGATGCCAAGGCACTCGCGATCTGCTGCACGTGGCTCGTCGCCTCCAATTTTTTCTCTGTGGCGTTCTTCAACCCTTGAAGGCCACCTTCCAGTTGCTCCTTCCAGGAGCCTTGCTCAGTCGGAGAGGGCAGTATCGTTGGCGGGACCATGTCCTCATGGTTGATCGAGGTTGGCTGCTCGGACATCCCCCTCGATGTCTCAGGGTGCCGATCCTTGGAATACATCGAATGCAGCATGTCGTCAGCGATCCACATGTTCGGTGCGGGCTGCAGCGCCTTGAAGTCGGCCAGTTCGCGGTCGTTAAGGACGGGGATCAACGTGGAGACGGACTCGGCGCGCGCAGCGGGACTCAGCCGCTCCCAGGCCGTCACTAGCCGCATCTGAAACTTGTCGCTGAACTCCTTCGCGAGCTCAGCGGTTGGATTGCCAGTCTCATTGAGGTCGCGGACGTGTGACTGGAGTTTGCACAACGCTTGGATCGCGTGCGGAGTGGTCCAATCGGCGTGCAAGCTGCGCTTGACGGGGCCCACGAAACCCGCCAAAAAATGGTGCGCGAGCCGCATGGCATTGTCCGCGGACTCCATCGTCATGAGCTCGATGATGTCCCTGACCGGGATGTCCCACCGCGTAGGCACATTGTCGAGCTCCAGCATGCCGGAGGGCTTCACCTTCAGCCATCCACCCTGCTCGAGTCGATCGCGGAGGGCCTTCTTGCGCGGCGAGTCGCCAATGCCGTCATCCTGGCTCGACCGGGGGGGGCGCGGCAAATGGATCAGCCGGATCCCCAGTCCTGCCGCGGCGCCGAGGCAGTCGGGCGTCGACGGAAGCACTGCCAGCAATACGTCCTTCAGGTTGTCTGCGCCCGTGGTGTCGTCGTCGATGCTGTCGGCCATGCATAGCTTCACGATCCTGCTCTTTCGAATGTCCTCAGGACGCGATCTCGCGCGAATAGAGGGCAGAAGGTCAGGATTTTCTTGAGAAGCTGCACATTGCCTCGTTGCGTCGCCTGCCGAGCCGCAGCCACCAGCTGAGCTGCGCAGCGGTTGCTCAGTTTGGGAATCGACGCAATCGCTTGCACGAACGTGTCGCTCTTCTGCTGGGCAAGAATCGCGACTTGGGTGCGGGTGGAGCATCGGCTGAACAGCGCGAGTGCGGCCTCAGGGTTTTGCTGGGAGAGCCCCGGCAAGTTGGTGACCAGCATGTCCACAAGGTCTGCGGAGAGTGACGCTATGTTGTCGTTTGACAGTTTCAACTCACCGCTCATGACTAGCTTGCCGCAGATCTCGCCGAGTTCTTGTTCCGCTCGGGCAGCGACGGCACGCATGGCGCTTTGAATGCTGATGACCAAGAGCGCGCGGCAGTTCTGATTGCATTTAATGAGGCGCACCTGCTTCCGCAGCTCATGTCGGATCCACGTGTGGGGTGCGCCCTATTGCTTCATAGAGTTCTGGTAACGCAATTGGTTGAAAAAGAATCAGCCAATGCCATTGTTTTGGGTGCGCTTTTGCTTCCCGGTGAGCATTGTCAAAAGGTGCTTTCCGCGTTGGATATAAGGGGGGCTTTGACAACGATCGAGGTCGAGCGCACCTCGATCGACGACGCCTTGAAGGGGGCCAAGGACCACAAGCGCCTACCGTTTTCCTTCTGATTCCTCTTGGGCGTTCCCTCCGGGGGCGTATCGCACGGTGTGCGCGGCCTAACGCGCGAGTTGGAGGGCAATCCGCCCCCTGATCGAGGGATTGTCCAGCGCCCCCGAATCCAATAATCAGCCACGACTCGGCGATGTTCGCCGATGCTCTCCCGGAGCATGAATGGCTGAAGAAAGCGATCTCGAAAAGACAGAACCCGCCTCGCCGCGGCGCCTCGAGAAGGCGCGCGAAGAAGGCAACGTGGCCCGCTCGCGCGAGCTGGTCACCTTCGTTCTGCTCGGCACGGCGGTCGCCGGCCTGTGGGCCATGGCCGGGCCGCTGGGCAGCCACTTTCGTGCATCGCTCGGGCATGGCCTGCGCTTCGAGCGCGCCGCGGCCTTCGACACCTCCTTCATGCTGACGCAGGCCGGCCTGCTGACGATGCAGGCGCTGGTCGCGATGGCGCCGCTGATGGGCATGCTCGTGCTGGCCGCGCTGGTGGCGCCGCTGATGCTGGGCGGCTGGTTGTTCTCGACCCAGGCCATCGGCCCCAAGTTCGACAAGCTCGACCCCATCGCGGGCATCAAGCGCCTGTTCTCCACCCAGTCGCTGGCCGAGCTGTTCAAGGCGTTGGCCAAGTCGCTGCTGATCGGCGGCGTGGCCTGGGTGGTGATCATGGACGGCATGGACGAGGTCAACGCGCTGATGGCCCAGTCCGAGCGCGCCGCGCTGCCGCAGATGATCCTGCTGGTGGCGCGCAACTGCGCGCTCATCACCTCCGCGCTGCTGTTGATCGCGCTGGTGGACGTGCCCTGGCAGCTGTGGAGCTACTACCGCAAGCTGCGCATGTCGCGCGAGGACCTGCGCCAGGAGCACAAGGAGAGCGAAGGCGACCCGCACATCAAGGCGCAGATCCGCCGCCAGCAGCAGCAGATGGCGAGGCGCCGCATGATGTCCGAAGTGCCCAAGGCCGACATCGTGGTCACCAACCCCACGCACTTCGCGGTGGCCCTGAAGTACGTCGACAGCATGCGCGCGCCGCGTGTGGTGGCCAAGGGCACCGACGCCGTGGCCGAGCGCATCCGCGAGATCGCGAAAGAGAACAAGGTCGCGATCCTCGAGGCGCCGCCGCTCACGCGCTCGCTCTACAAGTACACCCGCCTGGGCGACGAGATCCCCGCCGGCCTCTACACCGCGGTGGCCGAGGTGCTGGCCTGGGTCTACCAGCTCAAGCGCTGGCAGACCGAGGGCGGCGAGGCGCCGCGCACGCCGGGCGATCTGCCCATTCCCCAGGACCTTGAATACAACCTGCAGAGCGCATGAACGCGATTGCCACCTTCCTGCGACTGCCGCCGCAGAGCCTCTCCGGAGGCAACATGAAGGGCCTGGCCGGCCCCATCCTCATCATCATGATCCTGAGCATGATGGTGCTGCCGCTGCCGCCCTTCCTGCTGGACCTGCTGTTCACCTTCAACATCGCGGTGTCGGTGATGGTGCTGCTGGTCAGCATGTACACCATGAAGGCGCTGGACTTCGCGGCCTTCCCGGCGGTGCTGCTGTTCTCCACGCTTCTGCGCCTGTCGCTGAACGTGGCCTCCACCCGCGTGGTGCTGATGCACGGGCACACCGGCCCCGACGCCGCCGGCAAGGTGATCGAGGCCTTCGGCCACTTCCTGGTGGGCGGCAACTTCGCGGTGGGCGTGATGGTCTTCATCATCCTGGTGCTGATCAACTTCATGGTCATCACCAAGGGCGCGGGCCGCATCGCCGAGGTCGGCGCGCGCTTCATGCTCGACGCCATGCCCGGCAAGCAGATGGCGATCGATGCCGACCTCAACGCCGGCCTGATCGGCGAGGACGTGGCGCGCAAGCGCCGTACCGAGGTGGCGCAGGAGGCCGACTTCTACGGCTCCATGGACGGCGCCAGCAAGTTCGTGCGCGGCGATGCCGTCGCCGGCCTGCTGATCATGGTGATCAACATCATCGGCGGCCTGGTGGTGGGCGTGGTGCAGCACGGGCTGGACTTCTCCACCGCCGGCAAGACCTACACGCTGCTGGCCATCGGCGACGGCCTGGTGGCGCAGATCCCGGCGCTGGTGATCTCGACCGCGGCCGGCGTGATCGTCTCGCGCGTGACCACCGACGAGGACGTGGGGCGCCAGCTCACCGGCCAGCTCTTCTCCAACCCGCAGGTGCTCTTCCTCACGGCCGCGATCATCGGCCTGATGGGCATGATCCCCGGCATGCCGAACCTGGCCTTCCTGCTGATCGCGGGCGGCCTGGTCTGGTTCGGCCGCCGGCTGCTGCTGCGCGCGCCGCAGAAGGCGGCCGCGCAGGCCGCCGCGGCCAAGGCCCTGGCTGCGGTGCCCGCCCCCGAAGCGGCCGAGGCCACCTGGGACGACGTGGCCCTGGTCGACCCGCTGGGCATGGAGGTCGGCTACCGCCTGATCCCGCTGGTGGACCAGTCGCAGCAGGGCGAGCTGCTGGGCCGCATCAAGAGCATCCGCAAGAAGATCGCGCAGGAGCTGGGCTTCCTGGTGCCGGTGGTCCACATCCGCGACAACCTCGAGATCCAGCCCAACAGCTACGTCATCAGCCTGAAGGGCGTGGCGATCGGCCGCGGCGAGGCCTACCCCAACCAGTGGATGGCGATCAATCCCGGCCAGGTGACCGGCACGCTCCCCGGCACGCCCACGCAGGACCCGGCCTTCGGCCTGCCCGCGGTGTGGATCGACGCCAGCCAGCGCCAGCAGGCGCAGGCCTTCGGCTACACGGTGGTCGACGCCTGCACGGTGATGGCCACGCACCTCAACCACCTGATCCAGACCCACGCCGCCGAGCTGCTGGGCCGCCAGGAAGTGCAGCAGCTGCTCGACCAGGTCGGCAAGACCGCGCCCAAGCTCACCGAGGACCTGGTGCCCAAGGTGATCACGCTCAGCACGCTGCACAAGGTGCTGCAGAACCTGCTCGCGGAAGAAGTGCCGATCCGCGACATGCGCACCATCCTCGACGTGATGGCCGAGCAGGCGCCGACCGTGAAGGACGCGACCGAGCTGACCACGCTCACCCGCCTCGCGCTGGGCCGTGCCATCGTGCAGCAGCTGTTCCCGGGCGACTCGGAACTGCAGGTGCTCGGCCTCGACGCCACGCTCGACGGCATGCTGCAGCAGGCCATGACCAGCAACAGCGGCATCGAGCCCGGCCTGGCCGACAACCTGCTCACCCAGACCCAGGCCGCGATCACGCGCCAGGAGCAGATGGGCCTGGCGCCGGTGCTGGTCGTGCAGCACCCGCTGCGCGTGCTGCTCTCCCGATTCCTGCGGCGCAGCCTGCCGCAGCTCAAGGTGCTCTCGCATGCCGAGATCCCTGATTCCCGTCACATCAAGATCACCGCCACCATTGGAGGAAGAGTTTGAACATCATCACCGACGTGCGCAGCGCCGCACGCAAGTTCGTCGCCGCCACCAGCCGCGAAGCCCTGCGGCTGGCCCGCGAAGCCCTGGGCTCGGAGGCGATGGTGCTGACCAACCGCGTCGTCGCCGAGGGCGTGGAGATCGTCGCCATGGCGCCGGAGGAAATGGAGCAGGTCGCGGAGTACGCGGCGCCTGCTGTTGCACTGCCCGCGCCCGCGCCTGCTGCTGCGACGCCTTTGCCGATGGCCACCGCCGCGATGCCCGCGCCGATGCCGGTGCCCTCGATGCCGCCGATGCCCTTCATGCCGTCCGTGCCCTACCGGCCGGCGGTGCCCGTCACGCCCTTGCTGCAGCAGGCCATGCCCGCTGCGCCCGCGATGACCTTCGCGCCGGCGGGTGAAGCACCCGCTGCGGCGGCGCCGCACGCCGACCCCGTGCTCAGCGAGCTTCACTCCATGCGCGGCATGATCGAGGAACAGCTGGCCACCGTGGTCTGGAACGACCGCCAGCGCCGCGACCCGATGCGCGGGCGGCTGCTGCGCACGCTGCTGGGCGCCGGCTTCAGCGCCCGCCTGGCCAAGGCCATGCTGGAGCACCTACCGGCCAACCAGAGCTACGCCCAGGGCATGGCCTTCGTGCGCTCGGAGCTGATCCGCACCCTGCCCGTGATGGAGGACGAGGATGCGCTGCTGGCCCAGGGCGGCGTCTACGCCCTGATGGGCCCCACCGGCGTCGGCAAGACCACCACCACCGCCAAGCTCGCCGCGCGCTGCGTGATGCGCTTCGGCGCGGACAAGCTCGCGCTGGTGACCACCGACAGCTACCGGATCGGCGCCTACGAGCAGCTGCGCATCTACGGCCAGATCCTCAACGTGCCGGTCTACGCGGTGAAGGATGCAACCGACCTGCAGCTGGTGCTCAACGACCTGCGCAACAAGCACATGGTGCTGATCGACACCGTGGGCATGAGCCAGCGCGACCGCGCCGTCTCCGAGCAGATCGCCATGCTCGGCAGCAGCCCGCGGCCGGTGAAGCGGCTGCTGCTGCTCAACGCCGCGAGCCACGGCGACACCCTCAACGAGGTGGTGCATGCCTACCGCCACGGCGGCAGCGACAACGCGCTGGCCGGCTGCATCTTCACCAAGGTCGACGAGGCCACGCACCCGGGCGCGCTCATCGACACCGTGATCCGTCACCGGCTGCCGGTGCACTACGTCTCCAGCGGCCAGAAGGTGCCGGAGAACCTGGCGCCGGCCGATCGCGCCGCGCTGGTCGATAGCGTGTTCCAGGCCAAGGCGCCGAGCGCGCTCTTCGTGCCCGGCGAGAGCGACCTGCAGGACCGGCCGGCTCCGGCCGAGGGTGCATCGCAGGTGGCCGAGGCGCAGGCCGAGACCGAGCGCCTGCGGCTGAAGTACCAGCAGCTGATCCATGCCATGGCCCACGACGCGCAGGAGGTGGCCTGGGCCGCCAAGGCGCTGGCCGATGCCGACCTGGGCTTCGACGCGGCACGCGAGCTGTGGCGCATGGCGGCTGACGAGAACGTGCTGCACAAGTCCGTGCTGCAGTCCTTGAAGGCCCATGCCTGGAGCGAGATCGCCACCGGCTGCGACCGCCATGTGCTGGCGCTCGGCGGGCAGCTCGGCCTCAAGTCGAACGAGGGCGGCGATGCCTACGCCTGCGAAAGCAGCCTGCTGCTGTCGGACCGCGACGGCCGGCCGCTGGCCGCGCCCAACCAGTGGCTCTCCACCGCCGGCGCGCGCACGGCCGGCGAGGCCGCGCGCAAGCCCGGCCAGCGCCCGCTGCAGTGGCTGGCCCAGCAGGACTTCGGCAAGCCGGTGGTGCATGTGCTGCCGCGCCTGCCCACCGTCGAATTCATGGGGGGCATGCAGGCCCGCGGGCTGGGCTGGCTGGCGCGTGCGCCGGGCTCGACCGCCATCGCCGATGCAAGCACCGGCCGCGGCAGCACGCTGGCGCGGCTGGAGCTGGCCTTCGGTCAGCCACATGCCGTGCGCTTCAAGGGCAAGCCGGCGCTGCAGGCCGAGGCCCATGCCGAGGTGCAGCTGCGCGGCGAGCACGGGCTGCCGGCCCTGCGCTGCGTGGTGACGCGCGTGATGGAGCCGAAGACCCGCAAGATCCTCGCGCAGGGCTACCTGCTGTCGAACCTCGGCGGCGAGGTCGATGCGACGCAGCTCGCGCAATGGCAGGCCTGGGCCGCCGAGGCCGAGCCCTGCTTCCGCCTGATCCGCCAGGGCCTGCAGCTGGTGGGCGGCCTGGGCGAGCTGGGCGACCCGCAGATGATGAAGCGCGTGCTGATCGCCGGCCAGGCCAGCACCACCGTGTGGCGGCTGCTGCATGCCCATGGGGAATGGGCGGGCCGCACGCGCGTGTTGCTGGGCCAGCTGACCGGGCGGCGCCTGCGGCCCGACCGCACGCCCTCCGGCAACGTGATTTACGAAGGCGTGGCCAAGTTGTTCCTGCTGCTGGAGGCGCTGGGCTCATGAGTCGATGGGCCGCTCCCGAGACGAATACCGCAGCGCGCAGCGCGGAGGTCGCGCAGTGAGCAAGTTGGTGGCAGATCAAGCCGACGGTCTGCGCCGCCTGCTGGCGCAGACGCGCACGCGCGTGCTGGCCTTCGCGAGCATGGGGCGTGGGCTGGGCGTCACCACGATGGCGATGAACCTGTGCGCGGCCTTGGCGTACCAGGGCAGGGAAGTGCTGCTGCTCGACGAGCACGGCACCGACGCCGGCACGGCCTCGGCCGCCTGGGCCGTCGAACCGCTGGGCACGCTGGCGGACGTGGCCAACCGCCGGCTCACCCTGCATGGCGCCGCCGCGCGCGCGCCCTGCGGCGTGCAGGTGCTGCCGGCCGTGCCGCGCACGCCGGCCGGCAGCCCCGACCCGCGCACGCTGTGGGAGGGCGACGTGATCCTGATCGATGCCGTGCTCGACGGCGAAGGCCAGCTCTCCGCCTTGGCGCAGGCGGCCGACGAACTGGTGCTGGTGATGCAGCCGCATGCGGCCTCCATCACCGCCACCTACGCGGGCATCAAGCGATTGCACTACGCGCATGCGCTGCGGCAGCTGCGCTTCCTGGTCAACGGCGTGGCCGAGCCCGGAGCGGCGCAGCAGGTTGCGCACAACCTGGCGCAGGCCGGCAGCCGCTACCTGGCGGTCTCGCTGCAGCCCGCCGGCTGGGTGCGGGCCGAGCCCCACATGGCCGACGCCGGGCGCCTGCGCCGCACCGTGGTGGAGGCCTATCCGGCCAGCCCCGCGGCGGCGGACTGCCGCCGCATCGCCGACGAGATGGGCCAGTGGCCCTGGCGCCCGGGCGCGAGCCTGGCGCCGCAAGCCGCGCCCGCGACGCAGGGCACGAACACCGCCGCAGCCTGCTGAAAGTACTTGGAGAAGGAAGAAGGACGACCGTGTACACCGCACAGGGAACCATTGAAAAGTCCCATCTGCTGAAGCAGCACCAGCCGATGGTTCGCCGCATGGCGCTGCAGATGCTGGCCAAGCTGCCCGCCAGCGTGGAGCTCGACGACCTGATCCAGGCCGGCATGATCGGCCTGCTCGATGCCTCGACGCGCTACCAGGACAACCGCGGCGCGCAGTTCGAGACCTTTGCCAGCCAGCGCATCCGCGGCGCCATGCTCGACGAGCTGCGCGCCAACGACTGGGGCTCGCGCGGCCTGCGCCAGTCGGCGCGCAAGGTCGAGGGCGCGATCCAGACGCTGGAGCACCGCCTGGGCCGCGCGCCCACCGAGGGCGAGATCGCCAAGGAACTGAAGATGACGCTGGAGGCCTACCAAGGCCTGCTGCAGGAGATCCAGGGCTGCCAGCTGCTCTACGTCGAGGACTTCTCGGCAGACGGCGAGGGCGACAGCCCGTTCCTGGACCGCCATGCCAGCGAGGCGCGCGGCGAGCGCGGCGGCGACGACGATCCGCTGGCGCAGTTGCTGGAGAGCGGCTTCCGCCACCAACTGGTGGACGCCATCGGCCAGATGCCGGAGCGCGACCGGCTGCTGCTCAACCTCTACTACGAGGAGGAACTCAACCTGCGCGAGATCGGCGCCATCCTGGAGGTCAGCCAGTCGCGCGTGTGCCAGCTGCACAGCCAGGCCATCAGCCGGCTGCGGGCGAAGCTGAAGGATCTGCTCTGAGGGGGTGGGGGCACCGGGCCTGTCCACCCGCCCGCCTCATGTAGGAAAACGCCGCCAGCACGGCCCCAAAGTTTGATTTCCGCTGCGCGATCACCCAGCATATTGGGCATGGACACACCCATCTTCAGCGCGCTGCCCGGCGGAGCCCAGACGCTCGCCGGTGACGGGGCCGTGCTCGCCGAGCCAGGCCTCCAAGGAACCGTGGTCGCGCTGACGGCTGACCACCATGCCTACGCCAGCGAGCACGAGCGGGCGACCCGCGCCCAGCTCGCCTGGCGGCTGGCCCGGCTCAAGAAGTCCCGCTTCGAGGGCGAGTACGACCGCGCGCGCAGCTACGCCACGCCGGTGTACTTCGTGCCCAGCGACACGCTGGTCGGCGACGCGCTGCCCAGCGCGCTCGGCATCGCGAGCCATCACGCCCTGTTCGGCGGGGTGGTGCCCTATCCCTTCGTGCTGACCAAGGCGCTGGTGCATCCGCTGATCGATCCGGCCGCCGCAGCGCCCGTGGGGTGGAGCCACGGCTTCGCCGGCCAGGTCGCCCACGCGGTGCTGCAGGGCTTCTCGGTCTTCTCCCGCGAAGATGCGAGCCGCGCCGGCCTGCGCCTGTTGGAACAGGGCGCAGTGCGCGTCAAGCCGGTGCGGGCCACGGGCGGTCGCGGCCAGCAAGTGGTGCGCGACCGGCGGGCGCTGGAGGAATGCATCGCGGCCATGGACGCGGCGGAGATCGCCGAGCACGGCCTGGTGCTGGAAGAGAACCTGGAGCAGCCCGTGACCTACAGTGTCGGCCAGGTGCACGTGGGCCAGGCCGTCGCCAGCTACTACGGCTGGCAGCGCCTGACCACCGACAACCACGGCCACAAAGTCTATGGAGGCTCGGACCTCACCGTGGCGCGCGGCGGCTTCGATGCGCTGCTCGCCCTGAGCTTCCCCGAGGAGATCCGCCTGGCGGTGGAGCAGGCGCGCAGCCTGCATCGTGCGGTTGTCGCCTCGTTCCCGGGCTTCTTCGCCTCGCGCATCAACTACGACGTGGCGCAAGGCGCCAGCAGCGCCGGGCGCTGGTGCTCCGGCGTGCTGGAGCAGTCGTGGCGCGTGGGCGGCGCAAGCGGCGCCGAGATTGCGGCGCTCGAGGTGTTCGAGGAGCAGCCCGAGCGCCCTGCGGTCAACGCCTCCTGCTTCGAGATCTATGGCGACGGCGTGGTGCCGCCGCCCAACGCGTGCGTGTACTTCAGCGGCGTGGATGCCAGTGTCGGCCCGATCACGAAGTACACCGTGGTCGAGCCCTGATGCCCACCCGACATGCCCTCATCGACATCCCCGTAGACGGCGTGCACATCGCCGGCACGCTGGTCGCGGCCTCGACCATGGTGCCCGGCGTGCTGCTGGTGCATGGCTGGGACGGCAGCCAGCAGCAGGACATCGCACTGGCCCACGAGCTCGCCGCCCTGGGCTGCATCTGCCTGACCTTCGACCTGCGCGGCCACGCGCGCCATGTAGCGCAGCGCGAGGCCGTCACGCGCGAGGACAACCTGCGCGACGTGCTGGCCGCCTACGACACGCTGGTGGGTCATCCGGCGGTGGACCCCGCTGCCGTCGCCGTCATCGGCAGCAGCTACGGCGGCTACCTCGCGGCGGTGCTGAGCTCGCTGCGCCCCGTGCGTTGGCTGGGCCTGCGCGTGCCCGCCATCTACCGCGACGAGAACTGGGAGCAGCCCAAGCGCCGCCTCAACGGCGACGACCTCACGCTGTACCGCCAGGCCACCATCGAGCCCGAGAAGAATCGCGCGCTGGCGGCCTGCGAGGACTTCTTCGGCGACGTGCTGATCGTCGAATCGGAGAACGACACCATCGTGCCGCATCCGGTGATCGAGAACTACCTGGCCGCCTTCAAGTTCGCGCGCTCCCTGAGCCACCGCGTGATGGAGGGCGTCGACCATGCGATGTCGAAGAGGGCCTGGCGCCAGGCCTACGTGCAGATCGTGGTGGCCTGGATGACCGAGATGCGCCTGGCCGCCAAGGCCGAGGAGAAGGCGCGGCCGAAGCAGCAGGCGCAGCGCTACGAGGCCTGGCCCAGCGCGAATGCTTGAGCGATCGCGCGCCATGCGCGAGGCGGCGCGAGAAGCGCGAAATATTTAATACGCCTGTTTGCTGCATGCCCTTCAGGAATGGCGGAAGTGAGCCGAAAAGCACTCAGAGCCAATCAAACAGCGAGCACACAACATGTCCAGACTCATCATCCTCGCCCGGCACGGCAGCGTCAGGCAAGTCAATATCCAGGGCGCCATCACCATGATCGGCCGCGATCTCGAGTGCGACGTGCAGATCGACAGCCTGGGCGTGAGCCGGCGCCACGCCACCATCCACTGGACAGGCGATCGCTTCGTGCTGACCGACCTGGGGAGCTTCAACGGCACCTTCGTCAACAGCGAGCGCATCTGGCAGCACCCGCTGAAGAACGGGGATGCGATCGCCATGGGCGAATGCCAACTGCGCTTTCTCTACAGCTCGAAGGCCCTGCCCAGCGAGGACGCGCTGCGCCTGGTCACGCGGGTCGACGATCTGCACGACTTGCACGCAGGGCGCGAGCGCAGCGACTGGGCCGCCTTCTTCCGGCGCAGCAGGACGACGAGCAGCCGCGACGGGGCGGTGGCGCGCTACCGTTGATGCCAGGCGTAGCAGGAGTGCTGCGGGCAATCCGTTAGTGGCGGGGCGGAACTGCGAGTCGGCAAGGGTTACTGACAAAAACAACAACCCCAGAGGACGACGACCGCCTTGCGGAGTCGTTTCACCACGTCATGTCCGCTATCGAATCCTTGCTGGGTCCCGACCCTGGGGCGCAGGCCGGCCAGCCGGCCCGTACACCCCGCACGCTGCTCGTCGGCACGGATGTCCTGATCCATCTCCAGGAAGATGAAAGCCGTGAGGAGGTCACTCTCTACAGCGTCCCGGGATTGATGCAGGAAGTCGCCTGGCTGGCCGAGCGCACCGACGCCTGGTCGCATGTGCTGCCCCATCATGCACACGAGCAAGCCGTGTGCGCGCTCATCGTGAATCCGGGTACGCGCGAGGTCTTCCTGTCCGAGACCTGGCCGCGTGCAGCGCTCGATCAAGTCACGCTGGGGCAAGAACTGAATGCCCATGCCGAGCGGCATCGCCTGTGGCAACGCATGCTGCGGGTGCCGCAGGATGACGGCATTCTTCTTGATTGACGAGGGTCTCCATGCATTGGGCGAGCAACACCAAATACCAACTCCTGCCGACCTTCGGTATTCAATTTCAGAGGAACGAGGCCGTGTATTTGGGCTGTGGGGGTGCCGGAGACGCTCCTATCAATGCGGATGCCCATCCGGGCAAGCTACCCGGTATTCAGGAGCTGGTGAGCCTGCACTCTGGATTCCCACCCAGACTGCCCTCACCCCGATCCTCCCTCCGCTGCAGCCACAGACACAGTGCAAGCCGCTCATTCCACCGGACTCAGCGACCACGTCCGACGAAGAGGTCGGTGTCGACTCTTACGAGCCCGGGGACTTCGGTTCGTACGAGCCCGGGGACTTCGACGCATACGAGCCCGAGGACCTCGACACGTACGAGCCCCACGCCGAACCACATCCGCGGGCCGCGGTCGACCTTCGGCCTTCGAAGTGGTCTCGTCCATTTGCCGGCAACATGTCGCAAGCGGATCTGGCCGATTTGCATCGCTTCACGACCCAGCCTCCGCCGCAAGTCCAGGTCTTTGATCTGGACGAAATTGGTTTGCGGTTGACCGCGTCGCGGAAGGCACGTGAAACGAGTTCCAAGACTTCGCAGGTGCGGGAGAGCCGCGATGCATCCGTATCGTCAAGCGCACAGCCCTTGCCTGCTGAAAATCCAGTTGATCTGGACCCTGCCGCGCTTGTGGATGCACTGCAGACGTGGAAGCAGGTGCGAACCACCTCCAAGGGCACCATGTTCGAGTTGAAGAAGATGAAATCTTTCGAAGACATGGTTCCGTACGTCGAGAACTTGGAAGCCTGCCAAGCTGGCGTGCTGGCGATGGCGTCGTGGGGTTGGCGAGAAACAAACCGCGAAGCCTCACAACTGATGGCATTGTTGTTTCTGTTTACCGGCGGGGCTCCTCCTAAGAAGATCGCGAATGAATTCTTGAAGCTTCTTCCCGCCGTTTGGCCGCGCAAGCTCGAGCACCTGCGTGAGCGCTGCCTGCATACCTGGCGTACAGCTCGGTACGCGGAAGCGAGAGAGAAGACATATGAATTGGTGGAAAGCCGTTATGGCACCTCGGGAGATGCTGATCAATGAACGACGTCGGCGCGCTGCAGACGCAGCGGTGGCGCGCTACCGTTGATCGCTGCGCGCGCCACGCGCGTGCATGGCGCATCGCTGCCGTCCGGCAGTCCTGTCACGGGGCAGGGGTCCGCTGCCGGGATAATGAAGGGATGTTCTTATTGAGATCCCGCCTCGCCTTTCCGGCGAAGGCCACGTCCCACTTCCGATGAGCCAGGAACCCTGTCGTATCGTCCTCGGTGAGCGTTGGACTGCCTTCGCCCAGGAAAGAGAGGGCATGCACATGCTGGGCACCGTCCAGCGGGGCATGCAGATCGGCGCACTCGCGAGGTTGGCGGACGGCAGCTATGCCCAGGTCAACGGCGATGTCGTCGAGGTCATCAACAAGAGCCGGGTGGAGTTCGCCCTGCGCGCGGCGACGGGGACCCGGCCCGGCGATCCGATCGTGAATCTCCGCCGCCCGCCGGCATCGGCGGTGCCGGTCGTGATCAAGAAGCGCCGGCGGATCGTGCTGCCGCCTGAGGCTTAGATCCGCGTCGGCATTGCCGCTGAGTTGGATGCGATTGCCATGGGCGTCGCGACCGCCGTGCTTGAAGTCCGATATCTAAAGTAAGACGCCTTTGCCGAGGCTCGCATGGATGATCCGACTCGGCACCGCGCGCAAGCCGGGCGATCACGTGCCTTATCGTTCGAACTGCCGGCGGCTCGCGGACGTCGCCGGGCAAGTCATTCGGACCAGTTGTCGGGGCGCGGAATCCGGGACATCTCAATGCCCGTGTCGTCGCGGTCTTGATCATTTTCGCTGGATACGAACGATACGCTTGACCCGCTGAGGTCGTAGCGGTAGACCTGCGCGAACCGGGCGTTTGGACCCCTCGGCGTATTGACGTTTTCAACCGCTTCAGGCGTGTCTTCTCGAAGAGGAGGGAGGACACCCCGGGCTCCGGGCCCCTGGACCGGCCGCGATCGCGACATGCCTTCGTTGTGCATCATGTACAGCATCGGGTAGGCCATCATGACCAGCATCGCGACGATCATGTTCGCGAGCACGATCTGCGTGAAGTCGTCCATGCCTTCGAGCAGGGAACTCATCAGGTCCAATCCACGCAAAACGAACACGATGAGCATTAGACGTGCGGCATTGGTGAGCCACATCTTCCTGCCGAATTGCTCGAGGAAGTTGGTGCCTATTGAGACAACGCCAAGCTTTTGGCGCAGGGGCGCGCTGTCTCGCAGTCTTAGCTCTTCAGCTTCTTTGGCCAACATGCCCAGGAGTTCGCTTGGATTGACCTGACGCTCCCTCTGCCCGATCGAATCCACAACCGCTTGCTCAACGGGCGTGAGCGGGAGGGGGAGATAGGCTCTCACGAACTCATACACGTACAGCTCTTTCTTGAGAGCTAGGCGAGTCTCCCGAGGGAGATGCGCGCGCAGCTGCCGGCATGTTTTCATGATCTTCTTATCGAAAGACGTGAAATCGGGTACGTGCGCATCAGACCATAGAGAGGACATTGGAGGCAAGGGCTTCAACTGGATTGTGTCGTCGAATTCGTATTGAAGGTACCTTAGATTCTCCATTTCTGTGGGATTGAGTTCCTGGTTTTTTTTGCCTTTTGAGCAATTTGCAAAATAGTTTCTTTTGCAAATCAACGTCTTCTTCGAGAGCTTCCAGAAATTTCTTTTGGTTATCGTCTAATTTATCTGAAATCGACCTAACTCGTTCCAGATCTCGACTTTGCTTGTAGACGCCAAGTTGATATTCGAGATCGCGTAAGGACTGCATTTCTTCGGCGGTGAGGGTCTTTGGATTACGCGCCCAGAGTGCCTCGAGAGCTGGCCTCTTTTTGAACTCATCTTGAATATCCGCCAGGTAGTTCGCGTGCACAGCGTCGAGTTGGCCGGGCAAGCTCGTCAGCCGTTCGATTTCTCGCTGATATAATTGAAAGTTTCTCTCATCGATCAATTTTTGGCGATCTTTGGCCGGAACATTTAGTAGTACTTTCGCAAAATTTGTCAGCTCAAGGATGTATTGCTTATGAGCGGCTTCGTCTGCAAGGTTGGCATGGTTCGCTCTCGCAAAATATTCCTTTCTCTCCAGATAGCGCATGATGGATGCGACTACCACATCGTCCAGGAATTCCAATATGCCAATCACCGCTGCATGCACCAGCGAATCCTGAATGTTGATCTGGGCGCTGGCAAAAAGCTCTCGCGGTACAGTTTCGTTGCCGACGGGTCGCGGGAGGCTACCAGCGCCCGAATGGGGCGAAGCACCGCCATTGTTATGCCACCACCCAATTGCAGTCCGGCATAGAGAATTCCTGATGCAAGCACGCCTTCCAGTCGAAGCGATGTGGTGTTGTCGCTGACAGGAGCGATGAAATTGAGAGAATCGCGAATGATGGCATAGGGCGCGAACGACAACATTGACGTAGCCAATGCGTTAGCCGAGCCCTTCGCGTAGCAGGCAAGTACCGCGCCGAGTTGCATGAGGGCCAGCAATGTGCGCGAAACGACACTGGGGACATTGGCTTCGTGTCCACGAACGGATATCACACCGCCGAGCAAATTCATGGCGGGACCCAAGGTAATCGCCACAATGCCCGCGACGTGGGGGATGATGCTTTCGCCGTCGGATGCAATGGACCTGCTCAAATAGAAGGCGACGGCGTCGCGCACGAAAGTGCTTATCGTGACGGCGAGCCAGGTGCGCAGGCCCACATTGAATAAGTTGGCCGCCCATCGGCCAGTGTCGCTCTCGAATTCGTTGTTGAAGACCTTGCAGAGAAACTCGATAAGCGCGATGCGGCGCTGCTGCTGGGCTTCGGGGGAACTTCCCGGATGGTCCGCCACGGCTTCCTGCAGGTGGATTGCAACGCAAGCGATTTCATTCGACAGCGCCAATGTTTCGAGGTCGAACTTGTCGTCGCGGACGAGCTCTTCTGCGCATTCGCTTAGCTGGTTGGCTCTCCGATTCTCGTCAGGGGACATGCCTTGCTGCATGTCCTTAGTCATGTCTTGGATGGCGAGACCTAAGTTCTTCTTCCAAAGCGTGCTAAAGGATTGCAGTTGGTGTCGATTGAGCCGAGGGGGGGGCTGTCTACCGAGCTGAGCTTGGAGTTGCTGCTGGGTCTTGTGGATATTGAGCGGCGGCACCTTGGAAGCGGCGCGCTCCCCTGTGACTTGCGCTTGCTCTATCTCTATCCTCGTTTCTTTCGGCTCCTGCGCCTTCTCCGGCGTTGTTGTCGAGTACGACGAGGAGTAATTGGCGCTGCGAACGTACATGGGGCGGCTTCCTTCCTGAGGGTCTTTGGAAGGGCCGTGTGTAACAGCGACCTACAGGCGGGTCAAACTTTGTCGCAAATTGTCGCCTCTACCGCATGGAAGCAGCGGGTACGACGCGCCTGCCGCGCGCCGCTCAGCCCTCGCGCGCCACCGGATGCTGCGCCAACGCCTCCAGCGCCAGCACCAACGCCGAATGATCATCCTGCCCGTGCCCCAGTGCCGCGCAAGCATTCATCAGCTGCGCCGCGCCGGCCGTCTGCGGCAGCGCCACGCCCAGCGCGCGCGCACTCTGCATCGCCAGGTTCAAATCCTTCTGGTGCAGCGCGATGCGGAAGCCCGGCGCGAAAGTGCGCTTGATCATCCGTTCCCCATGCACTTCAAGGATGCGCGAGGAGGCGAAGCCGCCCATCAGCGCCTGCCGCACCTTGGCCGGATCGGCGCCGGCCTTGCTGGCGAACACCAGCGCCTCGCCGACGGCCGCGATGTTGAGCGCCACGATGATCTGGTTGGCCACCTTGCACACCTGGCCGTCGCCCGCAGCGCCGACCAGCGTGACGTTCTTGCCCATCTTCTCGAGCAGGGGCCGCACGCGGCCGAAGACGCCTTCGTCGCCGCCGCACATGATGGTCAGGCTGGCCGCCTTGGCACCCACCTCGCCGCCCGAGACCGGCGCGTCGACGTAGCCGCAGCCCAGTTCCTCGATGCGCTTGGCGAAGCCCTTGGTCGCGATCGGGTCGATGGAGCTGCAGTCCACCACCGTCTTCCCCTTGGTCAGTGCCGAGGCCACGCCGTTCTCGCCGAACAGCACCTTCTCCACATCGGGCGTGTCGGGGACCATGACGAAGATCGCGTCGGCCTGCTTCGTCACCTCGGCGGCCGAGCCGCACACGGTGGCGCGCGAGGTGAAGGGCTCGGGCACCGGGCCCTGCGTGTTGACGAAGAGCGTGTGGCCGGCGTCGAGCAGGTGGCCGGCCATGGGTGCCCCCATGATGCCGAGGCCGATGAAACCGATCTTCTGGGATGCCGTGTTGGACATGCGATGAATTCCTTGTCTTGTGTGTCTGTGTTCGTGTCGTTACTGGGTGAGGGCGCTGCGCCACCCGAGGCCGTCGACGGTGGTGCCGCGCGGCTTGTACTCGCATCCGATCCAGCCGGTGTAGCCGGCGGCATCGATGTGCTTGAAGAGCCACGGGTAGTTGATTTCCCCCGTGCCCGGCTCGCCGCGGCCCGGGTTGTCGGCCAGCTGGATGTGGCCGATGCGGGCCATGTTCTTGCTCATCGTGGCGGCCAGCTCGCCTTCCATGCGCTGTGCGTGGTAGATGTCGTACTGCAGCAGCAGGTTGGTCGAACCCACCTCGTCGATGATGGCCAGCGCCTGGTCGGTGCGGGTCAGGAAGAAGCCGGGAATGTCGAAGTGGTTGATCGGCTCGATCAGCAGCATGATCCCCGCGGTCTGCAGTTCCCTGGCGGCGAAGCGCAGGTTCTCGACGGCCACCTTGCGCGCCTCCGCGGCGCTCACGCCGTCCGGCAGCTTGCCGAGCAGGCAGTTGAGCTTGGGGCAGCCCAGCGCGGTCGCGTAGTCGATCGCCATGCCCACGCCCTCGCGGAACTCGCCCACGCGGTCGGGGTGGCAGGCAATGCCGCGCTCGCCCGTCTCCCAGTTGCCCGCGGGCAGGTTGTGCAGCACCTGCTGCAGGCCGTTGGCGCGCAGCGCGGCGGTGAGTTCCTTCTTGTCGAAGGCGTAGGGGAACAGATACTCGACGGCCTTGAAGCCCGCCTTGGCAGCGGCCTCGAAGCGCTGCATGAAAGGCAGCTCGGTGAAGAGCATCGTCAGGTTGGCTGCGAAACGCGGCATCTTGTTTGTCTCCTCGGAATCAATCCAGCATCGCGGCGGCGACGGAGCTGGGTGCGTCGGCAAGGCTCTCGGCCAGCGCCTCGAACTCGTTGATGGCGTCGATCTCGGTGCCCATCGCGATGTTGGTCACGCGCTCGAGCATCACCTCGATCACCACCGGCACGCTGAACTCGGCCATCAGCTTCTCGGCGCGCTCGATGGCGGGCTTGATCTCTTCCTGCTTGTAGACGCGGATCGCCTTGCAGCCCAGGCCTTCCACCACCTTCAGGTGGTCGACGCCGTACTCGCGCTCGACGCCGCTCTCTTCGGTGGCGTTGATGTTCTCGAAGCCCAGCTGCACGCAGTAGTCCATCTCGAAGCCGCGCTGCGCCTGGCGGATCAGGCCCAGGTAGGAGTTGTTGACCACGATGTGGATGTAGGGCAGCTTGAACTGCGCGCCCACCGCCAGTTCCTCGACCATGAACTGGAAGTCGTAGTCGCCCGAGAGCGCGACGATCCTGCGCGCCGGGTCGGCGGCACGCACGCCCAGGGCCGCGGGGATGGTCCAGCCCAGCGGGCCGGCCTGGCCGCAGTTGATCCAGTTGCGCGGGTTGTAGACGTGCAGGAACTGCGCCGCCGCGATCTGCGACAGCCCGATGGTGCTGACGTAGCAGGTCTCGCGCTCGAAGTTGCGGTTCATGCACTGGTAGACGCGCTGCGGCTTCATCGGCACGTCGTCGAAATTGGTCTTGCGCAGCATGGTCTTCTTGCGCTCGAGGCACTCGCCCGCCCAGTCGCGGCGGCTGGGCAGCTGGCCCTTGGCCTTCATGTCCTCGGCCACTTCGACGAAGAGCTCGAGCGCGGCCTTGGCGTCGGAGACGATGCCGAAGTCGGGCGTGAACACGCGGCCGATCTGCGTGGGCTCGATGTCCACGTGAACGAAGGTGCGGCCCTTGGTGTAGACCTCGACCGAGCCGGTGTGGCGGTTGGCCCAGCGGTTGCCGATGCCCAGCACGAAGTCGGAGGCCAGCATCGTGGCGTTGCCGTAGCGGTGGCTGGTCTGCAGGCCGCACATGCCGGCCATCAGCGGATGGTCGTCGGGGATCGTGCCCCAGCCCATCAGCGTCGGGATCACCGGCACGCCGGTGGCCTCGGCGAAGCGCACCAGCAGGTCGCTGGCGTTCGCGTTGATGATGCCGCCGCCGGCCACGATCAGCGGGCGCTCGGCCGCGTTCAGCATGGCAATGGCCTTCTCGATCTGCGCGCGGCTGGCGGCCGGCTTGTAGGGCGTGAGCGGCTGGTAGGTCTCGATGTCGAACTCGATCTGCGCCATCTGCACGTCGAAGGGCAGGTCGATCAGCACCGGGCCCGGGCGGCCCGAGCGCATCAGGTGGAAGGCCTGCTGGAACACCTGCGGCACCTGGCCCGGCTCGCGCACCGTGACCGACCACTTGGTGACCGGCTTCGAGATGGACTCGATGTCCACCGCCTGGAAGTCCTCCTTGTAGAGGCGGGCGCGCGGCGCCTGGCCGGTGATGCAGAGGATCGGGATCGAGTCGGCCCAGGCCGAGTACAGGCCGGTGATCATGTCGGTGCCGGCCGGGCCCGAAGTGCCGATGCACACGCCGATGTTGCCGGCCACCGCGCGGGTGTAGCCCTCGGCCATGTGCGAGGCGCCCTCGACGTGGCGCGCCAGGATGTGGCCGATGGTGCCTTGCTTGCGCAGCGCCGAGTAGAGCGGATTGATGGCGGCGCCGGGTACGCCGAAGGCTTGCGTGACGCCTTCTTTTTCCATCACCAGAACGGCGGCCTGGGCCGCGGACATCTTTGCCATTTGAAGTCTCCTTGGGAATGCCTGGACTTTAGGAATTCGGGGCGTTTGGCAGAAGGCGGCGCCGGGCCATAAAACCTATTCCGCCGTGGAATAAGTGGCTGTCCCCGCCGCCGGGCCGCCCCAAGACGGGCGCGCCCCCTTGGGGGGCAGCGAGGACACGCAGTGCCGAGGGTGGGGGCACTACTATCCGGGGCATGGATCGACTGTTGGCAATGGAGATGTTCGTTCGCGTGGTGGAGACCGGCAGCTTCTCCAAGGCCGCGCGCGAGTTCAACACCACCCAGCCCACCGTGACCAAGCAGGTCGCGGCCACTGAGGCGCGGCTGAAGGTGCGGCTGCTCAACCGCAACACGCGCGGCGTGAGCCTGACCGAATCGGGCTCGCTCTACTACGAGAAGTGCAAGTCCATCGTTCACGAGGCCGAGGAGGCCGAGCAGGTGGTGCGGCGGCGCGAGTCGCAGGCCCAGGGCCTGCTGCGCATCGGCACCTCGGTCGCCTTCGGCCGGCGCGTGGTGGTGCCGCTGGCGCTGGAGTACATGGCGCGCCACCCGCAGGTGCAGGTCGACCTGAGCTTCGAGGACCGCTACGTGGACCTCATCGCCCAGGGCATCGACGTCGCGGTGCGCATGGGCAAGCTGGCCGACTCATCGCTGGGCGCGCGCTTCCTCGGCATGAACCCTTGGGTCATGGTGGCGGCGCCGGGCTACCTGAAGAAGCACGGCACGCCCAAGCGCGCCCAGGACCTGAGCGCGCATGTGGCGCTGATCTACAGCAGCGTGGTGGGCGACGACGTGTGGCGCATGCACACGCCCAAGGGCGAGCCGGTGACGGTGCCGGTCTCCGGCCGGCTGCGCTCCAACAACGTCTCGGCCGTGCTGGCCGCGGCGCGCGAGGGGCTGGGCATCGCGCTGATGCCGCGCTACGTGGCCAGTGATTCACTGGCGGCCGGCAAGGTGGTGGAAGTGCTGCCGGGCCATGCACTGCCGGAGCAGGAGATCCATGCCGTGTTCCCGTCGCCCAAGCTGGTGCCGGGGAAGGTGTCGAGCTTCGTGGCCTTCCTGCAGGGGCGGTTCGGGGAAGGGTGGTGGGCGCGGTAGCTACGGCGCCGCGCCCGACAGCCGCTGCGCCGGCCGCCGCAGGGTCGAATCGAAGGGGTGGATCTTCGGGCCGATCGCCTCGGCTTCCCGCTTGAGCAGCGACACCACCGTGGGCATGCGCTCGGGGTTCAGGCGATCGGAGATGGTGCCCACGCTCAGGGCCGCCACGGCCCGGCCCTCGCGGTCGAGGATCGGCACCGCGACCCCGGCCATGCCTTCGAGCAGGCCGGTGTTGCGCCCGGCGTAGCCCGACTTGCGCACCTGCTCGATCTCGGTGCGCAGGTACACCTCGTCGAAGACGCCGTACTCGCGCACTCGCGAGAGGTTGAAGCGGATCACCTCCTCGCGCTCGGCCTCGGGCAGGAAGGCAAGGATGGCCATGGCCCCCTGGCCCACGCCGAGCGCGATGCGCCCGCCGATGTCGCCGCTGAAGGAGCGGATGGGGAAGGGGCCTTCGCTGCGGTCCAGGCACACGGCGTCGAAGCCGCTGCGCACCAGCAGGAAGATCGTGTCACCCAGGCTGCCGCACAGGCGCAGCAGGGCGGGCCTGCACAGGGTGCGCAGGTCGCCCGGATTGCCGGCGCGCGCGGCCAGCGCGAAGAAGTCGACGCCCAGGCGGTAGAGCTTGCTGCGCGGGTCCTGCTCGACCACGCCTTCGGCCATCAGCGACTGCAGCAACCGGTGCACCGTGGCCTGCGTCAAACCGACGCTCTTGGCCAGTTGGGTGACGCGGCTGCCCTCGGATGGGGCGTCCGCCAGCGCACGGATCAGGGCGAACAGGCGGGGCACGGCGCCGGTGGCGGTCTCGGAGGTGGTCATGATCTTGCTCTTCGAAATCCTTTGCGCACTATACCGCCATGAAATTCCATTGAACGGAATAATTCGAAGAAAAAGTCCGTTTAATGGAATACCCTGCGCGAGATGGCTTGCTTGTTGCAATAGAGTGGAACGCACCGGCCGGCACTGAAAGCAGCGCAGCCGGCCTCTTTCAGCGGCGGGCCAGCCCCCGGCCGCCGCCTCGGAACCAGGAGTGCCCCATGTCATTTCTCAGCCTGCGCGACGTGAGCAAGTTCTACGGCAGCACCTGCGCCGTCTCGGCCATGAACCTGTCGGTGGAGCAGGGCGAGTTCGTCTCGCTGCTGGGCCCCTCGGGCTGCGGCAAGACCACCACGCTGCAGATGGTGGCCGGCTTCGAGGCGGTGAGCAGCGGCACCATCACGCTGGCCGGGCGCGACATCACGCAGGCCAAGGCCAACAGCCGCGGGCTGGGCATCGTGTTCCAGAGCTACGCGCTGTTCCCGCACATGACGGTGGCCGACAACGTGAGCTTCGGCCTGGAGATGCGCAAACTCCCGCGCGCCGAGCGGCAGGAGCGGGTGCGCAGGGCGCTGTCGCTGGTGCATCTCGATGCGCACGCGCAGCGCTATCCGCGCGAGCTCTCCGGCGGCCAGCGCCAGCGCGTGGCCCTGGCGCGCGCGCTGGTCATCGAGCCGCCGGTGCTGCTGCTGGACGAGCCGCTGTCCAACCTCGACGCCAAGCTGCGCGAGGAGATGCAGTTCGAGCTGCGGCAGATCCAGCGCAAGGTCGGCACCACCACGGTGATGGTCACGCACGACCAGAGCGAGGCCCTGTCGGTGAGCGACCGCGTGGTCGTGATGCAGGCCGGCGTGGTGACGCAGGTCGACGAGCCGCAGCGCGTGTACGAGCATCCGCGCACGCGCTTCATCTCCACCTTCGTGGGCAAGGCCAACCTGCTGGAGGCGCGCGTGGGGGAGGTCGGCGCCCGCGTGGGCGTCGCGCTGGGTGGCCTGCGCCTCGACGTCGCGGTCGACAACCCGGCAGACTTCTCGTCCGGTTCCACCGCGCTGTTCAGCGTGCGCCCCGAGAAGCTGCAGCTGCGGCCCTGCGGCCAGGGCCGAATGGACGGCGAGGTGCAGGAGCGCTTCTTCCTCGGCAGCCAATGGCTCTACCGCCTCTCGACCGAGGCCGGCGACTGGACCGTGCTCTGCCCGAACGACGGGCGCGAATCGCTGGCCGTGGGCCAGGCCGCGGCGATCGACTGGCCCGACCACTGCGCGCGCCTGCTGCCGGGCGAGGTGCCGGCGGCGCAGGAGGCGTTGGCATGAGTGCCGACCTGGCGGCCGCGCCGATGCCTTCGGCCATGTCCGCATCCGCGCCCGCGCGTCACGCGGTGCCCTGGCTGCTCACCGCGCCGGCCTTCGTCCTGTTCGCGACGCTGCTGCTTGCCCCGTTGCTGCTGACCGCCGTGCTGTCCTTCAACGTCTACGACGCCGCCTCGGGCGTCAAGGCCGGCCAGTACACGCTCGAGCACTACGCGCACGTTTTCAGCGACGACTACTACCTCGCCATCTTCTGGCGCACCTTCTGGATCTCGATGTTGGTCACGCTGATCTGCGTGGCCGTCGGTGCGCCCGAGGCCTATGTGCTCAGCCGCATGCGCAACCCGTGGCGCGCCGTGCTGCTGCTGGTGGTGTTGGCGCCGCTCCTGGTCTCGGTGGTGGTGCGGGCCTTCGGCTGGAGCATGCTGCTGGGCCCCGAGGGGCTGGTCAACGGGCTCCTGCGCGCCCTCGGCATCGGCCCGGTGAAGATGCTCTACACCGAGATCGCCGTGGTGGTGGCGCTGGTGCACGTGATGATGCCCTTCATGGTCATCGCCGTGTGGACCTCGCTGCAGAAGCTCGACGCCGGCGTGGAGAACGCGGCGCTCTCGCTCGGCGCCTCGCCCTTCACCACGCTGCGGCGCGTGGTGCTGCCGCAGGTGATGCCGGGCGTGCTCTCCGGCAGCCTGATCGTGTTCGGCCTGAGCGCGAGCTCCTTCGCCATCCCGGGCCTGCTCGGCGGCCGGCGGCTGAAGATGGTCGCCACGGTGGTCTACGACGAGTACCTGCACGAGCTCAACTGGCCGCTCGGCGCCACCGTGGCGCTGGTGCTGCTGGCGGCCAACCTGGTCGTCATGCTCAGCCTCAACCGCATGGTCGAAGGCCGCTACAAGAAAGCGCTGGGGTAGGGCCTGTGCGCAACAACGGACCCATCGCCCTCGCGTTCAACGCGCTCGTCATCGGCTTCATGCTGGCACCGCTGCTGGTGGTGTGCGTGGTGGCCTTCACGCCGCACAACACGCTCACCATCCCGACCACCGAGTTCTCGCTGCGCTGGTTCCGCGCGGTGTTCGCGCATTCGGACTTCGTGTCCTCGTTCTGGAACAGCCTGCGGCTGGCGCTGTGCTCGGCCACGCTGGCCACGGTGCTCGCGGTGCCGGCGGCCATCGCGATCACGCGTCATCGCTTTCCGGGGCGGGACTTCCTCAACGCGCTGTTCCTTTCGCCGCTGATCATTCCGCACCTGGTGCTGGGCGTGGCCATGCTGCGCATGTTCGCGCTGGTCGGCGGCACCGGCAGCTTCGGCTGGCTGGTGCTGGCGCACACGGTGATCGTCACGCCCTACACGCTGCGGCTGGTGCTGGCGGCGCTGGTGGGCTTCGACCGCAGCGCCGAGCAGGCCGCACTCTCGCTCGGCGCCAGCCAGGCCACGGTGTTCCGGCGCATCACGCTGCCGATGATCCTGCCGGGCGTCACCGGCGGCTGGATGCTGGGCTTCATCAACAGCTTCGACGAGGTCACGATGTCCATCTTCGTCACCGCGCCCTCGACGGTGACGCTGCCGGTGCGCATGTACATGTACGCGACGGAATCCATCGACCCGCTGATGGCCGCCGTCTCGGCCTTGATGATCGCCGTCACGGCTGCCGCGATGCTGCTGCTCGACCGCGT
The DNA here is from genome assembly GCF_057657375.1 of Variovorax sp. Soil_C_12. Classification (NCBI taxonomy): domain Bacteria; kingdom Pseudomonadati; phylum Pseudomonadota; class Betaproteobacteria; order Burkholderiales; family Comamonadaceae; genus Variovorax; species Variovorax sp. Soil_C_12. The sequence continues at coordinate 38,685 of NZ_JBDGIO010000016.1, read as the reverse complement.
GTACGGGCTGGACCGCGTGCTGGTGGGGCGCGCATGACATCGATCAGTCAAACCCCGGCGGCTGCGCCGCTGCTGCACCGCGTGGCCGAGACGGCCCGCGCCCCGATCCCCTTCACGCTCGACGGCGTGGCCTGCACCGCGCTGGCGGGTGACACCGTGCTCACCGCCGTGCTGACCCACGCCGGCCAGCTGCGCCGCAACGAGTTCAGCGGCGCGCCGCGCGCCGGCTTCTGCATGATGGGCGCCTGCCAGGACTGCTGGGTGCAGACGGGGGAGGGTGGGCGACTGCGGGCCTGCTCGACCTTCGTGCAGGCCGGCATGAGCCTGGTCACCGAGGTGGTGGTCGTGCGCGACGCGGTCTTGCTCCCTCCCCCGGAAGGGGAGGGAGCAATGCACCCATCCGAGCGGGAGGGGCAGGCATGACGCGGGAAGCACCCCCGCCGGTCATCGTCGGCGCCGGCCCGGCCGGCGTCCGCGCCGCGCAGACGCTGGTGGCCCATGGCCTGCGGCCGGTCGTCATCGACGAGGCCGCGCGCGCCGGCGGCCAGGTCTACCGCCGCCAGCCGCCGCAGTTCGGCCGCAGCAGCCGCACGCTGTACGGCTTCGAGGCCGGGCGCGCCGACGCGTTGCACCAGGCCTTCGACGCGCTGCGCGGGCAGGTCGAGCACCAGGGCGACAGCCTCGTGTGGAACGTGCAGGACAACCGGCTCGACGTGCTGCACGGGCCCACCCAGCGCACCCGCCGCGTGGCCTTCGACGGGTTGATCGTCGCCACCGGCGCGACCGACCGCGTGCTGCCGGTTCCGGGCTGGACGCTGCCCGGCGTCTACACGCTGGGCGGCGCGCAGGTGGCGCTGAAGTTCCAGGCCTGTGCGATCGGCCAGCGCGTGGTGTTCATGGGCACCGGGCCCTTGCTCTACCTGGTCGGCTACCAGTACGCCAAGGCCGGCGCGCGGGTCGCGGCCGTGCTCGACACCGCGCGCTTCGCAGACCAGTGCGCCGCATTGCCGGCCATGGTCACGCAGCCGGCCGTGCTGCTCAAGGGCCTCTACTACGTGGCCTGGCTGCGCGCCCATGGCGTCGCGCTGCACGGCGGCGTGCGGCCGCTGCGCGTGCTCGGCACGGATCGGGTCGAAGGCGTGGCCTGGCACGACGGCCGCGCCGAACACACGCTCGAGGCCGACGCCGTGGGCTTCGGCTACGCCTTGCGCTCCGAGACGCAGCTGGCGGACCTGCTCGGCTGCCGCTTCGCCTACGCGCCGCTGCACCGCGCGCACCTGCCCGAGCGCGACGCCGCCGGGCGCAGCAGCGTGGCCGGCGTCTACCTGGCGGGCGACGGCGCCGGCATCCTGGGCGCCGATGCCGCCGAATGGGCCGGCGAGCGCGCCGCGCTGGCGCTGCTGCAGGACCGCGGCATGCCGATCGATGCCTCGCGCGCGCAGGCGCTCGAGCGCAAGCTCGCGCGCATCGCGGACTTTCGCGCGGGCCTGGAGCGGGCCTTTCCCTTCCCGCAGGACTGGGCTGCGCACGCGCCGGACGAGCTGGTGGTCTGCCGCTGCGAGAACGTCACGGCCGGGACCTTGCGCCAGACTGTGCGCGAGGCGGGCGCCGAGGAGATCAACCGCCTGAAGGCCCTGTGCCGCGTGGGCATGGGCCGCTGCCAGGGCCGCATGTGCGGCGTGGCAGCGGCCGAGCTGTTGGCGCATGCCAGCGGCCAGCAACTGCCGCAGGTCGGGCGGCTGCGCGGCCAGGCACCCATCAAGCCCATCCCGATGCAGCTGGCCGCCGCGCAGGAGGGCCTGCCTTCATGACGCGGCGCATCGACTGCGACGTGGCCATCGTCGGCGGCGGCATCGTCGGCGCCTCCGCGGCGCTGGCGCTGCGCCGCATGGGCCGGCAGGTGGTGCTGCTGGAGCGCGACCTGTGCGGCTCGCGTTCCAGCGGCGTGAACTTCGGCGGCGTGCGCCGGCAGGGGCGGCCGATCAGCCAGCTGCCGCTCGCGCAGCGCGCGCACCGCATCTGGGGCGAGCTGGCGAGGACCATCGGCACCGACGGCGAGTACGTTCGTTCGGGCCATTTCAAGATCGCGCGCAGCGAGGCCGACCTCGCCGCGCTGGAGCACTACCGCGCGCAGACACGCGACTTCGACCTCGGCCTCGAGATGATCAGCGGCGCGCGCTTGCGCGAGCGCTCTTCGTGGCTGGGCGCGAAGGCCCTGGGCGGCTCCTTCTGCCCGGAGGACGGCCAGGCCAACCCGCGCCTGGTGTCGCCGGCCTTCGCGCGCGCCGCAGAGCGCGCCGGCGCGCAGGTGCTGGAGCGCACGCGTTTGGACGAGGCGGCCCACGACGGCCAGCGCTTCGTGCTGCGGAGCATCGCGGCGGGCCTGGAAGTGCGCGCGCCGGTGCTGCTCAACTGCGCCGGCGCCTGGGCCGGCCCGCTGGCCGCGCAGTTCGGCGACGCGCTGCCGCTGCGCGCCGGCCATCCGGCGATGGCCGTGACCGAGCCGCTGCCGGTCTTCATGGACTGGAGCCTGGGCGTCGAAGGCGGCGGCATCTACTGCCGGCAGGTGGCGCGCGGCAACGTCGTGATGGGCGGCGGCGCCGGCTTCGCGCTCGACGACGAGCGCGCGCGCGTGGAGCGCGACTCCATCGACGGCATCAGCCGCCAGGCCATCGAGCTGCTGCCCGCGCTGCGCCATGCCCACATCATCCGCACCTGGAGCGGCACCGAGGGCTACCTGCCCGACCGCCAGCCGGTGCTGGGCGAGAGCCCGCGCAGGCCGGGCCTGATCCACGGCTTCGGCTTTGCCGGCGCCGGCTTCCAGATCGGCCCCGCCGCCGGCGAGGTGCTGGCCGAGCTGGCCTGCCACGGCCGCAGCAGCACGCCGATCGAGGCCTTCGCGGTCGACCGCTTCGAGCGCGCAGCCGAAGCGGTGCCCGCGAATGCGCCGAACCCTTCACCCCGTCCCCAACCCATCTCCGTCGCACGCTGAAAGGAAGTTCCCATGAACCGCCCCATCTCCCTCGCCGCCGCGCTCGCGGCCCTGCTCGCCGCAGGCACCGCCTTCGCCCAGTCCAAGACGCTCTACATCGGCATGAACGGTGGCACCTTCGAGAAAACGTACACCCAGTACGTCTTCCCCGAGTTCGAGAAGCAGACCGGCGCCAAGGTGGTGGTGGTGCCGGGCACCTCCTCGGACATCCTGGCCAAGGCGCAGGCCAACAAGGACAAGCCGCAGATGCACGTGATGTTCCTCGACGACGGCATCATGTACCGCGCCATCGGCATGGGCCTGTGCGAGAAGCAGCGCCCCAGCGCAGCGCTCGACGCGCTCTATCCCGCGGCCCGCTTCAAGGGCGACATGGCCAGCGGCGTGAGCCTGGGCATGACCGGGCTGGCCTACAACAAGAAGATGTTCACCGACAAGGGCTGGGCCGCACCCACTTCGTGGATGGACCTGGCCGACCCGAAGTACAAGGGCAAGGTGGTGTTCCAGTCGATGCCTTCTTCCTCCTTCGGCCTGCACGGCTTTTTGATGTTCAACCGCATCCAGGGCGGCAACGACAAGAACGTCGACCCCGGCTTCAACGCCTGGGCCAAGACCATCGGGCCCAACGTGCTCGAGTACATCCCGAGCTCGGCCAAGCTGTCGGAGATGGTGCAGACCGGCGAGGCCGCGATCTTCCCGCTCACGCCCACCGCGGTGGCGGCCCTCAAGGAGAAGGGCATCCCGGTCGAGTACGCGCAGCCCAAGGAAGGCTCGGTGGTGCTCACCGTCGGCCAGTGCGTGATCGCCAACAACAGCGAGCCCGAGCTGGCGCAGAAGCTGGCCGAGTTCCTGCTCAGTCCGCAGGCGCAGGCCGCGGCGCTGCAGTACGGCAGCCAACTGCCGACCAATCCGAAGACGCCGGCCAGCGGCGATGCCGGCGCACAGGTCGCGAAGGTCAACGAGTGGATGAAGAATGCAGTCACGGTCGACTGGGAAAGCATCAACGCGAACCGCCCCGGCTGGAACGCGCGCTGGAACAAGACGATCGAAAAATGACGCACAACGGATTGAGACACAAGGACCCGACATGACCCCTCCCGCCACCCAGACCCAGAGCCTGCTCGAACGCCTGGGCGTACCCGCCGAGGCGCTGCGCGGCGGTCCGCTGGCCGTGCGCTCGCCCATCGACGGCAGCGCGCTGGCCCAGCTCCCGGTACACACGGCCGACGACGTCTCGCGCATGGTCGGCGAGGCGCAATCCGCCTTCCTGGCCTGGCGCAGCGTGCCCGCGCCGCGGCGCGGCGAGCTGATCCGCCTGTTGGGCGAGGAGCTGCGCGCCGAGAAGGAGGCCCTCGGCGCGCTGGTCTCGCTCGAGGCCGGCAAGATCCTCACCGAAGGCCTGGGCGAGGTGCAGGAGATGATCGACATCTGCGACTTCGCGGTCGGCCTGTCGCGCCAGCTGCACGGCCTGACCATCGCCTCGGAGCGCCCGGGCCATCGCATGATGGAGAGCTGGCATCCGCTGGGCGTGGTCGGCGTCATCAGCGCCTTCAACTTCCCGGCCGCGGTGTGGTCGTGGAACTTCGCGCTGGCCATCGTCTGTGGCGACTCGGTGGTGTGGAAGCCGTCGGAGAAGACGCCGCTCACCGCGCTGGCCTGCCAGGCCCTGTTCGAGCGTGCGGCGCGGCGCTTCGGCGCGGAGGCGCCGGCCGGGCTGTCGTGCGTGGCGATCGGCCTGCGCGACATCGGCGAGGCGATCGTCGACGACGCGCGCGTCGCGCTGGTGTCGGCCACCGGCAGCACGCGCATGGGGCGCGAGGTGGGCCCGCGGGTGGCGCAGCGTTTCGGCCGCTGCCTGCTGGAGCTGGGCGGCAACAACGCGGTGGTGGTCACGCCCTCGGCCGACCTCGACCTCGCGGTGCGCGGCATCCTGTTCGCCGCTGCCGGCACCGCGGGACAGCGCTGCACCACCACCCGCCGGCTGATCGTGCACGAGAGCGTGCGTGAGACCCTTGTGGCCCGCCTGCGCAAGGCCTACGAGAAGCTCCCCATCGGCGATCCGCGCGAACCCGGCACGCTGGTGGGCCCGCTGATCGACCGTGCGGCCTTCGAGGCCATGCAGTCGGCGCTGGGCGCGGCGGCGCAAGAGGGCGGCGAGGTCCACGGCGGCGAGCGCGCCCTCGCCGAGGCCTGGCCCGATGCGTACTACGTGCGCCCGGCCATCGTCGAGATGCCGTCGCAGACGGCCACCGTGCGGCACGAGACCTTCGCGCCCATCCTCTACGTGATGGGCTACGAGCGCTTCGAGGACGCGATCGCGATGCACAACGACGTGCCGCAGGGCCTTTCGTCGGCGGTGTTCGGCAACGACCTGCGCGAGACTGAACAGTTCCTCTCGGCGGCCGGGTCGGACTGCGGCATTGCCAACGTCAACATCGGCACCTCGGGCGCCGAGATCGGCGGCGCCTTCGGCGGCGAGAAGGAAACCGGCGGCGGGCGCGAGTCGGGCTCGGACGCGTGGCGCAACTACATGCGGCGCGCCACCAACACCATCAACTACTCGCGCTCGCTGCCGCTGGCGCAGGGCGTGCGCTTCGACGTCTGAGGCAGGGCCTCACAGGGTGTGAATGACCCCGCGTCCGCGGGTCGTTCACGCTGCGCAGACGGCTTGGCTCGGCACACAATGCACATGCCCGAGAACGCAGGAGATCTCCGCATGAAGCCACCCAAGCCGCCTGCTCCGCCACGCCCGCCCGCGAGCCAGGCCGAAAAAGCACCACCGGCGCCTGCGGGCGCAGCACTGACGCCCGAGTGGCTGCGCTGGGTCACCGAGCAGCTGCTGCGCGGCTGCACGCCCGAATCGGTGCTGGCGACCATGACCGCTGCCGGCCTCGACGCGCAAGTCAGCGCGGAGTTGATCGAACAGGTGCCCGGCAACGCGGTCTACATCGCCGCCGAAGGCCGGGCGCAGCAGCTGCGCAAGCTCGAGTCCACGCTGGCCAACCTGCAGCTGCTGTGGGAGATCGACCCGATGTACGGCATCGTGGACAAGCGCGTGTCGGTCAGCGAGGACGAATTCATCGAACGCTACGTGCGGGGTTGCCGGCCCCTGGTGCTCACCGGCCACACACGGGACTGGCCGGCGATGCGGCGCTGGTCGCCGGACGATCTGAAAGAACGCTTCGGCCATCTCGATGTCGAGATCCAGGCCGAGCGCCAGTCGAATCCTCGCTACGAGGAAGACAAGGCCTTGCACCGGCGGAGCGTCCGCCTGGGCGATTTCGTCGACCAGGTGGTGGCCGGCGGCGACACCAACGACTACTACCTCACCGCCAACAACGAAGCCTTGCGGCGGCCCGACTTCGCGCCTCTGCTCGACGACATCGGCAGCCTGCCGCCGTGCTGCGTTCGCGCGGAGCTGGCCGAGCGTTCCTCGTTCTGGTTCGGGCCCGGAGGCACCGTGACCCCCTTGCACCACGACACGCTGATGCTGTTCCACACGCAGGTCGTCGGGCGCAAGCGCTGGCGCCTGATCTCGCCGCTGCAGGGGCAGCGCCTGTACAACACGAATGGCGTCTTCAGCCCCATCGACCTGGATGCGGTCGACCTGAGGCAGTTTCCCCTGTTCGAGGGCGTGCGCGTGCTCGAGGTCGTGGTCTGGCCGGGCGAGACGGTGTTCCTGCCGCTGGGCTGGTGGCACCAGGTGCGCTCGCTGGACATTAGCTTGTCTTTCTCTTACTCGAACCTGGCTTTGCCGATGGCGAACCAGTTCATCTACTTCGACCCAGTGCCGCGTGCCGTCCCGGATGTCTGATGGAGAGCGCGCCCTGCGGCTGACGCAGGGCGCGCGCTTCGGAGTCTGAAGCCTTGCCTCAGGCGACGCGGCACGACTTGACGACGAAAGGCGCCGGGTCGGTGCCGAAGAAGGCATTGGTGCAGGGCACCGTGCCGTTGACCGTCTTCTGCACCCAGCGCGTGTCGGCGCCGTACCTCACCACGGTCGGTGCCGACACGGTGAAGCTTTGGCCCTCGTTGGCGAGGAATGCGCCGGAGGGGGGCGGCGCAGGTGCGGGAGCTGGAGCTGGAGCTGGTGCCGGTGCTGGTGCTGGTGCTGGTGCTGGTGCTGGTGCTGGTGCTGGTGCTGGTGCTGGTGCTGGTGCAGGTGCTGGTGCAGGTGCAGGTGCAGGCGCAGGCGCAGGCGCAGGCGCAGGCGCAGGCGGTGGTGGCGGAGGTGGCGATGCGGTCACGAGCCTGCAGGACTTCACCACGAAGGGCGCCGGGTCAGTGCCGAAGAACGCGTTGGTGCAGGGCACCGTGCCGTTGACCGTCTTCTGCACCCAGCGCGTATCGGCGCCATACGCCACCAGGGTCGGGCTCGACACCGTGAAGGTGCCGCCTTCGGTGGCCAGCGTCGCTCCGGACGGCGCGGGCGCGGGTGCGGGCGCAGGTGCGGGCGCGGGTGCGGGCGCGGGTGCGGGTGCGGGCGCAGGTGCGGGTGCAGGTGCAGGTGCAGGTGCAGGTGCAGGTGCAGGTGCAGGTGCAGGTGCAGGTGCGGGGGCAGGTGCAGGTGCAGGTGCGGGGGCAGGTGCAGGTGCAGGGGCAGGTGCAGGTGCAGGTGCAGGCGCAGGCGGTGGTGGCGGAGGTGGCGATGCGGTCACGAGCCTGCAGGACTTCACCACGAAGGGCGCCGGGTCAGTGCCGAAGAACGCGTTGGTGCAGGGCACCGTGCCGTTGACCGTCTTCTGCACCCAGCGCGTGTCGGCGCCGTAAGCCACCAGGGTCGGGCTGGACACCGTGAAGGTGCCGCCTTCGGTGGCCAGCGTCGCTCCGGACGGCGGTGGCGCGGGCGCGGGCGCGGGCGCAGGCGCGGGTGCCGGTGCCGGTGCGGGTGCAGGCGCAGGCGCAGGCGCAGGCGCAGGTGCAGGTGCAGCCGTCCCCGTGTCCGCCACGCAGGACTTGGTCACGCCCGGCGCAGGATCGGTGCCGCCGAAGAAGGACGTGTTGCAGGTGCCGGCGCCGGTCACGACCTTGTCGACCCAGCGCCAATCGACGCCGTAGCTCACCACCGTTGCGCTCGTCATGTTGAAGGCGGCGCCCTGCGCGGCCACGGTGCGGTCGGCGCTCGTCACCTGGCCTCCCGGCGTCACGCCACCGGCCTTGGGCGCCAGCACATGGCAGGTCTTGGCGGCGTTCGGCGCCGGATTCATGCCGAAGAACTCGCTCCTGCAGCTCACGTTGCCGGTGACCGTCTTCTGCGTCCAGTTCCCGCCGTTACCGAACTGCACGACGGTGGGGGCCGGCAGGGTGAAGGTGTGTCCCTGGTCGCCTACTTTCGTCCAGCTGCCCTGCACCTTCAGGATCTTCGCGATGGAAGGCACACCCGCACTGTCGATCGCGAACAGCATGTAGTAGCCGGCGGGCAGGATGTTCGGGCTCTCGTTGAGGGTGACGTTGACCGTCGAGCCGGCCTGTGTGAAAGGCAGGTCGAGAAAGCGCTGCCCGAAGTCGGTCGAATGCGTCACCGAGCCGGTACGCACCAGCGTGATGCGCTGGATCGCCAGCGGCGAGGCCACGCTGATCTGGAAGTTGGTGCCGAGGGTGAGCTGGGCCGGCGCCGTGTTGATGATCGGACGCGGCGCACGCTGGCCGCTGGCGTTGAAGAGGTAAGGCGGCGAATAGATCTCGGCATTGAGGTTGACCACCGGTCCCGGCGAGCCGCCGCCGACCGACAGCACCGTGGCATCGGGCAGCAGCATGGCCGTGGAGTGGTACAGGCGCGCTTTCTGCGCCTCGTTGCCGGTGGTCCACTGCCCCGTGGCGGGATTCCAGATGAGGGCCGTGAAGGCGGTGCCGACCAGCTCGTTCTCCTGGGCCGAGCCGCCGGTGACCAGCACCTTGCCGTCGGCCAGCACGGTGGCCGTGCCCCATTCGCGATTGGGCCCGGGGCCCGCGACGGTGTTCACGACCGGCGTGCGGCCGTTGATGTCGACCACCACCGCGCTGCCGTCGTCGGCCACCATCAGCATCTTGCCGCGGTCGAACATGGCCCAGGGCAGCACCCAGTTGAGGAACTTCGGCATCGTGCCGACCGGCCCGAGGGTGGGCGCCTCGGTGTTGATGCTGAACAGCTGGTTGCTGCTGGCCACCACCACCCGGCCGTTGGGGGCCAGCACCGCGCGAGGGTAGAACCAGTCGCCCGGCCAGTTGGGAATGGCCCCCAGCGTATTCCAGCCCTGGCCCGGTGTGTAGATCTCGGGCACGCCGGAGCCGGCGCCGCCGCCGTCGATGCCCGCCAGCATCAGCGCCCGGCCGTCGGCCAGGGGCACCGCGCTGCCGTACCAGCGCGCATAGGCCATCGGCGGCCCGGCCGTGATGGTGGAGGAGACGGGGTCGTAGAAGTTGACGTCGGCCACGCCGCCGTTGACCTGGTTCGGCGTGATCCCGCGGGTGTCTCCCCCGGCCAGCAGCACCTGCCCGGACGGCAGCACGGTCTGGGCGGTGCAGAAGAGGTCGGTGCGCACGGTGTGCTGCAGCAGGCTGTGGGCGTTGGTGGTCGGGGTCCAGACGTCGTAGTAGAGCTGGGCGCCCTGGGCGCCGCTCGGGTCGGTGCCGTAGCTCATGACCTTGCCGTCGGGCGTCAGCACGGCATGGATGGCATTGATCGGCCAGCTGATGGGCGCCGCCCACTCGCCGCCGGTATTCACTGCCACCGCGGCGGCCGCCGCAGCCTCGGCGGCGGCGGGCTGGCCGGAGATCCCGGGGCCGCGGTCGATCGGGGCCGGGCGGTCCCGTTCCAGTTCGCGCTGCCGGGCGATGTCCGCGGGCGTCTTGACGGCCTTGCGTGACATCACGGGCGAGGTCTTGGCTTCGGCGTCGGTGGTGGCGGCAGCGGGTGCCGAGGCTTCGGCGGTGCCGGTGCCGGTGGCGGTGGTGGCGACAGCGGGGGCCATCCCGCCTCCAGCCGTCCCCGGGGCGGGGGCGGAGGTGTCGGTGCCGGTGCTGGTCGCGCTGGCCCCAGTGCCGGTGACCCCCGAAGCCGTGCCGCCATCGCCTCCACCGCCGCACGCGGTGATCACCAGCGGGGCCCACAGGGCGATCCACCTGAAACCCGAAGCACGCGGAAATGGCGGCGAGGTGTTCGGCATATCCCTCCCAACGATCCCTAGAAAGGAGAACTTAGGAGTTATACAGCGCGCATTTCGAAGCGTCGTCTACCAATATGGGTAGGCCCAAAGACCTAAGAACTTCCCCTAGGCTGGAACGAAAGGCGCTGGGCAGGCCCGGCGATCGTCGATCAGTCGTGCCCGATGCTCACCGTGAAACGAAGTGGCAATCCAAACCGCGCCAGCATCGCAAGCTGATCGCTCTCGATTGCGAACTCACATGCCCCTTCGCCCTCGCCATCAACCTCCCCAACAGGAATGCATCGTGTCTCCGCATGCGCAGCGGAGAACGCCACCAGGGATGCCTGAAGGACAGCGCAGGCTCGCCAGATGACGGTGAAAGCTACGGGTCGCCTGGGACGCGCGGTGCTGCTCTGACGCTGAGCGGACGAGGTTGAAAGTGCAGCGCGCATGCGTGCGCGCCGTTGACGGCTTGCCATGGAAATCCTGGTGAATTGATCTTCTCGCTGCATGCCCTGGGCACGCAGCGGCGCGATTCAATGAAAGGGAGTGCGGTGGCAAATACATCCCGCCACTGCATCCATTTCATTGGTGGCGCGGATCGTAGCCAGCCCAGTCACAGCAGCATAGACAGGAGAAAGTTCAACCGATGTCAATCCGAGTGCTCAGGAGTAACGCTTAACGTATCTTCGGGAGACTTCAGGCCTCAAAGTCTCTAAATAAGTTCGCTAGACCGGCACGAACGCCCCGTGCAATCCCGACGGCAAGGCACGCGGCAGGATGGCCTGCGCCACCGGCCCGGCTTTCAGGTCGTCGGCCGCGAAGCACGACAGCACCGTCTTCCCCCGCGCCAGGTCGAGCACCGTGCCCAGGATCCACCCCGGCCGCCGCCCGTCTGGCACGAACACATGCTCCTCCACCATCGCCTGCGCTCCATAGACGAAACGCTGCGAGCGGCCGGTTTCGACATCCGTGCGCGCGATCGCGCCGAAGCCCGGGCGCTCCTTCATGAGCTGCGTCGCATGCACTACGCTGCGGTGGCGCAGGCCGACGCGGCGCGGGTCGATGCGCGGGAACTCGGCGGCAAGGTCCAGGGCGTACTGCGTGGCGCGGCCGGTGCCGAGGTCCAGCGTGGCCACGGTCAGGTGGGGTTCGGGGCTGGTCACGCGGCGCCCGCGCATCAGCTCGCGGTTGGTGGTGAAGACCGAGCTCGCATCCTCCGAGCGCACGTAGTCGATATGGATGCGCGCGCCCTTCGGCGTGGCCTCTTCCCACGCGTTGCCCACATGGAAGAGGAAGCCGGCCGGCAGCGTGAGCAGCTGGCGCTTGTTCCAGTCCTTCTTGTCGACGACGAGGGCGCGCATGCCCAGCTCGGGCCGCCACACGTGCGCGTCGAGGAAGCTCGTGCCGGGCTGCTGCTTGCGCGCGCCGTCGTAGACCAGCGGCGGCATCAGGAAGACCAGGTGCCGCTCGGTCACGGCGAAGTCGTGGACCATCGGCAGGTCGGCCACCGGCACCACGGCCGCGCGGCGCAGCTGGCCTTCGGGCGCGATCTCGTAGAGCGCCAGCAGGCCCTGGCTGCCGCCCACGCCGAAATTCCACACCGTGCCGTCCGGGTCCACCTTGGGATGGGCGGAGAAGGGCATGCCCGCGAGGTCGGGGCGCCAGGTCTTCAGGCCCAGCGTGGCGAGCGTGCGCGCGTCGATGCGCGTGGCCGAGCCGCCTTCCCACAGCGCGAGCACCTCGCCCTGCAGCGGCAGCACGCTGGTGTTGGCGACGTTGATGCTGTCGGCCGAGGTGGGCGGCTCGACGCCCGGCGGCACGGTGCCGAAGGCCTCGGTCAGCCGCCGGCCGGCGCGCACTTCAGCGACGCGCTTGGACGTGGCGACATAGCGGCCCTGGTGGTGCACCTGCCGGCCCTCGATGACCAGTTGCTGCACCATGCCGTCGCCATCGAACCAGTGGTGGTAGCGCTCGCCGCCCAGGTCATGGCCGGCCGGGCCGATGCGGTAGAGCGTGCCGGCCACCGCGTCGGGAAAGCGCCCGCGCACCTGGGCGGGCGCGAGCGGGAGGTCGCCGGGCGGCGTGGCGAAGCCCAGCTTCCAGGGGGCGTCGGAGGCCTCGAATTCGGCCTGCCAGCTGGCGTCCTCGCTCGCCCGGGCGAGCAGGGGAGCGAGAAGGGGCGTCGCGCCGGCCGTGGCCAGCAGGCGCAGGAGTTCGCGTCGTTGCATGGAGGGCTCCTCAGCGCAGGTGGATCACGGTCTGCACATTGGCATCGACCTGGAGCGCCGCGGCGTCGAAGCCGGGCGCCGCACGGTTGCCCTTGGCGTCGTTGGAAAAGCCGTAGCGCTCGGTGGGCATGCCCATCAGGTTGGTGTCGAGCTTGCCGTTGCCGTTCTCGTCGGCGAACACGCGCAGCGCGTAGCGCCCGGGTGCCAGGCCGGGGAAGGAGAGCCTGGCCGTGCCGTTGTTCATCTGCACGATCTGCGCGGCCAGCGTCTTGTTGCTGTCGTAGTTCGGGGCGCTGTCGAAGAGCGCGACGTACAGCGGTGTCGTCGCGGCGGGACCGTCGACGACGCTGAGATGAAGATCAGCCGCCAGAGCGCCCAGCGGGGCGAGCAGGGCGGCGGCGGCAGCGAGGGAAAGCTTGTGCATGAGGGCCTCTTCGTGAAGTGGAGGCCCGACGATCGCGCAGGCAGGCTGTGCTGCCAAGTGCGATGCGACGAGATGCAAAATCGCCGCGCGAAATGCGAACGGCGCGCGCGAAGCGCAGCGGAAATGCCTGCCTTCTAGCCCGGCGGCCGCTCGGCTTCCTCGTTCGACGAGGCGAACAGATCCCATGTGGCCATGAACAGCGCCGCCACCACCGGCCCGATCACGAAGCCGTTCACGCCGAACAGCGCCATGCCGCCCACGGTGGACATCAGCACGATGTAGTCGGGCATCTGCGTGTCCTTGCCCACCAGAATGGGGCGCAGGACGTTGTCGACCAGCCCGATCACCACCACGCCGAAGACGATCAGCGCGACACCTTCCCAGATGTGGCCGGTGGCCAGGAAGTAGATCGCCACCGGCAGCCAGATCAGCGCCGCGCCCACCGCCGGCAGCAGCGAGAGGAAGGCCATCAGCACCGCCCACAGCAGCGCGCCCTGCACGCCCAGCACCCAGAACGCGAGGCCGCCGAGCGCCCCCTGCACGGCGGCCACCGCCACGTTGCCCTTGATGGTGGCGCGGATCACGGTCGTGAATTTGTTGAGGAGGTAATGCGTGTGCGGCCGCGCGATCGGCAGCGCCTCGCGCACTTTCTTCGACAACGCCGCGCCGTCGCGCACGAAGAAATAGAGCATGTAGAGCATCAGCGCGAAGCTCACCAGGAAATCGAAGGTGTTCTGCCCGATGTTGAGCGCCTGCGTGGCGATCAATTGGCCGGTCTGGGCTGCGCTCTGGCCGATCCGCGCCAGCATCGCTTCCACATTGCCGAGGCCGAAGCGGTCCAGCAGGCCGCTCAGCCATCGCGGCATCACCCCGATGATCTGCTGCACGTAGCGCCCGAAGTTGATCTCGCCGGTGCGGATGCGCTGCGTCACCAGCGAGGCTTCCTGCACCAGCGAGACCGTCACCATCGCCACCGGGATGATCACGATCACCAGGCAGATCGCGAGCGTGGCCAGCGCCGCGAGGTTGCGCCGCTTCGGCATTTTCTTCAGCAGCCGTTTGTAGAGCGGATTGAACAGGATGGCCAGCGCGACAGCCCAGAGCACCGCCCCGAAGAAGGGCATCAGGATCCAGAAGAAGGCAGCCGTGACGGCCGCCAGCAACAAAAGGAAGACCGTGCGCTGCAGATCAGGTGAATTCATGGCCCGGCGACTGTAGCCGAGCCCGGTGGCATCGGGCTGTCAGCGGGAAGCCCGAGGCAGCGCGACGGGCGCCAAGGTGGCGCGCAGGCGCTCGTCGGCGCCGGGGCTGTCGGCCACCTCGGCCTCCAGTGCCTCCTCGACGTTGCCGATGTGGTCCAGCATCAGCTGGCGCGCGCGCTTCATCTCGCCGGCCTCGAGCGCGGCCACGATGGCCGCATGCTCGGAACAGGACTGCCCAGCTTCGTGCGTGGACTGGAAGAGGGTGGCCGCCAGCGTGGTGCGCGCCGTGAGGTCGCGCAGCACGTCGCACAGCAGCCGGTGGCCCATCTGGTCGGCCAGGCAGACATGGAAGTCGGCCAGCAGGAAGGCGCGGGTGGCGGCGTCGGCGCCGGCGATGGCGCGCTTCTCGTCGGCAATGTGCTCGCGCAGCTTGCGGATCACCTTCGACAGCGGCCGCCCCGATTCGGCCAGGATGCCGGCCTCGATGATGCGGCGCGCCGCGAAGGCGTCGCGCGCCTCCTCGGCCGAGGGCTCCACCACGTACCAGCCGCGGCGCGACTGCACCTCGACGAAGCCGCGGGCCTGCAGCTGCATCAGCGCCTCTCGCACCATGGTGCGGCTGACGCCGAAGTTCTCTGCCAGCTGCTGCTCGCCGAGGCGCTCGCCGGGCGCGAGCTTCTGGGCGAGGATGGCCTCGACCACGCGCGCGGCGATGGTGGTGGGAGTGACGTCGGTCATATAGCGCCAGGGTTTAACAGATCCTCAGTGTGCCGGATGAGCGGCCTGCGCAACGTGGGCGGCAGCGACCGGCGATCCAGGCTCGGCCAGCGGCTCGTCTTCCGGCGAGTGGGTGCCATTGAGCACCGCATGGGCGCGTTCGCGGTCGATGTCGCCTTCCCAGGCCGCGATGGCGACGGTGGCCACGCAGTTGCCGATCAGGTTGCCGAGCGCGCGTGCGATGCCCATGAACCAGTCCACCGAGAGCACCAGCACCAGCCCGATCGCGGGAATGGCGGGAATCGCATGCAGGGTGGCGGCCAGCACCACGATCGCCGAGCCCGGCACGCCGTGCGCGCCCTTCGAGGTCACCAGCGCGATCGCGAGGATGGTGAGCAGGTCCGACATCGAGATCGGCGTGTTGGTCGCCTGCGCGATGAACACGGCCGCCAGCGTGATGTAGATCGAGAAGGCGTCCAGGTTGAAGGAATAGCCGGTCGGGATTACCAGCCCCACCGTCGAGTCGCGGATGCCCATGTGGCGCAGCTTGGCCATGATCTGCGGCAGCACGCTGTCCGACGAGGTGGTCGCAAAGACGATGGTCAGCTCCTCGCGCAGGTAGCGCAGCAGCTTGATCAGGCTGAAGCCCGAGAGCTTCATCACGAAACCCAGCACCACGAACACGAAGACCAGCACCGAGGCGTAGAACAGCACCACCAGCATGCCCAGCTGCTTGAGCGAGCCCACACCGTACTTGCCGACCGTGAAGGCGATGGCGCCCAGCACGCCCAGCGGCGCCAGCTTGATGATGATGCCCATGATCTTGAAGAGCACCAGCGAGAGCGAGTCCACCACCGTGGCCACCGGCTTGCCGAGGTCGCCCAGCAGCGCCAGCGCGCAGCCGAACAGCACTGCGAACAGCAGCACCTGCAGCACGTCGCCGGTGGCGAAAGCGTTGACCACCGTGGTCGGTATCAGCTTCATGAGGAAATCGACCGTGCCGCCGCTGGTGAGCTTGTCGGCGTTGGAGGCGTAGGCGCTCATGGCCGCCGAGTCCAGCGTGCCGGGGTCCACGTTCATGCCCACGCCGGGCTTGAACACGAAGGCCAGCACCAGGCCCATGGCGAGTGCGATGGTGGTCAGCACCTCGAAGTAGATCAGCGCCTTGACGCCGACCCGCCCCACGCGCTTGAGGTCCCCTGCACCGGCGATGCCATGCACCACCACGCAGAAGACCAGCACGGGGATGATCATCTTGATCAGTTTGATGAAGCCGTCGCCCAAGGGCTTGAGCTTGACGGCGAAGTCGGGGAAAAACAGGCCTGCCACCACGCCGAGTACCAGCGCGATGACCACCTGACCGAAAAGTGATTTGGCGAAACGGGGCATCCTTGTCTCCGTGATGGTTGCATGCAAGACGAAGGAGATCTTGCATACAAGCAATGTAGGCAAGGTTTGGGGATATTTCTGTGCGGGTATACCCCTGCTCGTTACCAGCGCTTGCATTTTGTTCTAGGTAAATAAATGCGCAAACAAGTCATTAAATGCGAAAACAACGCAATAGATGCGCAAACAACCTGGCGGCAAGCAGCAGGGCGCTGCGCTAAGAGGCAAGGCGGCTGAAGGAGGGCGTAGTGACTCGCTCGGCAGTTGGCGACATGCGGCGCACTGGGCACATGAGCAGATGGTGGCTACTCGTCAGATGATTTGAGTGGTAGGGACCAAGCAGCCGGCGCCGCTACGCATCGCGCCGAGCGAACTGCTACCGACCTAGGCGCCTGGGAGACTGGGCATTCTCCTGGTGATGCAAGTTGCGGGGCCTTGCCGTCTTGACTTCCGTGAGATGAAAGCCCGGCGTTCGCGCATACAAGAACGCCGAGTACTCTTCACGCATCGTCTTGCCCTGGAGGTACTGCGCATGCCCCTCACTGAGATCGAACGCACGCTGCGCGAACTGCGCCTGTCCGGCATCGCCGCAACCCTGAACGCCCGCGTCATGCAGGCGCAGTCCTCGCAGCAGCCGCTGCTGGAGACGCTTGCAGGATTGCTGCAGGACGAGCTCGACCGGCGCCACTCGCGCCTGACCGAGCGACGCTTCAAGCAGTCATGTCTCGATGAACGACCCACGCTGAGCGACTTCGACTGGCGCTTCAACCCGAAGCTGCCTCGTCAGGCATTGCTTCGAGTTGCACACGCCGGAGGTCATCGCCGACGGCGCCAACGCGCTGATCATCGGCAAGCCCGGCACCGGGAAGTCGCACGTGGTCAAGGCCGTCGCCTACCCAAGCCACCCTGCAAGGCCATGAGGTTCGCTACGTCGAGGCCGACACCGACTTCGCCCGCTTCCACTGGCGAGCCCCAAGGAGCAGACGGCGTTGATGCGCAACTATGTCGAATCCGACCTGCTTGTGCTCGACGACCTCTTCCTCGCACGGCGCATCTCCGATGCCGCCGCCGAATTGCTCCGGACCGTCGTACACCAGCGCAACAAGCGCCGCGGCAGCATCGTCGTGACCTCCAACCGCATCGTGCAGGACTGGGGCAAATACCTCGGCGACGCGACCATGGAAACCACCATCCTCGACAGGTTGATGCATCGTGCCGTCATGCTCGAGTTCGAAGGCAAGAGCCACCGGCTGAAGGAAGCCGCAGCACGCCTGGCGATCGCCGCCCAAGCGTGACAGATCAATAAAGCAACTCATGTCTCGCCTGGAGGAATTTGAGCGTCTACAGGCGGGGGAGTTTGAAGTTTCAATCAGGGAGTGGTTGCCCTTCTTGCTCTGCTTAATCTCCAAGTTTGTGGCATTCCAGCGGTGGCAAAGCACAGGACGCAACCACGCGCTCCATCTCTTCGAGAATAATCGCACTTTCGCGCCTTCATCGTCGAAGGGCTCAGGTCAGTCCAGGCTGCTTCATGGCCTCAGCGGGCCTGATTTGCCGGTGTCCCTTAGCTTTCGATCTTGATGCCAAGCTTCTTGATCACGTTGCCCCAAGCACCGCGCTCTTCGGCCAGATATTTCTTGAGGTCGTCGCCAAATATGCCTTCTGGGTCGATGCCAGTTCCGCTGATGCTCGCCAGATAGGACGGGCTGGCGGCAATGTCCCGCATTGCGTCAATGAGTCGGTTGGTGATCGCGGGTGGCATCTGAGGCGGGCCGACAAGAGCCGAAAAGCTGGGCGGAGCAAACACGTTGGCAACGCCCTGCTCGGCTAGTGTCGGAACATTCGGAAAGTGAGTCACTCGCCGGCTTCCCGTGTACGCAAGCGCTTTCATTTTCCCCGCCTTCACGAGTTCTTGAGCACCTTGGACCGAATTGAAGATGAAAGTCAGATCTCCATTCATCAGGGCGGGGAATACGTGAGCATAGTCCTTATAGGGGACGTGGATCATCTTGATGCCCGTAGCCTGACAGAACATTTCTGCCGTCAGATGCAAAGTGGATCCTTGCCCGCTTGAGCCGAAGGCGAGCTGTCCGGGCTTCTCGCGTGCAGCGGACACAAGATCGGCGATCGAGTTGATTCCGCTGTTTGCACCGGTCAGCAGAAAGTTATTCCAAGTCTGGATGATGCCGAGAAAGGTGAAGGCGGCGGGATCGTATGGTGGTTGTCGCAAGTTGACGCCGGATGTTAGGGTTCCGGATCCCGGCACTCCAAGCGTATAGCCGTCAGGCTTGGCCTTTGCCACGTGATTGATCCCGATGGTGCCGCCAGCGCCAAACTTCTGTTCAACCAGGAATGTTCCGCCGAGGCGTTTGCTGAATTCCTGCGCAAGGTATCGGGCATGTGAGTCAACGACGGCTCCGAACGGAGTGACGATGGTCACTGGACGCGCGGGATAGGTTTCTTGTGCGGCCGCGCGGAGGGGGGCGATGCCTCCGATGCCGAACGCTGAAATAGTGCACAGGACGGAACGTCTGGAGGGATGTTGGCTCATGAAAATCTCGCAGGTGAGTGACTAGAAGTGGAGACGAAGATGGCCTCTTCCGGAGGCGGGGATCGGCGACGTAGTCGCTGCGAGCGGCAATCCCACAGCGCAGTACCGGCGGAATTGGCTTCAGCTCATGGTGTGACCGCCATTGACGTCCAGGCACGCACCCGTCACGAAACTCGCATCGTCCGAAGTGAAGAACGCTACGGCGGCGCCAAGCTCGTCTGCTGAACCTGAGCGACCCATGGGAGTCTTCGCAACGATCGAGTCGAAGACTTCGGTACTTATTTGCTGCGTGAGTAGCGATCTGAATATGCCGGGTGCGATGGTGTTGCAGGTGATCCCAGAGCGAGGAAAGTCGTTCGCAATGGAGCGTGTCAGCCCAAGCATCGCCGCCTTCGATGCTGCGTACGCCGGGCCCGCCTGATTGGGGTTGTAGCGGCCCGCCCGAGAGGAGATGTTGACGATCCGCCCCCAGCCTTGCGAGACCATGTCGGGGACGAATTTCTGAGACAACAACATGGGGATCGTCACGTTGATCCAGAAAGACAGGTCCCAATCTTCAAGAGAGACCTTCGTGACGTCGCTGGTCTCACCGTCGCGCCGGGGGGAGACGCCTGCGTTGTTGACGAGGATCGTGGGTGGTGCCCACCCGTGATGACGGACGGCACTGGCAATGAGGTCCGCGCTGTTCTTTTCCCGCAGGTCCACGACCAGTGGCAACACGTCCTCATTCGCGAGCTCACTTGCAGCCTCGTTCAGTGCCGCTTCGCGCAGATCGACAAGTACCACCCGCCTCCCTTGCCGCAAGAGCTGGCGCGCGATTCCGAGGCCAAGATAGCCTGCACCCCCAGTGACAACTGCGGTGCGGGGCGTGGTTGCGCTGTTCATCTGCTACTTCCATTTCAACTAGGTGACGTGCGTTAATCAGACACAAACTGACCAGGATCTCAGGCAAGCTGGGGCTCGTCCAGTAGGCGCCCCGAGGGTGCGCCCACCATGGACGTTCGGAGCAGTTCCCGCTCGGCGTCTGCGGGGTAGTCTGCAAGCGCCATGTGAACCGTGCAGCGGTTGTCCCACATCAGAAGATCACCGACGCGCCACTTCTGCCGAAGGGAGAACTCCGGGCGAGTTGCATGTTTGAACAGATATTCAAGTAATCCCTTGCTCTCTTCCCTGCTCATCCCATCGAAACGCGGACACATCCATTCGCTCACGAACAATGCCTTGCGGCCCGTTTCCGGGTGAACCCGGCAAACCGGCTGCAGCACGGGCGGAATCCGCTTCAGCGCGGCTTCCACTCGGTCTCGGGACGCTTTCAGGTAGTCGCCGCCGTTGGTCAAATCATGAACGGCCTCCAGCGGTTCGAGAATTTGCTGGAGAGTCGGTGACAACGTCTCCCATGCCAGGTACATGTTCGCAAATAGCGTGTCGCCCCCAACCGGCGGCAACTTGAGGCAGTAAAGGCTGGATCCCAGTGATGGACGGGTCGTGTAGGAGAGGTCCGAGTGCCATTGCTGACCGAAGACCACGCGCTCGCCGCGCACTTTCCTCGACTTCACGACAAGCAATTCCGAATGGTCCGCGTGTCGCAGTTCGCCCGGGTAGTTGTCGTGCGTGGCCAGTGGCGCGAACCTTGCGCTGAATTCGATCAGCTCTTGCGGCGTGAGTTGCTGTCCGCGAAACAGCAGGACCTGATGCCGCAGCCATGCTTCGTGAATCTCCGCGACCTGTTCGTTCTCGAGTCGCCTCGACAGGTCGAGGCCGTGCACTTGGGCACCGAGCGCAGACGCAAGGGGTGTGATCTTCATCAAAAACTCTTCAGTGTGGAAATTCGGACGCTGTTCGGCCGCGGATGTCGTCGGGCTGACGGATACGCGCCGTCGAAGGGCCGTCTGCGTTGGGTATCGCTGCCGGCTACTGGGGCTCGATGCCGAGCTTCTTGGTGAGGGCTGCTTGTCGTGCAAAGTCCGCATAGACAGCGTCCTTGAAGCCATTGCCGATGAGCGAGATCGGGAGATTGCCGGTGCGTGTGACTGCAGCGCGGAAGTCGGGGTCTTCGCCGATCGCCTGGAGGGTGCTGACGAGACGCGCCTCGATTTCTTTTGGCAAGCCGGGTGGAGCGATCAGCCCGTAGAAGTTGGGGAGGTCCAGACCGCTCAGTCCGACTTCCGCGAATGTGGGCACGTTCGGCAGGTCCGGATTTCGGGTATCGCCACTGACTGCTACGGCGGCCAATCTTCCGGACTTGATCAGCGCTGTACTGACAGAGGTAACGCTCATGTAGCAATCGATGTCCCCGGCGACGAGGGCCATGGTGAGTGCTTCGGTGCTCTTGAATGGGACGTGGACAGCGTTCGAGATGCCCGCCGCGGCATTCAATCGCTCGATGCTGAGGTGCATGCCGCTTCCCACGCCGGGGGAGCCGTAGTTCAGGGACCGTTTCCTGGATAGTTCAACCAGGTCCCGCAAGGTTTTGGTCCCTTTGTCCGGTGCCACCATCAGCACTGACTGGGAAGACATCAGCGCGCCCAGGAAGGTCAGATCCTGCGGCCGATAGCTCAAGTTCTTGTAGATGTGCGGGGCGATGCTGAGTGTCGAATTGACGCCGATGCCGAGCGTGTGGCCGTCGGGCTTTTGCCGACTCAAGTAGCTCGTTGCAATCGTGCCGCCGGCGCCGAGCTTTTGCTCCACGACGAAAGCGGCGCCCAAACGCTTCGAGAGTTGCTCGGCCACCAGACGTCCGAACATATCGACGGAAGAGCCAAAGGGTGAAATTATCGTGACCGCCCTCCCGGATGGGTACGCCTCCTGGGCTACGGAGTTGCGAGCCCAAAGAGCTGGAGCGGCCGCCGTCGCCAAACCGAACCCGATGTTCTGAATGGCACTGCGCCGGGAAAGTTGACGGGACATATCTGAGCCTCTTGAAGAGCGCCGTCAAAGAGCTGCCGGCGTTTTGCACGTGACATTGGTGCGCGGCAGGCATTCATTTGCTTGAACGGCCTGAGCGATCGCTTAGTGTTCGCCGGATCGACCGAGTTGTCAACGTGCAGGACATACGGATTAACCCGCGGGGGTACTGGCCCTGGCCCGTCCTATCGGCAACGTTGGTGTCGTGAACCAACCCATCCGTGCGCCGCTCACCCAGTGAGAAAGCAACTTGATTTTCAACACTCGCGCGAGGGAGCGAGGGTTTCTCCCAATGATGACTTTCTGTTCGAAAGCTTGTACGCTCTAAGCACGCGCTTGGTACGGACAAGCAATTGAACGCGCTAGCGTTCGTCACCCCTGAACCCAACCGGTCGATCATTGAGGAAGCGGAACATGACACCCAATTCAGTAGCAGATTCTTCGTCCCACGTGGGCAACACCTACGAAGCCTTGGTGATCGGCGCCGGCTTCGCCGGACTTGGCATGCTTTGGCAGCTGAAGGAGATGAACGTCTCCGCACACTGTTTCGAGGCGGGAACCGATGTGGGAGGTACGTGGTATTGGAACAAGTACCCTGGGGCCAGAACTGACAGCGAGGCTTGGTACTATTGCTTCTCTTTTTCGGGCGAACTCAATCAGGAGTGGAAGTGGAAGGAAAGATATCCCTCGCAGAAAGAGGTGAGGAGCTATCTAAGTCATGTTGCTGAGCGATTTAGCCTCAAGGAACATATAACTTTCAGAACAAGGGTCACCAAGGCTGCCTACGATGAGTCGGAGAAGCTCTGGACCGTCGTCACTGACCGCGGAGAAGAATATAAGGCGAAATACCTCATCTCTGCGATGGGAATCTTGTCATCCGCCTTTGTACCCCCATGGCCCGGTTTCGGCGACTTCAAGGGCCGCCACTATCTGACTGCGCAATGGCCCGAAACGCGCCCGGACTTTAATGGACGGCGAGTCGGCCTGATCGGAACCGGTGCAACGGGTGTGCAAATCACCCCTCATCTTGCAGAAGAATGCGCACGCTTGACCGTGTTTCAGCGCACCCCTAACTATGTAGTTGAAGCTCAGAATCATGCGCTTACGGATCATTTTCTCGCCGACATCAAGAGCAAATATCCAGAAATATGGCGACAAGTGGACCGCCACGCGTTCGCGATGCCTTTCGAGGTGACCGGCCGGGTCCACCGAGACTTCACCGCGGAGGAACGTAACGAGATTTTTGAAGAAGGATGGCGCAGAGGCGGATTCCGCTTTCTATTCGAGACTTTCGATGACCTTCTTGTGGATAAGGAGGCTAATGAGGCCGCGAGCGAGTTTATACGTGGCAAGATCAGAAGCATCGTAAAGGACAAGGAGACTGCGGAGCTTCTGTGCCCAAGAGGCTACCCTTACGGATCCAAACGGCCGCCCGCGGGACATGGCTACTACGAGACCTTCAACAGAGATAACGTTGAGCTGGTGGACATCTCCAAGAACGAGATTACTCGAATTCTTCCCGACGGCATCGAATTGAAGGATGGGACGAAGTGTCAACTGGATGACATCGTCATCGCCACCGGCTTCGATGCGTTCACGGGCGCTTTGGTAAATGTGGATATTCGCGGGAAGTCCGGCGTCTCGCTGGCTGACAAATGGCGAGACGGTCCCCGAACACTGTTCGGAGTCGCAACCAATGCTTTCCCCAACTTTTTTATGATTACCGGTCCACTCAGCACGTTCGGGAACGTCCCGTCCACTATCGAAAGCAACATTCGTTGGATCTGTGGCGCGATCAGTTTTCTTAAATCCAACAAGCTTGAAGCGATGGAGGTCAGCGAACTCGCAGAAGACGAGTGGGTCAAAAAGACGCAGGAAGCGGTGGATGCTACATTAATTTCGGAGGGTGCTCGTGCGAATTCATGGATTCTCGGGGCTAATATTCCTGGCAAGAAGCACGTGCCGGTCGCGTTTCTTGGCGGCTACAACAACTACGTCGATATGATGCGTGCCGAGTGCGAAGAGTATCCGAGCTTTAGTTTCCAGTAAGCGAGCCACCACGGGAAAGCTCGCATGTTCAAGCTCAACAATAAAGTCTGCATTGTTACTGGCTCCAGCCGGGGAATTGGAAAGGCGGTTGCGACCGCCTTTGCATCGCAGGGCGGCAAGGTGGTCATCTCGTCGAGGAAGTCAGAGGAGTGCAGCGCGGTTGCCGCACAGATCAATACGGTCGCGGGCAGGGAGGCTGCGGTCCCCATCAGCGCAAACATCAGCTCCAAAGACGATCTGCACAACCTCGTTTCACGCACCGTTGAGTTGCTGGGTCGGGTGGATGTCCTCGTTTGCAATGCAGCCAGCAACCCTGCGTATGGCCCCATGGCGCAAGTTGACGATGCGCAATTTCAGAAACTGTTCGAAGCCAACATCCTTTCAACCCACCGACTGATTCAGTTGGTCTCCGGCCAGATGGTGGAGCAAAAGAGTGGCTCCATCATTGTCATGTCTTCCATTGGTGGCCAAAGAGGTTCCAAACTGATCGGTGCCTACAACGTCACCAAGGCGGCGGATCTGCAGATCGTCCGGAACATGGCGCAGGAACTCGGACCGCATGGAATACGCGTGAATGCGATCTCTCCCGGTTTGATCAAAACCGACTTTGCGCGGCCCCTTTGGGATACGCCGGAGCTGGCAGACAAGTTCCGCCGAGGATCGGCGCTTGGCCGAATCGGTGAGCCATCAGATATCGCTGGCGCCGCCGTGTTCTTGGCAGCGGATGAGTCTTCCTTTGTCACGGGCCACAATTTGGTCGTCGATGGAGGCGTCACGATCGTCGGTGACTGATCCGGTGAGCCCATGATGCGCTTGTGGTGCTTCGCCTTGGCGTGGAATGTGGTGCAACGTGCCACGAGCGGGTTTGTTCGAATTCCGCGTGCCCGAAGCATTCCGCGGTTCTGGGCATCCGAAGTTTCGCGCTGGTTCTGACTCACCGCATCCCGCTGATCGAAGCTCTCTCTCCAAGGTAGTTAAATACCTGCAGCGCTGCGGCGTCCAAATCTTTTCTCAAACATCTCTTAGCCAACGAGACGCAGCATGACCGCTGAATACAAAGTACTTGGCGACGTCGCCGTGATCACCCTCGCCAATCCGCCGGTGAATGCCCTTGGATACGCGACGCGCGTCGGCATCACGGATGGCCTGTCCAAGGCGCTGGACGATGCCGCCGTCAAGTCGATCGTGATTGCCGGCGAAGGAAAGGCCTTTTCGGGCGGCGCCGACATCAAGGAATTCGGCACGCCCAAGGCGCTGCAGGAACCCAACCTGCTGAGCGTGATCCTCGCGCTCGAGGCATCCACCAAGCCCATCGTCGCAGCCATCCATTCGGTTTGCATGGGCGGCGGCCTCGAACTGGCCCTGGGCTGCCACCACCGCATCGCCGCGCCGGGCACCAGCATCGCGCTGCCGGAGGTCAAGCTCGGCCTGGTGCCGGGGGCCGGCGGCACCCAGCGCCTGCCGCGCGTGCTGGGCGTGGAGACCGCGCTCAACATGATCGTGAGCGGCGAGACGGTCAAGAGCGAGGTGCTTGCTTCGCTGCCGGGCCAGAAGCTGTTCGACAAGCTGGCCGCGTCGCCCGAGTCGCTGTTCGAGGAAGCAGTCGAGCTTGCCAGGTCGGTCGCCGCCAAGGAGGGCGACCTGCCGCTGGTGCGCAACCTGCCGTGCAAGCATCCGCAAGGGGACGCCTACTTCCAGTTCGCGCGCAATATGGTCGGCGGCATGGCTAAGAACTACCCCGCGCCGCTCAAGTGCGTCGAAACCGTCCATGCCGCCACGAAGTTGAAGTTCGACGAGGGCATGGCCGAGGAGCGCCGCACCTTCGTCGGACTGATGTCGACGCCGGAATCGATCGCGCTGCGCCATCTTTTCATGGCCGAGCGGGCAGCGTCCCGCATTCCCGATGTGCCGGACGACACCCCGCAGCGAGCCGTCAAGTCGGTGGGCGTGATCGGCGCCGGCACCATGGGCGGCGGCATCGCGATGAACTTCCTCAATGCAGGCATCCCGGTCAAGATCCTCGAGATGAAGCAGGAGGCACTGGACCGCGGTCTCGCCACCATCCGCAAGAACTACGAGGGACAGGTCAAGAAGGGCAAGCTCAAGGCCGACAAGTACGAGCAGCGCATGGCCCTGCTGTCGACCACGCTCGACTACGGCGACCTGAAGGACGCCGATCTGGTCATCGAAGCCGTCTTCGAAGAGCTCGGCGTCAAGGAAAAAGTGTTCCAGGCGCTCGACCGCGTCGCCAAGCCCGGTGCCATCCTGGCCTCCAACACCTCCACGCTGGATGTGGACAAGATCGCGGCAGCTACCAAGCGCCCGCAGGACGTGGTTGGCCTGCACTTCTTCAGCCCTGCCAACGTCATGAAGCTGCTGGAGGTCGTGCGTGGCAAGGAAACGGCCAAGGACGTGCTGGCCACCGTGATGGCTCTCGCGAAGAAGATCAAGAAGACGGCGGTGGTCTCCGGCGTGTGCGACGGCTTCATCGGCAATCGCATGATCGAGCAGTACTCGCGCCAGGCGGGCTTCCTGCTCGACGAAGGCGCCACGCCGCAGCAGGTCGACCGCGCCATCGAGAAATTCGGCTTTGCGATGGGCCCGTTCCGCATGGGCGACCTGGCGGGCAACGACATCGGCTGGGCTATTCGCAAACGCCGCGCCGTCGAACATCCTGACATGAAGTACAGCCGCACGGCCGACAAGCTCTGCGAGCTCGGACGCTACGGCCAGAAGACCGGCGCAGGGTGGTACGACTACCAGCCCGGCAAGCGCGATGCGATCCCGTCCGAGCTGGTCAACCGGATGATCGAGGACCACCGCAAGGAACTGGGCATCACCCCGCGCAAGATTTCGGATGACGAGATCGTGCAGCGCCTGGTCTATTCGCTGGTGAACGAGGGCGCGCATATCCTGGAAGACGGCATCGCTTCCAAATCCGGCGACATCGACATGGTGTATCTCACGGGCTACGGCTTTCCGGTCTGGCGCGGCGGGCCGATGCACTACGCCAACCAGGTCGGGCTCTTCAACTTGGCCGAGGCGATGAAGCGTTTCGCGAAGAACCCGCGCGACGATGCCTCGTTCTGGCAGCCCGCGCCACTCCTGCGCAAGCTCGTCGCTGAAGGCGAGCAGTTCGGCTGAGGACGCCGCCAATGATCGCCATCCTCAAAACGTCGCCGCCGCTCCTGAGGCCGGTGACGTCGAGGAGAAGCGGTTTTTATTCCAGTTGGTCGGCGATACCGAGCAGCCCTGATAGCGGCTGTTGACTGACCAACCGGCTTTTATTTTCTCGTTCCAAAGGACTCACCATGACCCGTGCTGTCATTGTCTCCACCGCCCGCACCCCCCTTGCCAAGAGCTGGAAGGGCGCCTTCAACATGACGCACGGCGCCACCCTCGGCGGCCATGCCGTGCAGCACGCCGTGGCCCGCGCGGGCATTGAGCCTGCGGAGGTCGAAGATGTCATCATGGGCTGCTCGAACCCAGAGGGCGCGACCGGCAACAACATTGCGCGCCAGATTGCGCTGCGCGCCGGCCTGCCTGTCAGCACCTCGGGCATGACCATCAATCGCTTCTGCTCCACCGGCCTCCAGACCATCGCGCTCGCTGCCCAGCGCATCCAGGCCGGCGAGGGCGAGGTCTACGTTGCGGGTGGTGTGGAGAGCATCTCGTGCGTGCAGAACGAGATGAACAAGCACATGCTGGCGGACCCTTGGCTGGTTAAGCACAAGCCCGAGATCTACTGGAACATGCTGCAGACCGCCGAACAGGTCGCCAAGCGCTACGACATTGGCCGCGATGCCATGGACGAGTACGGCGCCGCCAGCCAGCAGAGGGCCGCCGCCGCCCTCGAGAAGGGCCTGTTCAAGGATGAGATCGCCCCCATCACCGTGCTCGCCGGCGTGGCCGACGCAGTGATGGGCCTGCGCACCAAGGAAGTGACGATCGAGAACGACGAGGGAATCCGCCCCGGCACCACCAAGGAAGGCATTGCCGGCATCCGCCCGGCCATTCCCGGCGGCGTGATCTCGGCCGGCAATGCCAGCCAGTTCTCCGACGGCGGCGGCGCCTGCGTGGTGGTTGAGGAGGGCTATGCCGAGAAGAAAGGCCTGAAGCCGCTGGGGCGGTTTCTCGGCTTCGCTGTGGCCGGCTGCGAGCCCGACGAAATGGGCATCGGTCCGGTGTTCGCGATTCCGAAGGTGCTCAAGCGGCTGGGTCTGAAGATTGACGACATCGACCTTTGGGAGCTCAACGAGGCGTTCGCCGTGCAGGTGATCTACTGCCGCGACAAGCTCGGTATCCCGGGCGATCGCCTCAACGTGAACGGCGGTGCGATCGCAGTAGGCCATCCGTACGGCGTGAGCGGTCAGCGGCTGACCGGGCACGCTCTGATCGAAGGGAGGCGGCGCGGCGCAAAGAAAGTCGTCGTGACCATGTGCATCGGCGGCGGGATGGGGGCGGCGGGGGTGTTCGAGGTTCTCTGACAACTTGGCGTCGCCTGCGTCATGTTCATTTCCTGAGCGGCTCCATGGGCCCGCCCCAACGCTCGATTCCTTTTCTACGTCTCCCCTCAAAGACTTGGTAGCCATGCATCAGATACTCCAAGACAAGGTGGCCATCGTCACCGGCGCCGGCCGCGGATTGGGCCGCGCGCATGCGCTGGAACTGGCCAGGCACGGCGCTCGTGTGGTGGTGAACGATCTAGGCGCCGACCAGGCGGCCTCTCCAGGTGCCGCAGTCGCCGCCGAAATCGTGCGACTTGGCGGGGAGGCACTTGCGAACGGCGCCGACGTGACACAGCCCGAGCAGGTCGAGGCCATGGTCGCCCGGGCTGAGGCCGAGTGGGGCCACATCGACATCCTCGTCAACAACGCAGGGATCCTGCGCGACAAGAGTTTTGCGAAGATGGCCTTGGCGGACTTCCGACTCGTCCTCGAGGTCCACGTCATGGGAGCAGTTCACTGCACCCACGCCGTGTGGAACCGGATGCGCGCGCGCAACCACGGTCGCATCGTCTTCACGACCTCCTCGTCCGGCCTGTACGGGAGCTTCGGCCAGGCCAACTACGCGGCTGCGAAGATGGCGCTGGTCGGCCTGATGCAGACGCTCGCCCTGGAGGGGCAGAAGCATGACATCCGGGTCAACTGCCTCGCTCCGACCGCGGCGACCGGAATGACCGAGGGCATCCTGTCTCCAAGCGCTCTCGCGGCGCTTGCGCCCGAGAAAGTCAGTCCGGGTCTGGTGGCGCTCGTGGCGGATGACGCGCCGACCCGCGCCATCCTGCTGGCCGGCGCCGGAAGCTACGAGTGCGCACACGTGACGATGACGAGAGGGATCCACATCGCCGACACCGCGCGTGCGGCGGAAGAGGTCGGCCGGCGGTTCGCGGAAATCGGCGAACGTGACGGCGAAATCGTTCCTGGATCGGGCGCGCAACAGTACCGGCTTGAGTTGGAGAAGGCAGGCGAAGTGTCCGGCTCCGCCTTCACATCCTGAATTTCACCAGAGACTCCATTCATGAGCCTGCGCGAAACGCTTGATTTTCTCCTCTATGGCTGGCTGCAGGTCGAGCAGCTCAATCAACGCTCCCGCTTTGCTGACCATTCGCGCGAGACCTTCGACGCGGTGCTCGACACCTGCGAGCGCATCGCGCGCGACAAGTACGCACCGAACAACCGCATCGTCGACACGCAGGAGCCTCGGTTCGATGGCGAGAAGGTGATTCAGCCGCAGGCTACGCACGACGCGCACAGGGCCTTCGTTGAATCAGGAATGCTCGGCGCCGCGCAGGATTACGAGATCGGCGGCATGCAGCTGCCGTACACGGTCCAGACCGCCGCTAACAGCTTCTTCTTGATGGCCTCGGCCAGCATCGGTGCGCACATGCTGACGAGCGGCAACGCGAACCTGCTGATGGTGCACGGAACCCGCATGCAGCAGGCGGTGTTCGCGAGGAACGAGTTCTCCGGTCGCTGGGCGGGCACCATGTGCCTCTCGGAGCCCCAGGCGGGCTCCAGCCTCAGCGACGTGGCGACGCGCGCGGTGCCGGACGGCCCGGACTTCCAGCTCGATCCCCTGGGCCCGCGGTACCGGCTGACGGGCAATAAGATGTGGATCTCTGCCGGCGACCATGAGCTGACGGAAAACATCGTCCACATTGTGCTGGCCAAAATTCCCGACGAGCACGGAAAGCTGGTTCCCGGTACTCGCGGGCTCTCGTTGTTCATCGTGCCCAAATGGCTGGTGGCGGTGAAGGACCCTCTACCCGGTGCTTCGCCGCACGCAGAGGAAGGGGCCGACGACGTGACCGTTTCGCTGGCCGGCAGGAACGACATCTCTCTCGCGGGCTTGAACCACAAGCTGGGTTGGCGCGGAACCACGAATGCCCTGCTCAATTTCGGCGAGGGCAGATTTCCGGTCGACGGCAAGCCCGGCGCGGTGGGTTACCTGGTCGGCGAGCCGGGAAAAGGCCTCCATTGCATGTTCCACATGATGAACGAGGCTCGCATCGGCGTCGGCACCGCGGCGGCCATGCTCGGCATGGCCGGCTATTACGCTTCGCTCGACTACGCAAAGAGCCGGCCCCAGGGGCGGCCCGTGGGACCCGGGGGCAAGGACGCAGCGAAACCGCAGGTGCGCATCATCGAGCACGCCGATGTGCGCCGCATGCTGTTGGCGCAGAAGTCCTATTGCGAAGGCGCCTTGGCGCTCGAGCTCTATTGCGCACGTCTCGTCGACGAACAGAACACCGGGGATCCCGAGGCGGCAGACGAATCTCGCCTGTTGCTCGAGGTGCTCACCCCCATCGCGAAGAGCTGGCCGAGCGAATGGTGTCTGGAGGCGAACTCCCTCGCTATCCAGGTGCACGGCGGGTATGGCTATACCCGCGACTTCCCGGTGGAACAGTACTGGCGGGACAACCGCCTGAACATGATTCACGAAGGTACGCACGGCATTCAGGCGGCCGACCTGCTGGGGCGCAAGGTGCTGATGGAGGACGGTAGGGGGATGCAACTCGTGGCGACGCGCATGGGCGCAACCATCGCACGAACGGCGTCCGTGGCGACACTTGCCGGGCACGCCAGCGCGCTGGTTGACGCCTTGCAACGGGTCCTCAGCGCCACGCGCGCCGCGTGGGCCACAGGAAACCCGAAGGAAGCCCTAGCCAATGCCGTGCCGTACATGCAGGCCTTCGGACACGTGGTGCTTGCCTGGATCTGGCTGGATGTTGCCGATCGTTCGTTACGTGTAGATCCCTCTGGGAAACTGCCATCCAGCATCGGCCGCCTGGGCGCGACCGACTATTTCTTTCATTACGAACTGCCAAAGTTCGAAGCCTGGCTGAACGTTGTGGAACGTCTCGACGGAACCTGTGCCAGCCTGCCAGAGGAAGCCTTCTGACGAATCGCTCCGTCGGATCGGAAATTCAACTGCACGAGGCCAAGTATGGTTTGGATTGCCGTCGCCCGGATCGGGCCGGATCGTCAACATCTCCTCTCGGGCCCGTCGATACAGCCCAAATCAGGCAGCCCGGCATACGCAGCTTCGAAGGCGGTGTTGCTTGCCTGGCTCTTTCCCTCAACCGGATGAATATTCTTCACGAAGGCAGTACCAATGAGCTCCATTCCAGCTCTTAATAAAAGCCGAATCCGAGTAGGCCTCATCGGCGCGGCCGTGGACCCCGCGCGAAGTTGGGGCAGCCGCGCGCACATTCCCGCGCTGCGCCAACTATCCGATGATTTCGAACTCACTGCGCTCTGTACAAGTCAGCCAGAGACTGCAGCGGCAGTGGCTCGGCACTTCGGGGTGGAGCGGGCTTACTCCGATCCCCGAAAAATGGCGGAAGATCCAAACGTCGATCTTGTGGTGGTCTCAGTGAAAACACCGCTGCACCGCGAGCTCGTGACTGCAGCACTCGGTGCGAGAAAGCATGTGTATTGCGAGTGGCCGTTAGGTGGCTCAACGGCTACCGCCGCACAAATCCTGGATGAGACACGTTCGTGCGGCGTCAGGCACATGATCGGGATGCAGGGCCGATTCAACGAAGCTATGGCCTACGCCCGTGACCTCATCGCTGAAGGCATGATAGGCCGCCCCGTGTCCGTGTCAGTGAAGGTCACGCAGGATATTTTTGGCCATCACGAAAAAGCAAAGAATATCTACACGACTGACGTTCGAAACGGTGCAACCATATTGCGTATTGCAGCAGCACAATCGCTAGAAGCAATTTTCCATTGTGTAGGTGATCTCCGTGAAGTGAGTGCTGTAATTGCGAATCAGCATCCCACGACTCGTATCCGGGAAACCGGAGAAACTATTCAAAAGACCTCCCCGGACCACGTTGTCTTAGCCGGGACCCTTAAAAACGGCGCTGTTTTCTCCTTCACCATGCGAGGAGGTGTCAGCACTGCAACCGAAGGCTCCCGTATGGAAATAAACGGCACAGACGGAGATCTGATGCTTTCCAATCCAGGCCCCGCAAATATTCATCGCGCACAACTGTCTATTCACGCAGCGCGCCGCGGTGAGAGTTCATTGCGAGAATTGACCATCCCAAAGCGGTACGCGTCCGGACTGGAAAAGATCGAAGGGCCGGCGCGCTACTTGGCGCACAGTTACTTGCATCTGCTTGATTCAGTCCGGAACAGCAAGCCTACTTTGAATGACTTTGCGCACGCGTTGGATTGGCACCGGCGATTGGACGTGATCCAGCAGGCCGCAGACACAGGCCGCCGGTTGTCCATGGACTAGAAGTTGCGCGAATCAAGTTACCACCATATTCCCTCAAGGAGCCTTTATGAATCTGCAAGCCGCATTATTCCGGGCTATTTATGCTCTGATGCTAATTAGCGCCTCAGGTACACATGCGCAGAGCTGGCAGCCGAACGGTCCGGTTACGATCGTGATTCCGTACGGTGCAGGCGGAGGCGCGGATGCGCTCGGCCGCCCGCTCGCTCTAGAGTTGTCACAAGCTTGGGGTCAGCCAGTGATTGTGGAGAACGTCGGCGGCGCGGAGGGACTCATTGGCATGAATCGGGTGGCACAGTCCGAGCCAAATGGCCGTACCGTCCTGCTGCAGGTAACCTCCATGGTGCTTACTAAGCACATTCCTGGCCTTAAAGGAGCTGACCCTGCCACTAAGCTGACTCCGGTGGGCGCGTTCGCACAATCCCCAGTAGTTGTCGTCGCTTCCAAAACACAGGCAGGCGCCTCGTTGCAGGAAATGATCGAAACGTGCAAACGATCTTCCCAGCCTTGCTCCATGGGTGGCGCCGGAAACTTAACCAAGCTTGGTAGTCGCCATTTTGCCGCGGCAGCGAATCTACCAAATCTGATCACGGTAAATTACCGTGCTTCTCCGCAGGTAACTGTCGACTTGGTCGGCGGGAATCTTTCATTCGGGTTTTTGGCGCTCCCAACTGCTGCAACGCAAACAGCGAACCTGAAGATGATGGCGATTGCCGGTCCGCGACGCGTGAAACAGTTCCCAAATGTGCCGACCACTAGTGAGGTGGGGCTGACCGATTACGAGTACCAAGTTTGGTGGTTCTTGCTCGTGGCGAAGGACACACCGTCAGCAATTGTTGCAGGCATCTCCTCGGCCCTGCGTCAGGCTGCCCAGCGTCCGGCTGTACTGCAAGCGATTGACACGGCCGGCGCTGAGCCTATGTGGGCCGGTCCGCGGGAAGCAGAAGCCATCATTAAAAACGTTGCCAGTAGATTCGATCGCCTTGTTCAAACGTACGGCTTCAACTAATCTGAACTCCGAACTATCTCCATCACACTATGATTGTGTCGTTGTAGAGGTCCATATAGCCCTGACGTTCCCCCGAAAGAACCCATACAGGTCAAAAGTGGAGGTACGGTCGCTTCTCATCGCCCCTGCGAGGGCAAGGAGAAGCGATGAAGAAGTCCAGATTCACCGAGGAGCAAATCACCTACGCGCTGCGGCTGGCCGACAGCGGCACGCCGGTGGTGGCTGTGTGTCGGCAGATAGGCATCTCGGAAGCCACGTTCTACACCTGGAAGAAGAAGTACGCGGACCTCGGCGTGAGCGAGCTGCGCAAGCTCAAGCAACTCGAGGACAAGAACGCTCGACTCCGGCGCATCGACGCTGGACAAGCAGATGCTGCACGCGGTCGTACGAAAAATGCTCTGAAGGCTTCCAAGCGGCGCGAGCTGGCAGCCTTGATGCAGGAGCGCTTCAAGGTGAGCGTGCAGCGCTCGTGCGGCCTGGCGTTGCTGCAACGCTCGTCCCGGTACGCCAAGAGCACCGCACGCGACCAGAGCGTCCTGCGGCAGCGCATCCGGAACATTTCAATGAGTCGGCCTCGGTTCGGATATTTGCGCGTGCTGGTGATGCTCAAGCGCGAGGGCTGGTAGGTGGGCAAGAAGTGCGTATACCAGCTGTATCGCCTCGAAGGACTGCAGTTGCGAATCAAGGTCAAGCGTCGCAAGCGGATCGCACAGTTGCGCGGCAAACCGCAGACGCCGACCGGCCCGAACCAGCACTGGAGCATGGATTTTGTTCACGACCAGATGGCCGACGGACGGGCCTTTCGCATCCTCGCCGTGATCGATTAGTGGAGTCGCTAGAGTGCGTGCCTGGAGGCCAACTTCCGCCTCACCGGCCGGTGCGTTGGCAAGGCCCTGGACGCGGCCGCGGCAACCCGTGGGTTGCCGCGTGCGATCGCAGTCGACAACGGCACCGAGTTCACGTCCAAAGCCTTGGACGATTGGGCATACCGCGGGGGAGTCAAGCTCGACTACACGCGACCTGGCAAACCCACCGACAATGGCCTGATCGAATCATTCAACGGGCGGCTGCGCGACGAATTCCTGAACGTCAATGAGCTTGTCACGCTGCACGATGCCTGCGAGAAATTGAAGGCTTGGCAGGACGATTACAACCACATCATCCGCACAGCTCACTCGGCCACCTGACCCCGAGCGAGATCGTCAAGAGGAGGTCAGTGCAACTTGAAGAAGCGGCCTGCCTGTAGTTCTTGTCAGGCGACACGAGAAACTGACTCCCATGTTGCCTCACGGCGCAATGTTACCGAGCGCATGAAGCGCGGTGTCGTTGCTTCCTTCAGCGATCATGTGTTCAGCACAGGCGCAGGCGGTGGGCAACGCGAAGCGTTGTCCACGGCCGGTCATGCCGAGTTGGTTTTTTTTAATGATCTGTTCCAGGCGCGCAGCGCCTGGCCCCCCTTCAGAGCGCAGCAGCCTCAATCCGCGGAGGCACACTTACTTCGGTTTCAAGGCGGCATTGATCGATCCACCGACGAATTGCGTCTGCACGCCATGCTGAGAGAGCACGCTGCACCGTTCTCAGGTGTTTGTCCGTGAACGTTCCTGCTGGCGCCAGTTCTCGCAGCCGCTTGAGGATTTCGACGGCCGTCATTCCCGGTTGCCGTTGGAGCCAGTTGCGTACCTGGTCTTCATAGGCGTCCACGGGTCTGGCTG
The DNA here is from genome assembly GCF_057657375.1 of Variovorax sp. Soil_C_12. Lineage (NCBI taxonomy): Bacteria > Pseudomonadati > Pseudomonadota > Betaproteobacteria > Burkholderiales > Comamonadaceae > Variovorax > Variovorax sp. Soil_C_12. The sequence continues at coordinate 3,639 of NZ_JBDGIO010000016.1, read as the reverse complement.
GCTGCCGGTGTGACGGACATGCGCTGCGGCATGGACACGCTGGCTGCGAAGGTGCAGACAGCTCTCGCCGAGGACCCGCACTCTGGCCATGTCTTCGTCTTCCGTGGCCGCCGGGGCGATCTGGTCAAACTCTTGTGGAGTGACGGCGACGGCATGTGCCTGTTTGCAAAGCGTTTGGAGCGTGGGCGATTCGTGTGGCCTCAGGCCGAGGGCGGTGCCATCTCGCTGAGCGCCGCACAGCTATCGATGCTGCTCGAAGGGATCGACTGGCGCCGACCCGAGCGCACCTGGCAGCCGCGCGCAGCAGCGTAGCCGGCATTGCCCGTCGTTGACAGAGCAACTACCGTTGTGAGAGGCGACGGCAGCGAGCACAGTCACCTCGATGACCTCGCAAGAATCGCTCGCCACCAACGCCATGCTCAGTGGCGAAGTGGAGCGTTCGAAGGAGGCTCTGAAGATCGCGCTGCTCACTGTCGAGAAGCTCAAGGTCGAGGTGGCGTATCTGCGGCGAATGAAGTACGGCCTCCAGCGAGCAGCTTGAACACGCCCAGCTTGAGCTCGTGGGCGGTCAGCTCGCACAGTCGGCAACGACGCCGGTGGGGAACGCCGCCGATGGCGAGCAACAGGACTCTAATGTCACGTCGATCGAGCAGGGTCGCAAGAAGCGCCAGGCGCGACAGCGCACCGGCGTGCGGGATCTGCCAGACCACCTGCCGCGGCGCACCGTGATGCACGTGCCGCAGCGCGGTTGCAACTGCAACGCCTGTGGCCGCGGTCTTCGCGAGATCGGCCAGGACGTCTCGGAAGTTCTCGACTACGAGCCCGGCAGCTTCCATGTCGTGCGCCACGTTCGCCCCAAGCTCGCCTGCGCGACCTGCAGCACGATCACGCAGGCGCCAGCGCCGAGCCGCCCCATCGATCGGGGCATGGCCGGCACTGGCCTGCTTGCGCACGTGCTGGTGAGCAAGTATTGCGACCACACGCACCTATACCGGTTGTGCCAGATCTATGCCTGTGAAGGCATAGAACTGCAGCGTTCGACCCTGGCGGACTGGGTGGGTCAGGCGGCACGCCTGCTGAGCCCACTGGCCGACGCCATCGGACGCTACGTGTTGGCGGCCGACAAGATCCACGCAGACGACACACCGATCCGCGTTCTCGGCGGCGCGGGGGCCAAGGCTCGCACGGGACGCTTATGGGTTTACGTCAGAGACGATCGCTCCAGCGGCGACACGGCGCCAGCGGCGGTGTGGTTCCAGTACTCGGCCGATCGCAAGGGCGAGCATCCAGTACGCCACCTGCGGCACTTCAAGGGCATCCTGCAAGCAGACGCCTTCGCTGGCTACCACCCGCTGTATGAAGACAGGCAGATCGTGGAGGCGGCATGCATGGAGCCATGCCCGACGCAAGGTGTGGGACATCCACGAGCGCCAACACAAGCTCGGCGGGACGCTGGCTCATGAGGCACTGCAGCGCATCGGCAAGGTCTTCAAGGTCGAAGCCGAGATCCGAGGCAAGCCACCGCACGAACGAATGCGTGTTCGTCAGTAGCGAACAGGTCCAATGCTGGACGATCTGAAGGCGTGGTTGAGCGCAACGCTGTCGCAGGTCTCGGCGAAGTCGCCCATGGCACTGGCGATCGGCTACTCGCTGGGCAACTGGACGGCGCTCACGCGCTTCGTGGACGACGGCCGGATCGAGGCACACAACAATGCAGCAGAGCGCGCGCTGCGAGGCGTTGCGATCGGGCGCAAGAACTTCCTGCATCTGGGCTGCGACACCGGCGGGCACAGCGCTGCGGTGATCTACACACTCATTGCCACGGCCCGGCTCAACGGCATGGATCCGCAGGCCTACCTGCGCCATGTGCTCGAGCGCATCGCCGACCACCCGATAACGCGCATCGACGACCTGTTGCCCTGGGCGGTGGCCGCGACGATGACCCACAGTGAGCGGGCACTGAAGCTTGCGGCCTGAGCGTCGCGCCCAATCGCGGCGGGCACAATTTGCCCCCATGCGCGTCAAGCTGATTGAAGATCTCCCTATGGCGACCAGTTCCGAGCTGTACTAGCTCAGCTGGGTCATCGAACAACTGATTGCCGATCCGCGGCGCATCGTGCAAGCTCGTTCTCAGTTGCACATGGGCCAGTTGGTGCAGTACTGGGAATGGGCAGAAGGCAAGCGCGCATCGTGTCGATGAAGGACCGGCAGGTCACGCTGCTCGATGAACCGAGCCAGCACCGCATCAACGTGTCCTATGCGGCGATCGTGCTCAACGATGAGCAGGCGGCCGCTCCAGTGGCCGCTCAAAGTGCGCAGGCGAACTCGACGTCACTGAAGCCGCCGCCTGAGGTTCACCGCAAAGAGGACTTCCACGTGGGACAACGCGTCAGCTTCGCGGACCAGAATCTGAAGCGGCACGTCGGAGAGATCGTTCGCATCAACCAACGCACAGTGACCGTTCATTGCGACGGCCGCGCCTGGCGAGTGGCGTTCGCTCTGCTCCAGCACATCGTCGACGTAACGCCCTGACCCTCTCGAAAGTCAACGACGGCCTCGAGCGGACTATTACGATCGTTCTTGCGGCAGGCGCGCGCTCTCGTTGCCTCAAGACCTTGGGCACGACACCAATCGACGACCCGCTCGTTCATGAAGACGCTGTCGTTGTCGAAGTCCACGCCGCGCATCGGGAACGGGGACAGGACCCGAGCCCTGTCGATCGCGTCGATGACGAGGGTGCTGTCGCGCGTCAGCACCGGCACGCACTCCGTCCAGCCAATGGCAACGTCGGTCAGCACCAGTGTTTGAACGAACGTGCCCGCGAGCTGAGGTCCACAATGCGCGACGAAGTCGACTTCCAGGTAACCCGGTGCGGGATCGTTCCAGTCACCGAAGGTGCGGATCGGTACCGCACGGCGGACTGCCGAACTTTGCCCGGCGGACCGACGCGTGCCCTTGCTGGCAGCGAGCCGCAGCGGAGCAAGGAGCCGGTCGATGGTGGCCGGACTGACCGCGACCAGCTGGGCATGCAAGCTCGGGTCGTCTCTGATCCGGCCGTGTCGAAGCATCGCGGGCAGCAAGGCCGGAATCATGACCTTCAGGCGTTTGGAGCAAACGCGGTCGTATACCTCCCAGAGTGCTCCCAGAGCCTCGCACACGGCAGGGCCGTATCGAACGTTGGGCCGGCGCTCGTTCGGTGGCGTCTGCGGCCTGGACAATAAACGGATGCAGTGCTTGCGGTGATAGCCGGTGATCGCCACAAACCCGTCCAGGATCGAGCTCCGCTCGGTCTTAGAACCCAACCGGTCCCGCGCGCCGACGGCGTCGATCAACTCCCTGCGTGTTGACATGCTCACTTGCCTCGTTACATTCGTGCGCTCCGGCTGGCCGATCCAGCAGGTGGCACGTTACGTGAGGCTTGGGCTCAGGCTCACCCGGTAGCAGTCCGGATGAGTCAATGCGGGGGTCAGTTCCTGATGTCGCTTGACAGTTCTGAGCTGTCCGGCTTCAGGGGTTACGTCAGAGGCTGACTACATTCACTCTAGTACCCGTTCAACTGATGGTATGCGGTCAATGAACCGCGTCCTTGAGTCACAGGCGGAGAGCTGACAGCCTACGTTCCCACGTAAACGAACGCGG
>NZ_JBDGIO010000015.1:0-144074 GCF_057657375.1 Variovorax sp. Soil_C_12 | reverse complement strand
AGGGATGGAGGCTGGGGCGCGATCTGGGCAAGAAGGCCCGCAGTTGAAGATTGCTGCAGTGCACACCCCCAGGAATGGGAGGCTCTCGATCACGCGAGCCGGCCAGCGCCGCATGCCGTGGCGCAGGAAGCTCTGGCGAACCCAGGACGGCAGCGGCGCAGCACAGCGCCGGCACCGCACGGCGCTCGGCGACACGAGGGCGCCGGGCACCGCGGCGGCGAGTTCGGCGGCGGGGTCAGTGGAGCATCGAGCGCCGGCGCCGGGCTACCCTGATGCGTCACGAAGTTGACGCCGCCGTCCAGTGCGGCGGCGTCCTGATCGGCGCGCTGCTCAGATGCGCACTCTTGGCGACGCTGGCGCCAACGGCGTGAACGCGCCGCGTGGGCCAGGCGCCCGGCGCGACTGCGCTGGTAACGGCTTCCGGCCGCGCGCCGCGACTCCAGGCGTGCCGCGCGCGAACACGCTCGGCCGCAGTAGCGCTGGCCGCGGTCGCAGCGGCTGCACAGCAGCACCTGCTCGCGGCAACGCGCACACACAAACAGGCGGGCGGGATGGTCGACCACTGCCGGCTCCTCGGGAGGACTCCCGAGGCACGCCAGCGCGATGCAGTGCCGTGTTACGCCGGACCTCCGGCTACACTGCGACCACATCCCGCTTCATCGGCGCGGTGTAGGGCACGGCGTTCGGTTCCAGCTGCCACGCGAAAGGCCGACGCCGTGCCCGCCTACCTCTCGGGCACGGCGCAGTTGTATCGCACTCACCAAGCAGCGCTGCCCACCAAAGTACGTGGCCCGTCAGGCAGGCCGCCCAGCAGGGCGGCCTGCCTGACGACTTCCCCCGCGAAGAACGATCAGCCCAGAAACGCCCTCGCCGCCGCTCACCACAAACGGCAGCTCACCAGCCCTTGGCCAAAAAGCGCCGTCTCGCCGCCGAATAGGCGCGGTTCCTGATCGCCGTTCACATGAGATGCTATGTGGGCCTCGACAAGCCAGGGCTTCGCGCTAGAAAGGCAGTTTCAAACACCGTCATCTGCGAAGGAGTACGGACATGACGTCAACCCGGACAGTCCCACGCAACGACCATACGGCAAAGGCCGGTGACCTGTACATAAGCTTCGAATTGAGTGACAAGCGTTGGAAGCTCAGCGTAGGGGATGGCGGCCGCAGCGTGAGTCGATACACCGTCAACGCCGGCGACAAGCAGGCCGTTGCCGACTGCATCGTCCCACTTGCGCGCGAAGATTGAGCGCGAACTCATCCGTCTCAAGCTCGTGAAGGAGCAGTTTCGCGCAATCGAGACCGAGCGCGAGCGTGAGCTCGCCGAAGGCAAGCAGCCCATGGTCGCCCAGCTCATGCGCTTGGGGGCGATCGGCGTCCGCGGAGCATGGATGCTCGTCAAGGAGGTATTCGGGTGGCGGCAATTTTCGAACCGCCGCCAACTGGCAGGTAGTCTGGGCCTGGCTCCCACGCCGTACGCCAGCGGCGACAGCGAAATCGAACAGGGTATCAGCAAGGCAGGCAACAAACGGGTACGGACAATGCTGGTAGAACTGGCCTGGGGCTGGCTGCGGCGTCAATCCGACAGCGCACTCACGCAGTGGTTCAACCGGCGCTTCAGGACGGCTGGCATGCGTATGCGACGTGTGGGCATCTTCGCGCTCGCGAGGCGGCTGGCCATAGCATTGTGGCGCTTCCTGAACGACGGAGTTATCCCCGAACCCCGATCGACACTTCAAACTCCCCCACCTGTGGACAGTCAAATTCCTCCAGGCAGGACAAGGGTTGCATTATTGATCGGTCACGCCTCGGCTGCGATCGCCAGGCGTGCGGCGGCCTCCTTCAGCCGGTAGCTCCTTCCTTCGAACTCGAGCATGACGGCGCGATGCATCAGTCGATCGAGGATGGTGGTTCCCATGGTTGCATCGCCGAGGTATTTGCCCCAGTCCTGCACGACTCGGTTGGAGGTCACGACGATGCTGCCGCGGCGCTTGTAGCGCTGGTGCACGATGGTCTGGAGCAACTCGGCGGCGGCGTCGGAGATGCGCCGCGCGAGGAAGAGGTCGTCGAGCACGAGCAGATCGGATTCGACGTATGCGCGCATCAGGGTCGTCTGCTCCTTGGGGTTTGCCAGTGCGAAGCGGGCGAACTCGGTGTCGGCCTCAAGGTAGCGAACGTCATGGCCTTGCAGGGTGGCCTGGTAGGCGACGGCTTTGGCCACATGCGACTTCCCTGTGCCTGGCTTGCCGATGATCAGGGCATTGGCGCCGTCGGCGATGAACTTCAGCGTGTGCAGCTCAAAACACGCCTGACGAGGCAGCTTGGGGTTAAAGCGCCAGTCGAAGTCGGCGAGCGTGGGCCGTTCATCGAGACGTGATTGCTTGAAGCGCCGCTCGGTCAGGCGCGAGTGGCGCCGGTCGAGCTCGTCCTGGAGCAATCCTGCAAGCGTCTCCAGCAGCGGCTGCTGCGAGGCCTGCGCCTGCATGACGCGGGTGTTCAGGGTTGCGGCGATGCCTGACAGGCGCAGCTCGCGCAGCGTGCGTTCGATCTCATTAATGGTCATGCGCAGTACCTCCAGGGGTCAGGGGAGCGGAAGGCTGTGCCGAGGCACAGCGAGAGAACAACTCGGCGTAGATGTCGGCGGGACGGATCAGCGGGTGTTCCTGCGTCAGCGTGAGTTCCAGCTGGCGTGGTTCTTCGGTGCGTTCGATGGCCGCCAGCGCTTCGGCGACGATCTTCTCGGTCAACCTCTTGACGTGGCTGTAGCTGTAGATGCCGTCGCGCATCGCCTGCGCACAGGCGCGGTCCACAAGGCGGCGTGGGTAGCGATCGGCCAGGCGGACGATGCCCCAGAGCTTGCGCTGGCCGACGCGGCCTTCGACGGCGAACAGCAGTTCGCACAGCCGCTCGGCGTCATTGCCGATCGCCTTGGCTTGCGCGAGGATGCGGCGGGTCTCGCGTGAAGGGTTGAAGACTCGCTCCTCCATCGGCAGCACGACGCTGCCGGGACGCTCGACACGCTCGTGGCTGCGCAGCAGCGCCTGGGTCTTCAGGTCACGGATCTCGATGCGGTGCTCGAACACGCGCACCAGCACGTGGCTGCCGATGGGCGCCGGCCGCGCGCCGTAGCTGCTGTGATCGACGCGCACGCAGCTGTCGTCGCACACGGTGCGCTGGGCCTCGGTGAAGTACTGCATGCCCAGCACCGGCAGCGGCTGCAGCAACGGCCCCTCCTCCTCGAACATCGCCTGCACCTGACGGCGCGCGCTGCCATGGATGCGCGAGGCGGCCCACTTGGTCTCCCAGTGTTCGAGGAAATCGTTCTGCTCGGCCAGTGACTCGAAGCGCCGTCCCTTCAAGGCCGTGGCCTGGGTGTGACCGATCGCGTTCTCGACCGAACCCTTGCGATTGGGATCACGGACGCGGGCAGGATCGGCGATCACGCCGTAGTGGGCCAGCGTGGCCGCGTACACGGAGTTCAACTGCGGCTCGTACAGGTCGGGCTTGACGACGCCTTCCTTGAGGTTGTCCAGAACTACATAACGGCAACTGCCGCCAAAGTAGCGCCATGCCTGCTCGTGCAGCTGCGCCCACGTCTGCTGGCTGGACTTCCAGACGACACGGCGGAAGCTGCGCCTGGAGTAGCGCAGTGTCGCGACGAACAGCCGCGGCTTGCGATAGCGGTCGGTTCCCGGCACGCGCGTTGGCGCGCCTTCGCCGTAGTCGACTTGCATCTCTTCCCCAGGGAGGAACTCCAGGCGGTCGAATTGTTCGGGCTCGTGCTGGCGAAGCTTGCGCGCGAAGCGCATCACCGAGCTGTAGCGGGCGGTGAATCCGTGCTGGTCGACCAGATCCTGGTAGATGGCCATGGCGTTGCGCCGCAGCCTCAGTTGCGCCTCGATGAAGCTGCGATGCGGCTCGCACGCCGAGACCGTCGCGGGCGAGCGCGCGGGCGTCGGAGCCGGTGGACGGGGTGGAGGAGTTTGCCCTCCGGGGTCGGTGGACACCCCGGGGGAGTTTGCTGCCATGGCAGCGAAGCGCTTCTGGTATCCCCGGATCGTCTTGCGATCGATGCCCGTCACGCGCTCGATCTCACGTTGGCTGGCCCCGGCGCCCAACAGGGTCCAAATGGTCGTCTGCAAATGCGGCTTCAAGACATTCACTCCAACACCCCCTCATGGCTGAGGGGGCAGAAAGTAACGTCCTGCCCGAAAGCGGCTGCCGGGAGCGCCGGCGCCGCCTACTCCGTCACGGCCAAATGGCCGGGGCGGGGGAATTTACGTGTCGATCAGTGGGGGAGTTTGCGTGTCGTTCGGGGCCCCGAAGGAGCTCGCCTCAAGTCTATTGTCTCAACTGCTTGAGAAAACTGCTCAACACACGTCCAGCAGAGTCATCATGATCGAAGGTCAACGCGCCCGAGGCACCAGCTGGTCGCTGCATGCTGACCGTTCATTGAGAAGGGGCGCGTTCGAAAGTGGGGATTGCCGGCGCACTTGGCGCGCATGTGGCATGTGGTGCCTGGCTCGAGGGCCTCGCACGGATAGAAGTTTGGCCCGGCATCGAGCCGTGGCTATCGATTTCCCCCGCCTTGGGTCACATTGGACGCTCACAAGTCTTCTAGGCCCAGTGCCGCCATAGTGCTCATCTGGCCCCTTGACTACAGTCCCCATAGAAGTCTGGTGCAGTCCGCCAAGCTCAATGGTCAAGATCCGTGGGCGTACCTGCGCGACGTGCTGGCGCGCATCCACTCGCATCCGAGCCACCGGCTCGATGAACTGCTGCCGCATCGCTGGCGGCAGAGCTGACAAATGGGCGTGATCACGCAGGCCGTGATGGTCCAGGCGGCCATCGACGTCAACGGCATGGACCAGGAACAGAAGGTGCGCTTGGCCGACGAGATCTTTGCTCAGCAGCCCAACCTGCTCGCCTCGATCCTTGCGCTGCCTCGGATGCGAGTCGGCATGGTGCAACTGGAGGTGCCGCTGCACATCCTGCTGGTGACGTTCCAGGCGATGAAGCGCAGCGGCCATACGTGGCCGATCGTCTCGGAGGACGTGCAGGCCAGGTGCATGCAGCGCTTGACGGCCCGCGCGCGCTTCAACGAGGGATTGCCGGGCGGGCTGGCGGGCCAGGTCGCGCAGCAGTTCTGCGACGAGCATCCCGAGCGCTACCTGCTCGCGTTCGTCTACGGATACCTCGGCGACCACGACTTGCTGCGTGTGCGTACCGATGCCGAGAAATACCTGCTGCAGGCCGCCCTCGACCTCGTGGAGTGCGTCGCCTTCGTTGGATCCACGACCGTCTCTTGAGGATTACGGGCTGCGGCCCGGGTCAAGATGGAACGACAGGACGCTCACTTGCCATGAGCACCTTTTTCAAAACCGCGCATATTCGCCGGTGACAGAGCCCAGTGTCCAGAAAGTCAGCATTCTGAAGTTGCAGCGACGAGATCAACGACCACGGGCTTTGAAGGCTTCTTCTGGGGCTTTCCGATCAATATTCTGGCGACGACCCATACCCACAGGATGAGCGCTGCTGCGCTCAAGATCCCCACCCCCCACCCCGTGCCGCACAAGTACTCGGGCCCTTTCATGAAATCCTGAGTCTGCGCATCGAACTCACGGTAGCCATACCAGAGGATGTCATCCGGCTTTGCGCCTTCAGTGACGCGCAACTCGCACACTTTGAAGTGGTTTCTCCACTGGTCCTTGATGAGATCTATGTCCTGGAAGAACACCTTGCCTTTGTAGAACCTGTACGTCATGTAGATGGTGGCGATCACGGGCACCAGAAAAAAGAGGATGAACGAACACCATTGAAAGAGGCGGCCGCCGGGCGTCTTAGGATCCACATCTTTGCGATCGAAGAAGAAGACCGGGAACCGGTCGGCGCGCTCGAGATGGCGCCCCTTCATCCAAAGCAGCGTCACGATCGAGATGAACAGCAGCAGCGTATTTTGAGTGATCGCGGCGAGCTGCGGCGTGGCCCGTGCCTTATAACCGAGCAATCCGCGCGATGGATCCTCGGACTCCGGAAGACCCACGTTTCGCAGATAGGCGTAGAAGGAAAAGATCAGCAAGGAGGCCACCAGCAGCGACCAGACCTGGCGCACGGCGCGTTCACTCATGAGCAACTCCTATCGCACGATCGCCATTGACCGGCAAGCCGCTTCCGAAGCAATGCCTCGTGGCGCTGCAGCTTATTCCGACGGAGGCGCGCTGTCGTACTCCCGTTTGGGGACTGTTGCGTCGGCTCCCACTTTACGAGTTTCGATTGCGAGCGTCCAATCGCACGTCGGACGCTAAGTTCGAGCGGCCCACGCCAACGTCACGTATCCGTTCCGTCGGCGCTCAGGAGGGCCAACCGGTTGGAGGCGAACATGACGAAATCGTGCCATCGGGGAACGCCGCCGAGCCGCTCGGGCCGGCGGGCGGGGATGCTGGCAAGCGTGCTGCTCGGAGCATGCTTGATCCTGCTCGCGACTGCGCCCTGGGCTCAGCCCCGTTCGCCAGGCGCGGCGCGGACGGAAGCGATCCGCAAGGTCGTACCCCAGAAGGTCGACTACCTGGAGCAGCAGGTCATCTCGATGCAGGCCTCGCTCGATAGCCTGAAGTTGATCACTCCGACCGCCTACTTTTCGCTTTCCCATGATGTGATTAGGCCGTACCTCGAGGAGTCCCTGAGGGCGGCAGCCAAGCGAGTCGTGAGCTCACAAGAGGCGGGCCTGCTATTTCGCATCAACAGTCTCAACGTTGAGACAGTCAGCGCCACGCTGGATGGCCAAGGCGCGCGTATCGAGCTGACATTCAAGTCCGAGGTCAGCTTCGCGGGGGTGACGCTGCGTTTGCCCGGACGGGCCGCTGGTTTCGTCATATTCTCGGTAAGAGATGGCGAATTGTTCTGCTATCCCTACCTCTCCTGGGCAGAGATTGAACATAGGCTGCCTGGCCATCTATCGAGCTTCGCGGAACTGGCCGTCAATTTCCTGACGGATCGGCTGGCAGGTTTGATGACTCCGACGCCCATTCGAATTCCCGACGAGCTCATGCTCGACTGGAGCGAGGCCGTAGCGCAGGCCAAGGGACGTCTGAGCGTCAAGTGGGAGGCGACGCCGCCGAGCACCCGACTGACACTCAAGCGCTCGGCGTTGTACGTCACCAAGGGCCAAGTCCAAATCCTAGCTGAGCTTGGGCCCGTCGGACCCGGCGCCGCTGCGCCGAATACGACTCAAGCCTGCAACGCGGTGGCGCCGTCCCAACCGCACACCGAGGCCGACCGCGTTCGGCTGAGCAAAGAATTGAGAGATTGCTTCGCGGCTGCGCTGCGCCAACAAGAAGTGAAGCCTCTGCCCCAAGCTGCCGCCACAGCGCTGATTTGGCGAAGCTACCTGAACACCGTCATAGAGGATGGATTCAAAGGCGTGACGAACATTTGCTTCTCCGACCGCGTGGCGGACGAGACGTTTAAAACCAATCAGACGGTCAGACTGGCCAATTCGCCGAGGTTTGAGTGCCGCCAATTGGACGAGTGCGCCCAACGGCGGGAGTGCCAGCCGAATCAAGAATGCCGACCGAAGAAGAAGTGCAAAGGTGGGTTCGGTAAGTTTTCGTGCGAAGCATCGAAGACCTTGAGCAAGGCCGGCTGCGAGGTGGACAAGAGCGTGGATCGAAGTAGGTGCGAATGGAGGAAGGTATCGAACAAGCCGATGTGCGAGATGAGCAAGACACTCAAAAAGCTCGGGTGCGAGGTCAACAAGGGATTCATCAACTTGGTGGACGACCCGCTAGGTGATGTCAAGGTGTCTGGACGCATGTCGGGCTTCTACGAGGTTTGCGCCAGTAAGCTGGCTGTCAAGGGAGCCACGAGTGTCAAGGCGATAGCCGATCTCACGGCGGGCGCGGACGTCTCAGGAAGTCTGCAGTTTGTGCCCAGGGGGGCTGGGCATGGGCTGGTGTGCGTGTCCAAGTTCAAGGAAGCCTTCAGCCTCAGGGTGGACGTCCCACCGCAAAAGAAAGAGGCCTCCTTCGAAGTCGTGGCACGGGATGGCAGCCTGCGGCTTGCCGTGCACCAACCTGCGTTCGCGACCAAGCTGTCGAACTCACTGTTCGAAGAGCTGTTTGTCAAGCATCCACACCTAATGGTGAACTGTATGGGGCCGATGACGCTTTTGGCGGCTCATGAGGGCGCGCAGCGCCTCCTTGCCGGTGAGCGATCGGAGTTCTTCACTCGCACTCTGGAGATCAAGCCTCGCACCCACGAAGTGAAGTTGGCGTTGGGCGCCAAGCGGATCGTTGGCGAGGATGCTGGAACTGCCACCTTGGTACCGATGGTCGTGCTTGGCGCAAAGACGATCCGCGTGAGTTGGCAACCTTTGGACGCTCGCAAACTCACGACGCCTCGTGCGCGCGCTGGTTGACGTAGCACGCACAGTTGCAGCGAGGATCCAAAGACCGCTTCCGGGATCGTTTGCCGCCGGCTGTCGTGAAGAGTAGTAAAAGCGGTTCTTCCGCACTTGATGTGACGACGGCCCTCGTTTCAATTGGGGTGCAACGTTCGAATCCGCAGCAAGTCGAGGCTTGCACGACCGTACATCTGGCGCTTGAGGAACTTGAGTCGGTTGACCTGCCCTTCGACCTGTCCGCTGCTCCAGACCGATTCAAACGCCGCGCGTACCGCTGACAAGTCGCCCTTGAGCCCAACCGCGAAGCGGCGCAGTTCGGGTACACCGCAACTGCGTGCCCGTGCGAGCCAGCCGTCGAAGCCGATGACGTCGCGACGATGGACCAGCCCAAGAAAATGCCGAGCCATGTGACCGGCGATGGCGATCGAGGGTTCGATCCTGCAAAGGGTATCGACGAACCGCTTGTGATCGCTGTGCTTCCGCTCGTGATTGCCGCGATCGTCCCAGCCGACGAGCCAGGCATAGGCCCGCCCTGGTGAAGGGCGAGCAAAGCGTTCGACACCGGTTGGAGATCCGTGTGGCTGCTGCGCCGTGGCGCGTGTTCGCGCCATCTCATTGCGCACGGTGTTTCGACTGCCCGCAAAGCCTTGGCCTTGCAGTTCGTGCCAGACACGGGTGGCGCTGACGCAGCCTTCTGCGGTGCGGAAGTCGACGTATTCACGATGGGCATCGAGCATCTGGTAACCCCTCGTGCGCTGCGCCCGTTCGGGAAACGAGCCGGAGCGAATGAAGTTGCTTATGGTGCGTTGGTCAAGGTTCATCGCGCGGCCGATCGCCTTGAAAGTCTCTCCGAGATTGTGCCGACGCACGGCCTCTTCGTAGAGGGCGAGTCGTGCCGCGCGGCGGTCGATCCCGAGACGCTGCCAGATGGTGAGCGCGAGTACCTTGGCGCCGTTGTCTGCCCTGAGCGGCTCACGTCCAACGTACAGTGCTTGGCCCACCAGCCTCGCCGCTTCTCGCAGCTACGCGGACTGACGCATCAAAAGGCGCTCCACTACCTCCCGCAGATTGCTCAGAAGGTGCCAGCGATCGGCGACCTGCTGCGCTGCAGGTGCTGCGCTTTGAACAGCGTCCGAATAGGCACCGGCCCGGTCTCTGGCGACCACCGTGACAGTCGGGTGACGTAAGAGCCAGTCGGCGACCATTGACGTCTCCCTGTTGCCGATTAGCTCGATGGGCCTGCGCAATTGCAAATCGACAATGATCGTCCCATACCGATGGCCGCGGGCCATTGCCCAGTCATCGATGCCGACAACGACGGGCGCTGTCTCTGGCGGCTGGCATCCGGCGCGGCGCAGCTCGCGCAGCACGGTGTCGTCGCTGATGCGCATGCCGAGGCGGGCTGCCAGTCGAGGGGCTGCCGCGCCGCCGAGCGCGTAGCCCAGTGCCCGCAGTGCGCTGCTTGCAGTTCGCATTCCCACACTTGAAGCGACGAACCTCGATCGAGATTGTCACGGGATGACCGAAACAGGGCTGATCGTCGAGCTGACGATGGTAGCGACCGTGTACCTGGTCGCTGCGGCGCGAACATTTCGGACATTCGGCCCATCGGGTTGAACTGGTCGCCTCCACGAAAAGGCGCTCGTTCTCCTCGTGCCACTCGATGATTCGCTTGCCGACACCTGCAAGTGAACTCGTCAGACCGGGAATGACAATCATCGCACCCCTCCGTTGAAGTTGGACGTCGATCATGCCGCCGGCACCGTGTCGTCACATCAAGTGCGGAAGAACCATCTTTACTTCCATGACGAACTGGTCGGATCAACTGTTCGGCTTGGTTCGGCCGCCCAATGCTGCTTCCACGCGGTGGTTGGGGCCGGCGCATCAGATGTTCAGCCCCAAGCCCTCCCGGCGCCTGAGCCTGGGCAACTACGACGCATTTCGGAACTGGCTGGTGATCGAGGCCGACCCGCTATCGAGTCGTTCACCGAGCGCCCTGCCCATGCGGACGGTCCGCGCAGTACGGTCATCGACTTCTGAGTCTAGCTTCGCAATGTGCCGGCGAGTTCTGGTTCATCGCGCTGCGAGGTTTCGGCGCCCCGACGCGACCTCCGAGCAGTGGAGGCCGGGCAGCGGCGTCTGGCCGACAGCACATTGGCGAGTTAAGGCCGGCGGCCTACTTCCCTCCTCGTTTGCGAGGACCAGTGCGCGATCCCTTGCCGACTTCCATCGCTGATCCGTCGCGCGTCCATGTCCTGCTGACAACGCGGCCACCGTCCATCCATGCCACGCCTTCGGCGCGGCGCCAAGTTGCGGCGGCGTTGCTTCCTCCTGGCCATGCATTGCGCTCCGCCACCAGGAGCCACACGCAGCTCAGGCCGGCTTCACGCCTCAGACGTTCCAGCGCGCCCTCGCTCAGGAGCACTACGTTGTCCTCTTCCTTAAATTTGCGAATGAAGACACCTTGCCCTGCAGAGTCGACGAGCGTGTCGCCAGCACTCGGCAAGACGGTCATCTTCAACTTGTTCGCAAGCCAATAGGCCGGCAAGTACGCCCGAGCGCCCTCCGCGAGGCTGAGGTCGAGGTGCGACTCCCACACGTATTGGCAAATTGGGTACGCCAGGCGGATAGAAGGTGGCACCCGGACGCCTCTGTCTGACCAGTGCTCCATCGGCGCAGTCGCCCTCCAGAAGATCTCGCCGAGGTACGGGCCATCCGTTACCTGAGGGACCTCCCAGTGGCTGACGTTGATGTCCTTGTCTTCCACGAGTGTGGCAATGAACTCCTCGAGACGCGAAGTCTCGACGAACACACTGAAGATGCGCCGAAATTCCTGTTGACGCATGCCATGTTCCACCGACTTCTCGAGGTACCGCTCGGTCTTGTGCACGTGCTCGTAGAGAACGACCCATCGTTGGCCGCCTGCGTCAATGCGCGCAACCTTCTTGTCAAACTCTTTACTAGGGTTATCTCGCGCCGGCCACGCGCTCAGCTCGTCCTCGGCGACCTCCTCCAGGGTGATGGGCTCGTCGAACGCCCAGACGTCGTCTGGCCGGGCGGTCAGCCCAGGATCGTGAGAAAGCACTGTCGGGTCGACATCCCTGACGAAACCGAGATCCGTTGGAAAATCGTAAGGACGCAGAGTGCGGTCCTCCTGCCACCCTGACTCCAGGCACAATGTGGATGCCAAGCCGCACAGCAGTTCGCTCAACGCGAGCCACTGATACTTCTTGCCCAGCCTCTCAACGACAGGCCGCTCGCTGCTGGAGGAAGATTGAGGTCCTTCGACCTCAATGGCGGGCCCGCCTAGTTTGATGGCACGCATCGCAACCCAAGTCTGACAACGCTCGACGTCAACACGTTCGGCAGGTTCCGAGTGGCTGTCGTCCAACCAAGGCACCGCGTCCTCTTGGAAGCTTCGCAACTCTTCTGGCGACAGCAGGGCGAGAAAGCGCTTGCGTAGAAGCTCGGCTCGAGCCACCTCGCGCTTCGACGGAGTTTTCCGCTCGAAGATCAACTTGCTCTCTCGCTTCACCATCTGCGGCATGTGCATCAGGCGCAGATGTTCCTCGAGGTCGTGGAAAGCTGCGACCCTATCGATCCTGTCGGCAAGAACAGTGGACCTGAAATTCCTGAATGCCGACTCCTTGGTCGCGATGGGCAAGGTATCCAAGGTGACCGCTGTGATCCGGCGCACCGTGGGCTTGATCTCGTAGTCTCCGAAGTCGCCAAGGTGCAAGCACGACGAGACGATGCGTTGCGCCCCTCTGCTCAGCTTGCTGTCGGCCGCAGAAGTCAGCTTTGGAACCTTCTTCGGTTCTACACCAGTCTCGGCATACGGCGGCTTGCAACGAGCCACATCTAAGTCCCCAATTTCGGCACCGACATGAGCAGCCAGCTCGACGATGGCGCGCGCGTAGTCCCGTAGCAGCAGGTCCTTTCGCGGCGAGGAGGAGAAGACCGATTACCAAGCCGCCCGTGCATACAGCTGAAGCCTTCCCCGAGTCGGGTTGTGGCTGCACGCGCCAAACGCTGCTGCCCACAGCCGCTCGAGCACGTAGTTATCGTCGACGTCCTTCAGCTTGTCGACCAAATACAGCAGTAGGTCCGGCTGGGCGAGCATCAGGTGCGACAGCGCCTTCGTCGCCGTGTCCCGAACCGGGCGGTTGGTACAGGTCAGGCACCAGGCGAGCGCCAAGGCGGCGAGCTCTCGCGTTCGGTTGATCGCCGTCCTGGCCTCTGGGCTCGCACACCACTGGAACAGCACGTTCAGCCCGTGACTTCCGTCGTCGCGGTCAATCTCATTGAGCGCGAGAGTCCACCGGAGGTCTCGCTCGGGCATCGGCGTTGCGCTAAGGCGAGCATGCATGCCCTCGGCGTTCCAAGGATGGTCAGCAACTGTCGTCAGCTCGAGGAGCAACGATACGGTCCGTCTTCCATTTGCGATCCACTGCGCGAACAGCTCAGCCGTTCGTCCGCTGAATGCGCTGGGGGCCCGCAAGCGAAGGCTGTCTTCGAAGGCCGGCTTCATCACCTTGAAGCCCCGCCACCGCGGAAGTCCGCCGGGCATGACGTCGATCAGCTCCTCCCCGTACCGCTCAGGTATCTGAATGGCGAGCGCGCCGATGAGACCTGGACCCCCCATCGCCCACTGTCGGTCGTCGGTTAGAAAGTGCAGTGGGCCACCTACGGTGAACGCGCCGATGACGTCAGTGACTCCTTCGAGCAAGGCTTCCGCCATCAGCTGGTCCTGGAACCGCTGAAATGAAAACCGGACGACGTCGATGCTCTCCGGCAGTGGATCATCGGCCGCTACAACGAGCTCCGGGTCCGGGTCGAAGCGAAACAGGCCACTGCGATGGATTGTCTCCAACCAAGTCTGGTTGTCAGGCTGCACGAAGGACGCGAAGATTGAACGGGCGATAGCGTCGGCGGCGTCTCTTGAGAGGTGGTCACGCCGGTTGGCGGCCATGGCCCGCGCGATCGACGAAAGCGCTGTCCGCGTCGGCACCACGAGATCGTCGCTACCGTCGTAGGCGGGCGCAAGATGTCGGGCGACACTCTCGAGGTACAGCGCCAGAATCCTCTTGATGCCCACGAGCCCACGTGGAAACTCATGCTTGCCTTCGCGTTGCAGGGCGACGCACACGCTGCGCAAGAATAGCGGATTTCTGAACTCCTCGGCCAGCCATGGTGAGCTCGGGCGAGCAATCCCCTTGTGGTCCATGTACACCCGGGCAGCTGCCTGTTGCTCCTCGAGCGTCTCGAAGCCGCGAACTTCAAACTGTGGAACTCGAACTTCGACCGTCTTCGGCACCACATACGGCAGGTACTCCGATCGGCAGCTGAGCACGCACACGATGTTCTCGAACGGCTTGAACGTCGCTAGAAAACTCGCGACTTCGCTTCGCCAGAGACTTGCGCCTGCTCCTTCATTCAGCGCATCGACCAAGAAAAGCGCGCGCTTGCTCGCTGCTTCGGCGGCCGAGTCCAGCGCCTGCAGGAACGTCTCCGGCGGACCCACGATGCCGAGTCGGCTGAGGATCTGCGGCCAGATGGGGCCTAGACGCAGGTATTGACCCAGCACCAGCACGGCCGGCCGCCCTTCCGCCACCGCTCGCTCTGCCTGGCCGGCAAGGAGGTGAGACTTGCCGGAGCCCCCGCGACCAAACAACAGGACCGCCCGTTCGTGTTCCGCGTGCAAGGCGCTGCTAGACCAGGCCTTGCCGAGCAGTTCAACCTGTTGGGCTAGCTGACCGAGGCCAACGAGGATGTCTTGCACATCCTTGTCGGCGAGCCTGGCGGCTTTTCTCGCCTCGTCCCGGATCGAGGTTGCCAGCACGGACACGCTGCCCTGGGCTAGGCTCGCCAGGGATGCCCACCTTTCAGCCTCCCAAGGCACCCAAGGTGAGCCATTGAGTGCGGACGCGACCGCCAAGACGCCCGCAACATCGGTGCGAGCGTGCTCCACTTGTTCGGTGCGCGGCCCGGGATCGCCGGGCACCTTGCCGAGATGTCGGTGCGCAGCGTCCCTGATGAGGCCAAGACGCTCTCGGAAGCGCTCAAGGGCCTTGTCACTGCGGACGAGCACATCGAACAGCTGCTCGACGCCAACGGGCACGTTGTCTTCGGCGTGATAGCGCTCGTCCAGGTCGGCGACAGCTCGCTTTATTCGCTCGGCAAGCCACTCTGGGTCGAGAGACAACTCGCCGAACCATCGCGCCAGCATGCCCGCCATCGGGGGCAATCCGAGCATGTCCCGCAGGTCAGTCGCGGTCCAAAGTTCAAAGGCAACTTCGTGGCCGAGTGAGCTCGTCGCTTGCGCCTCCCAGGCCTTCTTGTGCTCTTCCCACTTTTCCCAGCCGGTCTTTCCCTTGCGTACGGTCCTGTCAGTAAGGTCGCAGGCGAGCGCGATGACGTACGTGCGGAGCTTGGGATGCAGCTTTAGGGCAGTCTGAACTGACTCGTCGATCGCGTCCCAGCGGACTTCACCGGACCGCATGTAGTACTTTGCTTGGTAGCCGACCTCGCTACCGTCCGCCAGCACCCAGTAGCCTTCGACACCGCCGTCCCCTCCGGCGCCGTGGATGCGCCTGAACTCGACAGCCTTCTCCGGTCGGCGGCGACGGGCAAGCTGGCACGTCAGCTCCTCAAACGCATCGTCTTGGCCACGCGTTGTGCAAAGAATGTCCTCGAATCGAACCGGCATATGTTTCGCTTGTTTACTGAGCCTTTGCGGCCGCTGCAACTCTAGCCGGTGATTGACCTCGAAGCTGCTGCGCCCAGAAGGCTCCCCTCGTGATGAACCACTGCTTTAAGCTTATGCGATCACCACTCGAAAAGTCTGCAGTCGGTCGGGAGTACCAGTTCAAGTCTCCAGAGAGCGGACGTCGCATAATCACAGCCGGTTAAAACTCCGGCGAGGTCGGCGCAACCCTCGAAATCGGTCGTAGGATACGCACGGCCCGCGGCACCCGGAATGACCCTTGGACCGCGAGTTCAGGGTGCGGCCATTCGCCGACAGCAACCGCTGCGAAGCTGCCTGGAGCGAGCGTTGCTTCAAGACTTTCTTGCCGTCCTTCGGCTTCGAGTATGACGTGGGTTGTCAACCAGTATCGGTCTTTCAGTCGATCGTCCGAATGTCATGATATTGTTCTAAGCGACACTTGCTCTCACCGGAAAAAGAGGAAGAAGCGATGCCGTTCCGCAATATGTCCACGGACGAGATGCGTAGCATCGTTCGCCACCAGATCGAAACGTTGGAGCGTTGGCTGCGGCGCCTGATCGACGATGCGGTAAGCGCGCACTTCGGTGGGACCTTGGCGGCCCTGCCCATCAAGCAGGACATCAAAAATCAGGTCGCGGATCGCCGCGGCCGCGAACCATCGCGCTATCCGCGCGAGGTTGATGCGCTGCTCTTCGATGACCTTGTCACCATCCTCTGCCATCCGCAGCTATACGGCCCCCGCTTCCAAGACGGCTTGAAAGACGCTTTTCCTGACGGCGCGCCCGAGGCGCGCACCTTTCTCGATCGGATTGTCGAGGCGCGAAATCCGCTCGCGCATGCGAACGAGATTACGCGGCATCAAGCCTTGCGCGTGGCGTGCTATTCAGCCGATGTGATCGAGTCCCTAAAGGCCTACTACGCGAGACATAACTTGGCTCAAACCTATAACGCACCGTCCTTCCTCCGAGTCTGGGATGACTGGGGGAATAGCGGACAGGTTGATCGAACCGAAGGATGCGAATTTCATTTCAAGGGAACGCAGCTCCGTCCGGGGGATACTTTGCAGTTGGAGGTGCAGCCGGACGAGAGCTTTCTCGACGACTCGTACCGGATCGAGTGGAGGGTGTGCAATGTGCCGCAAGGCGAAGCTGGCTCGGGGAGAAGCTTCTCGCTCACGCTCAAAGACCGGCATGTTACTCAGAATGGTCTCCCGATTCG
The DNA here is from genome assembly GCF_057657375.1 of Variovorax sp. Soil_C_12. Lineage (NCBI taxonomy): Bacteria > Pseudomonadati > Pseudomonadota > Betaproteobacteria > Burkholderiales > Comamonadaceae > Variovorax > Variovorax sp. Soil_C_12. Next base: position 127,732 of record NZ_JBDGIO010000015.1, on the reverse strand, counting down.
CGCGACACTTTTCTCGAACCGAGATTGGCACAGGCACGGCGCCCATGACGCCATGTTCCACGTCTTTTATTTAGTGTTGCCGCCGGCATAAAGCGCGATCAACAGCGACGTTACCCTACCTGTCGGCGCCTCGATGCCCGTGCTGGGTGCCGTTGCTGGCGTTAAAGGCAGCGAGCGCTTTGTCAAGGATTTCGCCTCGGCGATCCGCGATCTGCGCACTAGGCGCGTATGCGGCGTCGACCGCGCAACTGAGCTCCACGCCGCCGCAGGCGCACGCCTACCTGATGAGCCGCCATAGGGCACGCGTGTGCGCCGCCGGCGATCCGAGGGATCACTGAGATGACGCTTCAAGACTGGTTGCCGAAGTTCGGCGGAGTCGACCTCGAGACCCGCTCAGTGGCCGATTGCGGACGTCCAGAAGTCTGTTCAGCGGCGCATTCCACTTTCAATCTCCAGAGCCGCAGGGAGTATTCGAATCTCTCCGTTTCCGACAAACTTCGCCGTGGACTCGCAATTCTCGTCCTCCGGGGAGGACAGCAACAATGTGGTCCACGGCGATGCGAGAGTCTCTACGCAAGAACAGGTCTGACTGATCCTGTAGTGCGACTTTCGAGTGACCCCTTCACTCCGTCATGACTGCATTGTTGTCGGAAGGAGTGGTACTGCTCCGGCTATGAAAATTCCAAATTGCATCGCATATTGTTGCAAGCTCATCGCGATGCTCTGACGGCAGTTCGTTCCAAAAGCCCGACAATGCGCAGAGGCCTATCACTTTCTCCAAATCCTTTCCTTTGTGTCCGATTGGAAGATACGCTTCAATTGCGCCTTGCCTAAGTAGGTAAATTCGTTGTGCGGCGAGCTCGTTGATGAAGTCATCGAGCGCCTTGATTTCCTCGGATGTTAAATCATGCCGGAGTTCGCGCCGCCGTGATTTAATGTACTCCCAAATTTCACGAGATTGATCCCAGCTTCCGCCACCTAAGGCAGCCTCAATGGCGGCGACCATGGTGGATGCATCGATACTCTTGATATTTTCAATTACGTCCTCCTTGATCTCTTTGGTGTTGGTTTTAAATAGTTGCTTTAGCTTTAAAGATCCAATTTGCTCAATGTAGTCCCGGTCCGCGATGATGGAGTATGGAATATGACACGCCTCAAGTAGCTTTTTGTAGGCTCCGAAAAATCCCTTGCCGCCAATTTCAACTACTTCTATGATGGGCTTCGCCTCGCGTCCTTTTGAACGTTCGTCCAGAATGCGTTCAAATACCAGTCTGTCGGAAATTCCTTCAACCAAAACAACGGCATCAGCAAAAAATAGCCTCTCGTTATTTTGACTGTTGATAATGTTTAGGAGATGTTTTGCCTCGGGCAATGTGTTGCTATTTAGCCGAACTATCTGACTTTCTTGCTTCACCGATGACACCCTCGATACATACTGAATTGACTGCGGAGAAATGAAGGTGGGTGAATGCGTTGCTATGAGGAATTGATTTCCGGTTGCGGCCGAGAGTTTTGCAAAAATTGAAAGCAAAATCCGTTGCCATTTCGGATGTAAGTGAAGCTCCGGTTCATCGACCACGACCAAGGCGTCTCGAACGTTGAGTCCAAATATGACAAAGAGATAGGTGAGAAGCTCCCGCTCCCCAGACGACGCCGCGTTGACCAAGAACGACGTGCCCTGCTTGCTGAGCCGTATGTTGTATTCGTTTGTCATCGGATTGAGGGTCTCGAGCTTCCATTCATAGCCGAGTTCCAGCAATATCTCAGTCAGCTGTTTCATGTTGGGATCGTCCGCAAAATCAGTTTGCGCTCGCCCTCTGTCCTCCTCAAGAAGTAATCTATATTTCTGGGCAAGTCGTCCAATTGCTAGTTGGACATAACTTCCACCCGATCGCGAGCTCACGGCATCAAGACCTCTCTTTGTTTCGAACTCGTTGTACCCTGCCAATCCAATGCTTGATTGAAATCCAGATGATGCGCGCGTTACAGGCAAGTACAAAACTGGCAACGAGAGGCGATCGTATTTATAATCCTCTCGCACTCGCTTATCCATCTCGTATATTCTGAGGTACTGAAGGAAAAGAATGGCCTCAACGGAGTTGTCATGAGAAATCGAGCCATCTTGGATGCGATAAACTACTCGCGTGCCTGGAGCTAATTTCTCCAGTTGCCAATTTAGCGCCTCATTCAGAGTTAGATTTCGATAGCGCCTAGATGCCAGTTCCATCAGGGGTTTGGCATCTTTTTTCATGACGCTCATGTTGTCAAGATCAGGTTTTGTGATTTCAATTTCAATCTCGATAACTTGGGGCGCATTGGGATCGCGCGAATGCTTTTCAAGCGTCATCTGATTTAGTTGATCGTTTTGTCTGAACTCATACACCATTTCTTGACCGTTCCCGCCAGATATTTGGGCGGGGTATGCAGAGGCAAAGAGGCTTTTTCTAAGGGACACCACGACTGCGTCGAGCAGATTTGTTTTGCCTCCTCCATTCGGTCCAATGATGATGGATATGTCGCCATCAAGGAGGAGTTCCTGACGTCCCAAAAAACTTCTGACATTGGTTAGCGCGATTTTCTTGATCTTCATGCGTTGTATGCGGTGCTAGTAGCGTAATTTCGGGAAAATTTGCGATCTCGTTGTCCCACAAGTGGTTGGATGGCACATCAACACTCGAGGGGATCGCAACACTTCAGCGGATCGGCAGGGCAGATTCTGCGCCTGGCGGTCAATGCTGATGGGCTGCGACGGGCTCAAAATGGTCAGTCTTCTAGTAGGGTGACTCTCGTTCTGTTCCTGACGCGGGCCAGTCGCCAGCGGTAACCTAGACCCAAGCGCCAGATACTCAGATGCCCTTCCTGCCCCAAGACATCGACGCGCGCCTGAGCGCAATCTACGAGGAGGTGATGTGGGTTCGCGCGCCGGCCCAACACAACTTGAATGCCATGTCGCGGCGGGCGTCGATGACCCAGAGGAGTTCTTGCGCATGATCGTGGACTGCGAACAGGTCCACCTAGTCACCTTTCACGAGAACTGCGCAGCGATGTCGGCGCACGGCAACTACGAAGTCGCGAACTCATCGCCTGGCGGGAGGTGCCGCCCTCGCTGCAGCGCCGCCTGTGGTCCAAGTGCCTGCGCGGGCGGGTGGCGAATGCGGTGGGTTTCGCGCCCAAAGCCTAAGCACCGTCTTCACCTTCCTAAGTACGCCTAGTTTGCAGTCTAGTGCGGCAGTGTTTGCAGCCTGGCCGCATAGTGGCTCGTTGCGGTCGTCCGTGTCCGCCGTCGGAAGGACCGCTAACGCTGCGAAGCAGCCTGTCGCGCGCCATCATCTCACGGGCAGTTGCCCTCCCCCCATACTGCATTGCCAGCTCATCACGCTGGTGCGCCGCAGACCCGCACCACCGGTCATCTCGCAATGGGCGGGCATGCTCACGATGACCGCGGGCGGTGGTGGCGGTGGTGGCGGTGGCAGCGCGGCCTGCACCCGCACCTCCCAGCCGAGCTCCCCCGCCCCCGCCCAACGCCCTGCCCGCCTTAGAACGCGTTAAACACCGCTAGTTGGCCGCAGCCTGTCCCTGGACGTTTTCGGGCACCCGGATTACGCCGCGCAGGCGCTCGCGCTCGAGCGAGCCGACCCAGGCGCGGGCGTACTGGGCTTCGTTGATGAGCTGCGCGTTTGAGCGGAGAGCCCCCAGCGGCTCTCGAACCACAGCGTTAGATAAACTGCGCGCGGGGCGTTGCCGCTGGGCGCGTAGCGCTGCAGGGTGCGCAGGCTCACGCCCAGATGGTGGGCGATCTTCTGGCGCGGCTCGGTTTGGTCAGCGAGCAGATAGGCCAGGGGCGGCAGCCGTGCGAACGAGGGCGCGAGGAATGACATGGGAAAGCTCCTGCAAGAGGCGAGACAGCGGTGGTGCCGGCTCTCTGCCAGGCCATGTCAGTTTGTCGCGGTGAGGTGGCGCCTCTTCTGCCGTGCCGTGCGGGCTTTTCAGGCGCTGTGGGGCCGTTTAACATAACAAGGCATGAGCAATTTTCTTCTTTTGCATGACTTTTGCATGACATGACATGTGGGAGCAAAGGTGCAGCGTCGCGTCCCTGGCCGTGTAGAAATGTCGCCCTTCCGTTTCGGGGATTGGCGTATGTATTCGATGGCCTGAGCATTACTTCCAGGGCTGCGCTCAATCACCTTGCGCAACGCGTCATTCATGCTGCTTGCCTCCCCCGCCGCGTCGGGGTCGACTGTCAGCTTCCCAGCGCCCGCTATTGCGACGCAGGCTCCGCGAGTTGCTGGGCCGGGGCCGCAAGGGCGACAAGTGTGCTCAGTGCGCCCGCGCGGTGATGTGCAGCGTCAGCCCGGCGTGGCGCTGCAGGTGGCTGATGATGGCGAACAGGTTGCGCGCCTGAGGATTGCCCGTCGGACCGAACATGCGGATCAGGCTCTTAGGCGATGCGCCGGTTTCGGCGCCGAGTTGCTCGAAGCCAACCGTCGCCTTGATGTAGTCGCGCAGGATCGCCTTGCCGGTGTCCACGTCGCCGGCCAGCATGGTCTCGATGCCTTCCTTGAGCAGGGCATCGCGGAATTTAGGATCGGCCTGGACGCGCGCCAGGATCGTTTGCTTGAAGTCACGGGTTAGGGCCATGGTTCACCTCGCCAATCGTTTGCGTCGTTTGTAGGCCGCCCAGCGGGCCTGCGCTGACTCAATATCACGCTGCTGTCGCTTCTTGGTGCCGCCGGCCAGCAGGATGACCAGCACGTCGCCATCGCGGCCAAAGTACACCCGATAGCCCGGTCCAAAATCCAGCCGATACTCCAGCACCCCCTCGCCGACGCCTTTGACATTGGAAACGTTCCCCTGTTCGATGCGCGCCAGCACGACCGTGACCTTGGCTGCCGCGACAGCGTCCAGGCGGGAAAACCAGTCCGCGAAGGGACTTGTGCCGTCTTCGTCGAGGTACTCACGGACATCCAGTGCGGTCATTGGTATCACATATGTTACCATCAATCCAAGCCAGGAGCGATCACGTTGGGAAGGTGGTAAATCGAAGGGCTTATAGTCCGGACGGTCGCACCGGCCTACCCTGCTTCTTGTTCCGACTGGCTCAAGTCCCTGCGCAGCGCTATCCTGATCGTGCCGTCAGTGATCGCTCCTGGCCAAGATGCCGATTGCGAGATGGACGAGCAGCCACCCATGACTCGAAACCCATTCGCAGGCGCTTGGCGCATCATCTGGATGAGTGCCTGGGATCAGGACTACGTGGACATGGACGTTACCGGCCACATCACCTTTGGCGCCGGCCGGTCCGGGTCCTTCCAGTTCGGCATGACGCAGGGGCAAATGGACTGGCGGGACGGCGAGCCTCGAGCGCACGGTGTCGAGTTCACGTGGCACGGCTTCGACGAAGGCACCGAGCACACGGGGCGCGGGCACGCCCGAAGTAAGCGGTGCCTCGGGGCCCTCTGTTCAGATCGCCAGCCGATGAGCACGATCGTCTGATCGAGCGCACCTGCGATGGTGTGCATCAAGGCGGTAATGCACATCATGAACGATCGAGTCACTCGAGGCGCCCGTGGGCGGCGCGAACACAGCCCGGAGCTGAAGCGCGAGCTGGTTGCGCGAAGCCTGCTGCCTGGCGCGTCCGTGTCGGCAATCGCATTGGACGCCGGCATCAACGCGAATCTTCTGTTCACGTGGCGCCGCGCGCAGCGCAATTCGGCTGGCCAAACCCCGGGGCCGTCAGCGCCCGTGCTGCTGCCGGTATCGATCGAGGCGCCGCAAGGAGTCGATGTCGTCGCGCCCACACCGGCGCCACCGGCGGGTCGCCCCGCAACCGGCACGATCGAGATCGACATCGGGGGCTCTCGTGTGCGCCTTCGCGGTGTCGTCGATGACGCGACCGTCCGCTGCGTTCTGCAGTCGCTGCGCGGCGCCGCATGATCGGCGCGCCGGCCAACACGCGCGTGTGGATCGTCGCTGGCCACACCGACATGCGCAAGGGCTTCGACGGCCTGGCCGCGATGGTGCAGACCGCTCTCGCGGCCAACCCGTTCTGCGGCCACGTCTTTGTCTTCCGCGGTCGACGCGGCGACATTCTCAAGGTGTTGTGGTTCGACGGTCAGGGACTGATCTTGCTGTCCAAGCGGCTGGAGCGCGGTCGCTTCGTCTGGCCGCAGGCAACGTCTGGCAGCGTGTCGCTGACGCCCGCGCAGTTGTCGATGCTGCTCGAAGGCATTGACTGGCGCATGCCGATGCGCACGCACGAGCCGGAACTCGCTGCCTGAACCACTGTATGAACTCGGCTCGGGGATGGCCCCGATGTCGAGGCCTGTTGAGCCGGGCACAGTAGATTCCTGTGCCGACCACTTCGAACCCGCCCCACACCGTCGATTCGCTGCTGCGCGTCGTCGAGGCGTACGAGGCAGAAGTGGCGTTACTCAAGTTGATGATCGACAAGCTCAAGCTGCAGGTACTGCGGCGCGATCGTGCACGATTCGGAGCGTCCAGCGAACAGATGGACAGCCCTCAGATCGCCCTGATCGAAGGCCAACTACTGGATGAACTTCTGAGGTCCAGGACGCCCCCGGAGAAGAGCGCTGCCAACACGCCAGAGCCCGATCGCAAGTTGCCGGCGCACCTGCCGCGCGACACGAAGACCTATCGCCCCGAGACGACCCCCGACCACCATGACGCGAACGGTCAGCAATGCGGCTGCATCGCTTGCGGTGGCCGACTGCGCCTCATCGGTCAGGACGTCTCCGAGCAGCTCGAGTACCTTCCCGCGCACTTCAAGGCGATCCGCCATATCCGGCCGAAGCTCGCGTGCGTGGCCTGCGAGACGATCTTCCAGGCCGCCGCGCCAAGCCGGCCAATCGCGCGCGGCGTCGCCGGGCCGGGGCTCCTTGCGCATGTCATGGTCTCGAAGTATTGCGACCACATTCCCCTGTACCGGCAGAGCGGTATCTATGCTCGCGACGGCGTGTTCATCGATCGCTCCACGATGGTCGGATGGGTCGACCAAGGCGACGAATTGCTCGACCCGCTGGTGGCCGCACTCGGGCGCTACGCGCTGGCGGGAGCGAAGGTGCATGCCGACGACACGCCGGTGGGCGTCCTCGACCCGGGGCGCGGGCGCACCAAGACAGGACGGCTGTGGGTCTACGTGCGAGACGATCGCCCGGCCGCGAGCCAGGATGCACCGGCTGTCTGGTTCCAATACTCGCCTGATCGCAAGGGCGAGCATCCGCAGACGCACCTCAAGAACTTCACCGGCATTCTGCAGGCCGACGCCTACGGAGGTTGGGGCAAGCTGTACGGCAGCGGCCGCGTCACGGAAGCTGCTTGCTGGGCACACGCGAGACGACCATGGTGGGATCTGCACCTGAGTCTGGGACGAGCGCCGGGCTCGGTGGCCGAGCAGGCGCTCAAGCGCATCGCTGCCTTGTACTCGGTCGAAGCCGACATCCGCGGCCAGCCGCCCGACGAGCGACGACGGCAGCGCCAGGCACGCGCAGGCCCGTTGCTCGACGAGTTGCACGACTGGCTGAGCGCCATGGTGGGCCGTGTGTCGGCGAAGTCGGAGATCGCCGCCGCCATCGGCTACTCGCTCACGCGCTGGAAGGCGCTGACGCGCTACGTCGACGACGGCCGCATCGAGATCGATAACAATGCCGCCGAGCGCGCGCTGCGCGGTATCAGCCTCGGCCGCAAGAACTACCTCTTTATGGGGTCGGACGCGGGAGGCGAACGCGCTGCGGCGATCTACAGCCTCGTGGAGACGGCCAAGCTCAACGGGATCGATCCCGAGGCCTATTTGCGCGATGTGCTGACGCGCATCGCCGACCATCCCATCAATCGCATCGACGAGTTGCTGCCGTGGAACATCGGCCGACGCGCCGGCGACCAACGAGAAGCAGCCTGAGCATGGCGACCAAGGTACATCGGATCAAGACGTCCCCGGCAATCCTCCAACTGCACATCGAGTTGCGCGGCACGAAGCCCAAGGTCTGGCGCCGCGTGCTGGTGCCCGAGACGATAACGTTGCTCAAGCTTCACCTGGTCATCCAGGCCGCGTTTGGATGGGGCCACTCGCACCTGCACGAGTTCATCGCCGGCGACGGCGAGCGCTATGGAACGCCCGATCCGATGTACGACGATCCTGGCTCGATCACCAGCGAGAGCACGCGACTGACCACCGCCCTGAACCGGTCGACGCTGAGCTACGTCTACGACTTCGGGGACTACTGGGACCACCGCATCAAGGTCGAGAAGAAGCTCGCACCGGATCCGTTGCTGCCCCTGCCGTTCTGCGTCGGCGGCGCCTGCGCGACACCGCCCGAGGACTGCGGTGGCATTCCAGGCTACGCCGACTTCGTACAGGCCATGGCCGATCCCGATGACCCGGAGCACGAGAACTTGGCCGAATGGATCGGCGTGGAGACCTGGGATCCCAAGGCGTTCGATTCCACCGAGGCCAACGACCGCTTAGCCGCGATCAAGCTCTGACGCTGCCATGGCGCAATCGATGAAGAACATCGAGACGTTGATCGCCGATGGCGGTGACATCAACATCGGCGCGCTGCCACCTCACGAGTGCGCTGCCACAGCGGCCGACGGCAGCAACTGCCTGGCCATGCTCGTGCGCCGTGATGGCGAGACCTTCAATGCGCTGCTCAAGCGCCTGGACAAGGCGATCGGGATGGCTTGGTCGGACGACCTCTTCATTGATGAAGTCAACGACGGCGAGAGCGACCTGCTGTAGTCGCTACGAGGTTCGATCGTCAAGAGGGCCTTGGGCTCTCGCTTACCGCCCGAATCGTGGACGGTGAGTTGCAGGGGCACCTCTACTTTCACCTGGGCGAAGACTCGGCGTTCCGCGCCGAGCGACACCGGCGCGCCAGCGCAAGGCTGCGAGATGAGTGAATACCAGTACTACGAATTCGCGGCCATCGACCGCCCGCTTACAGCGGTCGAGATGGCGCAACTGCGCAAGGTCTCCACGCGCGGCCAGATCAGCGCCTCCAGCTTCGTCAACCACTATGAGTGGGGCGGGCTGAAGGCCGATCCTGCCAAATGGATGCGGTGCTATTTCGATGCCTTTGTCTACACGGCCAACTGGTGCAGTTGCCGCCTGTCCCTGCGCCTGCCGTTGACAACGTTTCGCGAGACGGATCTGAGGCCCTTTGCCGTCGCGCCTGCGTTGACCATCGAGGCCAGCGGGGAATACTGGATCATCGACTGGTCGCTCGACGAGAGCGAGAACTACGACCGCTTCGGCATGGAGGATGGCAGCGGCTGGATGTCGCGGCTGGCGCTGCTGCGCGAAGAACTGTTGCGCGGTGATCTGCGGCCCCTCTACCTGGGGTGGTTGGCCTCTGCCGGCCAGCTCGACGACGACGCGCTCGAGCCGCAGCCGCCTGCCGGGTTGTCAGAGCTGACGCTCTCCCAGCAGGCCTTGACCGAGTTCATCGAATGCGATCCCGACTTGCTTGCTGCCGCCGCCGCAGGAAGTCCGCACGCTCCCGCTGAGGGCTCGGCGCAAGACGCCGCCATCGACGCTTGGCTGGCCGGATGGTCGCGTGAGGAGATGGCTGCCGTGCTGAAGCTGATCGCGCTGGGCCAAGGTCGCGAGGCCGAGCGGCGGATCCGAACTCGGCATGCCACTTGGCTGCAGGCACAAAGGCCAGCGACGGCGGCGCCCGCACCGCGGCGCAGCCTAGCGCAACTGCGCGAACTCGCACGGTCGGCCTCGGGTGTGCGCCGGGAGCGCCAGGCGCACGAGCGCGCCGCCGAAGAGGCCGAAAGACGTCGGCAGCGCGAAGCGTGCCTGCGGCTGCTGATGGCTGACGGGGGCCAGCGGTGGGCTGCCGTTGATGCGTTGGCGAGGCGCGGTTCGGCGTCTGGCTACGCGCAAGCGGTGCGGGCGTTGACAGATCTGCCTGCCCGGCTGGCTCGCGCCTTGGCGGTGACCGCACCCAACATCACGGCGCTGCTGGATCGATTGGAGGCACGCGAGCTGATCGAACGCAAGACGAGTGACAACGACCGCCGCTCGCAGGTGCTGGCCGTGACGCAAAGGGGTGCGGAGCTGGCCCGCAAGGCGACGAGCCGTATCGTCGCGGCGGAGCACGCGGTGCTACCGCTCACGCCAGGGGAGCAGGCCATCCTTACAGAGTTGCTCCACAAGGTGGCCTGTGCGCGCGATTCGAGCCGATGATCGAAGGACCCAACAAGCCGTGATGTGCTTCCAGCGTCAAGGAAGCCCGAGCGTTCTCCTCGGGCTCGGATCAACGAGACCTGCAGGAAGGAAGCGGCGCGACTTGCTCAACAGCGATGCCCGTCCGGGCGGAGTGCAACGCATGCGCCACGGACCAAGCGCCGCTTCGACGGTCGTGCTTGCCGCGCCATCGGGGTGGGCGCACCGCTGACGCCGTCGGGCACGGCGCGCGATGCGAGCTCGCATTCGCGGCCGCACCCTCCAGCAAGGGACAGCCGCGCCCCCTCGTTGGACTGCTCCACCGGCTCGCCTCAGACGGGCAGCGTCCGAATCCAGTCGTCCAACAGCATGGCGAGCTCGCCGGGGATCTCCGCAGCACTGATGTGTGCGGCTTCAACTTCAACCACCCGCGCGCTCGCGATGTCTTCAGCCATGGCCCTACACATGGCAAGCGGCGTCGCCAAGTCTTGTCGGCCTGCGACGATCAGGGTTGGGATGTGTATCCGGTGGTTGCCAGGGCGCAGGTCCATGTCGGCAATGGCTTCGCATGTGCGCGTGTAGGCCATCGGATGGGTTCGCAGCAGCACGTCGCGCAGCTGCCCTGCCACGCTCTGCCCGGCCGGAGTCTGCCGGAACACAGGGGTGAGCCAGCGCTCGATGGAGCTGTCGGCGACCGCTTGCATGCCGCCTTCGCGCACCGCGAGGATCCGGGCGTCCCAGGTGCTGCGGTCGGGGTAGTGGGCCGCGGAGTTGAGCACTGCCAGTCCACGCAGCAGCGCAGGATGGCGTGCCGCGAGCGCCTGCCCCACCATGCCGCCGAGGGAGAGGCCCACGAACACCACGGGATCGCTCGACACCTCGCGTATCAAGTCTGCGGCGTCCTCGGCCAAGTCGTCGATGGTGAAGGGATCGAGGGCGCGCGTCGCCTCGCCATGCCCGCGGTGGTCGAAGCGCACCACGGTGCAGTGCGGGGCCAGCGCAGCGGCGACATCGGACCACATGCCGCGGTCCAACGCCAATGCATGGCTCAGGACCACCACGGGTCCTTGTCCTTCCTTGCTGAAGTTCATCGTGTGCAATTACCGTAACAGAGAACGGGCAGTCTACGTGCGCGCTTGCGTTTTTCCCATCGCCTGCAGCGATACGCAGTATCGGCGCCGCAGAGCTGCGCGCTAGACCCTCGCGTCGGGTCGCCCGTTGCGGTCGTAGGCGCGCGCCTGGAACATTGGGAACCGCCGGATCAGGACCTGGCGCAACCACTGGTTGGCGGGATCCGCATGGGCACTTCGATGCCAGTACAGGTTCACCTGGAATACCGGTGGCCTGAACGGCAGCGCGACCTGCTTGATGAGCGGGTGGTCGGCCACGAAGTCCGCGAGCGCCTGTGGCACGACCGCCACCGCGTCGCTGTCGGCCACGATGAAGGGCACGCTCATGAAGTGCGGCGAACGCAGGATCACGCGGCGCTTGATGCGACGCTTCTGCAGGAAGCGATCGAAGAGCTCCTGGCTTCGCCCCGTTGCCTCCACCACCACGTGGGGCAGTGTCGAGAACTGCTCCATGCTCATGCAGTCCCCCACGACCGAATGGCGCGTGCGCGCGATGCAGGCGAAGGAATGCAGGGCGATGCGCCGGTGCATGAATGCCGATCCCTTGATATCGGGGTAGTAGCCGGCGGCAATGTCGACAGTACCTGCGGCCATCTCCGCCTCGAGCTGGCGCGGCGCCATGAAGACAGATCGAAGGGTCATGCCCGAGGCGCTGGCCTGCAGGGCCTGCAGCACCGTGGGCAGGTAGATGCCCTCCGCGATGTCGGTGAGTGCAATGCGGAACTCGCGGCGCGAAGTCGCGGGATCGAACACGGGCGGCTTGAGAACCACATCGTCGATCGATCGCATGATGGCTCGCACCGATTCGGCGAGGTCTCTCCCCCGGCTGGTGGGCTCCATGCCCGAGGCGCCCCGCAGGAACAGCGGGTCGCCGAGCTGCTTGCGCAACCGCGCCAGCGCGGTGCTCAGACCGGGCTGGCTCATGCCCAACGCATGCGCGGCGCCGCCCACGCTCCTTGCTTCATAGACGGCCAGGAAAACGCGCAGCAGGTTGAGATCCATTCGTTGTGCAGGCCCTGCGCTCATCTGTTTCAAAGATATTGAGGATACAAGTCATCTTATCGACTTATCGATGGTCGCTCCCTAACATTTCCGAACTACTTCATTTCAGGCCATCTCCTCCTATGCAAACAGTCAGCCCAACACACCGCGACGCAAGCTGCGACGTCCAAGGCCAACCTTCCTGCGAAGCCGCTGTTGTCGCGCCGCCGGTCAGTCTTCGCTGGCCCAAGGAAGGTGCTGCGCGCGTGCCCTACAAGGTCTTTTCCGATGCCGGCATCTACGCACTGGAGCAGCAGAAGATCTTCCGCGGCCCGGTCTGGCACTACCTTTGCCTCGAAACGGAGCTGGACAAGCCGGGAGACGTCCGCACGACGTGGATCGGCGAGACCCCCATCATCGTGACGCGGGACGAGGAAGGCCACCTGCACGGCATGGTCAACCGATGCGCCCACAAGGGCGCGCTGGTCTGCCTCAAGAACAAGGACAACAAGAAGTCGCTGACCTGCGTGTACCACGCGTGGAACTACAACCTGGACGGGCGCCTGCGCGGTGTCGCCTTTCGCAACGGTGTCAAGGGCAAGGGCGGCATGCCCGAGGACTTCGATCTGTCGCAACACCGGCTGCAGCCCATCCGCACCGAAGTCATGGCCGGCATCGTATTCGGCACGTTCTCGGACCAAACGCCGCCGCTGGAGGAGTACCTCGGCGACCGGACGACGGCCTTCCTCAAGCGCAACATGGACCACCCGCTCAAGGTCCTGGGTACGCACAGCCAGATCATTCACAACAACTGGAAGCTGTATGCGGAGAACGTCCGGGACTCCTACCACGCCACCCTTCTGCACACCTTCTATACGACGTTCAAGGTGAATCGGCTGGACATGGACGGGGGCATCATCCTGTCGGACCGCAAGTGGCACCACATCAGCTACAGCAAGCGCGCGACGCTGGAGGCATCGGCCGAGTACATGCAGGCGCAGGTGCATTCGGCCCAGTACGGCTCGGAGCTCGAAGGCCCGGAGCTCCTCAAGGCCTGGGAAGGCTTCGACGACCAGATCACGCACAGCATCCAGACGATCTTCCCGACGCTGGTGATCCAACTCACGCTCAATTCGCTCGCGGTGCGATTCTTCGTGCCGCGTGGCGTCGACAAGACCGAGCTGTACTGGGTCTTTCTCGGCTACACGGGTGACACGCCGGAACAGGAAAAGATGCGGGTGATGCAGGGCAACCTGACCGGGGCGGCAGGCCTGGTGGCACTCGAGGACGGTTGCATCAACGCCTTCGTGCAGCGCGGCACGCGCGGCTCGGACGACAAGGCCTCCTTCATCGAGATGGGCGGCAAGACCGCCGAATCGAATGAATCGTCGCGCGCGACCGAGGCCGCCGTGCGCGGCTTCTGGCATGGGTACAAAGAGATCATGGGGTTCGACCAATGAGCGCAGCGGCAGCCGACGCCATTTCACTCGCGCGGGTCGTGCCGCAAGCACGGGAGCGCGACGAAATCGCCGATCTGCTCGAGCGCTATGTGCATACGCTCGACAACGGACGCGTCGATGAGTGGAGCGCATTCTTCGCCGACGACGCCATCTATCAGGTGACCACCCGAGAAAACGTGGAGGCGGGGATGCCGCTGGGCATTGTGCTGTGCGAAGGGCGCGGCATGATGGACGACCGCATCAAGGCCTTGAAGATCGCCAACATCTTCGAAAGCCACAGCTATCGCCATGTCGTCGGACGGCCGCTGGTCGAGGTCCTGGGCGATGGGAGCTACGCCCTGCGCTCATCCTTCGTCGTGTACCGGACCATGTACACCGGGCAGACGGATGTGTTCGCCACCGGCTGCTACGACGACGTGCTCAAGTCCGGGCCGCAAGGATTGCAGTTCGCGCAGCGGCGCGTAATTCTCGATTCGCGCGTCGTCGACACGTTGATGGTCTATCCGCTCTGACCCCTCCCACTCGATTTGCGCCACCCCACTGAGGAGACAAGAAACATGACCCACGGGATCACGCGCCGCAGGGCAGCTTTGGCCGTCCTTTGCACAAGCCTGCTGGCGGGCAACGGCACCGCACTCGCGGCAGACCCCTGGCCCTCCAAGGCCATTCGCCTCATCGTGCCTTACGCCCCGGGCGGTATCGGCGACATCGTCGCGCGCATGATCCAACCGGTGCTGCAGGATCAGCTCAAGCAGCCGGTCATCGTCGAGAACAAGCCGGGCGCCAGCGGCAGCCTCGGCACCGAGTACGTGGCGCGCAGCGCGCCGGACGGCTACACCCTGCTGCTCGCGCTGGCCGCGCCGCAGACGCTCAACCAATACATCTACAAGACAGGCTACGACGGGGTGAAAGACTTCGCCCCCATCACGCTGATCAACACCAATCCGATGGTGCTGATGGTGCACCCCTCGCTGCCGGTGCGCACGGTCGACGAATTCGTGCGCTACGCCAAGGCGAACCCCGGCAAGCTGAGCTTCGGCGGGGCGGGTGGCCTGACGAGCTTCGCCGGCGAGATGTTCAAGCACATGGCCGGGATCGACATGGTCCACGTGCCCTACCGCGGCGGCGCACCGGCAGTGGCCGCCACCGTCGCCGGTGACGTCCAGGTGACCTTCGCCAACTACTCCGACGCGCTGACGTGGATGAAGTCCGGCAGGCTGCGCGCCATTGGGATCACCAGCGCTCGCCGCACGGAGCAATCGCCCGACATTCCCACGATCGCCGAGTCGGGACTTCCCGCCTATGACGTGACGGGCTGGAGCGGTCTCCTCGCCCCGGCAGGCACGCCGCCGGAGGTCGTCGAGCGCATCGCAAACGTGCTGCGGCCAGCTCTGCAGGACCCGGCCATGCGTGCTCGGATGACCAACGTCGGCGCCGAATCGGGCGGGACTTCGCCCGCAGAGTTCGGAAAGCTGGTTGCGAACGACGCCCGCAAGTGGGAGGAGTTCGTGCGCCGCACCGGCATCAAGATCAATCCCTGAATCCAGGACAACCCATGATCCACGAACTGAAGCGCTACGAAGCCACCCCCGGAAACGCGCAGGCGCTGCGCGAGCGATTCGCCAACGTCACGATGCCGATCTTCCGGCGCCTGGGAATCAACGTGCTGCACTGCTGGCAAGCGGACGACAAAAACCAGAGCTTCTACTATCTTGTCAGCTTCCCTGACGACGCGGCACGCCAGGCTGCATGGCAGGCCTTCGGCAGCGATGCGGAGTGGAAGGCGGCCAAGGCCGCGAGCGAGACCGGCGGGCCGCTGCTGGCGACCCAGACGACGACATTGCTGCATCCCTGCTCGTTCTCCCCGGCGGCGTGAGTGCCACTGCGCCGGAAACGCCTGCCACCCGCACCATGAGCCGAAGGCTGCTCCCCGTCACCGTCGGCATCGCGTTCTTCATGGAGCAGTTGGACACCACGATCATCGCGCCGGCCATCCCGGACATCGCGCACAGCCTCAACGTCGATCCACTCAGCCTCAACCTGACGATGACGATCTACCTGCTGTGCAGCGTCGCCTTCATCCCGATGGGCGACTGGCTCGCGGCACGCTTCGGCACCCGCACCGTTTTTCAGGCGGCCGTGACGGGCTTCGCACTGAGCTCGCTGGCGTGTGCGCTGTCCGGCAGCGTCGAGATGCTCGTGGCGGGGCGGGCGATCCAGGGCGCCTCGGCCGCGCTCATGGTGCCCGTGGGCCGCACGTCGATCGTGCACGTGACGCCGAAGCCGCAGCTGGTCAGCGCCCTCGCGTGGATGATCACGCTGGCCATGATCGGGCCGCTTCTTGGCCCGGCGCTCGGTGGCCTGCTGACCACCTGGCTGTCCTGGCACTGGATCTTTCTCATCAACGTGCCGATCGCCCTGCTCTGCCTGATCTGCTCGCTGCGGATCTTCCCGCAGATCAGGCTGGCGTCCGACCAGGGCTTCGACCTGCTCTCCTGGGCGATGCTCGGCGGAATAATGGCCATCGTCATCGTGGTGCTCGAAGGCCTGCGTGATGGCCATGCCGACGGCCTCGCGTGGTTGGCGCCGATGCTGGTGCTGGCACTGGCCTATTCGTACCGCAGCCGCCGCTCCAGCGCGCCGATTCTGAGCTTCTCGCTGCTGCGCGTGCCGACCTTCGCGGCTTCGTTCTGGTCGGGCTCGCTGCTGCGTGTCGGGTATGGGGCCCTGCCCTTCCTGCTGCCGCTGATGCTGCAACTCGGCCTCGGCTATACGCCCGTCGAGAGCGGGCTCGTGCTGGTGGCCAGCGGCGCGATTGCCCTGGCTACCAAGACCCAGACCACGCGGCTGCTGCGCAGCTGGGGCTTCCGTCGCGTCATGCTGGTCAATGGCTCCCTGTGCGTGCTGGCTCTGATGGCCTGCGCGCTGTTCCGCACGCAATGGAGCATGGGGGCAGTCGCGCTCACGGTATCCATCGCCGGCTTCTTTCGCGCCGTACAGTTCAACGCGGTGACCGCCATCGCCTATGCCGATCTGCCCGCACAACGAATCGGCGCCGCAACCACGCTCAACACGATGGTGCAGCAGTTGGCCATCATGGTGGGTATCGCACTGTCCTCAGCCGTCGTTGCCGTCTCGGCACGGTGGGGCGGCCGCAGCGATGCGGCGCCGATCGATTTCAGCATGGCCTTCCTCTGCGTCGCCCTGATCGGTGCCCTGGCAACGCCGGCCTGCCTGCGCCTGCGCCGCGATGCAGGCAGCCAATTGAGCGGGCATGGAGCGTGACATGCGGCTGAACATCGCGCACTGGTTCGATGCTGCATCAGGCAGCTTCTCCTACCTGGTGGACGACGGCCAAGGCAATTGCGCCGTGATCGACTCCGTCCTCGGCTACGACCTGATCTCGGGCCGTACCGATACGAATTGCCTGAACCCCATCGCCGACGCGGTGCGCACACGCGGCGGGCGGCTCCAGTGGCTGCTCGAAACGCACGTCCACGCGGACCATCTAAGTGCTGCCCAGGTGTTCAAGGGGACATTCGGGGGGCGAGTGGCGGCAGGCAGCGGCGTGCGCGAGGTGCATGCGCATTTCGCGCGAATTTTCGATTGGCAGCACGTCGAAGCGACTGCGTTCGACCGGTTGTTCGCGGACGGTGAGACCTTCGCGATCGGGGCGCTGCAGGCTCGGGTGCTTCATGTACCCGGGCACACGCCCGCAGATGTGGCCTACCTCATCGACGACCCCCAAGGCGGGCCGTCGGCATTGTTCGTGGGTGATACCCTGTTCGCCCCGGACCTCGGCACCGCGCGCTGCGATTTTCCCGGCGGGAATGCCGACACCTTGTACAAATCGGTCCGGCGGCTTCTGGCATTGCCGGCGGACACGCGCATGTACCTGTGCCACGACTACCCGCCGCGAACGCGTGCGCCGCTGCATCAGAGCACCGTGGCTGAGCAGCGCTCGCACAACGTTCACATGCACGAGGGCGTGGCGCCGGCGCAGTTCCGTGCGCTCCGCAGTCAGCGTGACGCCGAGCTCTCCCTGCCGCGGCTAATGGTGCCCGCGGTGCAGTTCAACCTCATGGCCGGCCGGGCGCCGCACACCTCATCCCAGGGTGTACCGTACCTGCGCGTCCCGCTCGATTCCTTCTGATCTGCTGCAGCGAGCGCAGCCAATCTCGGACTACCCCAGTCATGCTCTTTCAGACTCTGATCAGCCCTGCCATGCTCGCCGCCGAACTGCTGTCGGCCGCGCCCCCCGTCGTGCTGGATTGCAGCAGCGAGTTGTCCGACGCCTGCGCCGGCCTGCGCCAGTACGAGGCCGGCCACATTCCCGGTGCGCGGCATGTGTCCCTCCAGCAGGACCTGTCGGGGACGCCGACAGGCTGCAACGGCCGCAATCCGCTCCCCGATCCCGTCGTGTTCTGCCACGCCATGGCGGCGTTCGGCATCGACGACACCATGCAAGTGGTCGCCTACGACAACAGCGGCGGCCTGTATGCGGCACGCCTGTGGTGGATGCTGCGCTGGATCGGGCACGACGCCGTTGCAGTGCTCGACGGCGGACTGCCCGCCTGGCGGGCGGCAGGTCACGCCGTCACCCAAGAAGTGCCGCCGTCACCCGGCGCGGCATCGCTGCACTTGCGCACGCCGCTGGCGCGCAGCGTCTCGTACGAGGAAGTGCGAGGCAATTTGGCCTACCCGCAGTGGCTCGTGCTTGACGCCCGGGCGGCAGACCGCTTTCGCGGCGAGAACGAATTCCTTGAGACCCGGACGGGCCATATTCCAGGTGCGCGCAACCGCCCGTTCCGCGACAACCTGGATGCCGATGGCCGCTTCAAGGCGGCGGCACAGCTGCGCCAGGAGTTCTACCTCATCACGAACGGCCGATCGGGCGGCGCCCTCGTGAGCCAGTGCGGCTCGGGCGTGAGTGCCTGCCACAACCTGCTGGCCTTGGAGATCGCAGGGCTGCAGGGAGCGGCCCTCTATCCAGGTTCGTGGAGCGAATGGAGCACTCGGGCAGACGCACTTATCGCCAACGGCGACGCGTAGAGCTACGGATGCATGCGGACCAAAGGAACCTAGCGATGGCGCGAATGTGACTGAAAGTGGCGTTGCCCTAGAAGGCCACCGAGGACCGGTCCGTTGATGTTCGTCGTCTGAACGTTGAGTATTGGGTCAGTGTCGTGGGGCGGCCGCGATTCTTCCCGGCTGCTCACCTTCGGCGGCACATCGCGCGGCTGAGCGGGACTGGCATCAGCCAACACTCAGATCAGTGGGTCAATCCCATCAACGCCGCCAGCATCGGGCCCTCCTCGCTCATGTCCTCGGAAAGTCCTTCGAACACGCAGCGCCCGCGATCCATGACGAGGCAGCGCCGCGACAGTTCCAGAGCGATGTCCACGCGCTGTTCCACCAGCAGCAACGACAGCGAACCGCCCGCGACAATCTTTCGGATGGCAAGAGCGAGGTGTTCCACCACGATGGGCGCGAGTCCCTCGAAAGGCTCGTCAAGCAGCAGCACGCGCGGGTTGCCCAGGAGGGCGCGTGCCAGCGCGAGCATCTGCTGCTCGCCGCCTGACAGCTGCGTGCCGTAGCTGCCGAGCCTTTCGCCCAACCGCGGGAACAGCGCCAGCACGCGCGCGACGTCCCACGTGCCGGGCCGTGATGCGGTATCCAGATGTTCCTGGACCGTCAGGCTGGGAAAAACCTCTCTGGCCTGCGGCACGTAGCCGAGCCCGCTGCGTGCGCGCAGATGGATCGGCAGGCCACCCAGGTCGCGGCCGTCGAGCATGATCTGCCCGCTGCGCCGCCGGGCCCGACCAATGAGCAGCTCGAGCAGTGTGCTCTTGCCGACGCCGTTGCGCCCGATCAGAGCCACGGTTTCGCCAGCCTCGATCGCGAGGTCGAAGTCCTCGACGACCAGCGTTGGGCCCCACCCGCCTGTCAAGCCGCGGATCTCAAGCATGGGCCACCTGCTTTCGCTCGAAGCGGCGGCTGCCGGCGGCGCCGAGGTAGACTGCCTGGACTTCGGCGTGCGACATCACGTCCCTGGGAGTACCCGAGACCAGCAGCTCGCCCTGCACGAGCACCGAGACCTGCGTGGCGAAGCGGCGCACCATGTCCATGTCGTGTTCGATCATCAGCACCGCGATCTCCGCGGGCAGGCTCTCGATTGCGCCGATCAGCAGCCCCAGCTCGTTGCCCGGAATGCCCGCCGCAGGCTCATCCAGCAGAAGCACACGGGGCTGCATGGCCAGCGCGACGGCGATCTCCACCAGGCGCTGACGGCCATAGGCGATCTCGCTTACCTTGCGGTGCATGTCGTCGGCGAGCTTCAGATGCTCGACCAGGGCTTCGCAGCGTTCGAGCATGGCAGTCTCCTTGCCGGCGGGCCGCCACATCCTGAAGCTGGCCGACGCGCACTGGCTGACCGCAATGAAGACGTTCTCGAACACGGTCAGTCCGCTGAACAGACTGGAGATCTGGAACGTGCGCACCAGCCCGCGGCGGGTGCGCTGCGCGGCGCTGGCGCTGGTGAGGTCCTCGCCGAACAGCTCGAGCCGTCCCGCGTCCGGCTTGATCACACCAGTGAGCAGGTTCACCAGCGTGGTCTTGCCCGCGCCGTTGGGGCCGATCAGCGCGGTGCGTGCGCCGCGCGGCAAGGACAGGCTGACGTCGCGCGTGACCTCCAGGGCACCGAAGCATTTGCACAAGCCACTCGCACGCAGTGCCGGCACGGGCACCGAAACGACGCTGCTCACGGATTCACTCCCCGCGCGCGCAGCCGCTTCCACGTCTGCGATGCGATGCCCAGTATGCCGCCGCGGCCCAGCATCACGACGGAGATCAGCAGAATGCCGATCACCAGCATCCAGTAAAAGGGACTCCACTGCGAGGAGAAGTGCCGCAGCAGAATGTAGACCGGCGCGCCGACCAGCGCGCCGTGCAGCCCGCCCAGGCCACCCAGTACCGCCATGATCAGCACGTCGATGGACGTTTCCAGCGCCAGCACGCCCAGCCCGACGAAGGCGTTGGCCTGCGTGAACAGCGCGCCAGCCACGCCCGCGACGAACGCACTGATGGCGTAGGCCAGCGTGAGATGCGGCAGCACCGAGTTGCCGATCAGCCGCATGCGCGATGCGTTCTCCCGAATGCCTTGCAATGCCACACCGAAAGGAGAGCACACCACGCGCTTGAGCAGCAGGAAGATCACCACCAGCCAGCACAGCACGTAGATGTAGCTGGTCTTGCCGCCCAAGCCCCATTCGAAGAAGCCGAAGATGGGCGCGATCTGAATGCCGGACAAGCCGTCGTCACCGCCCGTGATGGCGGTGGCCTTGTGCGCCGCCTCGAACACCAGCACGCCCAGCGACAGCGTCACCATCAGCAGCGGCAAGCCGGTCAGCCGCAGTACGAAGGGCCCCATCAGCAGCGCTAGCAGCGCCGCGCAGAGCCCGGAGAGCAACGCCGCACTGACGGGCTCGGTCCAGCCGGCCAGGGAGAGCCATCCGGTCACATAAGCGCCCAGCCCGAAGAAGACGGCATGGCCGAAGCTCAGCACGCCGGAGAAGCCGAGCAGCAGGTCGAAGGACAGCACCAGCACCACCATGACCAGAACGGTGGTGCCCAGCGACAGGTAGTCCGGAAAGGCGAAGAAGCAGGCGATCGCCAGCGCGAGCCAGAGCAGTTCCCCTGGCCTGAGGCCGTGCCTGGAGAGAATGGAGTCTGCAGGAAGAGTGGGCATGTCAGGCAATCCGGGTTGTTTGTCGGCGCACAAAGAGTCCGTTGCGCCGCCAGACCATGAGGGTGATGAGCAGCAGGTAGACAAGGAAGGCGCCCATCTCGGGAAACAGGTAGCGTCCTGCCGTCTCGACGAGCCCGACGATCACCGCGACGCCGACCGACGCGCGGATGCGTCCCTGGCCGGCCAGCGCGACGATGACCAGCACGAGTACGAGGTACTTCAGCGGCCACATCGGCTCCATCGGCAGCATGGGTGCGGCGAGCGCGCCACCCAACGCCGCCAGACCTGATCCGAGCGCAAACACAGCCGAGAACAGCAGGGGCACATTGACGCCCATCGCCTGCGCAATGCCGGGGTTATCGACGGCCGCGCGCAGCTTGGCACCAATGCCGGTGCGCTCGAAGACCCACCACAGAGCGCCGATCACGCACAGGCAGATGGCCGAGGCCACCATACGATAGACCTCGAAGTCGCGAAACCCCAGGTCCACGTTGCCCTTGAGTGCTGGCGGCAGGTTGATGCTGAGGACGTTCGGGCCGAACAGCATCGTCAGCATTGCAATCACCACGAAGTTGACGCCGACAGTGACCAGCACCTGGTCGAGTTCGCTGCGGCGGTAAAGGTGCACGTACAGCAGCCTCTCAGCGAGCACGCCGAAGGCGGTCACGCCGAGCACGGCAGCCGGCAGCGCGAGGGCATAGGGCCAACCTGCCATCTGCATCAGGCCGATGGTCAGATAGCCGCCGATCGCCGCGAAGGCGCCGTGGGCCATGTTGACCACCCGCATCAGGCCCATGGTGACGACCAAGCCAAGCGCGATGAGACACAGCACCAGCCCGAAGGAAACACCGTAGAGCAGGATGAATGCAAAAGCTTGCATGGCGCTGGGCTACTTTAGCGGCGGGGGCTGCACCTGCGTCCAGGTCTTCAGTACCTTGTTGAGCTTCTGACCGTCGGGTCCCTTAACCACCTCGCGCAGGTAGAAGTTCTGTGTGAGCTCGCGCGTGCGCGCGTCTATGGTGACCGGCCCGCGCGGGCTGTCGAAGCTATAACCCCCCACCGATTTGATGGCCGCCTCGCCGTCGAATGGCCGGCCGGCCTGCTCGCCTAGCATCTTGTAGGCCACATGCATGCTGTCGAAGGCGCCGATGTTAGACGGGTTGGGCCTGGCGGTGGGCCCCACGTTCTTGGCGAGCCATTGCGCCAGCGCCTGGTTCTGCGCGTTGCGCGCGTTGGCGTCGATGTAAATCACGCTGCGAAAGCCGATGATCGAATCGTCGAACAGCGGCAGGTCGCTGTCCTCCGCCTCGCCCTGTCCGATGATCATGATCTTTTGCGTAAGCCCCCGGGCGGCCAGCGCCTTGCTGAAACCGACCGCCACCGAGCCGGGCGGCAGGAAGAGCTGCAGGACGTCGGGGTTCGCGTTGGCGATGCGCTCGGCGAAGGGGGCGAAGTCGGCCGTGTTGAGCGGGATCCGCACGTTGCCCACCATCTGCCCGCCAGCGGCCGTGAATCGGGCGGAGAAGGACTGTTCGACGATGTGGCCAGGCCCGTAGTCCGCCACCGCGACATAGCCGCGCGCCTTGCCCTGCTCCCGTGCGTAGGAGGCCGCGAGTTCCGCTGGCACGTTGATCGAAAACCCCATGCGCAGCAAGTAAGGCGACATCTTCATCAATCCAGGCGTCGCGGCCTGCGTGATGAACAGCGGCGTCTTCGACGCATTGGCGACCGGCGCCGCCGCGGCGACTTCCGGACTGAGGTAGAAGCCGCCCAGCATCGCCACCTTGTCCTTGACGACCAGCTCCTCTGCCAAGCGCTTTGCCAAGGTGGGATCGGCGCCAGCACTGTCCCGATAGATCATCTCGACCTTTCGCCCACCCACGGTGTCGCCGTGGATGGCCATGTAGGCCTCGACGCCGTGCCGAAACGATTGCCCGATGACGGCGAAGGGGCCGGTGTACGGTGCCACAAGGCCGATCTTTATCGGCTCCTGCGCAGCAGCCACGATGGAAAGGGCGCTTCCCAGCACTGCAAGCGCGAGTAAAAGTAGTCGTTTCATTGCCTGGTCTCCTGTCGTCTCTCGTTGTGAATGATTCAAGGGCCTACATCGCCATCACGCCCCCATCGACCGCGAGGACCTGTCCGGTGATGTGCTTGCCAGCGGCGCTGCAAAAGAGGAGCGCAGCACCCTTCAGGTCGTCGCCGTCGCCGATGCGGCGAAGCGGCACGTCGGCGGTGAGCTTGTCCAGGCCGGTCTCGTCGATCAGGCCCTTGGTCATCTTCGACATGAAGTAGCCGGGCGCGAGCGCATTCACGTTGATGCCGTACCTACCCCATTCGCTCGCGAGCGCGCGGGTCATGTTGATTACAGCGGCCTTGCTGGTGTTGTAGGCCAGCGTGGCCGTCGCATCGGGGTGGTTGCCGCGCAGACCGGCGATCGAGGCGATGTTGAGGATCTTGCCGCCGCCGACGGGGATCATCGACAGGTTGCCGATCTGCTGCGTCAGGTAGAAGGTCGCGCGGACGTTCAAGTTCATGAGCTTGTCCCAGGCCTCCAACGAATGCTCGGCTGTGGGGGCCCCCCACGTCGCGCCGGCATTGTTCACGAGGATGTCGATTCGGCCTGCCTTGGCCACCGCCTTGCGGGCGAGGCGCTCGATCTCCTCGCTCTTCTGCGAGTCGGCGGCGAACCAGTCTGACGCAATGCCAAGGCTGGACAGGCGGCGCTGCGCCGCTTCGAGCTCGTCGGGCTTGCGCGCCGAGAGGATCACCCTCGCGCCCTGCTCGCCGAGAGCTTCCGCGATCTGCAGTCCCAGGCCGCGCGAGCCCCCGGTGATCAGGGCCGTTTTGCCGCGCAGGTCGAATGCTTGCCTGATGGTCGCCATGGAGATTGTTTCGTTGGTGCGGTTGCTCGCCGCCGGTTGGAAAAAAGAAGTGGGCTGCCGGTCAGAAAGCTCAGGTCATTTGCTGAAGGAGCTGCTTGAGCACGTCCTTCTTGACCTTGCCGAACGAGTTCCTGGGCAGCGAGGGTACGAAGATGATTTCCTTCGGGTGCTTGTAGGAAGCCAGGCGGGCGCAGGCCGTCCGTACGCTGGCCAGCGTAGGGCGCTCCTCACCGCGCGCAACGACGAACGCAACGACGCTCTCGCCCCACTGCTCGTCCTTGCGTCCTACCACGGCCACTTCGGCGACGAGGGGATGCAGGATGACGGCCGCCTCGACCTCGGCGCTGTAGATGTTCTCGCCGCCCGACAGGATCATGTCCTTGCGCCGGTCCAGGATCGTCAGCGAGCCGCACGCGTCGATGCGGCCGATGTCGCCGGTGCGATACCAGTCGATGCCATCAATGCGAATTCTTGCCGCTTCCGTCGCATCGGGATTGTTCAGATAGTGGCTGAAGGCGAGCGGGCCGCGCGCGAGGATCTCGCCGGTCTCCCCCTGCGGCAGTACGCCGCGCGCATCGTTGTGGATGCGGATCTGCACGGTCGGAACCGGGGCGCCCACGCAACCGTCGTAGTCCGTGTCTGCGGAAGTCCGATGCGCGGCGATCATCAGCATCTCGGTGATGCCATAACAGTTGATCACGCCGCGCTTCAGATTGAAGACGTGGCGCACCTCGGCCTCCAGCGCTGGCGGCATGGGCGCCGAGGCGCTGACCCAATGCGCAAGATGCGGCAACTCGCAGGCTCGCCCCTTGGCTTCCTGGATCAGCATCCGGGCCATGGTCGGCACGATGAAGGCGATATTGATTTCGTGACGAAGGAGCGCGTCGAGTGTGTCGGCCGCACTGAAGCGAGATTGAAGATAGTGCGTTCCACCCACCATGGTGACGGCCAGTCCGATGTTTTCGGCGGCTCCGCGGTGGAACATCGGCGCGACCGCGAGACACTTGGCGTCGCGTCCGATTCCAATTGCCGCTGCGCTGGCATGTGCGGAGGCAATGGCCGCGCGATGCCGCACCACGGCGCCCTTCGGATGCCCTTCCGTTCCGGACGTGAACCATATCCCGCTGACGTGATTGGCGGTGATCGCAAGATCGGCGAACACCGCCGACTCGGTCGGCTCATTCAGCGCTTCAACGAATGAAAGCGCTGGAGGCGAGGGCTCGGCGGCGCCGGCCTGGATTCTCAACAGTTCTTGTCCGGTGAGTTCCAGC
The DNA here is from genome assembly GCF_057657375.1 of Variovorax sp. Soil_C_12. Classification (NCBI taxonomy): domain Bacteria; kingdom Pseudomonadati; phylum Pseudomonadota; class Betaproteobacteria; order Burkholderiales; family Comamonadaceae; genus Variovorax; species Variovorax sp. Soil_C_12. The sequence continues at coordinate 102,069 of NZ_JBDGIO010000015.1, read as the reverse complement.
GCTTGCGCAACGATCTGCGCAAACCATTCATCGTAGATGATCACCTTGGCGTTCGAAGCTTGGAGCTGATGTGCAAGTTCGGCGGCGGACAACCTGTAGTTCAGAGACACGACAACGGCTCCGATGCGCGTTATGGCGTGATACGAAATCAACAGCTCCCGCTGGTTCCACAGCAGGTAGGCAACGCTTTCACCGGTGCCGATGTCGGCGCGCAGGAGAAATCCCGCGAGCGCATCGACCTGCGCATCGAGCGCGCGGTACGTCAGCATGCCGCGGTCGTCGACAATGGCCACTTTGTCGGCGCATGCGCTTGCCGTCGCCCTGAGCACATCCGAAAGAGTCGCGGGTTCGTCAAACATTTCTCGTCTCCAGATTCTTGCCTTTTTTACGGGTCGCACCACGGAGCGCTAACGCCACTTCACCCAATGAAAGAAGCTCTTGCAGGTGTCGCAGCGGAACAGGCACTCTGACACGCTGCCCCCGAAGAGTGAGATCAACGTCACAGCCGCACTCTGGCAATGCGTGCACCGGACGTCCCGTGCGGTCTCGGGGAGTTGGGCCAGTGGCGATTCGGGCTTCACGGCATTGCCAGTTCGGTGTGCTTGAAGCGGATCAGCTCGAACAGCCTCGCAGGCAGCCCCTCGCGCGAGGCCCGCATGCTCTGGGGCTGCCAGTGCTCAATGGCGGGAGCCGACAGGTCAAGCGAGAAGCCGCATGCGGCGGCATCGTTGCGGGCATCGTTCAGGAACTGGGCGCGAAGTTGCCGGCGCGACACGACACGCCGGCCGGCCGAGAACAGCACATCTTCGGCGGCATCGGGGCCCCACCATTGCAGCATCTGTCCCCACCGTGCAGCTGCGGACTGCTCCAGTTCCTGCGGGCGGCTCGACGCCAGGACCTTGAGCCAACCCTGCAGGTAGCTGAAGTGGAAGTCGGTCTCAGCGCCGATCTTGACCGCGACGCCTGCCAGTTCGGACTCTGCCCGGTCTTGCGCATAGGCCGTCAGCAGGGTCGCCATGGCGCGTTCGACCAGGTAGGTCGACAAGATCAGGTCCGCCCATGACGCGGGCGGCTTGTCCAGGAGGTCGGACGAACGAATCTCGTCGGCGGCGCGGTTCCACTCGGCATCGGCGCGCGTCAGCCCGAACCTGGACAGATAGCCGTATAGCGCGCGGGCATGGCCGTAATGGGCCTGCATCATTCCGCAGATCGCATTCCAGTCGCCGATGGCACGGCCATTGGCGATGGTGATCATGTGCCATCCCCCCAGCACCAGCTTGGTGTCGGCGAGGCAGAGGATTTCGTCGCAGGCGGCCAGGTCGGCCACGCTCAGTTCCAGTTTGAACATCACACTTCCTTGATCTTCTTGCGGCCATCGGTCTCTGTCAGCGAAATGATGGCGGTGGTCGGGACGATGCAGAACTCCTGCCATTTCTGCTCCGTATAGACGAACCAGGCGCGCGCCTTGGCGAGGTCCAGATTCGGCGCCTCGACGGAACCGATGTGCGTCAAGGGCGTGCGCGAATCGACGCGGGCGAACACTTCGTAATAGATGGGTTCGTGCGAACCAAGTTCGACCATCCTGTCGATCGTCTTGGTGCATGTGGCTGCCGTTGTCATATCTGCACTCCGTAACTGCGCATGTAAATTCGGGTGCGGTCGTCAACCATATCGGCCGTCCAGCGGTGATGCCATCCTTCCCGCACGTGGATGGCCGACGCACCGGGGATTGCCATCACTGCCTGCGTGATCTGTTCCTTGAGCATCGACACGCCCGGGCACGACAGGCACGGGATTCCCAGTTCCACCGTGACCTCGCCCGCGGGCGTGATCTCGATGCCGCGTAGCATGGCCATGCGCTCCAGGCTGACCGGCACGTGCGGATCGTTCACGTGGCTCAGCGCCAGTCGCACTTGGGCTTCGGTCACCATAGATCGGTTCCCCACAGTTCCTGCTGGATGCGGCTCAGGCCCGGCACCTTGAACGGACCGCCGCGCTTCCATTGATCGAGCTTTTCCCTCCAGGTGACCTTCCTGAAGTCCCAGTTGCCGGTTTCCTCGTCGATGAGGATCGGCAGCTCGTAGTCGAGGACATAGTGGCCCGTGGCGGTGTCCAGGTGCGCAGGGACCCTCAATCCCACCTCCTCGCAGAACGGGACGATGCCATCGAGGAATTTCTGGCGCAGGCCGTCGTTGCTGAGACCCCGGATTCGGTAGTGAATCTGGTCAGTGCGAGACTTGACGTCATCGGTGGCCCCGAACCATTCGACACCCAGCGGAAAAAAGAAGTCGATGGACTTCTGTACCCGCGCGCGGATCTCGGGGCCCAGCGTCATGTAGTGCCGGATGCAGTGCTCGCCGCGCTTGACGTGGAACTGCTCTTCGAAGTTGACCTTGCGCAGCGATCGGCTGTATGGGCCGAACGAGCAGTGCTGCTCGAGATCGAGCGTCGTGATGTAGCCAGCGCGGTCGCCTGTAATGTGGGCGACCGCCATGTCGATCGGGTCGTGCATCCGCCATTCGAGAATGGAGAAGGTCTTGAATTCACGAGGGTCGCGCTCGAAGATGCGCCGATAGGCGTCGTAGCCGAACTCGCCAAGCATACGGAACATGACCTGCGCGTGTCCCATCTCGTCCTGCAGCGCCGCCGCTACCGCGATGCGGTCGCTGATGGAGGGCGCAAACAGCATGGCGTCCAAGTCCAACGGCAGCGTCATGATCTCCAGGTCCGCTGCGATCAACATCGTCTGCGTGAGGACGTCGCGATAGCGGGGCGTCATCTCCGTCTGGTCTTCGAGGATCAGCCCCTCTCTGATCCTTTGCTGCAAGTCGTCCTCAGCGTTCTGAGCATCCGGTGCGGACGCTTTGTGCTCGATTACTGCGTTCATCTCTGTTCTCCGTTGCCGGTCGGTTGGAGCCTCATCACCGTGCCCGAGGCTGCTTGACGTCCCAATGGCGACTTGACAAGGCGTCCGCCGCACGATCAGAATTAGGATACTGGCCGGTCAGTTTGTCAATAGGGTCAGTCCGACGCGTGATCGAAATCGCCTTTCCGACAAGGCACCAAGGAGCAAATCTGTGAGCAAGACCCTCGAGTTCTTCTTCGACTTCGGCAGCCCCTACGGGTATCTGGCGAACACCCAGCTGCCCCTGATCGCGGCCCGCACCGGGGCCGACATCGTCTATCGCCCCGTGGGCATCCTGCGGCTGATGGAGCTGGCGGGAAATCGTCCCACCACGCTGGAATGCGCCAACAAGCGCCGACACGCGCCAGTGGACTTCAAGCGTTGGGCCAAGCTCTACGACGTGGGCATGGCGCGCAACGTCTACCTGAAGGACATGCCGCTCGAACCGTTACTGCGCGGCGTGCTCGTGGCCAACCAACTCGGCGTGGCGGGCGCCTACGTGTCGGCCGTATTCAAGGGCATTTACGCGGACGGCCTCGATCTCGGCAGCCCAGAGGTCTTCGTCCAGGTGCTGGGCGCGGCCGGCCTCCAGGGCGAGGCCATGCTGGCGGGCCGCGATGCAGATGGGCTCGCGGCCGAGATCTCACGCCGCACCGAGGAAGCCGTGGAGCGCGGCCTGTTCGGCGTGCCCTCCTTCATCGTCGACGACCAGCTCTACTTCGGCAACGACCGCCTCCAGTTCGTTGAGCTCGCGCTCGCAGCCTGAGCCGCCGATGCTGCTCTCCCCCCTTCCCATTGCTTGTTCTGAATTCCAGGAGAAAACATGACAAAGAAGATCGCCGTCATCACAGGCGTCGGATCGTCGGTCGGGACCGGCGCTGCGCTCGCCCGGCGTTTCACCGAGGGCGGTTACCAGGTGGCGATGCTGGCGCGCAACGCCGACCGGCTGAAAAAGCACGAGCAAAACTATCCGGATGCGCACGCCTTCGCCTGCGACGTCAGCGACGAGGCACAGGTCAATCGCGCCATTGCGGGAATCAAGGAGCGCCTCGGCTCCCCCTCGGTACTGATCCACAACGCCGTCGGTGGCACGATCGGCTCGTTCCTGGATGTGGATCCCGAGGTCATGCTCAACAACTTCCGGGTCAACGCCATGGGGCTGCTGTACCTGTCCCGGGCGGTGGCACCCGACATGGTGGAGGCGGGGAACGGCACCATCGTGGCCACCGGCAATACCTCGGCCTTCCGCGGCAAGCCGAACTTCGCAGCCTTCGCGCCAACCAAGGCGGCCCAGCGCATCCTGGCGGAATCGATGGCCCGAGAACTCAATCCCAAGGGCATCCACGTCAGCTACCTGATGATCGACGCCGTCATCAACGTTCCGTGGACGCGCGGGCTCTTTGCCGATAAGCCCGACAGCTTCTTCATCGAGCCCTCGACGGTCGCGCAGGAGATCTGGCATCTGGTGCACCAGGGCCGCAACGGGTGGTCCTTCAACGCCGAGATCCGCCCGTTCGGCGAGCCGTGGTGAGGGCGCGTGCGATGAAGGACAAGAACGTCGAATTCGACATCATCATTTACGGCGCGAGCGGCTTCACCGGGACGCTGGTCGCCGAGTACCTCTCGCAGCGCTATGGCGCGCTAGGTGAACTGCGCTGGGCCCTTGCGGGGCGTAACCTCGCCAAGCTGGCCGCGGTCCGCGATCAACTTGGTCTGCCGCAGGCACATCCACTCATCCGCGCCGATGCCGACGACATTGACGCGCTGCGGGACATGGCAGGGCGTACCCACTGCGTGATCTCGACGGTCGGTCCGTTCCAGCTCTACGGCTCCCGGTTGGTCGAGACCTGCGCGGTGTTGGGGGTCGACTACGTCGATCTATGCGGCGAGGTTCCCTGGATGAGGGAGATGATCCTTGCCCACGAGGAAACGGCCCGCGCCTCCGGCGCCCGCATCGTGTTCTCGTGCGGCTTCGATTCGCTGCCTTTCGAAATGGGTGTGTATCACCACCAAATGGTGGCCAGGGGGAGGTTCGGCAAGACCGCAGACCGCGTCAAGGCCCGCATTCGCACAATGAATGGGACATTCTCCGGCGGCACGGCGGAGAGCTTCAGGGCGACCAATTCCGCCGTGGCCGCGAACAGGTCGATCGTCGACGTTCTCAAAAACCCCTTCGCTCTGACACCCGGCTTCGAAGGACCGAGGCAACCCAGCGGCATGAAGATCGAATTCGACGCCGACGTGAACGCCTGGGTGGCACCCTTCCTGATGTCGCCGATCAACACGCGCAATGTCCATCGCTCCAATGCGCTGATGGGCCACCCGTATGGGACGGGCTTCGTCTACGAAGAAATGCGCATCGGCGGCGCCGGTCCCGCGGGGGAGGAAGCGTCGGCGCTGATCGCCGCCGAAGGCGCGGAACTGGCCGGGGAGGACGGCCCTGTGCCGGGCCAGGGGCCATCCAAGGCGGCGCGCGAGGCGGGCTCCTTCGATATCCTGTTCATCGGTTTCATGGAGGGGACGGAAGTGCTTCGGACCGCCGTGCGCGGGAGACGGGACCCTGGCTATGACACCACGTCCCGGATGATCGTGGAGTGCGCCACGCTGCTGCTGCAGTCGCCGCAGGTGCGCCCCGGGATCTGGACGCCCGCGGCTGCGCTGAAGGAAACGCTGCTCGAACGGCTTCACTCCGAAGAGGTGGGGCTCTCGTTCGAAGTCGAGGCTACATGACATAAACTTGCCTGGTTCGTTCGCTCAACTAAGTGGCAACGCCACCAGGTGTTTACGCTTCCAACCGGCAATGGCCCGCATCTCCAACCAAGAACATCGTGAGACAAGCATTGCAGCAGTTCTTGCTGCCGCAGAGTACCTGTTCGTGACGCGCGGCTACAACGGCACCACAACGGCAGAGATCGGAAAGCTGGCCGGCCTCACCAAAGGAGCTGTCTACTTCTATTTCCCGGACAAGGAAAGCATCCTGCTGGAACTCTTGAGCGGTGTGCGGCAAGCGCTGATGGTTCCCATGCGCGGGCTGCTGAAGAACAAGGGTCGCACTCCGGCACAGCGGATCGCAGAGTTTCTCCAGTATGGCGGAAGACTGGCTGCAGAGTCTCCGGGATCAATGCTCCTGCCGATCGTTGTCTCGATCGAATTTGCAGGTACCAATTCGACCGCTGAGCAGCGCGTCAAAGCGGGATACAAAAAAGTAGCCGAAGAGGTGCAGCGTGTCCTGGAGGAAGGTCAGAGAAGTGGCGAGATCCGCTCTGATCTGGGCGCCGACGCGATGGCTCGCGCATTGATCGCAACGAACGACGGGCTGATGCTGGAATGTCTGCGCAACGATTTGGAGATCCAGGTCGAAACCCTTGTGGCAACACTTAACGGCATCGTCCAGATTGGCATAAGTCATCAGACTTCAAAGCAAAAATGCCGGAGACCTCCTTCCGGGACAGAGAAGCCCATTCGTGTCATTGACGTTCTCAGAAGCCGTCTCCCAAAGCCGCGAAAGGCGCTAGTTGACACTGGCAACTCCTAAGCGAGACGCTGAAGAATGTCGTCGCTGCAGGCTCAGGTGTGACCTCGGGCTCGGGATCGGGAATGGCCGAAGCATCTTGGCGCAACCGTCATCGGAACGCTCAGCAGCGCTAAGAAGGTGGCGTACGCAGGGGCGCGCCGTATGCGCACAAGCTGTCGTTCATCTCTCGCCGACCAGGCGGCCGTGGTTGATCCATAGCTCGTGGAACTTGCGCCGCGCGTGCGCCATGCACCCAACCTCGGTCACTCCGAGCTCGAAGCAGGCCTTGTAACCGCTGAAGTCGTCGGTCACGAGCTTGCCCTGTCAGCCAGGCTTGGCGGTGGTTCTGCTCAGCTTGAGGAAGTCACGTACGTGCTGTCCGCCCCGACCGTCCGCTAAGTCGAACACAATGCCCTGGGTCGGGTTGAACTGCGTCGTACAGTAGCTCCACAGGTACGCCCGGTGGGTCTTACCTGCTCCGGGCTTGAGCATCGCTACAGGCGTCTCATCGGCGTGCAACACGCCGTGTCGCAGCAGCTCTGCTGCCAGCGCGTCCACCAGCGGTTGCAGCTGCACGCCGCACTCACCCACCCACTGTGCCAACGTCGAGCGGGCGATGACGTGGCCCGCACGCTCGAAGATCGCTTCCTGCCGGTAGAGCGGGCAGATGGTCCAGGTACTTGGCCACCAGCATCTGCGCCAGCAGGCCAGCGGTGGGTACTCCTTTGTCGATGACGTGAGCGGGCACCGGCGCCTGGGTGATCTTCTCGCAGCACCTGCACACCCACTTGCCGCGGATGTGGCGCTCGACCGTAAACACGCCCGCCTGGTAATCCAGCTTCTCGGCCACGTCCTCGCCGATGCGCTGCAGCGGCTCGCCACACCCGCAGGTGGTGTTCTGCGGCTCGTGGTGGATCTCGCGGCGCGGCAGGTTCGCGGGCAGCTTCTCGCGCCTGGGCAGTTGCTTCTCAGCCGGCGCCCCCTTGGCTGCCTGCAGTGCTTCGATCTCCGCGGCGACGGCGGCCAGATCGGTATCCAGCGTCTCCTCAAGCAAGCTCTTCTGTTCGGCTTTGTAAGCCTCGCTCTTGGCGGCGAACTTCAGTCGCTTGAGGATCGCGTTCTCGTGTGTGAGCTTTTCGATGATCGACTTTTGGAACGCCAACCGTGCGTCGGCCTTGCGCAGCCTCTCGCGAAGCTCCTGCGGGTCCAGCGTGTCGATGTCGTCGGCGATGACGGACCGTGATCGTCCCGGCGATCGCGCTAGCGCACTATGGGCAGATACCGCAATGGACGCGCTACAGCGTGGTGATTACACCGGCCTCACCGACGAGCTGCCAGGGCAGTCCCAGCACCAGCGCATCGAACTGCGGCCGGCTCAGTGTCAGCGTCCCGTCGATGTTCTTGGGCCAGGCGAACTTGCCGCCGTTCAGCCGCCTTGCTGCCAGCCACACACCGATGCCGTCGTGCACGAGGACCTTCATGCGGTTGGCACGCCGGTTGGCGAATACGAAGGGACTTCCCACTTCTGGTGGCCTACGGCATCTGAGTGCCAAGATTGGCTTGTGGAAGGTCAATCTGCAACCACTTGGAAGGAGAAGTCCCGTGAGCAACATTGCACGAGTCGGCATCGATCTGGCCAAGAATGTCATCCAGATTCACGCCGTAGACGCGGCTGGCCGAGTGATCACAAACCGAGCAATCAATCGCGATAAGTTTCTGCTGTGGTGCGCTGACTTGCCTGCCGGTTGCCTGGTCGCCATGGAGTCTTGCGGGGGCTCGCATCACTGGCCTTCGGCGGGCACACCTACTGGAGCCCGTGAGCCAGCCGCGAGGGATGTCAAGCTACTCGCTCAGACCTTGGCAGAGAGGATGAACTTGAGTTTGCCTTGGCGAGAACTGACGAACTCAAGTGATCCGCACGAACATGACGGCAAGTGCTCTCCCCACGTCCTTGCAGCCGATCGGCAAGCGAGTCGGCGGGGGCCGGCGAGCGTCGAACAGGCGCGCGCGGCCAGCGTGGATCGCGAGCCATGCTCGGTAGAGCATGCCGTCGGATCTTGAGGGGACATCGATGAACATGACGCGGCTCTTCATCATGTTCGCTGCCCTCCTCTCAGGCCGGCTAGGTCCGAGCCCCGACTGACTGTTTGCGCATTTATTAGCTTGTTCGCGCATTTATTGACCTAGAACAAGGAGTCCCTTGATGTTTTCGTCTCGATCTCAGCCGCAGAAGTCAAATACACTAACGGCTCTCCATTCTTCCAGGGCCCAATCACTCCCACCACGCGATCCCTTCCCCACGATTCACTTCCTCGCTCTCCAATAACGTCGGTCGCCGTTAGCGTATTTATTGATGCTCACGCTTTCGCTCTTTGAAGAAGCTCCAGCCGCCAGCCACCGCCTTGCGTTCGAGCGTTGGCTGTCGGACCAGCAGGCCACCGGGTCCTTGCGGCAGACCTCCTCCATCGAGGTCTACCGCGACATGTGGGGCAGCTTCACGGCCTGGTGTCTCGGGCAATCCCCGGCGGTGTCGCTAGCGTCTCTCGATGTCCGCGACCTGCAGGCCTTCCAGGCGGCCCGCTTCGGCATGAAAAGCGCCGACCTGTCGCTCTCCCCACGCCACGCGCTGCGCCTGCTGCGGCTGATCGACCGCGTGTTGCGCCACCATGCCGCCGAGACCGGCAATCCGGTGAACACGGCAGCCAGCGACTGGATCGATGCCCACCCGGAGATCCGCTACGCCGAGGCCGCGCAGGCCGATCCCTTGCCGGAGTTCTTGTCGGTGGCCGAGGCCCGGCACCTGATCACGTTTCTCTCCAATGCGCGCCCTCGGCCGGGCCTTTCGGACTCACGCCGCGACAGCCATCTGGCCTTCACCTGGCAGCAGCTGCGCAATCGAGTGGCCGTCGCGTTGCAATTGGGCGGCGGCCTGGCGCCGGGCGACGTGCGGGTGCTGACCGTCGATGCACCGACATCGCATGGCGGCCGCGTGCGCGAGCGGCCATGGAAAGTGGCCGTTCCTGGCAATGGCAACTCGCCGGCGCGCGAGACGCCCATCGCCCCTTGGGCGGGCGAGCTGCTGCAGCATTGGCTGCAGGTCCGCACGGAGGCTTGCATCCTGGGCAACTTCCTTTTCCCGTCGACGCGCAGCGGCAAGCCTTGGAGCAAGGAGTCGCAATACAAGGCCGCCAAACAGGTGCTGGAAGAAGCAGGGCTGGACTCCAGCGACGGCGGATCGTTCCGGCTGCGGCATACCTTCGCATTGCGGCAGCTGCGGCGCGGGACGGACTCCGATCAGGTGGCACGTTGGCTGGGGGTGGAGCCAGAAGCCATGGGCAAATACCGCAGAGTCGTGAGCAGTCCCGAAGATGTGGTTTAGCCCCTGCGGCCCCCTGTCCAGTACGCCAATTCATCAGTCGCATAGGCGTGCTGCGAATGGAGTAAATCTGCTTCCAATTGGCGAAAGAGTAAAGTCGGGCTTCTGTTCATTCAATGGAAGTATCCATGGCGCAAACGTATCAGCAGATCCAGAAGCAGATCGAACAGCTTCAACGACAGGCAGAAGTTCTCCGAGACAGTGAGGTCAAAGGTGTCGTCGACCGGATCAAGGTGGCCATTGCGCACTACGGCCTGACGGCTGCACAGCTGGGACTTGGCACGAGCAAGACGGTCGCGAAGCCGAAGAAGATCGGGAAATCTGCGGGCAAGTCCGGTGCGAAGTTCAGCGACGGCAATGGCAACGCCTGGTCCGGCCGCGGACCGCGCCCTCTCTGGCTTCGTGACGCCCTGGGAGCGGGTCGGTCCATCGAGGAGTTCAGAGTGGGATCGCGCAGGGGGTCGAAGTCCTCTGCGTCGGAGTCCGGCGAGGCGACAGCACCTCTTGCTGTCCGCGCGCGCAAGAAGGCGAAGCGCACCGCGAAGAGCCGCTACGAAGATGGCGCGGGCAATTCCTGGAGCGGGTTCGGGCCCAAGCCCAAATGGCTGAAGGCCGCACTGGACGCCGGAAAGTCATTGGAAGACCTGGCCAAATAGAGCCGCCGTCGAGCCCCGGCCAAGACACAATACTGTTCGTTTAAAGTGCAAATTCTCCCCCGGGATTTGTTGGTGACCATGGCGACGGACGTGATCGCTTGGCCCTTTGCAAAGGTGCACCTGGTGGCCCAGAGAACCCGCAGGGCGTGAAGCAGACGGGAACGCGAGTCGCGAGGTTGCGGCTGTGACCCGAGTACGGTGATGTGCGGCGTTTGACCATGCGCGGGGAGCGTCGATTGATGGTCCTCGTTGCGCGGATGCAGCCACTGGCCTGTAGCAATTCACGGAACCAGCGTCGTCTTTTTATGGGCCTCGCTGGGGGGAAAGGCCCCGGAGTGGGGCTGCGTACGCCTGAGTAGATCCACGTGTCCCTTGAAGGATAACTCGGCGTGAGGTATTCGGTGGCTGGAGGCTCCTTGATGCAACAGCCATCTCACCGAGTAGTGCGCGAGCACCCAGCCATAGAACTCTTGTCGCACCAGCTCCGGTGTCTTACTTCGAAGCACTCGCCGGCTCTGCCGCAAATGCGTCTTGAGTTCATCGAATACGGACTCTATCTCCCAGCGCTGGTGATACAGCGCTGCCAGCTCCATGGCGGGCGCTAGCTGCGGATCCAACAACGTCGTCAGAAGACGGTAGCGCGGCTGCGCGTCGTCCAAGCCCGGCAACTCATAGTCGATCACGCGCACCGTGATGGCCTGCTGGTCGGCCTCCGCTCGGGTGACATGGCTGGGACGGATGACACTGAGGAACGACCCATCGTCGAGCACGCGTTGGACCGGCATCTTCCAGGTGCTCCCGCATCGCCATAGCAAGTCTGCTCCCATGGCCTTCGCCTGGCGCCAGTGCTCAAATGAGTTGAAACCTCGGTCGGCCATGCAAAGCATGCCCGGCTCGAGACGCGGCAGCAACGCGGCCGCGAGCCCTCGTTCGCCATCGCAAAAGGCCCCGATGTTGGCGCCGAGGATGGCGTGTGTAGCGCACTCGATCAATACGGCGCAGCGAGCCTGTGGGAAGCCGGCATGACCGGCGGTGACGGCACTGCTGCTCGGGTAGCCGAAAACCCGGGCGTTGTCGGCCTCATCGGGAAGCTCGAACGTGCTGCCGTCAATCGCCACGAGTCGCAGGTCGGCAAAGAAAGCTTGCGGATGATCCTGAGCGTTGGCCAGAGGCACGCAGCAGCGTTTGACCAAGTCACTCAAAGGAGCCGAGCCGATGCGGCTGCGCAACGAGCTGATGGAGGATTTGGCAACAAGCGCAGGCTGCGCGGCTCCACTGGCCCAGGCCAGCCCCTGGGAGACGACGGCGAAGACCTCTTCGTAGGCCGCCTCGGGATACAGGCTCAAGGCGATGCAGTAGTACACCCCGGCCACCGCTGGAAAGCTGCGAATGCGTTGACTGTTGCAACCGTGCTCGTCCAGAACAGCGTGCACGACATCGGCGGGCACCACCCGGGCCAGCAAACTGGCCGCCAAGAAATCACTCAGCCGGGCACCCGCGCCCAACACCGCCTTTGTCCGTGCCATGCCTCGTCCGTCGTCGAGTTGCCACGACGGTGATTGTAGGTGGATTCATTCTAATCGAACAGTATTGGGCCAAGACACGATACAGCCGGGTGCTTCCGGACCAGCCTCAACGGAGAGGTCTGGTCAACGGTGCCGCCCAGGTGTGCCCCGTTTCGCTGTTTATCGCGCTCGTGCACGTGTCGCCGGCGTCTCGCGCACGGTCTGAGGTTGCTGCGATCTTGCGCTGTTTTGAGGTTGAGCCGCTCGGCCGGGGTTGTTCGCCAGGAGGCTTGATCTTCCGAGTGCATAGCGCGTAGGCGAAGCAGGACCACCCACCCGCGGGATCGCCGCCTGTTGCGCCTGCTCGCCTTCGAACGTTTGCACGATGCGCGCGCCCTTTCCAGCGTAGTCCCCGTCCTCGGCCCCTCTGCGACGCGCATCACGCAAGGCCTCTTGTGCGGCCAGGGGTTGCCTCCAGCCTTGCCGACCCCGGGTCTCGCTGTACGTCATTCGATCCGCGCCGTCGACGACGGAGACGCGTTCGACGGACTGGGTGCGAACCGATTCTCGAGTCGCGAGCCCGGCGTCCGATGTCGAACCGGCTATAACTCGGGCTTTCTCCCGAGCCTCTCGCTCCAGGCTGGCTCGAAACAGGTTCCTTGCCAGAGCCGCCGATGGCTCATCCCTGGTGCCCGCACGATTCGATGGGCGACCGAGGTCACCGGTCGGCTGAAGCTGCGCGGCAGGGGCGGCGTCAAGTTGTCTCGGCATGCGAAGCGGGAGTTGCACGACCGTTCAGTTCACCCACACGATCATCGTCGCCCATCATCGTGGTGCGCACCGTACTCAACATCGCCGCCAGGTCCGCCAGCGATACATCCGTTCGAAGGCCCAGGGCGACGTCCTTGAGTAACTTTTCGATCGACGCGATGCCTTTGGCAGCCGACACGATCGGATCGGCTCTGGGCGCCTTTCTGAGCATCTTCAGCTCGTCGACGCGGATCTCAGAGCCTCGCTGCTCCTTGCCATCCTTGTCCGTCCATCGGGTCGTGCGTTGTCGGCCTTCCACATAAACCTCGCTGCCCTTCGTTAGGAATTCCAGCGCAATCTCCGCGAGTCGGTCGTAGCAGACCAATTGGTGCCACTCGGTGTGCTCGACCAGCTCGCCGGACGTGCGATCGGTCCAGTACTCGTTGGTGGCCAGGCTGAAGTTGGCATAGGTTCCTGTCCCGCCGCGACCTCCCTCAGGATCTCGGCCGAGCCGTCCGATCAGTTGCGTTCGATTCATTGCCCGCTCCTTCGCTCAATGACAGCCGACTGCTGCGGCCCTCGCGCCTGCGCTAAATGACAGCTCACCTCACGACCGACAGCGCATACATCGGGTCGTAGTAGATCGCCGGCACATGCCGGCCCCGTTCGCGATCGAACACCAGTTGCACGACCACGTGCACCAACGTGTGCAGCAGCCGCATGATCTCGTCCAGCGCCAGGCTCCGGCCCTCGTCCGAGGCCTTGATCAGCAACGCAACGCGAACGAACGCCTCCTGCGTCGAATTCGCGTGAACGGTCGTGATGCCGCCGGGGTGTCCCGAGTTGAGAACGTTCTGGACGTAGTAGAACGTCTCGTCGCCACGCAGTTCGGCCAAGAGCACCCGATTCGGCGTCTTGCGCATGACTGCTTGCAGCACTTGCTTGGCCGTCGCGCCGACGACGCGCTTGCCCGCATGACCATCGCGGCGATAGAACAAGGCCTGCGAGTTCGGATGATTACGCAGTGGCATCTCCGGGGTGTCCTCGACGGTGATCAGGCGTTCCCAGCTCGGAATGATCTCGATGAGCGCGCGAATGAAGGATGTCTTGCCGCTGCCGGTGGCACCGGAGACGATCATGTTTTGGTGACTGCGAACCGCCTTGTCGAGGAACGCCGGCCAATCGCCGGCGCGCACCAGATTCCATAGCTCAACCTGGTCCGGCTCGAGTTGATCGAGGAGCTTGGTGCGCTCCTCGTCGGACAACGTGGCCGAGTGAACATGTCGCGTGCGCTCGAAGTACCCTTGCTCGACAAACTGCGGCAGCTCGAACGACTGGCTCGTGTGCTTGCGCAGGTTGAGATAGATCATCCCGCGCGCCGCCGTTGGCGGCATCGTCATCTCGATGCGCTCGCCACCTGGTAGATACGCCGACAGGATCGGATCGCTTTCGTCGAAAGGCTTCTGCGAAATGTTGGCCAGGAAGTTGCCCAGCGCCTGGAGGTATTCGAAGGTGATCATGGGCGCGTCGACCAGCTCCCACACGCCCCTCTTCCAGAGCTGCACGACACCGGGCGCGTTCACCGCCACTTCGTTCACACCCGGATCGGCCAGCCAGCCCTCGAGGGCGCGAAGGTGCGCCAGGATGGAGACGTACTTGTCGGAAGCACCCATGATCAGTTCGTTCCCGTAGCAGGACGGAGTTCGTAGACCGTGGAGAAGTCGACATCGCGCGCCACGAAAATCTTGATGATCTCGCCCTGGTTCTTGTAGAGGCTGGGCCGGAGCTGACTGCCCTGCTTGAGCATCTCCTCGACGATCGTCTTCGTGGTACTGCCCGTGTTGTTGAACTGCGAGAGCGTGCCCTGCATACCGATGTTGAAGGTGTCGCCATTGCCGCTCGCGCGTTGCGCCGCCCGCGCGTCATCGCGCGCGATGTAGATCTGCTTGGCGTCCTCCAGGAGCGAGAAGAACACCGCGCCGGCGAAGCGCTCGAACCACTTGTTGTCCACGTAGCCGGAGGTCCCCGCCCGGCCCAGGGCATCCGTGCCCGGTGAGTTCAGCTGCACCGATACAAAGTTCGGCGTCACCGCGCGCGACCACAGCGTGAAGATCGCCTTCTGGCCAGCTTGCACGCCCTGCGCATATTCGCCCTCCATGGTGGTGCCGGCCTCCATCAGCACGACCTTGCCGTCCATGGACATGACCGGCGCGCTGAGGATGCATTTGAGGAATCCCGGTTGGTCGGTCAGGATGGCCGTGAGGAGCGTGCAGTCCGGCAGCGTCCCCTTGGCCAGGGTCATCGACGGGTTGCGGTTGATGGTGGCGCTGGTGCCAGGCGTGATCGTGGAGGACAGCGCGCCGGCCAGGGCGTTGGTTCCGCCCGGCGGCGTCGAGGCACCCGGCAGGCTGCCATTGGCCACGGCGGCACCGAGTTGTGCGACCGCCGCCGACGCCGGCTGCACAGCGGCAAGGCTGATCGCGCTCTTCCGCCGACGCTCCCGGACCCGATCTTCCTCGGACATGCCCGAGCCTTGCGCGGGCTGGGCGGCGTCGGGCTTCTTGTCGGGCTCTGGACAGTTCAGGCCGATGGGAAGCCGCAGGCCGCCCGGGCACTCGACATACGACGGCGGCGAGGGCGGCTGACCCAGCGCCAGCGGCACCTTCACCTCCGGGGCGGTCAGAGGCCGCGCGTCGGCCAGCCCCTTGGTCTCGGCCGGCGCCGGCGCGCCGAAGGCGCCAAAGTAATTGTTCTTGCTGGCGATCCCGAAAAGGATCAGCAGCGCTGCGACGGTGGAGGTCGCGACCAGGATCAGCTTCTGGCCGGGCGCGACAGCGCGCTTGCGCTCGACCAGACCCTCACGCTCCTGCTCGGCGACCGATTCTTCGTGTCTTTGTTCGAACATTCTTCAACCTCCCGGCTCGCGAATCGCGCGCTGGACCTTCCCGCTGGCCGTGCCTGTGGGCGATGACTGGATAGGCAGGCTCGGCGATCGATTCGTGACGCCCGCAACCAACGCGCCACGCCGCAGGATGATCCTCTGGGCGACCCGGTGCAGCACCATGGTGTCCTCCTCCACGTGGTAGTCCACCAGACTCTCGGTTCCGTCCGGCTCGATGACGAACGCAGCAGGCAAGGGATTGGCCGCCGAGAACAGCATGAAGGTCTGGCGCCCGTTGTCGTGCATGGACAGGGGCTGCAGCACCTGCGGGCCGACGATCCAGTAGTCGTAGTTCAAGTTGCCCTCGTAGCCCGACGACTTCAGGTCTGCCTTCATCTGCTTGCGCTCGGCCTCCTGCTCGGCCAGAGCCAAGCCTTCGGGCGTTGAGGCGTCCTGTTCCGGATACTGCAGTCGAACCCAGTAGGCCACGTTGCGCGCAGTGCGGCTGGTGGTCTTGAGCTGGAACAGGTACGAGCGTCGGTTCGTGAAGATGGTGAGATTGGTGTCGGCCTTGACGTCCTTGGGCTTGATGACGAACAGGTTGCCGTTGATGGCCGCATGCCAGGCATCGCGGTCCCCCATCGCGAAATCCTTGATCTCCTCCTTCTTGCTGAGCTCGATCGTGGTGACTATGCCCTCCGCGGCGGCGATGCGGATGACGTTGTCGCCGGTGAAGCGAACCGTCTGGATGCGCGCATCGCTGGCCGATGGGACGGTTCCTACCTCGGCACGGCCGGCCGTGGAAGCCAACAGCAACGACAACAGCGGCAGCGAAGCGGCCAGACGATTCATCGCGCCGCACCCTGGGGCATGCCGACGTTGGCCGGCGTGATGGCGCCTGCCGGTGACGGCGCTTGTCCTGATCCGCCGGCGGTCGAACCGGGGGGCGTCCCCAACACCTGCGGCACGCCCTCCGGGTCGCGACGGTAGTTCACCGCGCAGAAGCCGAAGGCGTTGATGTGCAGATCCTTGATCTGCCCCGGGATGTTTGCGCCGTCGTAGCGCACCGTCAGCGTAGAGATGTAGCGCGTGCGCACGGGCGGCGCCACCCCTCGGGTCACCGTCTTGTCGAAGCGCACCTGCGCGACACGCAGATCATCCTGGTCGGTCGGGAGGAACGTGACGTTCTGAATTTCCACGCGTTCCGAATCGGTCGGGCTCATCGTCTTCACCGGCGACTGCGCGTTGAGCTCGGGATTGAAGTAGTTCTCCCAATCGGTGCGCACCGGCCCGCAGGACATCAGGTAGGCCGTCTTGTAGTTCGACTCCGCCTCGCCACGCGTGAAACCCTCGCGGGCCAGCACATAGCGCGCGACGTCGGAGAGGACGATCTTCTGGTCGCGATCCCGGCCCACGTTGACGGACTCGCCCGGCGCCTGGACGTCGTAGGCGCCGGTGGCGTTGTCGACCCGGATGATGGCCGGCACGAACTGCTTGAGCGGCAGCAGCACCGTCACGCTGAGCACGCTCAAGCCGCTCAGAATGCCGCAGGCCCATGCGATCTTGGCATTGCGAGACGCCCGGCGCTCGAGATCGAGCCGCTGCTGGGTGTCCCAGTCGAGCGCCTGCGCGAAATACGTCTGCTTGTCCGTCACTTCGGCGCCTTCGACATCTGGGATGGGTTGATGGGCCGCTCTTCACCTGCCGGCCACCCGGGCGGCTTCGGCGCACCGCAGCCAGCAAGGCTGACCACCACAGCGAGCAAGAGCAGCTTGACGACCCAGTTCATGTCGACAGCCTCACTTAGAACTCGAGCGGCTCACGAGCGACCGCGCGTGTACAAGGTTCGTCAGCCCGGCGCCGAATGAGCCTCCACTGCCTCCAGTGAGCGAGGCGCACATGACGGGGATCTGCACGAACATGAAGAACATGGCCAGTGCGATCAGGAAGATGGGAATGCAAATAGCCGCAACATTCAGTCCCTCACCGCTTGCCCCAAGCAGTCGGGCCACCATCGAAAGAACACTCCCGCCCCCTACACCGCCAAGCGTGCTGTTCAACCTGGCCACGTAGCTGTGCAGGATGCCGATGAACATGAATATGAACAGCGCGGAGAACACCTGATAGAAGACGAAATAGAGAGCCGTGTTCAACCACGAGTAGAAGTAGTTGCGCGTCTGGGACAACACCAGGGCCAGAACAAAGAAGGGCCCGACGGCAAGAACCATGCTTAGGCCGAGCTTCGAGAAGATGACCGAGAACAGCGCCGCGGCCAGCAACAGGTAGACCGCCACGATAACGAGAACGCCCATGAGGAAGAGCGCTATCGCAGGACCGAAGGCGAGTTCCTTGATCAACTTGGTACCCGCGGTGAACATTGCCGACACCAGATCTACGACCTTTTCGTTCACTTGGCCCAACAAGTCGGGTGCACTTCCAGAGGTCGCGCTAAGAGCGCGCGTAAGCTCGGATGGCAGATCAAACAGAGGTTTTGCAACCCAGGAGAGGTACCCGTTTCCCATCACGTAAAGGACGATCATGAAGCCGACGAACTTCAGAAGCCAGTCCGTGATGGGCATGGCGACCTTGCCTTCGATGATCAAGTAGCACCAGATCAACATGCAGACTCCCAGCAACACCCAGGCGATCGGGATTACGTATCCGGAGATTCCTGCGGCGGCGCTTTCGTAGAACCCGCCCAAGGCTCGCTCGAAGTTGCTATAGATGTCACCGATGATGTTCTCGGCCACGGCTCACCTCCCCAGTTCCCGACTCAGAACCTGATGCCGATGGGCTTGGCGAGCTTGCGCACCTCATCCTGCGCTGCGCACGCTGACAAGCGCTTGCCGTTCTTCTCGACCTCGGCACTACAGGCGTTGTTCAGTTCGGTCAGCGGGCCCAGGTTTCCCTTGTCAGCCTCGGCGGCGACGTACTTCGGATCGAACTTCGGCGCTTCGACCGTCTCCTGTTTTGTGCAAGCTGCGAGCACGACAACGGCGATCGCCGGCAGAAATGCGAGTCTGAGTTTCATGGCTAGAACCTGATTCCACCGGCGGACCCGCGGGTCATGCCGGCATTGAAGTTGTCGATAGCGGATTGCTGCTGGAGGCGCCGATCCGCCTCCTCCATCGCCTGGATGGTCGAGAGCTTTATCTGCTCGTTCTGCATCCGGACGGTCTCCACTTGAATGCGCGCCTGCACCTCGTTGATAGCCTTCACATCTGTCGACGAATTGATCGAACCGACGAAGGTCTGGAGGTTGCGAATGTTCTCGGCAGCCTTGCGGTATCCCATGTCCCCGATCTGCTTCTGCAACGCAAGCTGCTGCCACTGCTGGGTGCAAGTCGCGCGCATCGTGGCGTCACTGTTCAGTTCCGCGCAGGATCGAAGCTGGTTGGCACGCACGATGTCATTCAACGAGCCGGAGATACCGGCGAACGACCCACCACCGCTCCTCAAGGCTTTCACCGAGCCGACGTAGTCCTGCGGCAGGTACTGCGTGAGCAGGTCGTTGTTCATGAGGCTGCCCAGGTTGCGCATTCCCTGCAGCGTGCCGTAGACCTGCCTCATCTGGTCGAGCTGGTCGCTCATTGAGCGCAGCTGCTCGGTCCATTTCATGATGGTCTCGATCTGGTTCATGGTCGCCGGGATGTCGCTCGTGACCGTGACAGGGATCTGAGCGCCGGCGCCGCCGGCCAGGCCGACGGAGACGACCACACCGAAGAGAAGGCGCTTCGCGCGCGCGAACAGCTTCATCACACTCTCCTTTTCAGAAACAGAGGGAGCCATTGGGCAGGCTCCGGCCCGACGTCGTCGATCGCCGCATGCATGATCTCAACGTTGTCGAGACTGGCGGACAGTACGGCGAGCATGTCGTCCATGCCGCTCAGATCCATCTTCGCAACGACCGACTCGGCGCCCTTCTTGAGCAGGAACTGGCCCGAGTTTTCCTCGGTGTGCTTGATCAGGTGGAACTCGCGCGGCGTGAGCTTCAGGCCGTCGATGTAGTCAGCGTGCTCCGCCTCGCCGTTGGGAAGCAGCAGCTGGGTCGGAAACTGCGACAGCAGCGTGCTGCCCAGCGGCGAGCGGCTGATGTCGCTGGGCTCCTGCGTGTCCAGCCCGATCACGCCGTCCTCCTTGCGGATGGTCTTGCCCTTGTTCTCGATGAAGGTCTGCATCAGTGGATCCTTCAGCGCCCGCCACGCTTCGGCGATGTCGATGATGTGCGGCGCGCCGGAGGCATGCTGAGCAATCTTGTGCGTCAGGTAGCGCAAGATCGGCGTGCGAGCCTCTTCGATGTCGAGGAAGTGGGTCATGTCAAAGCCGAAGGTATCGGCGCCCGTCAGATCGAACCGGTCCTCGGCGTTGTCAAGCACCCAGGCGAAGGCGCCGTCGTCGCACCAGCGTCCGAGCGCCTGGTACAGACTGCTCTCACGGTGGGTCGGAAGGGCATCCCGAACCCGCGCATAGCGACGCAACTTCGGCTCGAGCTGATAGACCTGCTTGATGCTGCGCAACAGGTCCTCCTCATCCTTGTGCGTCATGACGTACTTGCCGTCGAACTGCGCGTTCCAGGACATGATGCTCAGGATCACGGAAATGTTCTCCGGCGTCGGCGCCATCGAGAATGGATTCATTCCGGTCGGCTCGCCGCCGGCGATCCGGAAATAGCGCCCACCCATGGCGCGGATGCAGATCTCCTCGCCGTAGTCCTTATCGAAGCTGAAGATCTTCAGGGGTCGGCCACTCGCCATCTCCCGCTTGCGGGCCAGCAGACGCAGCGCGAGCTTAAGCACGGTCTTGCCGCCACCCGAGCGGCCGATGATCTTGTAGTTGCCCAGTTCCTTGCGGTGCGCCTTCGGGTGATCGTCCCGGCCGCGGTCACTGGACGCCTCGTCATGCCTCCCATCTTCTGCGGTGCGCCGCCCCGGAGGCTCGTCGTCATAGTCCAGCCGGATGCCCTGCTCCAGCAGCCGGTTGCGGCTGACGTGGAAATTGAAGAAGTATGGTCCGCCCGCCGCCGTTTTGAGGAGCGCGATCGGCGCGCCCCACTGGCTGCCCCATGCGTTGCCCCGCGGATGGTTGTGCATCGGGAAGAACTTGGAAAAGTTCTTGCTGCTGATCGGCATCGCACGGATGCGGCCGTACTTGAAGTTGCCCGGCAGCATGCTGAAGTAGGTGCAAATCAGCGCCCCACCCCGCTCCCGCGAAGTGTTCATGCTCTTCTGGTCGAGCACCGTAACCGCCGCGTTGACGTTCTGGTTCAGCTCCTTAATGCTGTCGCCATAGACGACCAGGATCAGCTCGTGCTCGAACATCGAGAACTTGCCCGCCTGCAGCTGGGTGCGTGCGGCCGCGACATCCTTCAACTGCTCCTCGTTGTCGCTCGTGGACTTGATCCTGTTGTACTGGGTCTTGAGGAGCGCGTCGGCCTTGTCGAAGGCCATGACGGTCACCGACTGGCTGAGCACGAACTCGAAAGACGCCGACAGCAGCCCTTCGAACACCTTGGAATCGAGCTGCTCCGCACGGTACGGCGCCACCAGTGTCAGGATCGCAGCGAAGCGCGATCCCGACGCCCCCTCGATCTCCACCGTCTCGGCGCCGAAGTTCAGCGCCGACGTCTGCAGGCTGTGGCTGAGCTCTTGCGCGCCGAGGCCGATGTGGCGCTCGGTATTGTTCAGGAGCCGACAATAGAACTCGGCGGTACGCGAGCAGAGCCTGCTGTCGAGATCGTAGGTGCCGAGGCGGCGCGGGTGGTAACGCCTGAGGCTCGCCATCAGTTGCGCCGAGAGCTTGGCCAGTTCGTCGCGCGAGCGCAGCCGCAGTTCCGTCATGCCCTCGCTGGAGCGCTTCGACAGCCGGATGCTGGCGCGATCCGCGCGATTGCCAGCCAGCCGGTGCACCGGCGAGACGAACAGCTGGTTGGTGAAGTGCAGCTCGCCCTCGAACTTCCTGCCGTACTGCCGGGCGAATTCGGCCGAGAGGCCGTTGTCGTAGCGAACCTTCGAAAGGTCGTAACGCACGCGCCGGCGCTCCAGGTGGGTCCACAGCGCCACATTCGGACTGCGCGCCACGTTGTTGATCGCCGAGAACCACTGCTGGTTGAGGTTGTCGAGTTCCCTGTGACCGAGCGTCTCGAACGAGAGCCCTTGCACCTCGATCGTCTGGGTCAGGTCACCTTCGTACGTGATGACCGTGTGATCGTCGATCTGCTGCGAGTACGGCAGGCAACTCGCGACGCTGCGCTCGGCCTTGGTGCTGGGGACCGCGGACATCAATGCACCTCGCGCCGGTTCAGATGCGGGCTGAAGCTCACGACACCGTCGCCGTGCGCGTTCCTGTTCTCGACGAACCAACGGTAGCGATAGTTCGCCACCAGGTCGCGCACCCAGAATGGGTTGTCGTTGGTCTTGAGGACCAGGACTAGGTGCAGTGGAAGCAAGAGGACCGTCCAGAACCCGAACAGGCGCATGCATAACAAGAGCAGCATGCATTCGGCCCCGAACACGGGCAGCGGCACATACGCCTGCAGAACCGGGGCCTGCGGCCCGCGGTAGATCACCGCGCGCTCGAGCGCCGGCTCCTCGTGGCTGGCATCGACCTCTGCCATCGTGTTCAGAGGTTCGAGATGCCGGAGGCCGAGCCGCCCACCATGTCCTTGACAAACTGGATGATGGCGACGATGCCGAAGGCCAGCGCAGTACCGAGCAAGGCCTGGAAGAAGATCTTCTTGGGATCGTCGCGACCCAGCCAGTTCCCGGTCACCCAGTTCAGCAGCGTGAACAGGCACGCGATGGCGCCGATCACCCCCACCACCCCGTAGAGGACGTTGAAGATGTTGACGCCTGCCTGCTTGAGGCTTTGCGCCATGGCTGGATTGGCGGCCAATGCCAGGGCTCCGAGTGGGGCCGCGATGCGCACGAATGCCGCTGCGCGTTGCACCTTCACATAGGTCTCGCTGGGCAACGAGCCGATGAACTGTTGAAGCATGAATCCCTCTCGATAGAAATGAAATGCTGATGAAGGGGCGCCAGTCGACTAGAAGCCTGTCTTGCTGGTGGCCTTCTCGAAGATGTCGCGTGCCTCGCCGGGACGCTTCGGTGCGTCCTGGTCGGCTGGCAATGCGGAGACGATCGACGCCGCTCGCGGTGCCGATGCCGCTGCGCGAGCGGGCGCTGCACCGGTGCCGAACTGCAACTGCGGCGGTGCGCTGCTCATGTATGCGAAGATCCGGCTCGCGTAGTCGTCGCTGATCGATCGGTCGACCCCGCCGGAGTTGTAGCCACGCAGCGCCGCCCAGATCGCCGCCATGCCGCTGTAGCCGGACGCGGAGGCGCGGTGATAGAAGTTCCAGAGGATCTTCTGACCCATGGCCAGGTTCTGGCATGGATCGAAGGCTTGCTCCCACGTGAGCCCGTACAGCGCGACGTTGCTGACGTGGATCTGCGCGAGCCCAACCGAGAACTTGCGCCCCGCCGCAATGAGGGACTTGGCTGTGGCGACCGCCTCTTCGGCGGTCGCCGGCTGCTTCACCGTCCCGTGCGCCCTGTCCATGCCGATCGCGAACGGCTGGCCTGCCGATTCGGTCCGCACGAGCGCCTGCATCAGCACCGGCGAAACCTGCGGCGCACATTGGTCCAGCAGGGCCGCGCTCAGTACCATTGCGTCTTCCCCGCGAGCGCGCCACGCGTGACCGAGCGCCAAATTGGGCTGGATGCTGAATTTGCAAACAAAAGCATTGTTTGAAGAAACATATTGTTGGCTGCAAACTGGTGTTCGCTCGTTCAAGGCGACTATCCAGGTTGTGTAGACGCCGTTTCGCGATCCATATGTATTGTTTGACAAGACTTTGCGCCATCGCTTTTTGCTCCGCAATTGAACTTACAAACTGAGACAAGTACCTGCGGATGAGTACCCCACAGCCCCCCGACGACGAATCGCATTCGCAAGCTGCCCAATTGGTGCGCGCACTGCTCGAACGGCACGGCATCCCCAAACACCGGCACTCCTCTTTCATCGGCGAGTTCTTCAACCTGTCGCGCGCGGCCGCGCACCAGCGTGTCAACAAGAGCACCGCCTGGACCCTTGACGAGTTCCAACAACTCGCGGACCGTTTCGGCGAGACGCTGGCCGAAGTGGTGGGCGCCACCACACCCCACAGCGGGACCGACGCGGTGCTGCGCGTGGGCGCCCTGCAGGTCGGCTGCCGCGTCTGGTTCGCGCGCGAGACCGACGACGCCTCCAGCGACGCGCTGGTGGCGATGCAGACCGCGGGTTCCTACGTGGTGGTGCCGGCCACTGCTGCGATGGGGCAGGACAGCCTGCGCATCGCCCGGCTCGAGATCGGCCATGGCAAGGCCGTCGTACCGCGCGTCGCGGTCTTCGACGATGAACGCGACGTGGCGAACGCGTTGTGCGCTCACCTGCGCAGCGTTGGCATCGACGCCGTCGCCTACTACACGGCAGAAGACCTTCTGGCCGACATCCCGCAGGGCCTCTTCGACGGCTACGTCATCGATTGGCTATTGCCCAACAACCAGACCGCGGTGCCGCTGCTGGCCGCCGTGCGGAACCAGCCCAAGCGCAGCGCGCTGGTGCTGCTCACCGGCAAGACGCGAAACGGCTCGGCCGATCCGGCCGAGGTCGCCGCGGCGGCGAGCAACTTCAAGGCGCAACTGGTCGAGAAACCGGTGCAGCCGCCTTTCCTTCTTTCCGCGCTCGTGACCGATGGGCTAGATGCCACTGGACGCGCAGCCTCTCCACCGGCTTGACCAGAACCTGATCGAACGGGTCGTCCTCGATCTCGGGGCGCGTCGCCGTGATGGCCACGAGGTAGGCGTGATGGTTGTCGAACGGCAGCTATCAAGCATGGGCGGACAGCCGGATCGGGCCCTGAGCGGAAGTTCAGCTCATGTCGAAAGCAGTCCTTCGGGCAAAAACGAATCGGCTGGCCGACTGGTTGGCTTTGGTCCGATCGCTTCGCCGTCCACATCGGCGATAGAGCCGGCATGCTGGAGAAGAGCTCGAGTTCAATGACCTCCGGCTGCTGCAGAAAGAAGATGACTGTCGCGCCCCTCTTCACTGCTTCTCAATCTTGGCCGAATCGGCGACTTGGCCCCAAAGCCGTGAGTTCTCTCGCAGCAATTTGGTGAACTCATCACCGCTCAGAACGTTCGGAACCGAGCCGATGCTCTCAGCGAATTCCTGGACGTCCTTGCTCGCCATTGCCGTCACAATCTCCTTCTGAAGCTTGGCAACAACTGGCGCAGGTGTGCCCTTTGGGGTCCATAGGCCCGTGAAGTTAACGACGCTATAGCTTTTGAATCCGGCCTCAGCGAAAGTCGGCACGTCGGGCAGTGCCTTCAGGCGTTTGGCGCCGCTGATTGCCAGAAGGCGGACCTTGCCTCCCTGGACCTGGCTGATGACACCTGCCGTCGACGCCAACTGGAAATCAATCTGATGTCCCAGCAGCGCCATCGTTGCTTCCCCGTTGCCCTTGAAGGGGACGTGCGTCGCCTCGAAGCCCGCTGCAGCCTTCAGCGCCTCGGTTCCGAAGTGGGGCATGGTTCCAGCGCCACCGGTGCCGTAGTTCAGTTTGCCGGGGTTGGCCTTCGCGTACGTGACAAGGTCCGCCAGCGTCTTGAACTTCGAATCGCTGGCCACGACTACAGCCACCGGGGCGAAGTTGAATGCTGCGATTGGTATCAGGTCGTTGTCATAGTCCCACGGCAGTTTGTTGAATACGTACGGCAGGATGGAATAGGTCAAATCGTTCGCCACCAAGGTGTAGCCATCCGGTGCTGACCGCACGACTTGACCGATGCCGATGGTGCCGGTTCCCCCCGGCTTGTTGTCGACATAGAAGCTTTGTCCGGTTTGTTCAGTCAGCTTTTGCGCGACGCGGCGTGTGACTTGGTCCACCGCGCCACCGGGGGGATAGGGCACGACGACCTTGACCGCCTTTGTCGGGTAGGTGTCGGCGGCTTGAGCCGAGACGTGTACAACCAGGGCGGCAACAATGGCAAGCCCCACATTCGACGCAAGCGATGGTGCCTTTTGACATGTATCTCTCCACGCTGTTTGCACCGGGTCAGTCGACCTTGATGTTGCCGGCCTTGATGACGCCAGCCCACTTGGCGGTCTCCGACTTCACGAATGCCGCAAAGTCCTTGGAGCTTGAGCCCACGCCTTGAACCCCCATCTCGGCGAAGCGACTTGCCACTGCCGGGTCAGCGACGACAGCGCGAGTCTCAGCTTCGAGACGGTCGAGGATGGGACGAGGCGTGCCGGCCGGCGCAAACAGGCCGTTCCATTCGTTCACTTCGAAACCCTTGACGCCGCTTTCCGCGACGGTCGGAACCTGTGGCCAGCTCTGTTGCCGCTTGGACGACGTGATGGCCAGCGGCTTGAGCTTGCCGCCCTTCACGAACGTTCCGCTCGCGGTGGTCGCGCTGAACATCAGGTCGACCTGGCCGCCAATCAGGTCCGTCAGTGCCGGCGCACCACCCTTGTACGGAATGTGCGTCATGGAAATCTTCTCGTTCTGGGCGAACGACTCCGCCGCCAGGTGCTGAGCACCGCCACTCCCAGCGGACGCATACGTGAGCTTTCCCGGAGTGGCCTTCGCTGCTTTCACGACGTCCGCGACCGTGGCATACGGGGAGTTGGCTGGCACGACCATCAACAGCGGAACCTGCATGATGAGCGAGACTGGTGCGAGGTCCTTCGCCGGGTCATAGTTGAGCTTGGGGAAGAGGCTCGGATTCACCGTGTACGACGTCGCGTCCAGGAGCAGCGTGTAGCCGTCGGCAGGTGCCTTTGCCACATACGAGGCGCCAATCGTGCCGCTTGCCCCCGGGCGGTTGTCGACGATGATTTGCTGCTTGAGTCGTTCGCCGAGGTACTGCGCCAGGATGCGCGCCGTGTTGTCTGCTGCGCCGCCCGCGGGATAGGGCACCACCAGCTTGATGGGCTTGTCCGGCCATTGCGCGTGCGCTGCGCTCGTTAGGCCCAGCGCAAGCATTGATGTCGTCAGAACGGGCTTCATCCATTGCTTCATTTCTTGTCTCCTGTAGAAAAGGGGTTGGGTATAGGCAGCAACTCCCACGCGGCCCAACGGTACGCGATGCCGCCATTGCGAACGTGCGGGTTACACGGTCGCGATAGGCGTAGCAGGCGACCCCACGGCGCCAGGCAGGCGCAAGGGAGGTGCGGTCAGCAGAAAGCGGGAGCGTCCATGCTCTCGAAGCCATTTCGCCAGCGGCGTGAGATGCCACAACTCACCAAGGTGAATGCCGTTCTTGAACAGGCAGTGCTCGTGCAGGGGCAGGCGCGGACCTCGAATCGGCGTCGGCTGTATCAGGCGGGGCACCACCAATTCGACTGCGGGGTTATCCGCCAGAAGGCATGCAAGACGGACATCGACAATCCAGTTCAGAAGCTTCGCGTCATTGCCGTCCAGCCCGCTGCCCGTCTCGTGAAGCTTCTTGAGGTCGGGTTGGCGATTCATCGCAAGTAAAGTGTCGGCGAAGCCGGTGTGGATGCACACCATGTCCCCGGCTTCAATCTCGACGCGGTCTTGCTCGAGGATGCGCATGAGCCGCTCGTACCCGACGGCTTCGCGGCGGCGTCCGATGTGATGCTCCAGGTCGACCATGACGCCGCGCCCTTGGACGCCGTGTTCCGCCAGGTTCTCAATGCCCAACGCTTCTGCGCGAGGCGCCGGGAAGCGCATCCAATCGGTAGGCGCCTCTTCGTCCTCCTTGGAGGAGCGAATCTCCACGCCAGCGCGGAAGCCGTTGTAGAAGACAGCTTCGGATTCACCGTCGCCGTCCGCATCGAAGCGACTACCCATGTGTGCAAGGCTGTCCCATTGGGTCGAATACTGCGTATTCATGACCAGCACCTCGTCGCAGACCACATCGGTCAGCGTCGTGTCCTCGTCGAGGTACGACCAGCAGAAGCCCTGCGCGCCGGCGCTCTTGCCATCGCGCAGGGTCGCGAAGGTCTGCGCCGGCATCCGCCGGGGATTCATCGTCATTCCGCCGGGCACGTCCAGCGGCAGCGACAGGCAGAAGGTCTTCCCGAGTTTCACCTCGGCAACGCCTTGAAGGACCTTCGAGCTGTCGACCAGGTTCATCCGACCTCGCTGGTCGTCGGCTCCGAATTCACCCCAGGTGCTGCCGTCGGGAGCGTGCTTCCATCGCTGCATGGAACTCTCCTCAGGCCGCTTCAACGTGCTTGGCAAGCACAGCGAGCGCATTCCTGGCGGCCGATTCGCCCATGTTGATATAGGCGTCCGACGTCACCGAACCCACATGAGGGCTCAACACGAAGCCGCGTTGGGATTGGAATGGATGGCCAGGCGCCATGGGTTCCACAGCAAAGCTGTCCAGGCCCGCTGCGCGGACGTGTCCGGTGCTGACGGATTGCAGAAGTGCTGCTTCGTCAATCAGAGCGCCGCGTGCCGTGTTCACGATGATGACGCCTGGCCTGCAACGGGCGAGCGTCCTCGCATTGAGCAGCCCCTGGTTGTCCTTAGTAAGGGGGCAGTGCAGCGAGATGACGTCGGACCGATTGAATAGCTCCTCCAAGTCAACCAACGTGACGTAGTCGGGCACATCCTTGGCGAACGGGTCGAAAGCGACGACGTTCATTCCAAAGCCCTCAGCCATCCGGGCGAAACGCCGGCCGATAGCCCCCAACCCGACGACACCGACAGTGCGGCCAGAGAGCTCCAGGCTCGAATGAGCGGCTTTCTCCCAGTGACCGGCATGCATCCGGGCATCGACAGCTGGAATTGACTTGGCACAAGCCAGAAGAAGGGCAAACGCATGCTCGGCGACTGCGTTGGCGTTGGCGCCCACCGCCGCCACGACTTCAATGCCGCGCTCCTTGGCCGCTACCTTGTCGATGTTGTCGGTGCCCGACCCATGCTTGGAGATGACCCGCAGCGCGGCTGCCGCATCCATCGCGGCCGCACCGACCTTGCCGTATCGAACAATCATCGCTACAGGGTTGTGGTGCTTGCACAGGGCGACAATGTCTTCTGGCGTCGGCGTCTTACCGGTGTAGACGAGCTCATAGCCCTGCAGCAGCGCAACGGCGCTGGGCGCAATCGCTTCTGCCGTGATGACGATGGTGCTCACAGACTTTCCCCTTCCTTGAGCACGCCTGCGGCGCGCAGTGCCGACACCAACCACTTGGCATTCGTGTCGCCGCCCTGAATGGCCTCGATACGCGCCGCCTCGTCCTTGACCTTCTTGGCCGCGATAGGCAGCAGCCCTTCAATCTTCTCGCGCTCTACGACCACAACCCCATCGGCGTCGCCGATGACGAAGTCTCCGGCGTGCACCATGACCCCGCCAACGGAGACGGGGTGGCCGATACGGCCGGGCACCATCTTGGTCGGACCGTTGGGGTTCGTTCCTACGGAGAAGACCGGGAAGTCCATTTCCTCGATTTCCAGGCTGTCCCGGGCAGCGCCATCGATAACTACGCCGGCGATGCCGAGCTTCTTGCAGGCGGTCATCATGATGGTCCCCATCAGCGCCGCCGTCTGGTCTCCCTTGCCATCGATGACGAGTACGTCGCCAGGCTTTGCCATTGCCATCGCTGCGTGAATCATGAGGTTGTCGCCCGGACGCACTTCCACCGTGAAGGCGGTGCCAGCGACTTTCATGGTCGGACGCAGCGCCTTGATGCGCCCGTGCATCGCACCGCGCCGTCCGGCGACGTCGGCCAGGATGGCGGGCTGAAAGGTCGACGCCTCCTTCACGATGTTCGCGGGTACGCGGTCGAAGTCACGGATGATGTCGGGTACGTTGCTCATGGTTCAGATTCCAAGAATGAAGGGTGAGGTTGGCCCAACCCCGCGCACGCAGGGTCGACTCGGGAGGGAAGAGAAGAAGGTCAGTCGACCTTCGCGCCGGATTCCTTGACGACCTTGGCCCAGCGGCCCGTCTCGTCGCGCACCAAGGTGGCGAACTGCTCGGGGGTTCCGCCCAGTACGTCGGCACCCTGCTCGGTGAGCTTCTTCCTGACGTCGGGGGTCTCGAGTGCCTTGTTGAACGCGGCGTTGAGCTTGCTGACAGCGTCCTTGGACACGCCGGCCGGCGCGGCGATGCCGAACCAGGTCACTGCCTCGAAGCCCTTGTACCCCGCCTCCGCTACCGTCGGGACGTTCGGCAGGTCGGCAGAACGCTTGGCAGACGTCACGGCGAGCGCGCGCATCTTCCCGTTCTTGATGTGGCCGCTCAGCGTGACCACCGACGAGATGTACATCTGAATCTGGCCGCCAATCAGGTCAGTCACGCCCTGCGACGCGCCCTTGTAGGGGACGTGCGTCAACTTGACGTTGGCGATGCGTTGGAGTTGTTCCGTCGCCAAGTGAGCGACCGTGCCGCTTCCGGAGCTCGCGTAGTTGATGCCCTCCGGATTTGCCTTGGCTGCGTTCATGAGGTCCGCGAGCGTCTTGTACGGCGAGTTGCTGGCCACCGCGACGACCAGCGGGGCGCTGGCGACCAACCCAACGGGAGTCAGGTCCTTCTGCGGGTTGTAGGGCAGCTTGGCATACAGCGAAGGATTGATGGCCATGTTCGACGTCTGCCCCATCACGAGCGTGTAGCCGTCGGGAGTCGCCTTGGCGGCTGCATCCATGCCGATGTTCCCGCCAGACCCAGGCTTGTTGTCGATGATGATGGTCCAACCCTGCTGCGTTGTGACCGTAGTGGCCACTTCTCGAGCAATCAGGTCAGGCCCCCCGCCCGGAGGAAACGGAACAATGAGCTTGATGGGGCGGGCCGGATATGTCTCTGCGGCGACTGCCCCTGAGGTAAGGGCAAGGGCCAGCACGCTGCCGGTGATGGCAAGGGTGCCCAGAGCGCGAACGTTACGGAACGAGTTCAACTTGATGTCTCCGGAATTGTGTGTGCGTTCAAAATCGCACCTCTATGGAGTTCAAGTATTCGCTGGCCGCTCCTTCAGGTCCAATCGAAGTTTTCTTGGAATCAATAAATTTGACTTTGCCTATTCGGCCGCAGGCAGCCGGGCGTGCTTGGCCAGCAGTGCAATCAGCCGCTGCGCGGCTGGCGAGACGTAGCCGCTTTCCCGAAACGTCACCACCATGCGACGCCGCATAGTGGTGCCGCGCAGCTTCACCTCGCGCAACCTCGCCCCCGAACTGCCCTCCTGCAAATGCAGGCGAGAGATGAAGCTCAACAGGCCCGTCTCGCCAATCAACGTGGGCAGCATCAGCAGCATCGTGCTTTCCACTTGGACGACGGGACGCGGCAGGTGATGCCGGTCGAAGGTTTGGTCCAGCCAGTCGCGGATGGGGGCTCCTTGCGGCTGCAAGACCCACTTGTAGTCCGTGAGGTCCCGGAGCGAGACTTTTGTCTTCGAGAACAGTTCGTGGCTTGCAATAGCGGCTACGACAATCTGGTCCTCTGCCAACAGGCGAGTGGTGAAGCCCGGTTCGCTCGGGCCTTCTGTTCCAACGAGGAGGTCGATGTCACCACTGCGCAGAAGCGGGGCAAGGACGTCGCCCAGCGCCACCGTCGTTCGGACCGTCACGCCAGGCGCCTCTTTTAGAAGGTCCCGTGCCGCCGGTGGCAACAGGAACTGCGCCGCGGTGGGGACGATGCCAAGCTTGACCTGGCCGGAGAGCCCTTGGCCGATGTCGCCAATCTCGCGGCGAGCACTTTCGACGTCGAATCGGGTCCGCTGGGCCCACCTTAGTAGCGCTCGCCCCGCAGTAGTCAGTCGGATGCCACGTCCGGTCTTTTCGAACAGCGTCGCGCCATACGCCTCCTCTAGCCGCCGCACGCAGCTCGTCAGGGCTGGTTGGGTCTTGTGCAGGCGCTCGGCGGCGCGGCCCATGTGCTCGAGCTCGGCAATGACTTCGAAGTACCTCAAATCCCGCAGGTCCACGGGTCCCCTTTCAGCTGGCTCTGATGTCTGAGGGCAAGCCGCACCCCAGGGCGGACGACTTTCATGCGCCAGGCGAGTGGCCGCCTGGACTACGCGAAAGTCTAGCCGCGACGCAGGTTGTCCCCCGCCCACACTTTTTGGGTCTAGACGTCTGCTTTTGGCGCGCTACACGGAGTCCGCGCTATGTCCGCTGGAGGCCGGAAACGGCTGGCTGCGATTGTCGATCGTCGCTCTGTCAGTGCGCACGCGCTTTGACGTGACCGCGGTGCGCTCCCGCCCCTTCTCCGCCCTCCCCTGCCCTGCCACGTCCGGTCTTTGCCGTCGCTCCAGGGCACGGAGACGTCCAAGCAACCTAAAAGGCCGATTTTTCTCATCGAATCAGCGACTTGCGCGCGCCGCCGTCAAAGTTAGGCCCTTAATTTGATGGAATTCCGGCCTAACTTTGAACGAACTCATTTCGTGAGTTCCTCCAAGGTTGCCGCACTTGCTAACCCAGCAAAATCAACAGCTTGCGGGTGTCGTCTTCAAAGTTGCACCGCTCGCTTTTTCACAGTTCCGCCGCGCACAGGTGCAGCGAGGATTCAACGGCCGCTTCGGCGCAGTATTTCCGTCCGCTGTAGTGCGCGCAGTGGTGGGGCAATGGGGCCGGCAGGTCGTGGCCAGCTGCATGCGGCCTAGAACCGGAACCTCATCACGACTGTCCGAATTCTCGCACTTGCCTAGCGGGCAGCGGCTGCGAGCAGCGCATTCGTGACGTCGTCGGCGAACTGATAGCGCTTCTCTCCGATCAGAACGATGTCCGAGCCATTCGGGTCCGGCCGCGCAGGCGGCAGGCCATGTGCGCACAACGCCCTTGCGCACGCGACCCAGTCGCCGCCTTCGACCAATTGGTTGAGCGATGCTCAGGACAGGCTGTCGCAGGCGTTGTCGCCGAAGAGGTGCAGCGTCCCGGGTTGATCAAGTGGTCGCGACAGGGATCGCGCCGGTCCCGGTCGACAAGTCGCCGAGGAAGCAGGTTAAGTTTGGCCGATGAACGCGTTGGATGCCGAGCCGTGAGGGGGGGGTCATGGAACTACCTCAGACAAGTTCGGGCTTATTGGCTGCAGACGCGGACTTCAGGAGATCGAGTGCCACGTCGACGATCATGTCCTCCTGACCACCCACCATCTTCCGAGCACCCAGCTCAACGAGGATATCGACCGTCTTTAGCCCGTACTTCCCGGCCGCGGCTTCTGCATGCCGCAGGAAACTCGAATACACGCCGGCGTAACCAAGCGCAAGGGTTTCGCGGTCGACGCGCACCGGTCGATCCTGAAGCGGGCGCACCAGGTCGTCGGCCGCGTCCATGAGCATGTACAGGTCCGTACCGTGGTTCCACCCTTGCCGATCTGCCGCGGCAATGAACACTTCGAGCGGCGCATTGCCGGCGCCAGCTCCCATCCCGGTCAGGCTGGCATCGATGCGATCGCAACCCTCCTCCACCGCGACCATGGAGTTCGCGACACCGAGGCTGAGGTTGTGGTGCGCGTGAATGCCGGTCTGCGTCTCGGGCTTCAGCACGTCCTTGAATGCGCGAAAGCGATCGCGCACGTCGCCCATCCCCAGCGCACCGCCGGAGTCGACGACATAGACACAGGTCGCGCCATAGCTTTCCATGAGCAGCGCCTGCTGCGCCAGCTTTCGTGGCGTCGTCATGTGGCTCATCATCAGGAAGCCGACGGGGTCCATGCCGAGATGGCGCGCGTACTCCAGGTGCTGGCGCGACACGTCGGCCTCCGTGCAATGGGTCGCGACGCGAACCACCCTGGCCCCGGCATCGAAGGCGTTGCGAAGATCGTGCGTGGTCCCGATGCCTGGTAGCAGAAGCGTCGCGACCTTCGCGTTGCTCACGGTCCCGGCCACGGCCGAGATCCATTCGACATCCGTATGGGCGCCGAAACCGTAGTTGAAGCTCGAGCCCTCCAGCCCATCGCCATGGGCGACCTCGATGCTGTCGACCCCCGCCGTGTCCAGCGCGGCCGAGATCGCCTTCACATGCGCAATGCTGTACTGGTGGCGGATTGCGTGGCTGCCGTCGCGCAGCGTCACGTCGCTGATGTAGAGCTTCTTCATGCCGGCACGCTGATCGCTGTTCTCGCTCATGCCTTCTCCTTCAAGCCGCGGGCGGTCCCGCCGGCGATGCGTCTTTGGGCCATCATGTCGCCGCAGGCCAGCGCGGCCGAGGTCATGATGTCGAGGTTGCCGGCGTAGGACGGCAGGTAGTGGGCGGCACCTTCCACCTCCAGGAAGATGGAGGTCTTCAGGCCGTGACGGGGGCCGAGCTTCGGCACGTTGAGCGGGCGGTCCGCAGGAACGATGTCGAATTGCACCCGCTGCTTCAAGCGGTAGCCGGGCACGTAGGCCTGGACCTTGGCGACCATCCTCGCGATGCTTTCCTCGACTTCCGCCTGGTCCGCCAGTTCGGAGAGGACGAACACGGTGTCGCGCATGATCAGCGGCGGCTCCGCAGGGTTGAGCACGATGATGGCCTTGCCGCGTTCGGCGCCGCCCAGCTTTTCGATCGCCGCCTTGGTGGTCTCGGTGAACTCGTCGATGTTGGCGCGCGTCCCCGGTCCGGCGCTCCTGCTGGAAATCGACGCCACGATCTCGGCGTAATGCACTTTCGCAACCTGCGACACCGCCGCGACCATCGGGATGGTGGCCTGCCCGCCGCATGTCACCATGTTGATGTTGCCGGCTTTCTCGGCCTCCAGGTTGATGGCGGGAATGACGTACGGCCCGATCGCCGCCGGCGTCAGGTCAATCACCTGGATGCCATGCGGCGCCAGGGCGTCGTTGTGCCGCTTGTGCGCGTTCGCAGAAGTGGCATCGAACACGATGTCGATGTCGCCGAAGACGTCCAGCTTCAGCAGACCGTCCAGGCCTTCGGCGGTGGTGGTGACGCCGAGGTGGGCCGCACGCGCGAGGCCGTCGGACGCCGCATCCACGCCGACCATTGCGCCCATCTCCAGGTACTTGCTGTTGCGCATGACCTTGATCATCAGGTCGGTGCCGATGTTGCCGGGGCCGATGATCGCGGCCTTCAGTTTCTCTGTCACGGTGATTCCTTCAGTTGGGGTGATTCGAGCGCCAGGGACGTGGGGCTACTCGCCCACATGAAAGCCGGCAACGCCCAGCCGCTCCACTTCGATGGAGACGTACTGGCCTGCCTCGATCCACTCGGCCGGCGTCGCCCCTCCGGCCATGACGGTCCACCCCGCCCGGAGCGGCTCGCCTGCCGCCGCGGACAAGCGCGCCGCGGCGACGAGCGAGCGAAGCGGATGGCCCAGAATCGCGGCCGTCGAGCCGACCTGGACGGTGCGGCCGTCGATGTTCATCGTGAGGCCCAGGTTGCTGAAGTCCTTGCGCGGATCGCTCCACGCACCGACGACGAACCCGCTGGAAGAAGCGTTGTCCGCGATGACGTCCGTCAGGCTGAACCTGAATTCGCGATAGCGCGAATCGATGATCTCCAGCGCAGGCGCCACCGCCTCGATGGATGCCAACGCTTCCGCCGCCGTGACGTCGCCGGCAAGGTCCTTCTTCAGCACAAAAGCGATCTCCGGCTCCACCCGCGGATGGATGAAGCGGGAGCGCTTGACCGACGAACCCTCTTCGACCTGCATCCCGCTCGACAGGCGGCCCCAGATGACGTCATCGATGCCCATCTGGATCATCTTCGCGCGGCTCGTGAAGCCCATCTTGACGCCCACACGGCGCTCGCCGCGCTGGATGCGGCGCTCGACCGCAGCGGCCTGGATCGCGTAGGCATCCGCCACCGAGAGCCGGCCGTCGGAATCGACCTGCTGCACCGACCGGGCAGCACGTGCCGCATCGTCGAGCAGTTCCGCGACTTGCTGGATCTTGTTCATGCTTGTTCCCCGGTGCTGTTCGCCGATTCGAAGACTGCCTTGACCTCGCCCAGGCCATGGATCCGCGTCTCGAAGATGTCGCCCGGCACCACCGGAACCATGGGGCCCAGGGCGCCGGAGAGCACCAGGTCCCCGGCGCGCAGGGGCTGGCCCAGCGACGCCATGGTCCTCGCGAGCCAGACCACGGCGTTGACCGGATGACCCAGGCAAGCCGCACCGGCCCCGACGGAAACGGGCTCGCCGCGACGGGTCATGACCATGCCGCACAGCCGCAGGTCGAGATCTGAAAGGCGTCGCGGCGTACCGCCGAGCACATAGGCGCTCGACGATGCGTTGTCCGCGACGGTGTCGACGAACTTGATGCGCCAGTCGGCAATGCGGCTGCCCACGATTTCCATCGCCGGCAACGCATGGTCGATGGCACGCAGCACATCGACCTGGGTCGGCGACGGCATGTCCAGATCCCGCCCGAGCACGAAGGCGACCTCCGCCTCGATCTTCGGCTGCTGCAACGCCGACATCGGCACGGGTTCTCCGTCGCCGTAGCCCATGTCGTCGAACAGCACGCCGAAGTCGGGCTGGTCCACGCCCAGCTGGGCCTGCACGGCACGCGCGGTCAGCCCGATCTTGCGGCCCACGATGCGACGCCCGCCGGCGATCCGGTGCTCGGTGTTGATACGCTGGATCTCGTAGGCGGACTTCTCGTCCAGCGTCGCATAAGTCTCGCGCAGCGGCGGCAGGTATTGACCGGATGCCGCGGCATCCCGCAGCGATCGCGCGGCTGTGGCCAGTTGTTCAGGTTTCACTTGGGTTCTCTGTGGGTGAAGGCGTTCACGCGTTCGCGTACTCGGAAGACAACGAGAAGAACGCTTCTGCGTTGCCGGCGAGCATGCGGGAACGGTCCGTTTCGGAAAGGAAATCGGCTTCCTCGATCAGCGTTCCGATGCGGGCTTCGCCCAGAGGGAACGGATAGTCGGAACCGAGAAGGATGCGGTTCGTGCCATGCACCTCCACCAGAAGGCGCAGCGAGCGTCGGTCGAACACCGCGCTGTCGACGAAGAGGCGGTCGACGTAGGAGGACGGCAGCTTCGGGCAGTTCTCCCGGACGATGTCGCGGTGCTTCCAGGCGTTGTCGACCCGTCCGAGCAGAAACGCGAATGCACCCCCGCCGTGGGCAAAGCAGATCTTCAACGAAGCCGGGATGCGCTCGAGGGCGCCCGAGAGGATCAGCGAAAGCATGCCCAGTTGCGTCTCCGCCGGCATGGCGACCAGCCAGGGCAGCATCCACTTTTTCATGCGCCCTTCGCCCATCATGTCCCACGGATGGACCAGGACGGCGATGCCTTCGTGCGCGCAGTGCGTGAGGAACGCCACCAGTTGCTCGTCGTCCATGTCCCGGTGGCCCAGGTGGTTGCCGATCTGGACGCCCACATGCCCGGCACGCGTGGCACGTGTCGCCTCTTTGCAAGCCAGGTCGACATCCTGCAGCGGCACTTGCGCCAGCACCTTGAGCCGCGAGGAATCAGCGCCAGCGAACTCCAGCGCATGGTCGTTCATCCGTGCACACCAGTCAGCAGCGATGGCCGGCTGTGCGCCGTAGCCGAACATGACTGGCGTCGCACAGCTGATCTGGATGTCGACGCCTTGCCGGTCGAGGTCCTCCAGGCGCGCGTGGGCGTCCCACAGCACGCGGTCGACCGGCCGGAACGGCTCGTCGCCGCGCATGATCTGACCGTGGTCACCGCCTGCATCGATGCGCAGCCAGGGCCCGGCCTGGGCACTCAGCACCTTCGCCTCTTCCCGCGTGAGGCGCGGAAAGTAGTGCGCATGCATGTCGATCTTCCTGGGAGTTTTCATGAGACCGTCTTTCAACGGGAGCTCTGCAGCGCGTGATGGCTGGTGAGGGCTTCATGCCACGCCGCGGCATCGCGCCCCGGATGCACCTGGCCGCAGCTCGGACAGGTGCGATCCGCCTCGGACGACGCATAGAAGCGCTCGTAGGTCGGTGGCAGGTCCGCGACAATGCTTCGCAGCTGGACGTCGTAGCGCTGCACCAGGTGGGAGCAACGGGCGCAGTTCCATTGGAAGGCATCGATGTCTTTCGGGGGGCGCTGGCGTTCGACCACCAGGCACATGCTGCCGACTTCGGGCCGCTGCGGCGAGTGCAGCACGTGCGGCGCCATCAGGAACAGGTCGCCCTCCTTCAGGTCGACGCGGTCGTACTTGCCGCGGTCCAGCATCAGCAGGTACGCATTGCCCTTGAACTGATAGAAGAACTCCTCCATCGGATCGTCATGGAAGTCGCTTCGCTTGTTCGGGCCGCCGACGACGGTGACCAGGAAATCGCTGTCCTTCCAGATCTGCTGATTGCCCACCGGCGGCTTCAGCAGGTGGGCGTTGTCATCGATCCAGCGCTGGAAGTTGAGAGGGTGTCCGTACTTGTACATGGGTTGTCCTCGTGTGCAGGAATGGTTCAGGCCTTCGCTTCGCCAGCCAACGGCTTCCAGGCGACGACCTTGATCTCGATCAGCAGATGCGGATGCGGAAGCTGGTGCACCGCGACGGTGGTGCGTGCCGGTCCGCTCTCATCGAAGAACTCGCCGTAGACCTCGTTGTAGCCACCGAAATCGTTCATGTGCACAAGGTAGGCGCAGGCCTCGACCACATCGGACAGGGATGCACCGGCCGCTCGCAGCACATCCTCGATGTTCCGGATGACGGCGCGGGTCTGCGCGCGGATGTCGAGCGAGGCGGTACCCATTGCATCGACCTCGACACCCTCGAAGCTGTTGTCCGGGCGGCGCGAACTGGTGCCGGAGGCGAAGATGAAATCCCCCGCGCGGCGAAAGTGCGGAAAGCGGCCGCGGGGCCTGGCCTTCCCTTCGACGACCTGGCTCTGGATGGCGTTCATGGTGGGTCCTAGAGTTGGATGCTGATGTTGCTGATCTCGGAATAGAAGTCGAGCGAATGGCGTCCGCCTTCGCGCCCCAGGCCAGAAAGCTTCGTGCCACCGAAAGGGGTGCGAAGGTCGCGGGTGAACCAGGTGTTGACCCACGCGATGCCCACGTGAAGGCGTCGGGACACGTTGTGTGCGCGTTTCAGGCTGGTGGTCCAGATGCTCGCGGCCAGCCCGTACTTGCTGTCGTTGACACGGCGGAT
Source organism: Variovorax sp. Soil_C_12 (assembly GCF_057657375.1). NCBI lineage: Bacteria > Pseudomonadati > Pseudomonadota > Betaproteobacteria > Burkholderiales > Comamonadaceae > Variovorax > Variovorax sp. Soil_C_12. Next base: position 63,479 of record NZ_JBDGIO010000015.1, on the reverse strand, counting down.
CACCTCTTCCTCCGTGTCGAAGGGCGAGATGTGGCACACCGGGCCGAAGACTTCCTCGACATTGCAGCGCGCGCTGTCAGGCAGCCCGGTCCAGATGGTCGGCAGCACGTAGGCGCCTTTGTCCCGCGCGTCCCCAAACGAGGGGACACCGCCGCCGGTGACCACCGTGGCACCCTCCTCCACGGCGAGGTCGAAGTACGACAGCACCTTCTGGCGATGCGCCTGCGAAATGAGGGAGCCCATGCCGACACCCGGCTCGTCGGGATACCCGATCACGAGAGACTCCACCTTCTGCTTGAGCGCTGCCACGAAGCGATCGAAGATCGGCCTCTCGACGAAGACGCGCTCGGAGCACAGGCAGACCTGGCCCGAGTTCGTGAAGCTCGACTTCAACACGCCGCTGACGGCCGCCTCGAAGTCGGCGTCGGCAAAGACGACCGCTGCGTTCTTGCCCCCGAGCTCGAACGAGACTTCGCGCACGCCTTCGGCCGCCACCTTCATGATGGTTTCGCCGGTGCGCGACTCGCCGGTGAAGGTGATGGCGTCCACCATGGGGTGGCGCGTGAGGAACTCGCCCGCCGAATCCGGCCCGAAGCCATGCAACAGGTTGAAGACACCCTTCGGCACGCCCGCTTCGTGCATCACCTCGGCCAGCAACGTCGCTGAAGACGGCGTTTCCTCCGAAGGCTTGACGACCACGCAGTTGCCGCAGGCCAGGGCCGGAGCGACCTTCCACGTGAGCAGAAGCAGCGGCAGGTTCCACGGCGAGATGATGCCGATGACGCCGTGCGGCTTGCGCACGGTGTAGTTCATCAGGTTGCCTTCCTGGGTGCGCATCTCGAAGGTCTCGCCACCCGCGACCTTCGCGAGCTCGGCGAAGGTACGGAAGTTCGCCACGCCCCGATAGACGTCGAGACTTCTGGCCTGCTCGACCAAGCGGCCGGTGTCGGCCACCTCGGCAGCAATGAAGTCGTCGAAGCGGCGGTCGATACCGTCGGCCACGCGCTGCAGGATGGCGGCACGCTCCGCCGGCGAGAAGGTGCCCCACGGACCATCGAGTGCGGCACGTGCCGCACGCACCGCCTGATCCACCAGCGCGACGTCGGCCTCGCAGACGTCTGCGATCACCTCGCCGTGGACCGGTGATCTGTTCACGAACCGCTTGTCCGTGGCGACGAATTCGCCGTTCACATAGTTTAATGTCGGGCTGAGCGAGGCAGGCAGTGTCAGGGTCTTTTGCATGGTGAAGGTCTCTTGGTGACCGCCATCCGGCTGGAGTGGATCGCGTTGGATGGGACTTTAGTCATGCAGCACTGCGCTGGATAATCAATCTCTCACGATCGTCTATAACCGTCTCTCATACCGGGCGGCTTCCGCGAGACCGAGGCGCGGCGCAGCATCCGCGACGCTTCGACACCCTGCAGCCTTGCCATGAGTGTTTGGAATATCCACGGATCGAACATTCATTACCACCGGCGCGGGCGGACTCTTATGCTTGCGCCGAACCGTCATGAAGCAGAGGCCCAGGATGAACTCACACGAACTTAGCGCCGCCAGCCACGGGACGCCCGCCCTGCCCAAGGGCCCGCACAAGGCCGCCATGCTGCAGGCGGCCTGCGAGTTCCTGGCCTTCGTCGGCGACCAGCCCCTGGGCCCCGAACTCGAGTCGCGGCTCAACGACCACTACGGTCCCCACACGGAGCGATACGCCACGCTGCTCACGCTCCTGCACGAGGGGATCGACGAGGGGTGGGCCTGCTACAGCGAGATCACCGGCCCCGACTACCGCCGCGGCCGCATCGCGGAAGCCTCCCCGCAGACCCGCGGCTTCACCATCGAGAGCGGCAGGCTTCGCAACGTGCTGGGCAACTACCACCGGCATCCTCGCGGCGAGATCAACATGATCGGCCCCGTCGATGCCACCGGCCAGTTCTGCGGGCATGGCGCGGGCTGGAAGGTCTTCCCACCCGACAGCCGGCATTTCCCGACCGTCACGGGCGGCACCGTCACGATGCTGTTCTTCCTGCCCGGCGGCGAGATCGAATACACGGATCCGCCCCCGGCTGCCTAGGCTGCGCGCCGCCTGCACGGCGCCCCGCCACCCCCTGCTCCCTTGTAAAAAAAGCGCTGCGGATCGGCTCCGCAGGTCTCCACTCGTCCATCAGGAACCCACCATGAAGCTCGCAATACTCGCAACACTGGCACTACCCGCCCTGCTTGCCCTTTCTTTCCCTGCACAGGCTGCGGACAAGATCAAGATCGGCTTCGTCAGCACGCTCTCCGGGCCCTTGTCCGGCCTGGGCATCGAGATACGGGACGGCTTCCGCCTCGCTCTCAAGGAGACCGGCGACAAAATCGGCGGGCTGCCGGTGGAAGTCGTCGAAGGCGATGACCAGGCGAGCCCGGACGTCGGCAAGCAGATCGTCGACCGGATGCTCAAGCGCGACAAGGTGGACTTCATGACGGGCGTTGTCTACTCCAACGTCATGCTCGCGGTAGGTGCGCCGACCTTCGCCGCCAAGACCTTCTACGTCAGTGCCGCCGCCGGGCCCGCCTCGCTGGCGGGCGCACAGTGCAATCCCTACTTCTTCGGCCTCGCGTGGCAGAACGACGGACAGGCCGAAGCCATGGCCAAGTACATGACGGAGAAGGGATTCAAGAACGTCTTCATCCTGGCACCCAACTATGCAGGCGGTCGCGAGAACCTGGCCGGCTTCAAGCGCTACTTCAAAGGAAAGATCGCGCAGGAGTCGTACGTCAAGCTCGGCGAGCTGGACTTCGCTTCGGAGCTGTCGCAGATCCGGGCCACCAAGCCGGATGCCGTCTTCTTCTTTCTGCCCGGTTCGATGGGGACGAACTTCCTGAAGCAGTTCAACGCCTCGGGCCTCGGCAAGGACGTGCCCTACTTCGTACCCGGCTATTCCGCCGACGAGGACACCATCCAGGCCGTCGGCGATCCGATGATCGGCCTGTACAACGCCTCGCATTGGGCCTGGGACCTCGACAACGCCGCCAACAGGAAGTTCGTCGCGGCCTTTCGGGCCCAGTACAAGCGCACGCCGTCGATGTATGCCTTCCAGGGCTACGACGTCGTCCGCCTCATCGATCGCGCGGTCGGCGACGTCAAGGGCAAGGTCGAAGACAAGGCGGCACTGCATGCGGCCTTGGCGGCAGCGCGCTTCGAGTCGGCGCGCGGGAGCTTCAAGTTCAACACCAATCAGTTTCCGGTCAACAGCTTCTACCTGCGCCAGATCCAGAAGGATGCCGACGGCATCGTCACCAACAAGACCCTCTCGCGAATCATCGATGCACACACCGACAGCTATGCCGGTGACTGCAAGATGAAGCCGCTCTGACGCGCACGAGGAACAGATCGTGAAACCCAAGATCCTCGCGTTTGCCGGCAGTGCGCGTGCCGGCTCCTACAACAAGAAGCTCGCCGCGGTGGCAGCCGGGCACGGACGGACCATGGGCGCCGATGTGACCGTCGTCGACCTGCGGGACTTTCCCATGCCGATCTACGACGGCGATGACGAAGCCCGGGCCGGATTGCCCGAGACTGCACACACGTTTCGCACGCTCCTGGCCGAGCACCAGGCGCTCCTGGTGGCTTCACCGGAGCACAACGGGTCGGTCACCGCCCTGCTGAAGAACGCGCTCGACTGGAGTTCCCGCAGCGCTGACGGCGTCGACGGCCTCGCGCTCTTTCGCGGCAAGACAGTGGGCCTGGTGGCGGCGTCGGCCGGCCCCTTCGGCGGCGTGCGCTCGGTGGCCCATCTGCGAGGCATCCTGAGCAAGATGGGCGCCACGGTGCTGGCGGACGAGGTCCTGGTGGCGGGCGCGGCGGATGCATTCGACGAATCCGGACGGCTGACCAACGCCCTGTCGGACCAGCTGACCGAGCAGCTGATGTCCCAGCTGGTCGCGAGCGCCAAGCGGAGCGACGCACCATGAGCGCGTTGTACGAATCGTCGCTCAACGGACTGCAGTTCGGCCTCATGCTGTTCCTGCTGGCAGCCGGATTGACGCTCGTGTTCGGCATCATGGACATGATCAATCTCGCGCACGGTTCGCTGTACATGTTCGGCGCCTACCTGACCGCGACCCTCGTCCAGGCGACCGGCTCGTTCCTGGTCGCCGTGCCCGTCGCGCTTCTGTCCACCGCCGCGATCGGCATGCTGCTCGAAGTCTCGGTGCTTCGAACCCTCTACCGGCGGGATCACCTGTCGCAGGTGCTCGCCACCTTCGCGCTCATTCTCGTGAGCAATGAAGTGGTGCGGCTGATCTGGGGCCCGCAGCCGATCAAGCTGAACATCCCCGACATGCTCTCCGGGCCGGTCGCCGTGGGCGGCGGCGTCTCGTACCCTGCGTACCGGCTGCTGGTCATCGGCGTCGGCATCGCGGTCGCGACCGGGCTCTACCTGATCGTCGCGCGCACCCGAATCGGCATGTGGGTTCGCGCCGGTGCATCCAATCGCGAGATGGCAACTGCGATGGGCGTGGATATCAAGCGACTCTTCACCTATGTCTTCGGATTCGGCGCGATGCTCTGCGGCCTAGCCGGCGCGATGCTCGGCCCGCTGCTCTCGGTCCAGGTGGGCATGGGCGAAAGCATCCTGATCCTCGCCTTCGTGGTGGTCGTGATCGGCGGCATCGGCTCCATCCGGGGAGCGCTCGTCGGCGCGATGCTGGTGGGGCTCGTCGACACGGTGGGCCGCACGGCATTGCCTGCGCTGTTCGGCGTCTTCTTCTCCCCCACGGTCGCATCGGGCCTGGGCCCCACGGCGGCGTCCATGCTGATCTACGTGCTGATGGCCGCCGTTCTCTTCTTCAAGCCGCGCGGCCTCTTTCCTGCAAGGGGATGACACCATGTCACTTCATCAATCCGTCCGCATTCCGCTGGCCGCCGGGCTGCTGCTCGTTGCCGTCGCCCTGCCCTTTGCAGCGTCGGCGCTGAATCATGATTTCTATGTCGGCGTGCTGACCCGCATCATGATCTTCGGCATCGTCGCCACCAGCCTGAACCTTCTCATCGGGTTCGGCGGGATGGTGTGCTTCGGGCACGCGGCGTTCTTCGGGCTCGGCGGCTACGCAGTGGGAATCCTCGCCCACCACGGCCTCCACTCCGCCTGGCTTGCCTGGCCGCTGGCCATGCTGGTGGCGGCATCGGCGGCGGTGATCATCGGCGCCATCAGCCTTCGCACGCACGGCGTGTACTTCATCATGATCACGCTGGCCTTCGCGCAGATGCTCCACTACATGTTCGTCTCGCTGGCGGACTATGGCGGCGACGATGGCCTGGCCATGAGCCAGCGCTCGTCGCTGACCGCGGGACTCGATCTTTCGCAGGACACGGTCTTCTACTACGTGGTGCTGGGCCTGCTGCTCCTGGTGCTGGCCTTCGTCCAGGCGCTCGTCAACTCGCGCTTCGGCCGCGTGCTGCAGGCGACCAAGGAGAACCAGCAGCGCACGGAGGCGATCGGCTTCCCGGTATTCCGCTACAAGCTCATTGCCTTCGTGATCGCTGGAGCGATCGCCGGCCTCGGCGGCGCATTGATCGCCAACCAGAACGGCATGGTGAGCCCCAGCCTCATGTACTGGACGCAATCGGGCGCCCTGATGGTGATGGTCATCGTCGGCGGCGTGGGCTACGTGTACGGCGGAGTCCTCGGCGCGCTCATCCTGCTGCTGCTCGAAGAGATCCTCGCCACCTACACCATCTACTGGCAGCTGCCGCTCGGGTTGCTGCTGCTCGGCATCGTCATCTATTCGCGCAACGGCGTCGCCAGCCTTCTGTCGCGCCGCCGGACCACTTGAAGCGAAGGACCTGCCATGCTCAAGATCGAAAACCTCGTCAAGCGCTTCGGCGGCCTCGTGGCGACCGACCATGCGAACCTCACTGTCCAGGCCGGCGAGATCCATGCGTTGATCGGCCCTAACGGCGCGGGCAAGACGACATTGCTGCACCAGATTTCGGGCTCCCTGCGCCCGAACGCCGGTACCATCGCCTTCGACGGCCGCGACATCACCCACACGTCCATGCACGACCGGGTGCGCATGGGCCTGGCCCGGTCTTACCAGATCACCAACACCTTCAAGAACTTTTCGGTGCTCGACAACGTGGCCCTGGCGGTGCAGGCACGCAGCGGATCAAGCTATTCCTTCTTCGGCCCAGCTCGCCGCGAGCGTCAGATCTTCGACCAGGCGCATTCGGTGCTCGAGCAGATCGGCCTGGCCCGCAGCGCCGACGACCTGGCAGGCAGCATCGCGCATGGCCAGCAGCGGCAGCTCGAGCTCGGCATCGCCCTGGCAACGAACCCGAAGCTGCTGGTGCTTGACGAGCCGATGGCGGGCATGGGGCCCGACGAGTCGCAGGAGATGGTCGCCCTGCTGGAAACGCTGCGCGGCAAGGTCACCATGCTGCTCGTGGAGCACGACATGGATGCCGTGTTCCGCCTGGCCGACCGCATCTCGGTCCTCGTGTACGGTCGCGTGGTCGCGTCGGGCTCTCCCGACGAGATCCGCGTCAGCCCGGAGGTTCAGAAAGCCTATCTCGGCGAGGAGGTCACGGCATGAGCAACAACATTCTCGACGTAGAAGCGCTGCAGACCTTCTACGGGGACAGCCAGGTGCTCTTCGGCATGTCCCTCCACATCGAGGCCGGCGAGATGCACACCCTGCTCGGGCGCAACGGAATGGGCAAGACGACCACGGTGCGCAGCATCTTCGGCCTGACGCCCTGCCGCGGCGGCGCGGTGCGCTTTCTCGGCGACCGCATCGACAAGCTGTCCGCGGACAAGGTGGGCCGGCTCGGCATCGCGCTCGTGCCCGAGGGGCGGCAGATCTTCCCCAATCTCTCGGTTCGCGAGAACCTCGTCGCCTTCGCGCGCGCCGGTGCCCGGGCGGGGATCGGCGACCGATGGACGCTCGACCGGATCTACGCCATCTTCCCGCGGCTGCGCGAGCGCGAGAGGAACATGGGCAACCAGCTCTCGGGCGGTGAGCAGCAGATGCTCGCGATCGGGCGCGCGCTGATGACCAATCCGCGCCTGCTCATCTTGGACGAGGCCACCGAAGGGCTGGCACCGCTCATTCGCGAAGAGATCTGGCGCTGCCTCGAGCTGCTGAGGGCGGCGGGGCAGACCGTGCTGGTGATCGACAAGTACGTCGACCGCCTGATCAAGATCGCGGACCGGCACACGATCGTGGAACGCGGGCAGGTCGCATGGCAGGGCTCGTCGAAACAGCTTTCGGCCGACCCCGCGCTATGGCAGCGCTACATCGGGGTTTGAGCCATGAAGCACGTTTCGATGGCGCACCTCGGCAACATGCAGAAGTACTGGCTCATCACCGGCAGCATCGGACCGCGCCCGATCGCCCTGGTGACCTCGCTCGGCGCTGACGGACTGTGCAATGCGGCACCCTTCAGCGCGTTCAACTACATGGGGGAGGAGCCTCCGTTGTTCGTCATCGCGATCGACCGGTACGGAGAGGAAAGCCATCGGCCGCGCGAAAGGAAGGACACGCTCGTCAACATCCTCGAGCGCAAGGAGTTCGTCGTGAACATGGTGGACGAGCCGATCGCGGAGCGCATGGCTCGCTGCGCCACCGACTACCCCTCACGCGTGTCCGAACCGCAGGTGGTAGGCCTGGACCTCGCGCCGAGCAAGATCGTCCGGGTGCCGAGGATCGCGGAGGCCCCGATTTCGTGGGAATGCGAGCTTTTCAGGACCATCGAGTTCTCGGAGCATCGCACGCTGGTCTTCGGAGAGATCGTTTCGATGGCCTTCAAGGATGAACTGCTCGACGAGGACCGCATGCGCGTTCATGTGGACCGCTTCGCGCCCTACGGACGGCTGGGCGGCCCCAACTACGCGCGCACCACAGATCGCGTGCAGCTGCGTGTGCCGACCTTCCTGCCTTCCGTCGGAGCGCCCAGGGAGTGAGGCAGGCGGGCCATCAGTCGACAACCTGGGTCAGGTCGGCTGCAGCCCGCCGGAGGCACACGAGGAAGCGCTTGCACGAGGGCGCCAGGTCCTTGTCTGCGCGGATGGAGAAGCCGACGCGCCCCGCGTTGTGCATCGCGGGCATCGAAAGGATCGCCAGGCTGCCGGCCTTCATCAGTTGCAAAGCCGCAGCGCGCGGCATGAACGAGAGCAGGTGACTGTGCAGCATGAGCCCGAGATTGGCGAGCAGCGACAGCGATTCGACCCTGGGCATCGGGACCGGGATGCCGGCGTCGTGGAACATCTTCTCGGCCGCCATTCGCGCGGGCGATTCGGGCAACGGGAAGATCCAGGCGGCATCCGCGAGCTCGGCGACCGCGACATCTTCTCTTCCGGCGAGCAGATGGCCGGCGCTGCAGACCACGCTGAATTCCTCGCCATAGAGTTCCTCGTGCCGGATCGGCAGCGCGGTGTAGAGCTGCGAATCCCGTTCGGGCAGCCGGCCGACGACGATGTCGATCTCGCCCGTCATGAGCCTGGGGAACAACTGCGCCGCGGTCCCCTCCTGGATGGTGACGAGCACGCCGGGTGCCTCCTCCTGCATCTGCGCGATCGCTCTCGGAAGCAGCACGGCCGAAGCCGCGATCAAGGTCCCGACGATGAGGTGCCCGGTGTCGCCTTTGCGAAACGCGTGGACCTCGTCGGTCATGAAACGAAGCTCCGCGATCAGCGAACGGACGCGGCGACCGAGCATCAGCCCGAACTCGGTCGGCGTCACGCCGCGATTGGAACGGTTGAACAGCTCTTCATCGAAGAGCGATTCCAGCTCGAAGATCGCCTTCGAAATCGCGGGCTGGGTCAATCCGAGCTCGTTCGCGGCTCGGATGAACGATCCGGTGTCGAGCACCCGCGCGAAAACCAGCATCTGGCTCAGCTTGAGCTTTCGGCTCAGGTTGATCGCGGAGACCGGCCGCGCGTCGAGGCGTTCATTCATGGTTCAAGCTCCGTTGTGTTTCTGGCGTTGCCGGCGAATCCTCGATCGCGGCAGGCGCGTTGCCGACTGCGGCCGCGCGGTCTGCGCGCGCAAACGAGCCGGGTGACACGCCAACCGAACGGCCGAAGGCGGCGCTGAAGGCGCTGGCCGATTGGTAGCCGACGCCATGCGCCACTTCCCCGAGCGAGAGTCCGTCGTGCCGCAGCATGTCCTTGGCCAGTGCCATGCGCCAACGCAGGACGTACTCCATCGGCGGCACGCCGAGCACCTGCATGAAGCGGGCAGCGAACGCGGCCCGAGACATTCCCATCTCGTCGGCCAGGCTCTCGATCGTCCAGCGGCGCGATATGTCTTCATGAATGAGGCGCAGCGCCTTGGACATGCGGGCATCCGCCAACCCGGCGAGCAGGCCGGCGGGCGGCGCGACCTCGTCTTCTTCGGGGGAACGCCAGCGCAGCGCCTCGATCAGCATGACCTCGACAAGCCGGGTCAGGATGGCATCCCCGCCCGCCCGTGGCGTCGCGCTCTCGTCGCCGACGGAGCGTGCAATCCAGGTGAGCCGCTCTGCACGCGGGTCATCGGCCTTGATGTGGACGACGGTCGGCAGCAGGCCGACGAGCAGAGGTGCGTTGGTGGGGTCGAACAGGAAATACCCTCCCAGCATTCGCACGGCCGCCTCGTCTCCCTGCGTGCCGTGCCGGACCTCACGGGCCGCGCTGGCTTCGGCGATGCGCATCGTGGGCCGCGCCAAAGCTTCGAGGTCGCTCCCCATCCGGAAGCCCGGCGTGGCCGGGAGCAGGACGTAATCGCCCGCCTCCATCAGGAAGGGTTCCGCGGACTCCAGGGCGAGCCAGCAGGACCCTTTCAGCATCAGGGCAAAACTGGGCTGGCCGTAGTTGGGGTACTGCACCGCCCAGCTGCCCGCTCCGCTGACGAACTTCGACAACACGGTTCGCGGACGGAGCAAAGCGACGATGGCGGCAAGCGGGTCTGAATTTAGACGATCTCGCATAACCAAGAGACTAAACGTCGTTGATCGTCTTGGTCAAGGCGCCTAGCATCGATCGCTTCTATCGACTGTCGTCTAACTTCAAAGGATCGAAACATGAAAACCGTGCTTATCACAGGCTGCTCTTCAGGCTATGGCAAGGCGACGGCGGAGCACTTTCTCGAGCGGGGCTGGAATGTCATCGCCACGATGCGCCACCCCGATCCCGGCCTGTCAGGGCACGAGCGCTTGCGCGTGCTCCCGCTCGACGTGACCGACGATGCCAGCATCGAGCGTGCCATCGGGCTCGGCATCGCCGCCTTCGGCAAGATCGATGTCCTGGTGAACAACGCCGGCATCGGCCTGTTCTCGGCATTCGAGGTCACCCCCCGGCAGACCATCCGCGAGGTCTTCGAGACGAACACCTTCGGAACCATGGCCATGACCCATGCCGTCATTCCGCACATGCGCGAGCGCGGCGCAGGGACGATCATCAACGTGACATCCAGCGTTTGCTTCGCGGGCATGCCGATGGTGGCGCCGTACGCTGCCAGCAAGTGGGCCATCGAGGGCTTTACCGAATCGCTGTTCTATGAGCTCGACTCGGTCGGCATCCGCGTGCGGCTCGTCGAACCCGGCTACGGCCCGGGGACCGCGTTCACCGCCAATGGCATGGAGCGCATGAGCGGCCTGATCTCTGCGCCTTACCAAGGCTATGCCGGTCAGTTGATGGCCCAGTTCAAGGACGCGGGCGCCGTGACTGTTCCGGAGCAGGTCGCGATCGCCGTGTTCGCCGCGGCGAACGACCAGACGGAGAAGCTGCGCTTTCCCGCCGGCCCGGACAGCGACCATCTGGCGAACGCGCGCTGGAACAGCACCGACGAGCAATTCCTTTCCGGAATGCGCTCGATGCTTCGCATCAGGAAGTGATCGGGCGTCACTGCCTGGCGGCAGCCCGCACGCGCCTGCCATTCGATCGAGGCGTTGCCCCTGCCCTACCCACGTTTTTCCGCCGAGGCTCCAGAGCCTGCGTTCAGGCATGGCGTGGGCCGATTTCTCATCATCAACGACTTGCGCACGCCCCGGTCAAAGTTAGGCCGTTAATTTGATGAAATTCCGGACTAACCTTGAACGAACTCAATGAGTTCCTCCAAGGTTGTCTCACCTGGTTACCCAAGGAAATCAACCGCTTGCGAGCGCCGTTTTCAAAGTTGCACCGGTCGGCTTTTCAAAGTTCTGCCGGAGCCGGAGCAGCGAGCCCGGCGTCCCGTCGGCGTTGGCACGCGCCCGTGTCATCGGCGCCATGATGAAGCGGGTCTGCAGACGCAGGCCGCCGAGCGTCGCCGGGGCAAGGAGCTCCTTCATGCGCGCAGTTCCATCTTCACGAGGTTGGGTCCGGCCAGCGGCCCGCCGGGTGGCTGGAACAGCCGGCTGCCGGTCTCGATGTCGCCCATGTCCACGCCGAAGAATCCCAGGCGTTCGATCAGGGCTGCGACCTCCGCCTTGGCCCACGCGTCGTCGCTCGCATAGAACAGCACGCGCTGGCCACCCTCCCTCGCGGGCTCGGCAGCAAGGTTCCAGAACGCGTTGTGGTTGAAGGCCTTGACCACGCGTGCGCCCGGAACCATCTCGGCCACCACCGCCGTCGATGCGCGCCCGCAGATGTCGATAGGTGGCAGTGGCTGCTTCTGCAACGGGTTGTTCGTATCAACCACGATGCGCCCACCGAAATCCGGCAGGCCTGCAAGCGCCTCGGGTAGGCGGGTCCATGGGACAGCGACGAACACAATGTCCTTCGCAGCCGCTTCCTCGCGCGTACCCGCCGTGATCGATGGTCCGAGCTGTGCGACGAGATCGTGCAGGGTCTGTGGCTCCCGGCTGTTGGAGAGGGTGGCTTCGATGCCGTGGCGGGCGAGTTGCTGGGCGATGGCTGCGCCGATCTGCCCGGCGCCGATGATGCCGATGCTAGTCATGGGAAGGGTCTTTCTGTTTGATCACGCCAGCCGGCAGGCTTCCTCGAAGCTCAGCCGCGGGTCGCGTGGGTAGAGCCTGGCGTCGTCGCCGTGGCCGATGGAGCAGATGAAGTTCGTCTTCCACGACGTGCCCTGGAAGAAGGCTGCGTCCAGCAGTTCGTTGTGGAAGCCCGACATCGGGCAGACGTCCAGGCCCAGGCCGCGCGCTGCCAGCATGAGATAGGCACCGGTGAGCGAGCTGCTGCGAAAGGCGATGGACTCGGCAAAGGCCGCATCCGCCTCGAACATCGGCTTGAAGTTCGTGCGCGGAAACAGCCGCGGCGCCTCGTCGAAGAAGCGCGCGTCCTGCGCGATGATGGCCGTCACCGGCGCCGACCTCACCTGCTCGGGGTTCCTGCCCATGCCTTCAAGAGCCGGGTAGAGCTTGCGCCTGCCGTCCTCGGACCGCACGAAGACGATACGTGCCGGCTGCAGGTTGCCGCTGGTCGGCCCCCACTTCACAAGCTCGTACAGGGTCCGCAGCAGGTCGTCCGGCACCTTTCGGTCGGTCCAGTGGTGGTGCGAGCGCGCGTCGGTGAACAACTGGGACAGCGCGGCGGGGGCAAGGGCTTGGCGAGCGGTCATGGCGTCCTGCCGCCTTTAAAGCGCACGCGGGCTCAGTCGACCCTGTTCGACCAAGCGCCTGCTGCCGACCGCCTGGATGTGTGCCTCGCCATCCGCCAGCGCCTGCGGCGAGGTGTGGACCGAGTAGTAGCCCAGGGCCAGCTCGTGCGGGTGCGGCAGGGCGGAGCCGAGGATGAACTGCGTGTCCGTCAGCGCTTCGAACACGATGGGCTCCTGCGACTCTTCAAAAGCGACCAGCTCCTCGGGGTGCAGGCGCACGCCATCGGCGAGCAGAACGCCTTCCACCGCTGAGGACCAGAGCACGCTGTGCCCGGGTGGGGGGTGTACGTCCAGCGCTCACCCGCCCCCAGCTTTACCGCCAAGAAGTTCATCGGCGAGGGAGCTTCGATGGCGCTGCCAACACCGCCGTAGTGGCCCAACAGCACGCGTGCGGGCCCTGCGCTGACGATCTGCTCGGTCGGCTGGAAAGCGGCCACCGTCGGGCCAAGTTCCAGCGCAGGCGGCAGTGCCACCCATAGCTGGAAGCCGCGCACGCGCCCCTGGTTCTTGTCACCCACGCTGCCGCCGTGCCACATGCCGCGCCCTGCCTGCATCCATTCCACGCCACCACTGGGCAACACCACGGTTCGGCCGTCGGGATCAATCAGGTCCATGCGGCCGTCGATCAGGTAGGACAGCGTCGCGATGCCCGAGTGGGGATGCAGCGCGCCCACGAACGGCGGGCCCTGCATGTCGAAGAAGTCCAGAAACACGAACGGTTTTAGGAGCTGGCCGAAGTCCGACGGGCTCATGAGGCGGACTGCAGGGCCGTTGCGGCGGCCCTTGGTGCGGGCGACGATCCGGCGCGGCTGGACCGCGGCGCTGTCTGCGACTTGTTGTGCGACGGCTGTCATGTGGATCACCTTCCGTCACGCGGTCGCGTTGCGCGCGGTCTTGAGCGCATGCGCCCACCACAGCAGGTCGTCGATGAGCTTGCCGGCCTGGTCGTCCTGGGCCGCCAGCGCCGCAGCGATCTCGTCGGTCTTGCCCTGGAAGTGCGCAAAGATCGCGCCGACCGGGATGTGCACGGCGTTGCGGATGGGCGCCATCTGCAGTTCGATGGACGTCTCGCGCAACTGCTGCACCGCGCGGGCGCCGCCCACGCTGCCCCAGCTCACGAAGCCGATCGGCTTGCGCTGCCATTCGGGGTAGACCCAGTCCAGCGCGTTCTTGAGCACGGCGGGGGCGCCATGGTTGTATTCGGGCGTCGCGACGACGAAGGCGTCGGAATTGCCGATCTGCTCCGTCCAGCGGCGCACGGCCTCGTTCTCGTAGGGCGGCCGGCCTGGAATGCCCGGGAGCATGGCGCTGTCGAAGAACGGCAGGTCGTAATCTCGCAGGTTCAGCACGCGCGCGGTCAGGCCGGCCCGCTGGTCCAGGTGGTTCTTGATCCAGCGCGCGGGGGCTTCGGAAAAGCGGCCTTCGCGGGTGCTGCCGACGATGATGGAAACGATGGTCATGAGGGGCTCCTGGGTGGGTAACGGCGTGAAATTGCGCCGTTGAAGCCACAACTGTAGAAACGCATCAATCACAGATAAAGATGGCGCAACGGGATGCACTCGTTCAATAATCTGCGTAATGCCAATCCCAACTGAACCACCCCGCAAATCCTGGCGTCGCCGCAACTGCACCATGGCGCATGCGTTCATGGCGGCCATCGCATGGACCTGAACGACATCGCCCTGTTCGTCAACGTGGTGCGGGCCGGCAGCTTTGCCGAGGCGGGCCGCCGCCTCGGCATGCCTCCCAGCACGGCCAGCCGGCGCGTGCAGGCGCTGGAAGCCGCACTCGGTGCGCGCCTGATGCAGCGCACCACCAGACGGCTCGTGCTCACGGATGCCGGGCGCAACTTCTTCGCCCAGTCTGCCGACCAGGTCGATGCCCTGCAGCGCGTGGCGGGCCAGGTTGCCAGCGATGCAAATGAGGTGGCAGGCCGGGTGCGCGTGGCCGCGCCAGCCGACTTCTTCAACTGGTTCCCGGCCGAGGCCGTGGCACGCTTCACCGAAATGCACCCAAAGGTGCGCCTGGAGTTTGAGCTGAACGACGCGCGCGTGGACCTGCTGGGCGAGGGCATCGACGTCGCCATGCGCGGCGCCGACCGCGACCCTTCTCTAATCGCGCGCAAGCTCGGAAGCAGCCAGGCTACGCTGGTCGCGAGCCCTGTCTACCTGGCAGCGCGCGGCGAGCCGGCACTGCCGCGCGATCTCGCCGCGCACGACTGCATCACCGCACCGGCCCGTGGCGGCCCCAAGGCGGTCTGGCGCCTGGGTGGACCGAGGCGTGCTCCAGCGCCGGTCGAGGTCGACGGCCCGTTCCAAGCCAACACGGCTTCGGCGCAACTCGCCGGGGCGATTGCCGGGATGGGCATTGCGTTGCTGCCGGCAGCGCTGAGTGCGCCGCACGTGACGGCCGGACGATTGAAAGAGGTGCTGCCGGACTTCGCGACTGGGTCGATCGGAGTGCACCTCGTCTACCACAGCCGCAGGCAACTGCCTCGAGCGGTATCCGCTTTCATTGACTTCGCGGCCAGCACGATCAAAGAACTAGGGTTAATGCAGGACGCTTCTCAGAAGCGCTCCAAGGCAAGGCTAGCTCCTGGCTAGCACGGCAGCAGACTCGCAGCTCGTTCTGCTCAGCGCGAGCAACTACCCGCAGCCAAGGCCTGGTGTGCGCTCCAGAACGGGCATTGGCTTTAACTTTTCGAGCGCCCGCTCCTGGCCGGTGGCCGTCTATCGCTGCGGAGACCAGCGGACGGTGAGTATGCATGCCGGCTGGACTCCAAAGGCGCGGTGGAGAGGTCTGGGCGCCAAATGACAAAGTCACCACGGCGGCGCAGGGTGTGCGCCATAACATCCTGCGACGCGAAGTCGCCGGTCACCGAGAACTCAAATCCTGAACTCGCTGGTCGGGCTCACCAAGACTGACATCGTCCTCCCTTCGCTCAGCGGCTTGAATTCGCCGTTTGGATTGCCTGCCGGATGAGAGAACCACGTGACGCATAGCCCAGCAGCAGGTTCGTCGGCAGGCGTGGCGGGGGTGGCTTGATGCCCCCTTGGTCCAGTCGCTGAATCCGACAAACCAGCCGGTCTTTGGGTGTCCATATCGCCGGCGTTGCCGAACTCGATGTTCTGCGCGAGAACGTAGGCCTTGGCCAGCGGCTCACGATTGGGCGTTTCAGTCGCTTGGTGCAGAAGTATGTCTTTCCGGAATGCGGACGATGCTTCGCAGGGCGAAGGGAGCGCGGGGCCGCGGGAGGTTACGGGTCGGCATCCGGCGCGTTGAGCGGGCCGCACCCGGCTCACGCATTGGCGCGACCTCATCCCTCGCCGGCTTCGTTCACGAGGCTTGCCACGAAGTCCAGCAGGGCGCGTGTCTTGGCCGGCACATGGTGCCGGGAGGGGTGGTAGGCATACAGCGGGAAGCGCTCGTCCGGCCAGTCCGGGAACAGGGGCACCAACTTCTTCGCGGCGATGAAAGACTCGGCCCCCAGCTCGAACAGCTGGGCGATCCCGTGGCCGGCCAGGCAGGTGCTGTAGAGGGTGCCGGCGTCGTTGACCGTCAAGGCCCCGTGGACGGCAACCGTGAGCCTGCGGCGGCGCTGATGGAACTCCCAGGGAAAGGGCCGGCCGGTGGTCGAGTCCCGGAACAGGATGCACCGGTGGTGCCCCGTCTCGAGTTCCCGCGGCTCCGACAGGTGTCCGTGGCGCCGGATGTAGCCAGGAGACGCCACCGTCAGCACCCGCGTGTCGAGCAGCTTTCGCGCCACCAGGGAGGAAGGTCGCGGATGTCCGAATCGAATCGCCAGATCGAAGCCTTCGGCCACCATGTCGCCCAGGTCGTCGCGGCTGCGCAATTCGATCTCCAGGTCCGGGTGGCTGTCCAGGAAGGCCCCCAGTCGCGGAGCCAGGATGAGGCTGGAAAAGAAGGGGTCGATGTTCACCCGCAGGCGGCCCCGCACGGCCGCTGCGCCACCCGCGGCCCTGGCGGTGACTTCCGCCAGCGCGCTGACCAGCGGCATGACCTCCTCGTAGAAGCGCCGCCCCTCTTCGGTCAGTCGCACCGATCGGGTGGTGCGATCGAACACCCGGATGCCCAGCCGTGCCTCCAGCCGCTCGACGGCGCGGCTCACGCCAGACTGCGACATGCCGAGCGCTTCGCCGGCGCGTCCGAAGCTGCGCGTGTCGACAACGGCCGCCAGGACATCGATGCCTTCGAGCATCTGAGCGCTGAAATGGGTCATTGATGATTTCCACGCATGAACGAAATGCTTTTCATGCTATCGCTCTTTGCTGGCAAGCTCCGCAGAATCTCGTCAACCGGCGCGCGGTGCGCCGAAGCAGGAGAAAGAAGATGTTCGTCGTCACGGGAGCCACCGGCAAGGTGGGCGGCCAGGTCATCAGAAACTTGCGGGCGGCAGGCTTGCCGGCCAGGGCTGTCTTGCGAGACAAGGCCAAGGCCGCGGCCTTGGGGGCCCTGGGTTGCGACACCGCCTTCGCATCGATGGACGACGCGGCCGCGCTGGCTCGCGCGTTTTCCGCCGCGGAAGCCGTGTTCGTGCTGTTGCCGCCGGTGTTCGACCCTTCGGAGGGCTTTGCAGAAACGCAGGTGAACGTCGCTGCGCTCGTCACCGCCTTGCAGCGGGCCCGGCCCCGGCGGGTGGTGGCCCTGTCCACGATCGGCGCACAGGCCGCGCAAGTCAACCTGCTGACGCAGTTGCAGATGATGGAGCGCGCGTTTGCCGCACTGTCCATGCCGATCGCCTTCCTGCGCGCCGCATGGTTCATGGAGAATGCCGCCTGGGATATTGACGACGCGCGGTCGCTGGGCGTAGTGTCGAGCTTCCTCCAGCCGCTCGACAAGCCGGTGCCCATGGTCGCGACGGCGGATGTTGCTGAGACGGCGGCGCAGATGCTGCAAGACAGCTGGGAGGGGCCCCGGGTGATCGAACTCGAGGGGCCGGTTCGGGTCACGCCATCAGTGCTAGCTGCCACGCTGGGCCGACTGCTCGGGCGCGAAGTCGTCGCCCGCGCCGTGCCGCGCGCGACGTGGAAAGCGCTGTTTCGCTCGCAGGGCATGGCCAACCCCCTACCACGCATGCGGATGCTGGACGGCTTCAACGAAGGTTGGATCGAGTTCGAGGCCGCTGCCGGCGCGACGCGAAAGGGGAGGACCGGACTCGACACGGTGTTGAGCGGTCTCGCGGCTACACCCCCAAGGCAGCCGGGCGCCTCGTCCTGATGCCGCAGGAGCCGCGGCGCGGATTCTGGCCGGGGGCACGCGATGGGACTACGAGAACGAAACCAACACGCGGGCTGGTCGGTCGTTGGAGGAGAAGTTTGCGTTTCCGCGCTGCACTTGCCTGCGACTCGAAGGTCTGCTTACGAGCAAATTGGAGGACATTGGCGAGCGACCGGTAGTGGGCCACAACCAGACGTCGCGCCTAGTCACTCCGAAGCTGACGTTCGACGGCACTCTTGACCCTGCAGCATGGCGTTCAGGCGTAGACTTTTTGGCAGCGTTTCCGGAGAGGAAAGAGCATGAACAGCGTGCAGCGCAGGTGCTTCCTGATCGCAACCGGGACAGTTGTTGCCAAACCGCTCGCTGTGACGGCGCGACAGGCGGCAAAGGTCTATAGAGTCGGCGTTCTGTTGGTCGGGACGGCGGACGTGCCGCCGCTGCTCGGCGCACTCGTGGAGGGGCTGCGCGATCTCGGCTATGTGGAAGGGCGCAACATCGTCTTCGAACACCGGAACGCAGACAGGCTGGAGCGGCTTCCGGAACTTGCTGCGGAACTGGTGCGGCTGCGCGTGGATGTCATCGTCACCGGCAGCACGCCGCTGGCCGCAATCGCCAAGCGCGCGACCTCGACAATTCCGATCATCATGATCGCCGCAATCGATCCAGTGGGCGCGGGGATCATCGCGAATCTGGCGCGACCCGGTGGAAACGTGACCGGCTTGACGAGCGATGCGAGCGCCAAGCTATTCAGCAAGAACCTCGGACTGCTGACGGAGATCGTTCCCAGACTGTCCCGGGTGGGAGTTCTCCGGCAGGCCGACTACGGAAGTAGTGGCTTCACCGAACTCGAGGCCGCCGCGCGGAAACTGGGTGTGACGCTCTACGTCGTCGAGGTTCGCAGCCTGGATGAACTGGATGGCGCGTTCGCGGCGATGCTCGGCGAGCGGGTCGGTGCTGCCATCGTCTTCGGCTCGTTGTTCTACCAGCGCCGGCGGCAGGTTGCAGATTTGGCGCTCAAGCATCGCCTGCCTGCCATTCACGCTCTGAAGGACTATGCGCAAGCAGGCCTGCTGATGACTTACGGGCCGAACCTGCTCGATCTCTATCGGCGGGCGGCGAGTTACGTCGCGAAGATACTCAGTGGAGCCAAGCCACAGGAGCTCCCGGTCGAGCAACCCACGAAATTCGAGTTGGTGATCAACCTCAAGACCGCCAAGGCCCTCGGACTCAACATCCCGCAGCCTCTGCTGCTGCTGGCGGACGAGACGATTCAGTAGCCGAGCGGATTGACCGCGCCCCCCTTAACTCATCGCCGCGAAGCGGCCGGTCGTATCGGTACCGGCCCCGACCTGTCATTCCACCATCAGCCGACAGGCGAGCCGATGTTTTACGGAGACGCCAGGAACTCCTGCACGGCCTTCACCGTCGTGTCCGTCGCCTCTTCCATTAGCCAGTGGCCTGACGCTGGAACGACCAGTTCGGTCACCTTCGTCGCGGCATTGCGCATCACCACGGCCTCGTTGGCGCCGAACGACTTCTCGCCGCCGATCGCAAGCACCGGCATGGTCAGCCTGGTCTTGACCGACTCGGCATTGTCTTCGGCATCTTTGCGGATCGACAGGAACTGCGCGAACGCGGCCTTCATCGCACCCGGTCGGGCGTAAAGCTTGGCGTAATGGGCGCGTGTGCCTTCGTCGATCTTCGTGGGGTCGGCGGCGAATTCGTTCCAGAAGCGGTCGAGGTAGATGCGCTCGCGTCCCTTCACCAGGCGCAGCGCTTCCTTGCCACCAAAATCGAAGTGCCACAGCGCGGGCGAGCGCACGATCTGCTCCCAGGGCGGGACGCCAGGAACCGGCGCATCCATCACGACCAGCTTGGTGGTCTTGTCGGGATAGCGCGCGGCGTACGCATAGGCCACCATGGTGCCGATGTCGTGGCCCACGATGTCGGCCTTGTCGATGCTGAGCTGGTCGAGAACGGCACGGACGTCGCCGGCCTGGGTCTTCTTGTCGTAGCCGCCTTCGGGCTTGGACGACAGGCCCATGCCGCGCAGGTCGGGAACGACGACGCGGTGATCCTTCGCCAGCGCCGCTGCGAGTGGCGACCACATGTCGCCGGTGTCGCCGAAGCCGTGGATCAGCACGACGGCCGGTCCTTTGCCACCGACGCGGACATGCAACTTCACGCCATCGGCCTGCACCGACATGGTCTTGAAGCTGGATGGATAGGGCTTGGGCTGTGCATGCGCCGACAGGGTGGCCGCTAGGGAGGTGGCCGCCAGCAGGCCGATCCCCAATGCACGTTTCAGAGGGCTGAACATGATGTGGTTCTCCTTAGGTTCAGGTGCGGGTGATCGAGACGCCGCCATCGACGAGCGAGGCCGTGCCGGTGACGAAGCTGGCGTCGTCGGACGCAAGATACAGCACGGATCGAGCCAGCTCTTCCGGCTTGGCGACGCGTTTGAGCGCATGCAGGTTGGTGATGAACGACTGCGACTCCGGCGTGTCGTTCATGTCGCGGTACATCGCAGTGTCGACGGCGCCGGGCAGGATCGCGTTGACGCGCACGCCCTGGGGGCCGTATTCCGCTGCCAGGGCTTGCGTCAGTCCGATGAGGCCGGACTTGCTCGCCGCGTACGCCGCCACGCCGGGGAAGGCTGCCGTGTAGCCGACGAAGGTCGAGGTGAAAATCACGGAGCCGCCGCCGTTCTTCTGCATCTGCGCAATCTGGTGCTTCGCGCCGAGGAACGAGCCGGTCAGATTGATGGCGAGCGCATCGTTCCAGCCGGCCTCGGACACGCCGGTGCTGGCGCCGCCTTCGCCGAGCGTGCCGGCGTTGTTGAACGCAACGTCGAGGCGGCCGTAGCGCTTCACCGCCAGGTTGACCAGCCCCCGCGCGTAGTCCTCCGAGCGCACGTCGCCAGCCAGCGCGACGGCCTCGCCGCCGGTGGCGTTGATCTCTGTGACCAGCTTGTCCAGTTCGGAGGCGCGACGCGCGCCGACGACCAGCTTCGCACCTTCGGCCGCGAACAGCAACGCCGAGGCGCGGCCAATGCCGGAACTTGCGCCGGTAACGATGGCAACCTTGCCTTCGAGTCTCTTGCCCATGATCAGTCTCCTTGAAGTGGTGGGAGTGGATGAATCGATGGGCTCAGTGTGCTCAGGGACGGTTGTTTTGATAAGCCGGCAGGTTTCGGTTCTTTTGTTCGGAAAGGTCGGACAATGGCCTTGAAGCCTGCAACTAGGAGAAGGCATGCTCAAGCTGGATGGGATCTCGAGCTTCGTGGCCATCGCGGAGGTCGGTTCGATCAGCGCGGCCGCGCGGCGGCTCAACCTGTCAAAGTCGGTCGTCAGCGAGCGCCTCGCCGAACTGGAACGCGGCCTGGGCGCACCGCTGTTCCATCGAACCACGCGCAAGCTCAGCCTCACTGAGGACGGCGCCGCCTTCCTGGAGCGCGCGGTGCGCATCGTGCGCGAAGTCGACGATGCGGCGGCCGAGGTGAGCGAACGTCGCGGAAAGCTCACCGGGCCGATGCGTCTCTCCGCGGGTGTCACCTTCGGCCGCATGCATCTGGGACCGGCCTTGTACCCGTTCCTCGCGAAGAACCCGAGCATCTCACTGACGCTGGAACTCGACGACCGACGGGTCGACGCCTCGGCAGACGGCTTCGACGCGGTCATTCGCCACGGCGCGATCGCGGACACGCGGCTGGTCGCGTGGACGCTGGCCACGAGCCGGCGCTGCCTCGTCGCTTCGCCGGAATACCTGAAGCGCAACGGCCGGCCGAAGTCGCTCGCCGACCTTGAACAGCATCGAGCGGTCTACTACCTGAACCGTGGCGTCGCCGACTGGCGCTTCATCGACGTGCGCTCCGACGAGTTCGTGCGCCCCGCAGCGGCACTGCGCGTCAACAACGGCGACATGATGCTCGACGCTGCGCTTGCGGGCCTGGGCCTGGCGCTGCTGCCGACCTTCATCGTCGGCGCGGCCTTGAAGGCCGGTTCGCTCGTTAACGTCGGAGTGGGCCAGGCCGCCGCGCAGGAGTTTGTCTACGTCGCTCATCCGGAAGGGCGTCGCGCATCGGCCAAGCTGCGCGCACTCGTCGACTGCCTGCGCGAGGCCTTCGGCGACCCGCCATACTGGGATGCGGTGGGCTGAGCAGGCCCGGCAGGCTCAGTGCATCGCGGTGCGATGCCGCGCGAGGTCGTCGCGCACCATCCGGGCGATTCAACGACTTGCGGCTTGCCAAGAGTGCCTCCGCGAAGCGGACCTTCTTGAACATCAGCTCATGGCCGATACGCGGCGTCATTGCTGGAACTCGAACGTTCCAGGCATTGCACTGACCATTTGTGCGCCGGCCGCCACAAGACGTTGCGCCTCGTCGCCGATGTAGTAGCTGCCGCCTGGCAAGCGGGTCCAGTTTGCCTTTATCCAGCGGGCCAGCTGGGAGTAGTAAGGCCGGGTTAGTTGTGCAAGCGCCCGAACGTCGTCACTGTGTTGGATGTGCCCGCATACGAGGTATGGACTCTTGAAGTAGCTCCGCATGTAGGTAAGCATTGGGTCGCGCGCATCTGTCAGAAGCACCTGAGGCGTGCCGTAGGGATGCAGTTCGGATTCGGCGACGGCGCTCAGATAGCAAAACGGCCCAAACGCTGGGCTGGCGTTCACGGCTTGCCCGAGCTTTGGCGAGACGAGCCGGAGGCCGAGCGACAAGGCGAAGCTCTCCAAGGCTTCTTGGTCGGCCTGACTTGCATAGAACCCGATGCTGCCGGTCACATTTGGTGCCTCATGTCGAAGGTCTGCTGTTGGCCGACCCGCGCCATTCGGCCGTCAGGGGCCTTGGGCAGTATCTCCCTGGCCGTAAGGCGCGAGGACTCGTCCGTCCATAGCATTCAAGTAGGTTGAGGCTCCCAGTAGGCAGCCGCGGGTATGCTCAACGAAAAGGCCGCAAGCCCTCGGGGTCCTCGCGGCCTTCACAGGTGCCGACGACGCTCCTAGCGCCTCACTTGGCTAGGCCGATCAGCATGTAGCCCCCGTTCGGCCCGCGTGCGCCGACGACTGCGGTGAGCCCCGCACCTTGCACTGCGAACCAGTGGCCCGGCCCGGCCGTCGTGTCAGCGCGGATGTTGAGCGTGGTGGGCTGCCCTATCAGTTGGAGACCGAAGGCGAGCGAGCCGCTGCTGGCGTCCGCGCGGACAAAGTTGTAGCCAAAATTGGTGGTATCGAGGGCTATGGGCCCCCAGGTTCCGTCGGTGTCAGAGGCGATGCCGGTCGTCAGAGGCCAGGCTGCGACCTGTGGCGTGCCGACGCGGAACACGACGTCGCCATTGGGTGAGCTGCCGGCCGAGAGATACACGTTCTGCCCGTTGATGGTCGCGACCGAGAAGGCGCCGCTGTCGTTCGGGTTCGCCACGTTCACAATGCGCCAGCTCGATGGCGACGTGCCGGGGCTCACCGTGTACGTCAGGAGGGAGGCCGGAGGACAGTTGACGATCGGCGTGATTGCGACCTCGTTGCACATGAGCACCTGCGCCCCGCCCGCCGTGACCTCGACGCCACGAATGTTGGAGTCGCGACCGCTCGAGTTCAGGTTAATGCCCAGCCTGTTGTAGGTGCCGGCCAACGCGGCCTGCGAGGTAACCAGGGCTTTGGAGGCGATGAAGGGCTGCACCGCGAACGTCGGCGTCGCCGCGGTCAACACGGCGAACGGAAATGCGCCGACCACGGTGTTGGCCGCCAGCCGGAAACGCGCGTTGTTCACGGGCGTCGAGATGCGCGAACTCTTGAAGACATAGCCGTCGCTCACCTGAGGATCGGCGACGAAGGCATCGGTCGCCACCGCGCCCGCACCATCCGTCATCATGTAGCTCATCGTGTCGAAGTTCAATGCGAGCGTCAGCTGCGAACCGTTGGTGGAGAAAACGCGATAAGAAGCATTGCGCGCATCGCCCGCCGCGATTTTCAGGACGGTATCCTTGGCCACCGAAGCATTCGCAGTGGCCCTGGCAGTGACCGTGATAGTGGCCGCATCTGTCGTCGTGTTGACGATCTGGGCGCTCCACTTGGTGCTCGTCGTATTGAGATTGCGCAGCATGACCGCGTCGGCAGGAGCGCTGGCACTGCTCCAGTTGGCGTCCTGGCTCGGCGCGATCTCCACCGTGTCGCCCGGCTTCACAGGAAACTGGCCGTTGGCGTCAACCGCAGCGGTCGCACCGTTGACCTTGACCGTCGTGGTTATCGACGTCGGTGCGGTCGGCAGGATAGGCAGCATGCCGCCGCCTCCACCCCCACCGCCTCCACATCCGACCAGTCCCACCATCAGCATCGCCCCCGCAGCGACTGCGCTCCACAATTTCATCTCTTGGTTCCTGAAGTGTGTCGCAGCACGGGGGCCAGGTTGGCTCGCACTCGACCTTCATAATGTAACCATGTGAGACATTTGGACCACGAAAGCTAGACCAAAGTACTAGACTTGCGTCTGCTGAAGTTGCGGGGATGCAACGATGCATCCACTGCCACGGTTCAGGACGGGCGGGTTTTCGCGGCGGTGTTGGCGGTGCCTGCGGAGGCGACATAAAGAAGAGTCAGCCGGGCGCTCGGCTTGCTTGCTACCAGGCAGTGCATTGGCTTCTTAATGGTCCGGTCCGAAAGCTCCGGTACGTCAGACCATCTTCTGAACACCCGCCAACGCGCCCCTGCTCATCCGGAAACCCATGTGTGGCGCCGCGAAAGTCGGCCGAATTGCGTCCGGTCGCCGAAAGACCGGTTGTGGCCGAGTAGCCTGTCGGCTCATTGGAGCGTGGGCTCGAAGCGGAAGTACGCGGCGGCAAGGCACGCGCTCACAGAGAAGCGCAAGAGGCTGAGCTTGGCCACTGAGACTTGTCCTCCCGACAGAAGGGTTCAAAACCTGGGGAGACGTTCAGAAAAGACCTTGCTGTGAGCTCGTCAGCGCCATGAAATTCTTCTCCCCCATGGGCTGAAGAATGGCGTCAGCAATTGGCTGGAGCTGCTTGGTCAGATAGTGTTCGTAGTCGATGCGGGAACGGCGCGTTTCCAGCGGCTCTGGTCCATTCTGAGTCATGACGTATCGAATCCAACCACCCCTCTGATACTGCTGAGGTCGGTTGACCCGACCGTTGTACTCGTCGGCGATGCGAGCCGCACGAACCTGCGGCGGCACGTTGACCTGGTAGGCATCGAGGCGATGGCGCAGGCGCTTTCGGTAGACGAGAAGGTCATCCTTCCGGCCAGCCAACGTCGACTGTGCGTAGTCGGTCACAAACTCCTTGTAAGGGTCGCCGTGGAAGATGCGCGACAGCAGGCCCTCCTGAAACTGGCGCGCCAACGGGGTCCAGTCGCTGCGGGCCATCTCCAAGCCACGGTAGACCATCTCCTCCTTGCCCGCGGCATCCACGCTCAGGCCCGCGTAGCGCTTCTTGCTTCCGACGTCTGAGCCACGAATGGTGGGCATGAAGAACTTCTTGTAGTGGGTGTCGAACTCAATCTCGAGGAAGTTCTCCAGGCCGTGCTCCTCGCGGAGGGTACGTGTCCACCAGTCGTTGATGTCCTTCACCAGGTTTGCCGCGATGGCGTGCGCCTCCTCGTTGGTGTGGGTGCGCTTGAGCCAGATGAAGATGGAGTCGGTGTCGCCATAGATGGCCTCGTAACCCCGGTTCTCCACGAATGTGCGCGTGAGCTTCATCATCTCGTGCCCACGCAGGGTTATGGCGGATACGACCTTAGGATTGAAGAAGCGGCAATTGGCCGCACCCAGCACGCCGGCAAAGGAGTTCATGAGCAGCTTCAGGGCTTGGGACAGCGACCCGTTCTTGACCAGCTTGGCCTCGTCCCGAGCCCGCCAGAGGGTGGTCACGATTTCCGGCAGGCAATGCTTCTCGCGCGAGAACGCCGTCCCTCGCGGCCCCTTCACGACCGATGCCGAGTCGCTGGCGTTCGAGCCTTCCACAAAGCCGACAGGGTCGACCAGGAACGTTCGAATAATCGAGGGGTACAGGCTCTTGTAGTCCAGGACCACGACCGAGTCGTAGAACCCTGGCTTCGAGTCCATCACGTACCCACCGGGGAAGGCCTTGCTCGGAACCTCGCCCACGTTCGGCGCCACGTAGCCCAAGCGATGCATCCGCGGCAGATAGTGGTGGCTGAACGCGGCAATGGAGCCACCGAGGTGGTCCACCTGTAGGCCCGTGGTCTGGGCACGTTCCATCATGAACTGCAGCAGCTTCGCTTTGTCGAAGATGCGCAGAACCAGCTCGCAGTCCCGGATGTTGTAGAGCGCGAGCGCGGGCTTGTCCTCCTGGTACCGCCGCTCAATCTCTGCCATCTTGTCGTACTCATCGCCGATGGCCTTGCCCTCGCCCAGCAGTTCTTGTGAAACGGCCTCAAGGCTGAAGGACGGAAAGCTCCACGACGCGGCTTTCAGTGCGTCGATGCCGTCGATGACCACCCGGC
This sequence comes from Variovorax sp. Soil_C_12, assembly GCF_057657375.1. NCBI lineage: Bacteria > Pseudomonadati > Pseudomonadota > Betaproteobacteria > Burkholderiales > Comamonadaceae > Variovorax > Variovorax sp. Soil_C_12. Next base: position 37,208 of record NZ_JBDGIO010000015.1, on the reverse strand, counting down.
CGGGCGTGGCCGCGAACAGGTAGCCCTGCTTTCCCGGATGGGTTCGCCAATCGATGGGCCGACGCTCACGCCCCAGAAGGAGCTGAGCCCGGCAGTTGTCGGCCGCCTTCTGCAGAACTCGCAGGTCGAACTGAATGATGCTCCAACCGATGATGACGTCCGGGTCATTCCTCTCGAACCAATCGTTGAGCTTCTCAAGCATGGCCTTGCGGGTCGGGCAATAGATGAGGGAGAAGTCCAAGGGCTCGCCCGACTCAGGTGGTGGCTCGCCGAGCATGAAGACGACACGTTCAACCGTCCCGTCCAGCGCAATGGAATAGAGCTCCTCGTCCTGGCTCGTCTCGATGTCCAGCGATACCACTTTCAACACCGGCCGGAAATCGGGCGCGGGCTTCAGCTTGCAGTCGACGATAGTGGAGCGGTCCACCCTCCCTCCTTCCACCAGCACGCCGGCGGTGATGAACCGCTCCATCAGGAAGCGGTCGTGCGGACGCACGTCGGCTTCGAGCAGCGCAACGCTCTGAGCCCGGAGGGCACGTGCCAGTTGACCCAGTTGGCGGAAATGCTTCGCATAGACACCGACGACGGGTGTCTGATGGAATGTCTTCAGCTCAACCTCACGTACCTCCATCCCTGGCACGGCGGCAAGGTGCGCTTCAACCGACGCCCTGTGCTTCGTTTCGACGAATGCGACAGAGGTCTGGGAGGTCAGGATCACTTTCCTCGGCCCCGCATCTGTTGCCAGCCAGTACTCGATCTCGGTGCCTGCCGTGACATCACGCGAGCGGCGAGTGAGGATGAAGCCCTTGAATTCGGTGGGGGGCACGAGAGCTTAAGAACTGGTTGGCAAAGGAAGGCGGACTTGCGCGTGACCGATTTTCGCCCGGTTGTCGCCGAATTTCGCAGGCGAGCGAGCGGTGCGTTGCGGCCTTGAGCCTTGTGACGCGCTTCATGTTAAAACTAACGACGACCTCTCTGTGTTCGCATGCGGCAGGGGACCGTCGTCATGATGCAGTAGCAGTTGTCCCAAGCCAGAATGAGTGCCGCAGATTTCCTCCTCGCGCCAGAAGTCCAGAAGTTGCTGAAGATCGTTTTCGCAGCACCGACCAACAAGTTTTCCGTCGCGGAGCTTGCCAAGAAGGCCAAGTTGGATGCAGGCGAAGTTGAGCGGACACAGGAGCATCTCGTCAAGAGCGGCATCCTGACCAGGCACAAGTCGGAGGCCGATAAACCTGGGACGGTCGAGGCGAACATGTCGTTCGTTTTCTACAACGAGCTTCGGTCTATCGCTCTAAAGTCGTTCGCCGCCGCCGAGCCCATCCGCGCGATGCTGCGCTCAAAGTTCAAGGATTCAATTCTGCGCGCCTTTATGCTTGGGGAGGACAAGGACGCGACAGTGCAACTTGTTGTGGTTCACGGGCAGTTGGTGCCGAATGAATCGGAAATGTCCATAGCATGCCAGAAGCTCTCAGTGTCCATCGGCCGGCACCTCAAGGTGCACGTGATTTCAAGCGCCAAGTACGCGGCCCTCACGCCACGGGACTACCTCGGGGCGAGGCTGGTTGAGCTCTCTGCGGTCGAAATCATCCGCCAAGGGGAGACCAAGGCAAAGCCTCCAGCGGAACGCGAGGGCCTATTGCAAAGCGCTAGAAAGAGATTGGCGGCCCTGGCTAGGTAGCTTCCGCGGCGTGTCGGAAAGAAGAACGCCGAGCCGAGCTCTGCACATGGGTGCGGAGTCATGGGTGGATTGAAAGGACAGAGGGGAAGGTCCGGTCCTTGCCGGCAACCGCCGTCCAGGCCGCTACCGTAGCCAACGCAGACTAGCCCAGAAGCTGTCACCGAAGTAGGCCGCGCCGACGCCGCAGGCGGCAACGGCGAACCCCACAAGCATGCATGCGCCCAGGGTGCTCAACGGCGACAGACTAACGCACATACCCAAGCCGACGACCAGGCCCAGGAGTGCCCCGCAACCAAATCGCACCTTCATCTCGAATGCATCGGGCTTCCTGCCCGCGAGGGTAGGCGCTGCTTCAGTCTTCACGTGCTTGTGGCTCCTCTTCATGGACGACTGGTTTGGCCGACCGCTGCCAGCGAACGCAGCGCTATGCCCAACGCTGGACGGCTTCCGCCGTGTCGCTGGGCTTGGTGTTGAAGCAAATTCGGGCTCCGGGGGCGGCCCGGTGAACCACGTTGACCAGCTGCTCGAAGAGTAGAAAGTAAGCGGGGATGGTCCGGATACCGGCACCGATGACCACGCAGTCGAACGGCTTTTCAGCGAGCTTCTGAGCAACCACCTCTGCAGCCGTGTCCCCGAGGTCAGTCAGGCAGAGTTCTGCCTCGTACCCCAGCGCGGCAAGCTTTCCTTGGTCAGCCTTGAGCCCGGCCCGAACCTTTTCGGCGTTCATGTCTGGCATCGTGCTGAAGTCGACCAGGTTCGGTTCCAACCCAATCACCAACACCTGCGTCTTTGCCATCAGATTCTCCTTTGACCAGGCCACCGGAAGTGGCGATGGCTGCGTACTCCGCTTGTGGCGGCTCTCAGTCAGGGAGCCGCTGCATCCGCCTTTTTTCCCTCAGCATGAATAGATAGAGCCCTTCCACCTTCTCTCGTGCCCAGGGCGTTCTGCGGAGAAATTTCAGGCTCGACTGGACGCTAGGGTCGTGCGAGAAGCAGCGCACCGGTATTCGCTTCGCGAGGTCGGCCCACCCATAGTGAGCTTCCAGTGCACGAACCATGGTCTCTAGCGTCAGGCCGTGCAGCGGGTTTCGCGGCTGGGGCGTATCGGGCGGGGCTTCGTGCATTGAGAGATTCTGCCCCTTGATTGTCTGCGAGCGCAAAGTCTGGGGCGCATGGCCATCACAGGGAAATTAGCTGCCCGGCGATTCGTGGAGCGGGTGGCGAAGGTCCGCAGTTGGCCGGATGCGGGCGACTACCGCAAGGAGCCGTGCGCGCGGCGCCAAGCGTCTGCATCTTCCGCGGCGGCGGTTCTCCAAGCCGCGAAGTCAGAGAACGAGTATTGCCGGCGCGAGCCGTCAACAACCAAAATCAAAACCTCAGGGTTTCCTGACAGGTCATCGCCATCGAAGCACGCGATGTCCTTGCGGTCGTCTCCCACAGACGCGAAGGGCACAAGATTTCTGCCGTCGCTCTTTCGCACCTTCCAGGCGAGCTGGCCTACCGCGCTCGCGGGGTCGATGAAGACCCATGGATAGAGGTCAGCGTCCTCAGACGCTGCGGACAGCCCGCCGACCAGCGCAAGGAGTAGTAGCCCTGGGCCTCCGTTGACGCCGAATACGATGGCGACCAGTGTCACGGCGAGCAGCGGTCCTGCTAGCCACGACAGATAGACCCTAGCCATTGCATCCATTTGGCGCCACTTCCTCGATGTCCGCTGATGGCCGTGCTTGCCGCTCAACGTCGGGGCTGGAGGGCTCCGCGGCGGCGCGCCTTTGTCACTTTATAAAAACCATGCGAGGCGTTCGGCAAGGCGGCCCGCCGAGCCATTCCCTTTCACCACCCGGGCATCGACGGACCTCAACCCCATCCGTAGGAAAGGCTTGTGTCACTGAGCTGGTATCGGCTCGGAAATGCCGCCGCGCGCGGCTCGCTCGACGAACTCGAAGAACCCCTGCGACGGCCGCTTTCCATCAGCACCGGGGCCGTAGACGACAACGCTTCCTAGGTCCGGCCCGACGGCACATCAAAGATAGAACTGGAGGTCGCGCCCGTTGTCCGAAACCGGGACCAAGTGCGATGGCGGTCCGTCGAGCGACAACTTGCTGAGCAGCGCTCGCAGGTCGGTCAAGGCGCAACTGGTCGAGAGACCGATGCAGCCGCCTTTCCTTCTTTCCGCGCTCGTGACCGATGGGCTAGATGCCACTGGACGCGCAGCCCCTCCACCGGCTTGACCAGAACCTGATCGAACGGGTCGTCCTCGATCTCGGGGCGCGCCGCAGTGATCGCCACGAGGTAGGCATTCTGATTGGGGCCGGGGTTGCGCCGCACGCGTCTCGCCAGCTCCACGCCGCCGATCTCCGGCAGGTCCAGGTCGATGAAGGCCGTCTCGTAGGCGTGCTCGGACAGCAGCTCCATCGCGGCAGATCCCGAGTCGGCCACATGACAGGGGTGGCCCAGCCCCTCGACCAGCGCCACCACCGAGGCGGAAATCACGGCCTGATCCTCCGCCACCAGCACCAGGCCGTCTGCCGTCGCGTCGTTGGGAACCGCATCCGGATCCTCGAACACAACAGGAATCGCGACGGTGATGCGCGTGCCGGCGCCCGGCATAACTGCCACATCGATCGTGCCACCCAGGTGCTCGATGACGGTCCTGACGATCATGAGTCCGACCCCCGAACCGTCCTGCCTCGGGCGCAATTCGTCATCGCTGCTGCGCGGCGCCGTCAGTCGGGCGACGGCACGCTCGGGCAGGCCTGGCCCCGTGTCGGAGACCACGAAGACGATGCGGCCGTCCTGCTCTACGGGCGTCTCCAGCGAGAACGAGACCTGGCCGGCGCGCGTGTAGCGGACCGCGTTGCTCACCAGGTTGGCCAGTACCTGGCTGATACGCTGCACGTCGGCCCGCGCGAACACCGGCTCCTCAGGCACCTGCGTGTGGAACTGCAGCCCCTTTTCGCGGGCGGCATGCGCGGCCACATCGGCCACGTCCTCGACCAGGGCGCTAGCCTCGAACGATTCGGGATTGATCTCCAGCCGCCCGGCCTCGCCGCGTGCGATGGTCAGCAGGTCGCGCAGCTGCACGCCGAGCATCAGCGCAGAGCGCCGGATGCGCTGGATCGCGCTCAGGCGTTCGGAGGGCGGAATCTGCAGGTTGAGCACGTCGACCGACGAGACAATGGCCTGCAGGGGCGAGCGAAGCTCGTGGCTCACCATGCTCAGGAATTGCACCTTCGTCTTCATGGCCTGATCCAGCTGCTCCCTGGCCAGGCGCTCGGCTTCGAGCGCTCGCAGCCGCTCGTGCGCCAGCTGCTGCTTGCGCCGGTGCGCCAGCAGGATCCAGCCGAGCCAACCCATGCAGACCGCCCAGACCAGCAGCGCCTGGATCAGCCCATCGTGCTCGTCCTGCTTGATGGCCTCGAACACGGACGACCGCCCGTCGATTTCGCGCTGGCGCGCCGCATTGGCCAAGCGCACAACAGTGGCGTCCAAGGCATCGAACTCGTTCAGGGCTTCCTTGGCATCCACGGCCGACAGATCCGGCCGATGCAGGATCTCGCTGACCTCCTGGTCGAAGCGCGCAATTTGCGTGGCACTCTCCTCGAAGCCCGGGATTGCTTGCAGACGCGATCGGCTCACCGACGGCTCGGTCAGCAGCCGCCCCTTGGAGAGCAGCACCTCGCCGCGCATCACGAGCTCGGCGGAATCGACGGGCTCGAGGGCCGAGCCGGCAGCCGCGGCAATCAGCAACTGCTCGCGCAGCTTGCCGAAGGCGATCTGGTACTGCGCCGCCGACCAATAGAAGCCCTCGAGCGGTTCTTCATTGAGCCACGACGACAGGCGCGGCGAGAAGTACCACAGGATCGGCGCGAAGATCAGGACCGGAAACAGCGCCAGGACGACGTACAGACGCCAGCGCTTGGGCCATTTCGCTGTGAACTCATTCCACATCAATGCGACACACCTGCCAGATGAAGCGCGCGCCCATGGTCGGCGTCTGCAGCGCGGCGAACTTGTCGCGCGGATAGATCACGAAGAGCGGACCGAACCGGCGCCGCGTCATGCGCTCGCCATCGCGCGTGTGCGCCAGGATCACGCCGTATTGCGCGAGGTCGCTCCAGGGAATCGAGATCGAGTAGTCGTCCAGCGCGAAGACCCGAAGCACCCGGCCCTGGACCGCGGCGAGCTTGAGCACATCGCTCAGCAGGGGACCATCGAAACGGCTGACCGGTGTCCATTCGGTAGCAGTGGTGATGGTGGAGACCGGGAGCGCCATGAGCTGTGCTTCCGTCAGCTCGACGACACTGCGTTGCATGCCGGCCGGTGCCGGTCCGCTCACGGCCAGGAACGCATCCCGCACGCATTGCGCCGCAGCGGTCGCTGGCGCACCGAGCGCCAAGACGACCATCAGGGAAGTAGCCATGATCGAGTCCCGTGCATTCATGATTGACCTCGCGAGCCACGACGGTTTGCTTTCCTTCGGGTGGCAACTTCCACCGCTAACGTCGAACTCTAAGTGCTTCCATCGCAGGGCGCGCGGTTGGCGGGCGGATCCTGACTTGCGCGGCCAGCTTGCTGCGCGCTGCTCGGTCAACTTTGGTTCTCAAAACCATCGCTTCATTGCGCTGATTGCGCAGTTCCAACGCGGCGAACTTCTTGGGTTCCCGGCTCATGGCCGCCGCGAGCTTCGACGCATCGTCCGTGAACAGAGTGATCTCGTTGCGCGGCCGCGAAATGGCCACGTAGAAGACTGCACGGTTGCTGGTGAGGCTCTTGGTGTTGGCGTCCACGAGCACCCGGTTCTTGGTCAGGCCCTGCGCGGAATGGATGGTGCTCGCATAGCCGTGTTGCAGGTGCACCGGCCGGCGGCGATCGATGCGGACGTCCGTGTCTCCGCCCTTAAGTGTCACGTGCATCGCGTCCACGGCCGCAACCTGGTAGCGCCCCCCGTTGCAGATCCCCAAGGTCTTGTCGTTGGCGCTGACGCGCACCCAGTCGCCCGGCGCCAAGTCCACGCTCTCGCGCTCGTATACCCGCAACATCGACTGCCGGGAAGGGTCGAAGCTGAAGCGCTGCCCGCCTTCGCGCTCGACCGTCAGTTCGTTGCGTCGGATGTCGTGGCTCACGACCTGCAGTTGCTCGCCCTTGGTCAACGTCTCGCCCCGTTCTTCGATGTAGGTGCGCTGCGGCACGACGACCTGCCCGGCCTCGTAACTTTGCGCCGACCGGAGCTCCGCGCGCGTCATGTCGACGTTGATCAGAATCTCGACCTTGTCGCCGCTGGGCAGGGCGAGACCCTCGCGAACCAGCGCATTGATGGCGCGCCGCGCATCGTTGGTGCCCGCGACGATCAACGTTTCCCTGCGCTCGCCCTCGGGAAGCCCGACATACGCCTCGGCAATGCGGGCGTGCCGCCGCGCGTCCTGCTTCACCTCCACCACAGTGTTCTGGAGCACTGACACCGCGGCCGGTACCTCGTTATTCGCCGCGTGCACCACGGCCGCGCGGATGCTCTCGTTGTTCTGGCGCTTGATCTCGGTCAGGAACGCCTTGGTCATGCCGGCGTCCTGCAGCTGCTCGAAGGGCTTGCCGGCTTCCACGGCGTGGGTCTGCTTCCGATCGCCGGTGAGTACCAGGCGCGCGTCGTGTTTCTCGATGAGGGCCATGAGCTTCTCCAGCTGGTGCGCGGGCACGACGCCGGCCTCGTCCAGGAACACGATGGCGTGGCGATCCAGCATGCGGTGCTGGCTGGTGCGCGCGAGGAACGAGGCCAGGGTCTGCGACTCCATGCCGAGCGACGCCAGTGCCTGGTTCTGCGAAGCGTAGGGCGCGAGCCCGATGACGCGGTAGCCGTGCCGGCCGGAGAGCTTGGCCGTCTGCGCCTTGATGCCCTGCACCGCCTTGCTCAGCATGTGGCTCTTGCCGGTGCCGGCCAGCCCCTGGATCCCCACGAACCGGTCGCGCGCGGTCAGCACCATGGCCACGGCTTCGCGTTGGCCAGCATTCAGGTCGCTCGACGCCAGTAGGGTGGCGACCGTCTCGGGTGACGCGACCGCCGGCACCCTGCCCCGGCCATTCTTCTCGATCGCGAGCAGGCGGATCTCGCTGCGTCTGGCTTCAGGCGTTGCGAAGCGCGCCTCGGCTGAGACCAATGCGCCGCGCCGGATCGCGGCGTCGACCGATGCTTCGGCCTGCCCCTGCGTCTGACCGCGCGCCGACATGGTCAGGGCGATCCATGACGCCCGCGTCAGCTTCTCGAACTCGTCATGGCCCTTGAAACGGCTGGCGCGCGGGTCCTTCGCCAGTTCGCCGGCACTGATGTTGAGCGAGCGAGCGGTCTGGTACAGCGGCAGTTCCGGTAGCAAGCGCCCATCGGTCGCGGCCTTGTGGAGCGCGGCCTCCACGGCAGAAGTCGTGGTCCGGATCGCCGCGCGCCCATACGCCACTTCCAGCAGCTCTCCGCGCGAGAAGATCCCCTGCCGTTCGGCCAGATGCGCGATCGCGAAATCGATCGCCTCGTCGGCTGCCTTCAGTGCCGCGCTCCTGCCAGTGAGCTTCTCGACGACGGCATCGCCGGCCCGGCTGGCCGCCTTGTTCGCGCTGTGCGCGAATCCATCCTGTGCGCCGAGGTCGACGCCGGCCTCGCGTGCCGTCTGCCGCCAATGCTGGCGCAGCCAAGCCCGATCGCTCTCGGTCTTCTTGCGGCGCGTGGCCAGCGTGATGATCTGCTTCTGTGCCGTCGAGGCGTTGTCGCGGTCCTGGCCGCGCCCCGCCAGCAGCTGCTCGATTTCCTGGCTACGCTGGCTGAAATGCTGGATGGCCGCATCCGGGATGTGTGCCAACTCCCAGCCGCCCTTGCGGGTCTCGCGCAGATCGAATCCCAGCGCCTTCAGCCCGGCCGCCAGCGTCGCGCGGTAGAACGCGCCGACCATCTTGACGTTCTTGAGCAGGTCCTCGTTGGACAGCGCGCGCCACTCGCCGTCGGCGCGTTGGGTCAGGTTCATGACGATGGCATGGGTGTGCAGCTGCGGGTCCTGCGCCCGCGACAGTTCATGGCGGAAGGTCGCCGCGACCAGCTTGCCGGTGCGTTCGCGGAACGACAGCCCTGCCTGCTTCTTGCGGGTGGCGGCGAACTCCTGCATGAGCTCGAGGCTCCTCCTCACGGCCGCGTCGTGGGCAGCGACGATGCGCTGGTCCCCCTGCACCAGCGCCTGAATACTGACGGACTTCGGCGCGCTGAAGGTGAAGTCGATCCCCTTGCGGTCCTTGCTGCCCTTGGTCTGGCTCAATCGAATGCGCTTGCCGTTGGGCAGCTCACCATCGAGCAGGTTCTGAAAGGTCTCGCGATCGACCGCCTGTGCGCCGTCCAGTCCGAGGTCGATCACCCCGTGCCCGATCCATTCCCCGCGATGGCCCTCCTTGCCGTAATAGTCGTCGGAGGTCTCGAAGTAGTGGGCCGCGCCCGAGGCGCTGGTCACGAACTTGAAGGACAGCATGCGGCTCCCTCCCGTCCTCAGGTCGTTGCCGCTGCCGGGACGCCCTCGCGAGCGGCCGCAGCCGTCGTCCCCGTCGGCGCGCTGAAGAGCAGATTCTCTTCCTGCGGGCGATCGTGAAACCCGTCCGCCATAACCATCGGCGCGACTACCAGCGGTCGGGCCTTGTACTTCATCGTCACGCGCGCGATGGGGTAGTTGCCCGCCAGCTTCACGTAGCCGGTGAGATTCGGCAGCAGATGGAACTCCGCCGGCGAGACGAGCCGCTCGGTGTCCTGGCGATGCGAGATCGTCCCCTTGCCCCCTGCGGTGCCGACCGACACGCTCGGTGCACGTCGCAGCACCGTGTGCTCGCCCAGTCCGCGAGAGAACTCCTCGGCGGTGTAGGTGTCGAGCTCGCCGATGCCACACAGGAAGGCGCTTCGGAAGCAGTTGCGCAGCGTGAGCGCATCGTCCTTGCCGTAGATGTCGTTGAGCTGCGCCAGCGACTGCACCCCCGGCATGATCCGCAGCCCCTTCTTCCGGCCCTTCGTCGCCGCATCGATGATGTAGTTCAGCTTCTCCAGCGAATCGAGCTCGTCGCACACCAGGTGCATGCGGCGATTCGGGTCTTCCGGCATCGACAGGACGCTTGCACAGGTGACGTCGACCCAGCATGAGATCAGCGGCTTCAGGGCCTGCAGCATGTCCTCGCGCCAGGTGATCCACAGGCTCCCCCTGCCTGTGTCGAGCCAATCCCGGAAGGAGAAGTCGCCCGAGGGCAGGTACTTGTGCGGCGTGATGTACTGGGTAAGCACCGTGCGGATGCTGGCGAGCGTGTCAGGGGCGCCGTGAAAGCACCCTGCCGCCGGCGTTCCCGCCAGCAGCGCCTTAAGGTCGTCGTTGCTGGCCGTCGTGAGCCAGTAGACCAGGCGCTCCGTCGTCCCCGCGCCCTGCCGCAGCAGGACCGTGAGCGTTTCGCTCACGATCGTGCGTCCCATGCTGTTCCAGGTTTCCTGCTCGGTCGAGGGGCTGCGCGGGATCAGGCTGATCGCGTACTGCTCGCAGTCGAAGCTGGTGCGGATCTCGTTGAAGATGCTCCAGCCTTGGCTGCGCTGGTCGAAGGGGTTGAGGATCACGTCGCCGGGGGCGTAGAAGTAGCGCATCGACGCGCCATCCGGGTCCACGCAGATGACGCGGTCGTGGCGGGCCACCGCGCTTTCGATGTAGTCGCTGATGCACACGCTCTTACCCGTGCCGGTGGATCCACCCACGAAGAATTGCGTGTTCTCGACCTCCTTCGGAATCGGAATGCCAGCGAAGCGCAGCTGCTGGCCGCCCTTGCGGGTCTGCTCGGCCAGGAGGGTTTGGCTGACCATCTTCGGGCCGCGGAGGCGCGTGATGAACACGGCACCGCCGAAGTGGTTGGCGTAGCGCTTCGCGCAGAGGGCGAGCATCAGGATGCCGAGGAGCAAACCGACGGCAGGGCCGAGCCAAAGCGCCGGGATGCCCGGCGTTTCCTTGGCCGCATACCAGAGGCCGCGCGCGAACAGGGATGCGGGAAGCCGGTAGTAGAGCGCCACACCGGCGATCCACCCGCCGATGATGGCCGCGAAGACGCCGAGCGCGAGCCACGAGCGCAGCGTGTTGTCGGGGGTGCGGTGATTGACGAACATCAGCGGCCCCTCAAGTAGCCCTCGATGGCCGAGACGTCGAGCACCTGGTCGGCCTGGGCGCGGATGCTCTCCCCCACCGACTTGCGCACCATCACGTACAGGCCGCATGCGATGGCCAGCAGCATGTCGGTGTCCGGTTTGCCAGCGTCGCTGTCGCGCAGCCGCTCCACGCCGGCGCCGATGCGGTCAAGGTCGCCGCGGATCTCCTGCAACACGCCGACGTTGAGCTTGAGGGCGTCGAAGTAGACCTGCTTGATGTGGGAGCTCAACCCCGCAACACCGGACGCCGCATGGGCGCGCTGCAGCAGCTCGGCCTCTTCGTCGTTGAACTTGATGGACACGATGCTGGGCATGGTCCTACCCCCTCACGCCCTGTCCATGCGGATTCCGGCCTGCTGGGTCATACCGCGGCGACCGGAGGTCGTACCGAACTTTCCAGTCTGCATGCGGGTTTGCCGGCACCTGGTAGGTGCGTATGGTGTATCGCCCCTAGGCGAGTCAGCGAACCCTCTGCCGTCCGCCGAAACGCGGACTTCGATGAGGAAAACGGGTCGGCCGAGCCGAAGGATCGGCCGAGAGCGTGACAGTGGGCCGTAGGCAGACTGCGTCCAAGGTGTGCTCAAGATGTACTCCTGCTGCGTCTTCAATGTACTCACGGTGTATCCTGATTAACAAGACAACCAGCTTCTTATGCGCCACAATGTATCGTCGAATGCAACGTTTATCCAGCAGCATGGAGAACCAGAACATTCTCGATCTTGTTCAGCGAAGCACTGAGCTCCTGGTGGCGGAAAAGCTGCGAAGCACTTCAATCGTGATCGCGCGCCTGCGGGACCTGATTGCGCAAGCGCATCGGCAGGGCCATAGCCATTCAGCCATCCACGCCCGCCTTCAGGCCGGCGGCCTCGAGACCAGCTGGAACAACTACCGGGTCTGCCTGGTCAGGGCTCGCAAGAGCGCCGTGCACGCCGTCGGAGCGTCTGCGATGCCTCAGGCGCAACCCACGCCTGAGCCAAGCCGAGCCTCACGATCTCCGGACGGCGCGGCAACGGTCACGCCCGGAAACGCCCTCTCCTCCCCGACGCACGTCCTCGACGCGCTGGCAGGGGCCATGCAAGTGGCCTCGCGCGACTACGCACAGGTCGCCAGAGACCTTCATCGGAAGACTCGTCCATGAAAATCTGTGTCCTCAACCTCTCGGGCAATGTCGGCAAGAGCACGCTCGCGGTGCACCTGCTGGCCGCTTTCGCCCCCGGCTCCAAGATCATCAGCGTCGAGTCCATCAATGCCAGCAACGTCAACGACGTGGAGGCATTGGATGTCGAGGAACTGAGTGCCAGCCGGTTCAAGGAAATCTTCCGGGAAATCATGCTCAACGACGAAGTGATCGTCGATGTGGGCGCCTCGAACGTGGCGGCATTCATGACCGAGATGACGCGCTTCAAGAGCGCGGTCGGCGAGTTCGACCTGGTGCTGGTGCCGACCGTACCGGCCGACAAGCAGCAGCGCGACACCATCGCGACGATCGACTGGCTGCACAAGCTGGGCATTGATGGCCAGAAGGTGCGGGTGCTCTTCAACCAGTACCCGACCGAGGACCTCGAGCCGATCGAGCTCGTCTACGCCCAGGTCGCCGGTTACGGCGCCACGGATGGCAAGGGCAAGGCGGTGTTCGAACCGCACGCGGTCGTGACGTTGAACGAGGTCTACGAGCTGGCGAAGTCCAGCAAGAAGACCATCATGGAACTTGCGCAGGACGGCACCGACTGGAAGGCCGCACGGGGCGAGGCGAAGCGAGCCGGCGACCTGGTGGCGCTGGAGCGCGCGATGTCGCGACAGATGACGCACGACCTGGCCGTGACTGCCCACGAGAACCTCTCGCAGGTCCACCGCACGCTGTTTCCGAGTGCAGCGGCGGCGGTGAAGGCCCGACGGGCATGAACCCGACCAGCGCCCAGCACGCGGCGCTACGGATCTTGCTGGAAGACGTCGAGCCTCTCCTGAGGCAGGCCGACGAGGTCGCCACGACGTTGAAGGCCGTGCGCGCGGAACTCAACGCCGATCTGGAGACGCTCGGCGCGCTGGTTCAGCGGACCGTCGATGCCCAGCCGGCGCTGCTCGAAGCGGGACGGAAGCTGAACGGCTCCGCCGCCCGCATTGAAGCGTCGATGGGAGGAGCCGGTGCCGTGTCGCCAGCGAAACCCGGAAGGCCAAGTTCCTGGCCGGCGGTGCTGGCCGCATCGGTGGGCAGCGCCTTGCTGTCCGCTGCGCTCGTGGCCGCCGTTCTGTGTTTCATCGGTCGTGATCTCCTCGAGCAAGCCCGAATCGGCCGCGCCCTGCAGTCGGCGTGGTCCTCGCTCGATGCGGGCACCCGAATCAAGGTGCACGAGGTCATGGGCAAATAGAAAAACCGGCGAGGCTGGCCTCGCCGGCGCGAGTCCGAGGACGCCTCAGTCCTCGGACGTGTCGCCTTGCAGCGCTGTCTCCTCCCTCAAGGCGGCGTTGCTCGCGCGAAGCGGCGACGGCAGCCACCGCGTCCCTTCGAGCTTGCTTGCGCAATAGGTCACCACTTCGGCCTTCTTAATGCCAGCGGTCGCCTGCGCGGGATCGAGGCCCGTCGCTTCTCGGACGGCCTCCAGCGCCTTGACCTTGCTGACGCTGCTCAGATAGCGGCGCTCGGTCGGCAGCCACCAGTCGGCCATGTCAACGCCCAAGGCTTCGGCGAGGGCATCGCTGTGGTTGTAGGAACGCGGGCGGCGCCCCCCCACGGCGTTGACGCTGCGCGCCGTGCAGTACGCAAGCACGAGCAGCGTCTCTTGAGGCTGGGCCAGCAACCATCGAAACAAGCATCAGGGCTTCCCGGCAGCCGATCGCCCCATGCTGTCTCGGCGCTGCCGAGCACCGGCGCCGCCGGACTCTCCGAATACTCGCTTGCCTCCTGCGCCAAGGTGCTGTCGCCCGTCACACGCACCGACACCTTCACGATGTCGTCGCCTGAGCCATAGAGTCCGAACACCGTCTCCGTCATCCGGTGCACCAGCGTCACCAGCGCGACGTGGGGGTTCTGCACCAGCGCGGCCTGGATCGCCGCTGTCCGGTGCGACGTGAGGTCGCGCATCAGCTTCTCGCTGAACTCCGGACGCGAGATCGAAGGCAGGTCGCGAGGAGCCGATTCATCCTCCCCGTCCACACTTTCGCCCGTCCCGACGGCCGCCGCCTTGCGGTCGCTCGGACGAACGAGGCCACGGTCGATCACGACATCGCCACGGCTGTCGAGGCGAATCAATGCCCCCGCGATCGCGAGTCGTTCCGGCGTCCATTGCCACAGCACCTCGGTCGCCGCTTCCAGCTTCTGCTCGGCCGTGTCGAGCGCTTCGCACAACTGCTGTTCGGTGAGTTCGAATTCCTCGGCGTCGAGGTCACCCTCGTCCTGGTGCCTGTCATACGCTTATGCATGGGCGCGTTGCTCGGCGGCGAGTTGCTCGATCAGCGCAGCCTCTTCGGCGCTCGGTTCGCGCCGCTCCTTGTCCGCGCGGCCGTAGACGCGCCACGCGGTCGTGTCGGCGTCGAGCGAGCATTCCACCCATGACCAGCCCTCCTCCTTGATGCCCTCGGCAACACCGCGCAGCTTGTCGATGGCCAGCGTCTGCAGCAGTTGCGGGTTGGCCAGGTAGATGCCGCTGAGGTCATCCAGGGAAGCGAACAGGTCGCGTCGCACCGTGCCGCCCTCGGCTTCGTAGGCGTCGAGCCCGACGAAGCGCGCGAGCCGGCTGTCCGCGCTGCAGGCCTCGGCCGTCACGGCGACAAACCGGCCCCGGCGGAGCAATACCTGCTCACGCCCGACGGGCGCTACCTCGTCGTGCGCGGGCGCCTGTGGCGCGCCGCCAACCCGGGTCTCACTCGCGAGGGGTTCGCAGAGCGCACCGGCAAGGCCAGACCGGACGACCCGCAGCCAAGCTGAGCGCGTATGCAAGGAGCAACCAAATGGGCATGGGTTTTCTTACCAGCATCGACGCGGCCGAGAACGAGGACGCCGATCCGGTCGGTGGAGCGCGCGACCCCGTCGCGCGCTTCACCGAGGCCGCCGTCGACGCCGGCATGATCCGCCCCGGCGACAAGCTCGACCGCAACGTGGTCGCCATCATCGGCGACGGCCACCCCGCGGCCGGGTGTCCGGAGGACGCCGTAGGGACCCACATCCGGGCTGAGCTTGCGCAGTAGGAAGCGCTCCATATCGACGCCGCGAGGCCGGTGCCACGCCACCACCAGGCCGCGTCCTGGACCTACCGCGGCAAGCAGGCGCATGGCGCTTCGGGATCGGAGTACCCGGCGATGCCCGTCGGGCGAGCAGGGCGCGACATGAACGTCGGCTTCGGCCAAGCGGCGCGCCACCGGCGATGCAGCGGTTCGCGCTCACACCTGGCGCACTGGCCGGATGACGGCTGGCAGTTCCTCGAGCTCGCGGACGTTCACGGCGATCGGGGGCATCCAGCGCACTTCGCGCGCGCGCAAATCCGCAGGGACACCTTTGCGCGGCCCGGAAAGTATCGTGTGCCAATGTGCGCGCCGGAGATGAGGCAGAACGGTTGCTCCTGTGCCGGTCGCAGGCGAGGTTTCGCACGTCGCTTGGGCTGCACGCAGTGCAGCGCCGATCCGCACGCCCAAGTCTCATCGCACCGGCGCTGCCGCAGGAAAAAGGCGTTCCCCCTTGCGTCGCGTGCGGACGGGCACCGGCAACGAAGGCCGCGCCGCAACGCCGCCGCGGCTCATCTCGGCGCCTTGTGAACACACGTAGAGCAGCAATGAAAGGATGGGTTGGACGATGGCGTTCAGCCGCACGACAAGAGGATCGTCCGGGACATTCCCGAGACACTGCTGAAGCGACGTGAGAAGCGATTCGCCCGCGAGCGGCACCGCCACCGCCAGCATCGAGTGATCATTCAGCGAAGAGTCCAGATCTCGCTCTGAGTCGAGCAAGAGGTGGAGTACGAGCGGGCCGCCATCGGTCGTACCCGCTCGCTCCAGAGAGAGCCACACCCCTCGCGCCGCACCTCTCCAAGTGGGAAGTCGATCGAGTTCAAGGTAGATGCACCACTCCGGCAGGCGACGCAAGACGTCGACCGGCACATCCCCGTCAAGCGGCGTGTCGATCAGCGCCTCCATCAGTGTCGGATCGAAGCGGTAGATCCCCTTCGTCATGCGCCAGGCGGCGAGCGCCGTGAGCTTCGCGGCGAGCATGGGTTGGTCGCCGGAAATGGGGTAAGCCACGGCAGTGGGCGCGAAACACCACGTTGGCCAGTCAGCCACCGTGCGGAACTCCGCGCGCAATTCTTCGATGCGTGTCCACACGCCAGGCATCTCCCGCCCGACAAACTCCAGCATCTGCAACGCAGGGTGGACATCATTCGTGGTCGTCATCACGAGGACTTCTTGCGTTTGCCCAGGCCGGCCGAACGCTCGGCGGCGACGATGATTTTCTCAGCGCAATCCGATCGGCACGAGCCTCCTGCCAAGTGCTGGCTGGCCGCGTATTCGCCGCGCCTGGCGTTCGGAAACTACGCTGACGCGTTGACGGCGTCCTTCAATGCTTTGCCTGCCGTAAATTTGGGCGCCTTGCTCGCCTTGATCGTCATGGTCTCGCCGGTCGACGGATTGCGGCCGGTGCGCTCGGCACGACTCGCCACGGTGAAATTGCCAAACCCGATCAGCTGCACGGCTTCCCCCCGCGCCAGGGTCCGCGTCAGGTTTTCGAGTGCCGAATCGAGGACGCGCCCAGCATCGGCCTTGCTGAGATGGGTGTCAGCAGCGATTGCGGTGATTAGTTCGGTCTTGTTCAAAGTGAAATTCCTTTTGAAGACATGATGAGCAGGATCGCCATCCGAGCTTGTCGGAGGCGGGCTGAGATCAACCTGGAGGGGCGATGAGACGGTAGACCTTGCGCAACTTCGATCTCCTCCTCGAGCACCGATCTCGCCAAGAATGCCTGCGTCGACTCTCCTTCACGGGCATCTCGTCCTCCAGCGATTTCATCTTGGCCGGGAAACATGGGTCAGCCTGCGGCTGGCGAAGAGTCGGCCTTGGGGCTCCATTCTGGCGTAGCCAGGCAGCATCTGACGCTAGTGTGGAGCGCTACTCTGTTCTGTACTTATCCTGGCGGGGCCCGTGGGCCTCGTCGCTGGCCAGCCGGCGCTCCTGGAAATGACAACCGCTGACAGGCCCCGCTGCCGCGTCAGTTTTGGCAAGAATGGTCATCTTTCCGGCGTCGTGTCGAACAGCCAACCCATTCCTGACGTTCGAGACCGTTTCTTCGTTCAACTCCTCGATACGCAGAAGGCCGACACTGGCGAAGGTTCCCTCGTTGTCCCGTTGTCCTTTCGCGATGAGCCTCGAGAATGCGCGCAACGAGTCGGCACTGCGAGCTGACGAGCCCCATCTGGAGCAGCATCATGGAGCTGTTTGAGACGGGTGGTAAGGCTGAGTCGGCTCCGCTCAGCCCTTGCCTTTGAGTGCCAGCGGCAGCAGGTAGTTGGCCACGGTGATGCAGCGCTGGCCCAGCTCTTGCTCGCTGGCGCGCAGCCCGAAGCCGGCCATCCCCGGCGAGGTCAGGAAGCGGCCGCCGATTGCGATGGTCGGCACGCCGTCGATGTTGTAGCTGTCCTGCAACTTGGTTGCCTGCCGGCATCTGGTCTGCACAGTGAACGAGTTGTAGGTCTCGGCGAACCTCGCCGGATCCACGCCCAGCGGCGCCAGGAAGGCTGCCATCGTCTTCGGATCCGCCAAGCTTTGGCCGCCGCGATGGATCGCGTTGAAGATGGCCGAGCGCACCTGTGCCTCCTTGCCCATCGCTTCCAGGGTGTAGAACAGTTGCTGATGGATCTTGACATTCGCGCGGAACGCGACGTGCACCTTGCGGTAGACCACGTCGGTCGGCAATTGCTTGGCCCAGGCCTCGATCGTCGGGTCGAAGGCGTAGCAGTGTGGGCAGCCATACCAGAAGAACTCGATCACCTCAATCTTGCCCGGCGCCGAGCCAGGCACCGACGTCGCCAGACGTTGGTACTGACGACCCTCCACTGGCGCCGACTGCGCCTGCGCGGGCGCACCGGTCATCAGCAGACAGGCGGCACCGGCGGTCGACATGAAGGTGAATTCGCGACGCTTCACCTTCGATTCCTGATGGGTGACGGGTTAGGAAACCGTGAAATGCAGCGAAGGTCAGGCTCCGCCAGATAGACCTGTGTTCCGCCAGACAGCGACGCAGTATAGGGTGCGCCCGTGGCTATGGCATCCAGTATCGAAAGCGCATCAGCATCGCCTGAGCCACCGCCAATGGGTTGGCGTCCTCGCGATGACGAATTTCGCATCCGGCAAAGCGGCCCTTGCGAACTGCAGCTCATCAGCCGGGAGGGCAAGTTCGACACCCGCAAACGGCGACACTGTCGTCGCCCCATAAGGTCTAGAACTTCGAGCGCGCCACACTAGCGACTACTAGACAACCCGCGCGTAGACGCAGCACCTCCGAACCTGCGAGGGATGCCCATGGAACTCGCGCCGGCCGCGACCGTGGCGACGACATGGCGCATCGTGGGGAAAGAGCAAGCTGACCTCGGCTTGCGCGGACGCTGGAGAAGTCGCAGCAACACACCTGCAGCGCCCGCAGCAGAACAGGACGGCCAAGCCCGCCCAGGCCTGCCGCCACCTTCGTGACGGCAGGGCGGCAACGAGAATTACGCAGCTGCGGTCGCGCTGACCGCTTCTGGCGCCGAAGGCGCCTGGCTCTCGACCACGGCCGCCTTGTGTGCGGCAGCTTTCGGGCTCACCTTCTTGCGGCTCGCGGCGACCTTGGGCGCCGCCGCCTTCTTCGCGGTCACGGCGGGCTCTGCCGTCGCCACCGGTGTCTTCGGACTGCTGGTTTTCTTCGATGCGTTCGAAGCGGGCGCCGTCGTGGCCGTACGAGCCTTCCTGGCCGGCGACTTCTTCACCGGCGGCTTGACCGCTTGCGTGGATTCCGCACCGTCACCAGATCCGGCACGCGCCTTCACAGTTACCTTCTTGCGCGAGGCCTTCGCCGGACGCGTTGCCAAGTCCGCAGGCGCCACAACTGCAGCGCTTGGAGACGCCTTCGCGGCCGCCGACACCCGCTTTGATTTGCCCTTCGCCGATCCGGCGCGCGCCTTGATTGGCCTGGAGGCAGCCGACCTTGTCGGCGCTTTCTTCGCGGGCGACGCGGCGACGGGTGCTGCAGGTGCCGCTGCACCGACCGCGAAACTCTCGAGCGTGCGGCCGGCAGCGATGGCCTCGCGCAGCCAGGCCGGCCTCGGCCCGCGCCCGCCCCACTGGTTGCCGTTTCCATCGCTGAACTTGGCGCCCTTGGCCGCAGCGCGACCCTTGCCATTCGTCGCTTTGAGCTTCTTCGAAGCCGAAGGCGACACAGCCGATGCAGCGGTCGAAGCGAATTTCAGATCGCCAGCCGTGAGGCCGTACGTCGAGATCAGGTCGTTGATCTTCGCGATGGCGCCTTTGGCTTCGATCGCCAGTTGCTTTTGGGCGGAGGCCTGCAGAGCAGCAATCTGGCGTGCCAATCGGGCGTAGGTTTGAGTCATGTAGAAATTCAAAGTGGAAACGCTGGAGTCTAATTAGTTCGCGACGCAAATCGGCCGGCGCCGCGAACAATTGCAATCCGACCGAGCGTGTGCCGATCGACCGGGACTCATTCTTCCGATGGCAGTAGCGCCGCGCTGTCCAGAAGCGGCATCTCCCTGGCCAGGATGTACTCGAAGGCTTCCCCTGCGTGCCGCGCGGCCGTGAAGATCGCAGTGCGATCGTTCTTCAGCACTTGCAGCCAGCTGTCCAGGTAGGCAGCGTGGCCCTCGATGGTGGCATCGACCAGGCCGCAGTGCCCCAGCAAGAAGGCGCAGCCGAGTTCGGCCACCAATTCCTCGAACGCATACGCCGCATCTCCAAAGCGTCGGCCGAACTCTCGATTCAGCCGGCTCGGATGCCCACTGTGATGAACCAGTTCGTGCAGCGCTGTCGCGCAATAGGCTTCCCCGCTGGTGAAGCGCATGGGCCACGGCAGGCGGATTTCGTCGGGCTCAGGCAGGTACATCGCCCGCTCATAGCCATGCCGGATGGTCGCATTGCAGCCGCCCAGCAGGCGCACGGCGCGTTCCACTGGGCCACCCGGCGACTTCACCGGATCGACGCACAGGTCGACGACCTCGCACGGCAATCCATCGATCTGCGCGACGTTGAAAACCCAGAATGGCAGGCACAGCAGAACACCGCCGCCCAATCCCTGTTCCTTGCCCTCGTCCCTGCTCTCTTCCGCCCTGCCCTCCTCCTCGCGGTCGTGAACGTTCGCCGCGTGAACTGCAGCTTCATCCCTGCGCGCTCTGCGCTCAAAGTGCGCGCACATCACGCCACGCTCTCCCTTGCGCACCTGAGCCCCCAGGCTCGCCGCCTGCTTGTAGGTCAGCCAGACGTTGGACGCATAGCCCTGCTCGAAAGCCGCATCCCACAGCAGCAGCACGTTGGCACCGTGGTACGGCGCAGCGGTCTTGCCGTTGCGCGGCATGCCGCGCGAAGCGGCCCGCGTCCAGCGCTCCCGGAAAACGTTGCCGCCCTTCTCCAGCATCGCGATGATTCGGTCGGTGATGAGCTGCCGCACATCCATGCGTGCGCCAGTTCGGGCCGCGGACGACTCGTCTTCGACAGGGCCTGCTTTGGGTGAGTCCTCGGGGGGTCGTTGCTGGGCGGTGAGATCGAGAGATGCGTTCATGATGAGCTCCTGTGGGTCGACACAGGCGGGATTGCCTGCGTGACCCCGGATCACCCCGCCGCAGCGCAGCGCTCAAGGCCGCCGCAGGCGCGCGGCACGCGCCGAGCACGCGCAGCGCGCGCAGGGCCTTGAACGGGAGAACGGTGGGGTAGCGTGAGGGCACACAGGCAAGCCCTCCCCCACCCTCAGCAGCACACCCGGAAGGAGCCCGATCCAGTTTCCGCGTCAGGGATACGCAAGGCGGGCGCAGCCCGTCCCCGCCAGGGGATGAGCGCGACGGCGCGAACCTGGAGCAGCCCGGCACCGGCGTGCAGCCGGTGGACGCCCAGCCCTCAAGGTCCGCCAGGCACAAGCGATGTTGGAAGCAGCGATGCGTTGCACGTCCGCCCCCGGGGCGCCGGCGATTCGTGCTGCTCCCCCTTCGCACCCAGATTCCTCCAGACTCTCGATGCCAGGCTGTTGGTGCGCGCACGCGTCGCGACAGGTGCGGGCGCTGACCATGTGTGCCCTACCCCGTGCGCAGCGACCTCCGGCTCGCTGTGTCACCCGGCCCTCTGCGCTAGATGCCGTCCCAGACCGATTGGTTTTCGATGACCTGGACGAAGCGGTGGCAGCTAAAACCGTCGGGGTACAGCGCAGCATGGTCCGTCCCTTTGGCGATCCCGAGAAGGCCATCGGGGTCGTGAAGCCATTCGCGATCGTCGCGCAGCGCGATGAGCACCTCTTCGAGGGAGACCTTCAGGAAGCCACTGAACCTTTGGTGATCGCATTCGATGGAGGTATCGACGATCCAGCCGTGCACCTCGCGCACATGGGCGGGCAGCGCCGCGCCGAGGTCCTGAGCCAGCGTCCGTTTGCCGGCGAGATCCGTCATCACCGCATCCACCTTGCGCTTGAGCTGCCCGCCCGCCTTCCGCAGCGTCGATGTCGCATGGTGCCAGGCCTCCCGCTGCGACGACCGAAGGAACGTCGACTTCACCTCCATCACCAATACGACGCCGTCGCGAACGCACACGACGTCCACCTCTCCGGCATCGCCATGCGTGGTGCGCTCGGGCGTCCAGTTCAGACGCACCGAGAAACCCCGCGCCTCCAGTGCCCGCGCGAGGTTGGCTTCGATGCGCTCGGTCTCGGCCCTGAATTCGCCGCGCCGCTGGCCCAGTCGTCGCAGGTTGTTGATGGCCGCGGTACTGTTGTTCTGCACGCCGACGAGCCAGGGGAGTTGCACCAGGAGAGACCCGAACTTCAGAAAGGGACGCTCGAAGAGTTCGGGTTGCGATTCGTCATCTGAAGACGCGCGCACCTTCGCCGCCAACGATGGCCAATCGCTGGTCCAGAAGTCCAGGATGCGGGCAGCCATCAACGCGCTGCCTTCTGGCGCGGACGGCGTGACGGTCCATCCGAGGATGTTCGAGATCTTGGCGGCCCGGTCGGACCAGGTCAGCGGATAGCGGATCTGGAAGCCTTGGCGCATCCCGCCGTCGGCGAGCCGACGCAAGGCGACCCTCCAGTCGCCGCTCTCGCGGAGATGCGCCATGAAGGCTTCCAGGAAATCGCGCTGGAAGAAGGCCGATGTGAGTTCGAGCGACAACAAGGCCAGGAACAGGTCGACCTCGTCGCCGGCATCGGTGGTCACGGTTTCCGCAACGCCGTACACCTCGGTCAGTTGCAGGCGCGTCCGGATGGCACGGATGCAGGCCAGCCGGTTGGCTTCATGGTTCTCGGGACGTCCGATCGTCCGCGTGGCTTGCGGCGAACGCATGAACGCGTCGGCGGCGCGATAGAACCAATACGCATGGAGGCGGGCCAGCTTGCGGCCATCGCGCTCCCAGGCGGCCCGCAGACCGGCATCGACGACTTCGATCTCGAGCACGGCGCCGCGCCGGACGAACCGGATGCCGGCGTCGAAGCTGAACGCGTCAGCCGACCGCGACAAGAACTCGTTCAGTTCGATCTGCGCCTCTAGCAATGCATGGAAGGCGTCTCGCATGCCCTGTCCCCATGCCTGCGCCACACTCGATTCGCTCAGGACGGGTATCAGATGCGTCTCCAGCGACCGCGCCAGCTTGCGCTGGTCGAGATGCAGGTCCTGCGGGCGGGCCGTGCCGAGCTTCCACAGCAGGACATCGTTGATCGCGTGCCAGGCGCACTGCTCGGCCGAGATCGTGCTGTCCGGACGGTGTGGCGAAGACATGCCCGCCGGCACGAGATGCTCGAACGCGTAGAGGCTGGCCAGGACGAGCAGGTCGAAGGGCGTCGCGTCCGCAAGCTCGCGCTGCAGCCGCGTTACCTCCTCGACGCGCACGCGGTGGGCTTCTCCGAAGATGTGAAGTACGCGGCACAGCTCTGCGATGTCGCCGTGCAGGCCAGCCAAGCTTTCGAGGTCGCGACGATGCGCCGAGGCGGGGCGCAGCGCCAGTCTTGAGCGACGAGCCGCCGTGGACAGCGCGGCCGGACAGGCGACCGCGATGCGCGACAGCAGCTCGACATTCGTGATCTTCTCCTGCACGAAGTAGCGCGCCAGGGCCAGCGTCATCAGATCGGACCGCCAGAGCTCTGCCGGCAGCGCACGCCAGGCAGCACATGACCAGAAGTCGGCGTCGCGCTGCGCGGCAGTGACCTTGTGCTTTCCGCGACGCTTCGGCTTTCCGTCCAAGTAGTCAGTTGCAGCCGCTTCCGCGGCAAGCGCCAAAGAGCGCTTCGAACTGTCGCCCTGCGTGAAATAGGCCTCGTAGAAATTGGTCACATCGACGGGAGTTGCTGCCAAGGGGCCAGGGTAGGATCGTGGTGCGACCTCACCCCCATGAAGAAAAAAGCTGAGGCCGCTGGACTTCGCGGGCAATGGGCTCGTCACGACGCGCGCTCCCGCGGTGCCGCCCGAACACGCCGATTCGCAAGATCGCTCGACCGACGGGGAGCTCTCCGGAAATGTCCTGGGCATGCTTCTGGCGGGCGAAGACACGACCGCCCACACGATCGGCTCGATGTGGTTGCTGCACGAACATCCGAAGGAGTGGGAGAGCGCTCGAGCGGAAGCGGACGCGATCGTGGGCGAAGGATCGATCCCGCAGTCGCTGGAACAGCTGTCGCAGCTCGACTTCCTCGAGGCCTGCGCCAACGAAGCGATGCGACTCAAACCTGTGGCGCCGATGAATATCGTCCAGGCGCATCAAAACGTGGTGGTTGCCGATGTCGCGGTTCCGAAGGGGACATTTATCACCTGCGTGATGCGCCCAGCGGGCATGGATCCAGGTCACTTTGACGAGCCCCATGCTGAAACGGATATGCGGAGGCCGGGCCTACGGTCACAAGCTTTGGAATGACAGGCTTTCCCATGCGCAAGGCACGGGGCCAGAGCAGTGAAACCGCAGCACCTGCCCCTGTTCAATAGGCCTTGAAATTGGCCGCCACGCGCTGGTTCAGATAGTCCCCGGCTGCGATTGCCGGGTATTTGCGGCCCGGGCCTTCGATGATGGCATCCCGGTTGGCCTGCGCAAAGAATGCCATGCTGAAGCGCGGCCCCATGTATTCACCGGGCAGCGGGTTCTTCACGCGGTGGAAGTTGGAAGGCAACTGGTCATCGCTCCAGCGCATCAGCATGTCGCCGATGTTGCAGGTGATCGCCTGCTCGTCGGGCTCCACCGACGTCCAGGCCTGGCTGTCCATCTCCTTGCCCGGGCACACCTGCAGGCCCCCCTGCCCTTGCCGCTGGAACAGCAGGGTGAGGCAGTCGAAATCGGTGTGCGCGCCGGCGCGCCACAGGCCCAGGCCGTCCTGCTGCTCGGGCGGCGTTGCAAAGTAGTGCAGCAGGCGCAAGGTGCTCTGGTAGCTGGGCTGCGCCGGATCGTGCGCACGCTGAAAGAAGAAGTCATCGAAGCCCAGTTTCCATGCAAAACACGACAGCACCTGCATTGCCACTTGCCAGCACTGTCTTTCAAAGGCCAGCATGGTCGCCTTGAACCCTGCCAGTTCTTCGTCGGCGGGCCACAAGCTTTCCATGTGCGGGCGGGTGATCTGATAGGACTCCTTCTGGTCGGGTGTGCCCGTAGACGGACGCACCTGGGCACGGCTCTCCCACCCAACGTTCAGGGCCTTCTTCAAAGGGTACCGGGCCTTCACGGCATCGGGCAGCGCAAAGAAACGCTCGGTCATGGCGAAGGCCTTGCGTACATCGGCCAGCGCCATGCCGTGGTTCACGATCTGGAAGAAGCCTACATCGACGGCGGCATCCCAAAGTTGGTTGGCGATGTCGGTCCTGCGCTGCGCGAAGTCCGAGAGGTCGATGCGGCGTATCTCGCGGTTGCTGGTTTCCGAGCCCATGGCGCCCATGCGCGTTTCTTTCTGCAGCTCGGTCAGGTCATAGGTGGCAGTGGTCATGCGGTTCTCCTGAAGTCATGGTGCGGGCTTCAAGAGCAATTTCCGGCTGCCCGCGCCACCATGCACAAGGACATGAAGGCTGCGCAGTGAACGCTTCTACTCTTGCCACAGATCAATGCAAGAAGAGTGCCCGGGCATGCCAAATGCATTGCGGCCGGCATCCGCAGTGGCGGGCATGCAGCCGCCTGGCGTTGAACAACGAAACCTGCCCATCGCACGACCGACAAAGACCCCCCATGCACGCCCTCATGACTGCATCCCCCGCACCGCTCGAAGAAGCGACGCTCGTCGATGGCACCGATGGCACCTACCTGCGCCAGGCCATCGCCTGGTCCCGCACGGCACGCGCGCGCGGCAACCGTCCGTTTGGCGCTGTGGTGATTGGCGCCGACGGCGAATTGCTCGCCGAGGCCTACTGCAACACCACCGAAACGGGTGACTGCACAGGCCATGCCGAAACCAATGCCGTGCGCCAGCTCAGCCCGCGCGTCGGCCGCGAAGCACTGGCCCAGGCCACGCTGTACTCGTCGGCCGAGCCGTGCGTGATGTGTGCGGGCGCCATTTTCTGGTCGGGCATCGGGCGTGTGGTGTTTGGCATCGATGCCGTGCGCCTGCGCGTGTTCCGCGGCGAGCGGGCCGAGCAGCGCGATGCAGCGCTGTCCTGCCGCGACGTATTCGCGGCATCCCCCCATCCCATCGAGTGCATCGGGCCTGCGATGATCGAGGAGGCGAGTGCGCCTCATGTCGGATTCTGGATAGTGTGAGGCGCCCATCCAGGCCGCTAGCGGCAGAATCGGCAACCTCCCTCACGTCTCCCTCACCACTGTGCCCGTCCAGTCCATGTCCGAATCTGAAATCGATGCCCCGTCCGGCGCACTGAGTCGCGCCAAGCAGGGGCGCGAGCGCATCCTGGGCGCCATCCGGGAAGCGGCCATTGCCGAGTTCAGCCGCCATGGATTCAAGGGCGCGTCGACCAAAGCCATTGCCGAACGCGCGGGCCTGACCAAACCCCAGTTGCACTACTACATCAGCAGCAAGGAAGAGCTCTATGAAGAACTGCTGTACTCCGTGCTCAACGGCTGGTCGGGGGCCTTCATCTTCGACAGCAACAGTGACGACCCAAAGAAGGTGCTGAGCAGCTACGTGCGCAAGAAGCTGGACTACGCGTTGGACAACCCGGGCCTGTCGCGCATCTTCACCACCGAGGTGCTGGGCGGCGGGCGCAACCTGGGCAAGTACTGGCCGGTGGCCGTGAAGTCCACCCAGCAGAAGGTCGACCTGATCAACCGCTGGATCGCCGAAGGCCGCATGCGCGCGGTGGATGCCAAGGTCCTGCTCATGCAGATCTGGGGCATGACGCAGCACTACGCCGACTACGGCGTGCAAGTGCACATCATGCTGGGCCTGGCGCCCGATGAACCCATCGACCGTGAGCACATCGTGCGGGAACTCACCACTTTTGTGCTGCTGGGCTGCGGCCTCGCACCAGATTAAGCCACCCCCGCGGTTTCTAGATGGCCTGAAGTGCCTCCGTAGACCCAAACCATGGCCAGGCAACGCTGGCACAGCCCTTGCATAGTTTGACCAATCGATCAAATCGAATGGTCAAAGATGCAGACTTCTCCCACGACAACCCTACTGCCAGCCGCCGACCAGGCCTTTGAACTCGTGCTCGCGCGCAGCCAGCTGCGGCTGCCCGTAGAGCCCGGCGAAAGCATGGCCGACGTGCTGCAACTCGCCGGCGTGGCCATCGACACCCTGTGCGAACAAGGCGTGTGCGGCACCTGCGTCACGCGCTGGCTCGACGGCGAGCCCGACCACCGCGACAGCTGCCTGAGTGCCGACGAGCGGCTGACCCATGTGGCCGTGTGCTGCGCGCGCAGCCATGTCCCGACACTCACGCTCGACCTCTGACTCCGTTTGGCAGGCGTCCGCATGCGCATCCTCGTGATCTATTGCCACCCGGTGGAGACCAGCTACAACGCGGCCCTGCATGCCGAGGTGGTGCGCAACCTGCGCGCGGCGGGCCATGAGGTGGACGACTGCGACCTGTATGCCGAGGACTTCAACCCCGTGCTGAGCCGCGAGGAGCGCCTGGGCTACCACGAGGTGCCGAACAACCGGCTGCCGGTCCAGGGCTATGTGGACCGCCTGCTGTGCGCCGAGGCCGTGGTGTTCTGCTTTCCTACATGGTGCTTCGGCATGCCGGCCATGCTCAAGGGCTTTTTCGACCGCGTGCTGATGCCGGGCGTGGCCTTCGACATCAGCGACCCGCACCACGTGAAGCCCTCGCTCACGCACATCAAGCGCATCTCGGCCGTGGTCACCTATGGCCGCCCGCGCTGGACGGCCCTGCTCATGGGCGACCCGCCGCGCAAGTCCGTCACGCGCTACATGCGCCTGCTCACGGGCGGCAAGGCCCGCGTGGACTACCACGCCTGCTACCACATGAACGTGGCCACGCCCCCGCGCCTGCAAGCCTTCAAGGCCCGCGTCGGCCAGGCCATGGCGCGCTTTGCCTGAGGAACCGGCATGCACGCATCCGACGCTCCCGAGCACATCGTGCGCGCCCGCCTGCCCGGCTGGCTGCTGCCCCGGCAGTGGCCCTCCAGCGGGGGCCAGCCAGCGCTGGCCGATCTGCACAGCGCCCAGGGCCGCATGCAGGGCATGGTCCCGCACGACCCGGCGCGCGCCCTGCCCGCGGGCGCCACCTGGGACGTGGGTGGCGCCCTGGTCCTGCCGGGCCTGGTGGACGCCCACACGCACCTGGACAAGGCCTTCACCCTGCCGCGCATGGGCACGGTGAAGCCCGGACTGATGGGCGCCATCGAAGCCATGATGGTGGACCGCCAGGACTGGACGGAGGCCGACATCCGCGCCCGCGCCAGCCGCGCACTGCAATGGGCCTATGACGCCGGCGTGGTGCAACTGCGCACGCACTGCGACTGGTGGGAGCCAGAGGCCCAGCCCTTGGCCTGGACCGTACTGCGCGAGCTCGCGCAGGAATGGACCGGCCGCATCATGCTGGAGCGCGTGGGCCTGATCCCGCTGCACCTGTACGCCGAGCGCAGCACCGCCATGCACCTGGCATGCACCGTGGCAAAAAGCGGGCCCGGCGCCCTGCTGGGCGGTTTCGTGCACTCGACGAACTGGAACCCGCAGGCCCTGCGCCACCTGTTCGAGGCCGCGCAGCACCACAACCTGAACGTGGACCTGCACGTGGACGAGGAACTGCACCCCGGCGCGCGGGGCCTGGCCACCACGGCCGCGCTGCTGCAGGCGCTGCGCTTCGAAGGCCACGTGGTCTGCGGCCACGCCTGTGCGCTGGCCGCGCAGGACGAGGCCACGGCGATGGCCACCCTCGATGCGGTGGCGCGCAGCCCCATCACCCTGGTCAGCCTGCCCGTCACCAACCTCCTGCTGCAGGACGCCACCACCGGCCGAACGCCGCGCCGGCGCGGTCTCACCCTGGTCAAGGAAGCGCATGCGCGTGGCATCCCGGTCCTGGTGGCCAGCGACAACGTGCAGGACCCTTTTTGCCCGGTGGGCAGCTTCGATCCGCTCGAAGCCCTGGCTTGCGGCGTGCTCGCCGCGCAGCTCGAAGCGCCGTTCGACCGCTGGTCCGAATCGCTGTGCCGCACCGACTGGCTGCGCCGCGGCCCGGACGCGCTGCCGCTGCAGCCCGGCAGTGCGTGCGACCTGATCGTGTTCAACCAGGCGGACGGCTGGGGCTTTCCTTCGCGCACGCAGCCCCGCGTGGTGCTGCGCCAGGGCCGGGTGGCCAGTGGCCATGCCAGCGCTGCATGGCACGTGGCTGACACCCACCCCACCACCCCGATCGACACCCCTGCAAGAAGCATCGCATGAGCACCCTCGCACCCACGACCCCGGGCATTGCCCAGCCCCTGGCCCGCTACGCCGCGTGGCGACGCGCGGGGGACATGGTGTTCCTGTCCGGGATCATTGCGGTCGACCCGGCGGCCAGCCTCGTCGTGCGCGGCTATGCCGACATTCCCGACGAGGCAGCCACGCTGATCGGCCGCACGGGCGAGTTCAGCAGCGACATCAAGGAGGGGCCCATCCTCGCCCAGAGCTGGTATGTGCTGGACCGCATCCGCCAGACCATCGAGGCGGCTGGCGGGCAGATGTCGGACGTGATCAAGCTGGTGCAGTACTTCAAGAACCTGGACCACTTTCCCCAGTACAGCCGGGTGCGCAAGCTGTTCTTTCCGGGCGAAGCACCGGCCTCCACCGTGGTGGAGGTGACCGGCATGCTGCCCACGCCCGACATCCTCATCGAGGTGGAAGCCACCGCCTGGCTGCCGCAGCGCTGACCGCGCCGCCCCCTTCCCGCATCGCATCCCCTTCAAGAAAGACCCGCCCCATGCTGCACGGCTACAACCCGCCCCACCGCTACCTGCCCTACCTGAGCTGGACCGAGATCGTCGACCTGCCGGACAAGGAGAACACCGTCATCGTGTTGCCGACCGGCGCCACCGAGCAGCACGGCCCTCACCTGCCCTGCGCGGTGGACACGGTGATCAGCGCGGGCGTGGTGGGCCATGCGCTGGCCCGCCTGCCGGCGGAGGTGCCGGCCTTTGCCATGGCCCCCATCACCTACGGCAAGTCGGAGGAGCACCTGCACTTTCCGGGCACCGTCACCCTGAGCGGCGAGACCCTGCTGGCCACCATGAACGAGGTGGGCGAGTCCGTGTACCGCGCGGGGTTTCGCAAGCTGCTGTTCGTCAACGGCCATGGCGGCCAGCCGCAGGTGATGGAGATGTGCGCCCGCGAACTGCGCCTGCGCCATGGCGACTTCATCGTGGTGCCCAGCTTCACCTGGCGCGTGCCGCACGTCGCGGGCCGATACCTGTCGGACAAGGAAAAGAAGCTGGCCATGCACGCAGGCCATGCCGAGACGGCGCTGATGCTGGCGCTGGCGCCCGACACCGTGCACATGGAGCGCGCGGTGGTCAACTACCCGCCCGTCTTCGAGTCGCCCCTGCTCTCGCCCGATGGCCGGCCCGCCTGCGCCTGGAGCGCGCGCGACTTCGGGCCGAGCGGAATCATCGGCGACCCGCTGCCCGCCACGGCCGAGCAGGGCCACGCCATCCTCGATTCGCTGGCCGTGAGCTGGGCCGCCGCCATCACCGAGCTGCACCACCTGCAGTGGGCCGCACGCCCCGAGCCCACCTGGGGCCGTGCCAACCACACGGGCCACGTCG
Organism: Variovorax sp. Soil_C_12; assembly: GCF_057657375.1. Classification (NCBI taxonomy): domain Bacteria; kingdom Pseudomonadati; phylum Pseudomonadota; class Betaproteobacteria; order Burkholderiales; family Comamonadaceae; genus Variovorax; species Variovorax sp. Soil_C_12. The sequence goes on along the minus strand of NZ_JBDGIO010000015.1, from coordinate 6,999 downwards.
AGCGCTCGTCCGAACTGGCCTGAAAACTGCCCACCGCCTGCAAGCCACTTTCATTTCCTCTCCAACCACCCCACCGGAGCCTTGCCATGATGAAGACTGCCTCCCGCCTTTCCAAACTTGGTGCAGCCGTGCTGCTCGGTCTTGGTGCCATGGGCGCGGCCCACGCACAGGAAAAGTTCACCTACATGACCAACTGGTACGCACAGGCCGAGCATGGCGGCTTCTACCAGGCTGTTGCCACGGGCCTGTACAAGAAGTACGGCCTGGACGTGACCATCAAGATGGGGGGCCCGCAGGTCAACATCGTCCAGATGATGGCGGCCGGCCAGGCCGAGTGCGTGATGGGCTCCAGCGACCTGCAGATGATCCAGATGCGTGAAGGAGGCGTGCCCGTGGTGAACGTCGCGGCCGTGTTCCAGAAAGACCCGCAGGTAATCATCGCCCACGACGACGTGAAGAAGTTCGAGGACCTCAAGGGCAAGACCATCCTGATCGCCTCGTCGGCCCAGCGCGGCTACTGGCCCTGGCTGAAGGCCAAGTACGGCTTCACCGATGCGCAGACCCGCCCCTACACCTTCAACATCCAGCCCTTCGTGGCCGACAAGAACACGGCCCAGCAGGGCTACCTGACGTCCGAGCCCTTTGCCATTGCCAAGGCGGGCGTGAAGGCCAACACGCTGATGTTCAGCGACCAGGGCTACCCCGCCTACGCCACCACGATCTCGTGCATGGAAAAGACCGTCAAGGAGCGCAATGCCGCCGTGGCCTCGTTCGTGAAGGCGTCGATGGAAGGCTGGAAGAGCTACCTGGCCGACCCGGCTCCCGCCAATGCCCTCATCAAGAAGGACAACCCCAACATGACCGACGAGCAGCTGGCCTACAGCGTGGCCAAGCTCAAGGAAATGGGCATGGCCACCGGGGGCGACGCCGCCACCATGGGCATCGGCATCATGACCGACGCCCGCGCCAAGGCGAGCTACGAGTTCCTGGTGGAGGCCAAGCTGATCGATCCCGCCAAGGTCAAACTGGCCGACACCTACACCACCAGCTTCGTCAAGGACCTCAAGGTTCTGCCTTGACCATGAGCCCCGCTGACACCCCGCCCCTGGCACCGAGCCCTCACGCAGCATCACCCACACCGGCTGTGGAGGTGCTGTCTGCCGAGAAGACCTACCCCAATGGAACGCAGGCCCTGCTGCCCGTGGACCTGAGCATCGGGGAAGGAGAGTTCGTCACCCTGCTGGGCCCGTCCGGCTGCGGCAAGAGCACCTTGCTCAAGATGGTGGCGGGCCTGCTGGAGCCGACCGACGGCCTGCTGCACCTGTGGCGCAAGCCGGTGGCGCGGATGGACGAAAGCGGCAAGAAGATGGCCTTCGTCTTCCAGTCGCCCACGCTCATGCCGTGGGCCAGCGTGCAGACCAATGTGCGCCTCCCGCTGGACCTGGCCGGCGTTCCGCGCCGGCAGGCCGATGCGCAAGTGGCAGAGGCGCTGGCGTTGGTGGGGCTGTCGAAGTTTGCGACCGCCCTGCCACGCGCCCTGTCGGGCGGCATGCAGATGCGCGTGTCGATCGCGCGCGGCCTGGTCACCCAGCCCGACTTGCTGCTCATGGACGAGCCCTTTGGCGCACTCGACGAGATCACGCGCCACAAGCTCGATGCCGACCTGCTCGACCTGTGGCGCAAGAAAAAGCTCACCGTGATCTTCGTGACGCACTCGATCCACGAGGCCGTGTTCCTATCCAGCCGCGTGGTCATGATGGCTGCACGCCCGGGCCGTGTGGTCGAAGACTTCCGCATCGACGCCCCCTACCCCCGCACGGCCGACTTCATGGTGTCGCCCGAATTCAGCCGCTACGCCAAGCGACTGCAAGACAGCCTGCTGCGCGCCAGCGCCGACACCGAGGAGGCCCTCGCATGAGCACGCCATTTCCAACCGCTCCCGTGGCCGCACCCATCGCTGCGCGCAGCGCACAGCCCACCCGCGCACCGGCCGCACCCAGGGCAGTAGCACGGCGGCGCACACCTCTCATGGCGCAGCCACGCGTGCAGCGCGTGGTCTATCCGCTGCTTGTCGGCCTGGTGCTGATCGCACTGTGGCAGGGGCTGGTCACCGGGCTGGAGCTGCCGCCCTACCTGGTGCCATCGCCCCTGCTGATGATGAAGACCCTGTTCACCGACTGGGCCGCCCTGGGCGCCTCGCTCTGGGTCACCGTCAAGATCACGGTGCTGGCCTTTGGCGTGGCCACGGTGGCAGGGGTGTTGATCTCGTTCCTGTTCGTGCAGAGCAAGCGCATCGAGACCGCTCTGTTCCCCTACGCCGTGCTGCTGCAGGTCACGCCCATCGTGGCCGTGGCGCCGCTCATCATCATCTGGGTCAAGGATCCGACGGCCTCCATGGTGATCTGCGCCGCGCTGGTGGCCCTGTTCCCCATCATCAGCAACACCACGCTGGGCCTGCGCAGTGTGGAACCCGACCTGCAAAGCTATTTCAAGCTCAACCGCGCCACACGGCTGCAGACGCTGCTGCGCCTGCGCATCCCGAGCGCGCTGCCCTATTTCTTCGGCGGGCTGCGCATCTCCAGTGGCCTGGCATTGATCGGCGCCGTGGTGGCCGAGTTCGTCGCAGGCACGGGTGGCACGGGCGCAGGCCTGGCCTACCAGATCCTGCAGGCCGGCTTCCAGCTCAACATCCCGCGCATGTTTGCCGCCCTGTTGCTGATCTCGCTCACCGGTGTCGCGCTGTTCGTGCTGATGGCCTGGCTCACACGGCTGGCGCTGGGCGGCTGGCATGCCAGCGAGAACTCACACGACTAGACCCCTGTCCCTCCCCACGCCTGAACATCGCCTGCGGCCGATGGGGGACTCCTTCGCCTTGATCGCCCTCCCCACAGGAGATAGCACCATGACCCCTACCGCCCACCAATTGCCCGACCTGCTGCGTGACCTGGACTGGATTGCCGACCCGCTGCGCGTAGGCCGGCTTTCGCAGGACTTCGCCTGGTTCAGCCCCGTGCTCAAGCGCGACCTGGCGGGCAAGCGCGGTGACATCGCCGTGCGCCCGCGCACCGAAGACGAGATCCTCAGCGTGGTGGCCGCCTGCGCCCGCGCCAGTATTCCCATCACGGTGCGCGGCAGCGGCACAGGCAACTACGGGCAAAGCACACCGCTGCACGGCGGCGTCATCCTGGACCTGAGCGGCTACAACGGCTTCGGCTGGGTGTGCGGCGGCGTGGGCCGTGCGCAGGCCGGTATCCGGCTCGCAGACTTCGACGCACAGGCCAGGCCACTGGGCCAGGAGTTGCGCTGGCTACCCTCCACCTACCGCAGCGCCACGCTGGGGGGACTGTTCGGTGGCGGCTTTGGCGGCGCGGGCTCCATCAACCACGGACCGCTGGCAGCCCCCGGCAACGTGCTGGCCGTGCGCGCCATGACTGTGGAGGCCGAGCCCCAGATCGTGGAGCTGCGCGGCCCCGAAGCCATGCTGCTGCACCATACCTACGGCACCAACGGCATCGTGCTGGAACTGGAGGTCGCACTCACGCCCGCCGTGGCATGGACCGAGTGCATTGCCACATTCGCGCAGTTCGATGCGGCGCTGGAGTTCGCCGACCGATTCGGCAGTGCGCCGGGCCTTGAGAAAAAAGAGGTCTGCTTTCTCGCCGCCCCCATTCCGGACTACTTCACCAGCCTGGCCGAGCACCTGCCCCCCGGCTGCCATGCCGTGATGGTGCTGGTGGCACCGCACTCCGAGGCGGGCATGCGCGACATGGTCGCCCGGCACGGTGGCCAGGTCACCTACTGCAAGACCGCGGACCAGGTGGAAAAAAGCCGCAAGACGCTCATCGAATACACCTGGAACCACACCACGCTCCATGCGCTGAAGGTGGACAAGGGGCTCACCTACATCCAGAGCGGGTTTGACCCCATGCGCAAGCTCGAGCAGGCCAAGGCTCTGGAAGCCGCGCTGAAGGGTGAGGTGATGATGCACCTGGAGTTCCTGCGCACCAAGGAAGGCGCGTTCAACTGCAGCGGCCTGCAGATCATCCGCTACACCACGGAAGAACGCCTGAACCAGATCATGCAGATCTACCGCGACCACGGCGTGCAGATCAACAACCCCCACGTGTACATCGTGGAAGACGGCAAGCAGAACAACCTGGATCCCGCCGTGGTGCGCGTCAAGCGCCGCTTCGATCCTCTGGGCCTGCTCAACCCTGGAAAGCTGCGCAGCTGGGTGCCCCCTGCCACGACAGCAGAATCTGTAGCCCAGACTGCGTAGCCGAGTACGTCCTGCGGCCCTCAGAAGGCGGTCATCGGCCGCTCGCAATCGCGCCGCCACAATCGAGGGCGGGATGACCTGCCCTCGAGGAACTCGCCCACGAACACGACCTCGAGATCCGCACCCTATCCGACGAGGCCCTGGCCTGCGGCGATCCGGCGATGACCTGGGCCTAGGTGCCGGGCGATCCGCCCGTCTGGGGTACGGCGCAGGCCTCGCTCTGTGTCGACCTGATGGTGCTGGGCCAGCATGACCCCGAAGACCCGCTGACGTGGGACGTGCCGAGGGACTTCGTGGAATCTGTCGTGATTGAAAGCGGTAAGCCGGCCCTGGTGATTCCCGATGACGCTGCCGTTGCTGATGGCGCATTGATAACGGGTGGCATCATGTCCGCTGTCATCAACGTCGGCGATCGGGAGTCCGGCAGGCATGCGCTCTTCGCGCGCGCCCCTGCGCCTGCCCTGCCGGCTCCACGCCCATCAAGATCGCGCATGTGCCCATTCCTTCCAACGGATGGCGCCGCTGCGGGCGCAATCCTAAGATCGTCTCCGCTTATTGCACTTAGGAGACCGACTGAAAGAGTACCGCATGCGGATCGACGACTACACGCCCGAGCAGATGGACAAGCGCGTGGCGCGCTTCGACAAGCTCAAGTATCCGCCGACCCGCTATCACGACAGCCAGCTGCCGGGACACGCGCGCAAGAACTACCTCGTTGTGGGCACTGGCCTGATCGCCGAAGGCGCCACCGACCCATGGTCGGCCATTCCGGTTGCGGAGGGCTTCCAGATGTCGTACATCAAGGCCGTGCCCGGCAACGGCCCCATGCTGCACAACCACGACACCAATGAAACATTCATCTGCCTGGAGGGCAAGTGGAAGGTGATCTGGGGCCGCCACCAGGAAAACTCGGTGTTGCTGGACAAGTACGACGTCTGCTCGGTGCCGCCCTTCGTGCCGCGCCGCTTCGAATGCGTCGAGCCCCAGGCGGGCCATGAGGAAGGACTGCTGCAGTCCATCGAGTCCGGCGACCGCGCCGAGGTCGAGTGGGTCTGACCCGACTGGCCTAACCGGCCGTCGCGGTACCGCCCGCCGCGGCCAGTTCCTCCGCCACCGATCGCACGAGCTGGCGAAGCCACTTGTGCGAGGGGTTCTGCTGCATCCGCTCGTGCCAGTACATGCGGATGCGGACGTCGTCCAGCGGCACCGGCGGCGGCAGCATCTTCAATCCCAACAGAGGCGCGAACACCCGCGCGATCCCCTCCGGCACCGTGGCCAGGAAGTCGGTGCGCGACACTACCGCCGGCACCGCGATCGCCGAAGGCAGCCAGACGCCGACGCTGCGCTGCCGCTTCACCTCTTCGAGCGCCGCCTCGACGGCCGCCTCGATCGACGAGCCGCCCCGTCCGAGCTTGTGGCACGCATGGGGCCAGTGCAGGAAGTCCTCCAGCGTCAGCCTGCCGCCCACGGGATGGGATCCCGATGCGATCACCGTCAGCTTCTGGCTCCACAGCGCACTGGAGCGCAGGCCTTCGAGGGAGGTTCGCGGTGAATTCCGGGCGCTCTGGGCCGAGGGCGGCTCGGTAGAGCCCATGGTTGCCGATTGGCGCGCGACGCTGGACGAACTGTGCCGCATGCCCGAGGTCGATTCCGCGGCGATCGGCTGGTACGGCATTTCGATGGGCACGGCGTACAGGCTGCCCTTCGTGGCAGCCGAGCCCCGCATCCGGGCCGCGGTGCTGGGCATGTGGGGCACCAGCCGGGTCAACAGCCGGCGCCTGGTGGACGACGCCCGCCGCGTGTCGGTTCCGGTCCTGTTCCAGCAGAAGCAGGACGACGAGTTCTTTACGCCCGACGGACAGGTGGAGATTTACGAAGCGCTGGCGAGCCCGGAGAAACAGCTGGCCGTGTACCAGGGCGGGCACGTTGACCCAGCGGGGTTGCAGTTGTTCGATTTGATCGCGTTCCTCACGACGCGACTGCAGCCGAAAGAAGGACCAAGGCTTTCATGCAGGACCGGAATGACAGCTCCCTGGAAGCGCGGTGGGCTTTGCAACAGGAAATCGCTTGGCCCATCCCGCGGCTGGCTTGCGACGAGGCGTCTTTGCTCACAGTTGCAGACTATCCCTTTACCACCGTGCGCGCTTAACGCTGCAGGCATCCCAGTGATTTGCGGCGCGATCTCACCTTCTACGGTTTGATCGCGCTCCACGCCAAGGAGGCTGCGCGAGTGCCGGTTCGAAAGCAGGCCGTAGTCGACCATGCAGCGGCGAGTACGGGCCAGCCTAGGGGAACCACGCCGGCGGGCCGACTCCGGCTCGTCGCCAGGCGTCGAAGGTCGGTCCAACTGCATCCGGGCCAGAAGGCGCGAGATGGGTCACGTGCTCCTTGCCTATCGGCTAGCGATCTCAAACAACCTCATGACGGCAACCAGGGTATTCACCTAGTAAGAAGCACTGGCGTACCGCCGCGTGCCGGTCTTATGATGCGTACACCGTGTATACACACAGTCCACACCAAGTCCACACATGCTGACTCTCAAGAACGAAGACCTGGCGACGCATGCCTACCAGAAGGTGCGCGAGGCGATCCTTCAGGGGGAATTCGCGCCAGGGGTGCCGCTGTTCGAGGTGCATTTGGCGACCCGGATGGGCATGAGCCGCACACCGGTGCGCGAGGCCCTGAAAGTGCTGGCGCGGGACGGCTTCGTGCAGGTTGTG
>NZ_JBDGIO010000014.1:0-199349 GCF_057657375.1 Variovorax sp. Soil_C_12 | reverse complement strand
GGAGAGTCGCGTTTGGGCAATTGCTCTGACATCTCGAATGGCCGCTTCAGAGCGCAGCGGATGCCCGCTCCGGGCCCGAAGCAGCAGTAGGCTTTCCCCCAAAGCCGACCTCGGCTTATCAGCTGCTAACGCTTAAATGCCCGACCGTAGTCGCTCAATGCTCGCGCGATTTCGCGCAGCATCTCGCGATGCCCACCCTTCCAACCATTGCGAGACGCAGCAGCCTTGCCCCGCTCAGTTCGCGGCCCGGTGGATTGCTCCCACGGGCTCCAGCGCCTTATCGCTTCGGCCTGTCGTTGGCGTTGCTCGGGTGTCCACTTGCGTGCGGCCATGGCTTCCATCCTCTAAAAGTTCGGTCGGAGCGATTTGCTTTTCTCCCGCGTGCGCGCTTGCGTGCGTATTGGTTGCGAAACCCCCGTTGTTCACTTGCTGCGGCCCGTTAGCGATATTGGCCTGTCGAGCGAACACCACGGGCGGATTCTTCATCTCTGCCAGCGTCTCGATGGTCGAGCGGCATTGGCTCTGCGCCTTCAACGCGAGGCGAAGGTAGGTTTCCGTCGCGCCAAGGTACTCACCCATATTCAGCGCAGCACGGCGGGCCAGCTCGGTGTAAACGGCATTCAATGATGCGGCCTGCGCGGTCAGCATCGCCTCAGCCTCGCGCATGTCGCCACAGTTCACGGCATCGCCTTTTTCTTTCAGCACGGCCACGCAGTCGGAAAGCGATAGCTCGCCAAGCTCAGCACGATTGAAGGACACCAGCGTTGCAGCGTTACCGACCAAGCCACGCCCGGCAAGCTCCGCAAGGAGTCTGTCATTCGTCTTGCCCGCCGTCGCCTCGACTTGCAGAACGCGCGACTTCGGAGGCGTCGCGGTCTTCGGGACTGTCTTGCTTGTCATGTGTCGATGTCCTTTGCAATCACAGTCGATGGGTTGCGGTTGGCTCGCTGTTCACCAGTCCGGTGAAAAGACGCGCGGGCTTTGCACTCAGTTGTTGATAGCTGCCATGCCCATGAATGCAGCCTCTTTGCACTGTAGGGATGGCAACATATAGAGGTGGTACACGCGGTGTCCTATGGCCTGCGTTTTCGGCATCAGGTGCAAACTCAGCCGGAACCCGCATGGATACTGGGTTTGCGACCTTTTCGGCCATAGTCACGCCGTGTCCTAGTCCTCTGCTCCATGTGTCACGCGGTGTCCTAGTTTTGGCCCCGACTAGGACACGACGTGACGTGGTATCACTCACGCGGTGTCCTAGGGCTTTTTTTTCCAGGGGTGCAGCTTTGGCAGCGGCTTCGGCAGCGGCAATCAGTTCGAGCCCATGCCGAGCACTGGTCACGCGCTTCCATTCGTTCGTTTCCGGCATCGCCTCCAGATGCTTGGCTGGAATGGCGAAGCACTCGCGTTCTGTCATCCGGTAGAGCGTAGGCAGACGCTGCCCACCTTTGGTACACCCACCCCGCCGCGTCACTGCCACAAGCCCCACGGCGCACAAGGCGCGCAGACTCCGGGCTAACGTCATGTGATGAGCGATTCCGCATTGCTTGGCGCGGCTCAGCGGCAATGACAAGTCGCCGTTGTTGTATCCCTTCAGCTCGCGAAGCAGCGCGAGATAGGCCAGCACGTCATGCGGCGATAGGCTCTTAAACGCGGGGCTGTCGTAAACGTCGTCGTACACGCGCAGGCTATGGCCTCTGGGGTCGCGGTGAGCCTTTAGCTTGCTCATGCGGCGCCCCTCATGCTGCAACTCCCAGGGCACGGCGAATGCCCTCAATAGGCCAGCCGAGGCGTCCCAGCACCCTGACGGGGCGCAAGCCATCTGGAAAAGTCTCCGCTGATGCCCAACCTCTCAAAGTCTGAGGACGGCGGCACAAATAGTAGGCAGCGGCGGCGGTGCCCACTGTGGGGCGGGTCACAGATTCGAGTGGCGGGAAAGTCGGCGCGCTTGCGGCCTGTTTCGTCTCCACACTGTGAAGCGTTGCGGTTTGCAGCGCGTGCTGCATCGCGGTCTTAGATTGCATCTCTGCATCTCCTGCGCCATCTCGGCGTTAAGGGTTTCAATCGGTCCGACTGACCAACTGACACAGCCAGCGCATTCACTGCGTTGGGCTGTTGGTCGTATTCTATAAGCGTCGATTGATTCCCTCCAACAGATACCACCCTCCGCACCAATCATGAGGAATGATTGATTCATAAACGCGTGCGTCTTGACGACCCCTCAGGAAACCCCCCGCAGAACGTCACTTCACGGCGCGCAGCTTACCGGGCACTGCATCAGGAACGAACACGACACCAGCCAAGTTCAGGATGTGCGCCTCGATTTGCTCAAGGTACGGGCGCAGTGCGTCAATGCTTCGCGGGCGATAGCCCTCGGCGGTTGCGCTTGGCTTGTGTCCCATGACTTGCGCAATGGCTCCAGCAGGCGCGCCGGCAGCTTCGCCAAGCAGCGAAAACGAACGGCGCAGGCCATGAATGGTCAGCCCCTCGATTGCGGCGCTCCGCAGGGCGTTGGCATGGCTGGCGCGTGTGTCGGTAATGCGTTTGGCCTTGCCCGTACTGGCGAACACAAAGGCATTGGTGCGCGGCAACGACGCCAGCAGTTGCGCCAGATAGGGCGTCAGCGGAATGGTGCGGGTCGCGTCCACCTTGTCGGCAATGGTCAGCTTGCCCCATTGAAAATCGACGTTCGCCCATGTCAGTGCAGCCAGTTCCTCGCGGCGGGCACCAGTCAGCAGCAGGGCGCGCAAGTAGGCGGATGCGGTACGGTTGCTCAGTTGCTCCACCCCGGCCCACCAGCCCGGCACTTGTGCGGCCTCCAGGGCATCGGTGCGGCGGGTTGTGCTCGGCAGGCTCTCCACGATGGCGGCGGCCCTGCCTGCCTCGCGGTCGGTCTGCCCCCGGTACTCAGGGCGGGCAGCGCACCAGCGAAGAAAGCCCCGGAACATCATCAGAGCGCGGGCGGCTTGATGCTTGCCTGCGACAGCTTCGCGGTCGTACCAGACCTTTAGGCTGTCCTCATTGATGGCGGTCAGCGGCAATGCCAGCAACGGAAAGAGCGGCCCCGGTCGAGTCAGCCCCTCCCCTCGCTTTTTCTTCACGCCACCGGCTGCGGCCATCGCTTTCAGGTCTGCCAAATAGCGCGGCTTCCAAGCGTCGCGGCGCTTTGGTCTTCCACTCTCCAGATACAGCGGCCAGACTTCGCCCACCGTCAGGGCCCGCGCGGCATTGCCTGCGGCTTGTGCGGCCTTGTCGGCGGCTTGCTGGCGCTCCACTTCTCGCGGGTCGGTCCCACCGTCAACCATCATCTTCAAACGTTGCGCTTCGCCTCGGGCAATTTCTATCGGCCAGTCTGAGGCGGTCCCGATGTTGATGCGCAGCGTTGCGCCATTCAGGCGCGACTCGAAAACGTAGGTCTTGCGACCTGTCGGCGTCGCGCGCAACGCCAGTGCGGGTGCTTCGGTATCCCAGAGGAAGGCTTGAGACTTGCCCGGCGCGCAGGCGAACGACTCAACCCGGCCAGCGGTCAGGCGAACCCTGCTTTTCTGTGCATTCATGGCGCGACCCCGAATCTGTAGGCAATCTGTAGGCAAATCAGGCGAATATCGCCATGCTTCAATCAACGCTTTAACTGTTTGCCCATCCAGCAGAACCGTCGTAAGTTGTTGATTTCTATCGATTGTATCTACAGTGCTCAACACATGGGAATATATCTATCCCATCATTCGTAATGAGAAGGTCGGGTGTTCGAATCATCTCTCCGGCACCAAAAAAAAGTCCCGAAACGCCCTATTCATGCGGGCTTCAGGTGATCCGAAGGTTTCCAGTGTGGTAGTTTCTGTGGAAGCTGCCCCCGTGAGACTCGCCTTCGGCCCTCTTCAAGTGACCATCAAGTACACGTACCCGCGAGGCGGGACGACGATCTATCAGCGGTCTGTGCCCAAGGCACTCCACGATCGCTACCCCAGCAAGACAATCAAGAAGGTTCTCCAAACCACGGACCCCGTAAAGGTGGCCCATATGGTGGCTGACCTGAACCGCCAAGTGGAAGCCGAGTGGGCCGGCCTTTTGGCGTCACCGGAATCTTCCCCCAAGGCGCTCAAGGTCCACGCTGATGCGCTCCTCCGGTCGTATGGCCTTGCCCCGCACACGCCAGACAACGACCCCCGTGCCATCGAACTGCTGCACGATCACATCGACAACAAGCTCATGCGTTATGCGGGCGGCGATGAGCGGTTGTACCGGAACGCTGACCCTGCCGAGTACCTCACGGTGGTTGAGCAGGAAGCCGGTAAGCGCCTGCACGGCAAGCCTCGGGACACCATCGAGGATGCTCTGAGGGTGTACCTTGAGACTCATACGAAGCGCGATGATGAGAAGTTCGCTTCCTACACCCGCCTTGCTTTCGCGTCCCTGATCGCCGTGACGGGCGACAAGGACATCGCCGCCTTCACCCGTGAAGATGCCCGCCGCTATGTCGCAGTCGAGTTGGCGAAGGTGAAGACCGGCACCATCAAGCGGCGCTTCGGTGTCTTCACCGCCGTGTGGGGGGCGTATCGGCGTGAGCGTGACCCGAAGTGCGTCAACCCGTTTGAGAGGTTGAGCATCGCCGGGGACGGTAAGGACGCGACGCCCCGCGTGCCATACACACCCGAGCAACTGCGCACGCTCTACGCCCGGTGCAGGGCCAAAGATGACGACCTTCGTTGGATCATTGCCATGTTGATCGACACGGGATGCCGGTTGTCGGAGGTGGCGGCCCTCGCTTTGGAAGACATCAAGCTCGATGCCGAGGTTCCCCATGTGGTCATCAAGCCGCACCCGTGGCGCCGCCTCAAGAACAAGGCCAGCGAGCGCACGGTGCCCCTGGGAGTAGAACCGCACCCCGTCGGCTTCGACGCTGGCGGTCTTGAGAATCTCGGGGGGCTCGAGGCCGATCAACTCCGCGAGCTCGTGCAGGGTCTGCACATAGAGTGGGAGTGGGGCGACAGGGTTCTCCCTGTCCGATGTCGTTTGCATGTAGCGTTCCTTCGGTGTTGCGAAATCATCTGAAGTTGATGACATCGGTAAGTAACAGGCGCGACCTGCTAGTTCCAACTCGAAGGAGGCCATGCGCCAGGCGACGCGGCCGCTGCTGCCCGACGCTATGCGCTCAATCGAAGTTCGGCTCGGTCCGCTCTTCGGCAGCGACCGGCACCGGCGCCGGCGCCGCCTCCGCGATCGACAGCACCGCGGCCGCCGTGCGCTGCGCCGCGCCGCGGTTGGCGCTGGCAAACGCCTGCGCCGCCTCTGCCATCGCCTCGCGCCGGTCCTGGTGCTCGACCAGCTTGAGGGCGGCGGTCACCGCGTGCTCCATGTCGCTCACGCGCTGCGAGGCACCGGCCGCGAGCGAGAGCTCGGCGGCCTCGGCGAAGTTGTAGGTGGAGGGGCCCATGATCACCGGGCAGCCGCAGGCGGCCGCCTCGATCAGGTTCTGGCCGCCCAGCGCCTCGAAGCTGCCACCCAGCAGCGCCACGTCGGCCAGGCCGTAATACAGCGCCATCTCGCCGAGCGAATCGCCCAGCCAGATCTCGGACTCGGCCGGCGCGCCGGCAGTACTGCGCCGCGCCACCGCGAAGCCGTGCGATTCGATCAGCGCCGCGACCTCGTCGAAGCGCTGCGGATGGCGCGGCACGATCATCCATTGCACGTCGTGCACGCGGCGAGCGATGGACTGCACCGCATCTTGCGCGGGCGGCACCGGCGCGAGCGCGCCGAAGCGCTTGAGCACTTCCAGCAACTGGGCCTCTTCGCCGTCGCGCGAGCTCGCGAGCATGACCACCGGGCGCGGCAGTTGGCCGCGCAGCCGGGCCGCGGTCGCGAGCTGGCGTGCATCGGGCGTGGCGTCGAACTTGAGGTTGCCGTACACGCCCTCGACCTTGGCGCCGAGCGAGACCAGCCGGTGCGAATCGGCCTCGGTCTGCGCCCAGACCGCCGCCAGCGAAGAGTAGGCGGGCCGCGCCAGCCAGCCCAGGCGCTCGGCCGAGGCCAGCGAGTTCTCGTTCAGGCGCGCATTGGCCAGCACCAGCGGGATGCCGCGCTCGGCGCAGGCGGCCGTGAGCTCGGGCCAGACCTCGGTTTCCATCAGCACGCCGATGCGCGGCTGGAAGCGGTCCAGGAAGCTCGCCACCGCAGCCGGTGCATCCCAGGGCTGCCAGACCTGCAGGTCGCCGGCTTCCAGCAACTTGGCGCCCTCCTCGCGGCCGGTGGCCGTGCCGTGGGTGAGCAGGATGGGGATGCCCGCGTACTGGCGCCGCAGCTCGGCGATCAGGATGCCGGCGGCACGCGCCTCGCCCAGCGAGACGGCATGGACCCAGCACCAGCCGGTGCCGGCCGCGGCCTCGTCATACTGGCCGAAGCGTTCTTCGACCGCATGGGCGTAGCCGGGCTCGGCCACGGCGCGCCGGCGCAGCTTGCGCCGCACCAACGGCTGCGCAAGGGTGGTGAAAGCGCCGTAAAGGCGCAGCAGCAACGAACGCACGCTCGACCAGGAATCAGAATCAGTGCGCGGCTTCGGCGAGGGTCGCATCGGGCTTCACGCCCTTCAGCAGCGCGAGGAAGTCGTGCTGGATGCGATCCAGCGCCGCCTGGGTCTGGCCCTCGAAGCGCAGCACCAGCACCGGCGTGGTGTTGGAGGCGCGGATCAGGCCGAAGCCGTCGGGCCAGTCCACGCGCAGGCCGTCGATGGTCAAGACTTGCGCCGGTGCGTCGAACTTCGCCGCCTTCACCAACTGCTCGACCAGCGCATGCGGTTCGCCCTCGGCGCATTTGACGTTGAGCTCGGGCGTCGAGAAGCTGGTGGGCAGGGCGTTGAGCGTGTCGCTCGCGTTGGGCGTCTTGCTCAGGATCTCGAGCAGCCGGCAGCCCGCATAGGTGCCGTCGTCGAAGCCGAACCAGCGCTCCTTGAAGAAGATGTGGCCGCTCATCTCGCCGCCCAGCGGCGAATCGATCTCCTTCATCTTGGCCTTGATCAGCGAGTGGCCGGTCTTGAAGATCATCGGCTTGCCGCCGGCGGCCTCGATCGCGGGCGCCAGGCGCTGCGAGCATTTCACGTCGTAGACGATGGTGCCGCCCGGCACGCGCGAGAGCACGTCCTGCGCGAACAGCGTCATCTGGCGGTCGGGGAAGATGTTCTGCCCGTCCTTGGTGACGATGCCCAGGCGGTCGCCGTCGCCGTCGAAGGCCAGGCCCAGCTCGGCGTCGCCGGAGGCCAGTGCCGCGATCAGGTCCTTGAGGTTCTCGGGCTTGCTGGGGTCGGGGTGGTGGTTGGGGAAGTTGCCGTCGACCTCGCTGTAGAGCTCGGTCACCTCGCAGCCGATGGCGCGCAGGATGGCGGGCGCCGAGGCGCCGGCGATGCCGTTGCCCGAGTCGACCACGATCTTGATGGGCCGGGCGAGCTTGATGTCGCTGACGATGCGCTTTGTGTAGGCCTCCATGACGTCGACCTTGCGCACGCTGCCGCCGGGGGCCAGCTTGGCGCTGTCGGCTTCCATCACGCGGCGCAGGCCCTGGATCTCGTCGCCGTAGATCGCGCGGCCGGCCAGCACCATCTTGAAGCCGTTGTAGTCCTTGGGGTTGTGACTGCCGGTGACCTGGATGCCGCTGCTGGCCAGCGTGTGGGCGGCGAAGTAGAGCATGGGGGTGGTGACCGCGCCGACGTCGATCACCTCGATGCCGGTGGCCACCAGGCCGCGGATCAGGGCATCGGCCAGCGCCGGGCCCGAGAGGCGCCCGTCGCGCCCGACCGCCACCGCCTTCTCGCCGGCCGCGCGCGCCGCGCTGCCGAAGGCCTTGCCGAGCGCCTCGGCGACCTCGGCGTCGAGCGTGGTGGGCACCACACCGCGAATGTCATAGGCCTTGAAGATCGATGCACTGAGCTGCATGGGCTTCCTTTGGGGTGAGTTCGAAAATTGAAGACCATTGTAGGCATGCGCACTTGCCGGCAGATGTCCGGAAATGGCTACTCCTGCATGCTGCGCTCCGTATCATTCGAGACATGTCCCTGCCATCCGCCTCCCCCGCCGGACTCGAGAGCGACGCCTGCTACCTGGCCATGAAGGCCCACGACGCGCGCTTCGACGGCTCCTTCTTCACCGGCGTGACCTCCACCGGCGTCTATTGCCGGCCGGTCTGCCGCGTCAAGCTGCCGCGGCGCGAGAACTGCCGCTTCTTCCAGCATGCGGCCCAGGCCGAGGCCGCGGGCTTTCGCCCTTGCCTGCGCTGCCGGCCCGAGCTGGCGCCGCGGGCGGCGAGCTGGTCCACCGAAGACGCCTCGCGCATCCTCGCGCTGCAGGCGGCCCGGCTGATCGACGAGCCCGATGCGTGGGACGACGACGGTCCCGGCGCCGCCCGCATCGCCGCACGCCTGGGCGTGAGCGACCGGCACCTGCGCCGCATCTTCGAGGCCCAGTTCGGCGTCTCGCCGCTGCAGTACCTGCAGACGCGCCGGCTGCTGGCCGCCAAGCAGCTGATCGCCGACACCCGCCTGCCGATGACGCAGGTGGCGCTGGCCAGCGGCTTCGCCAGCGTGCGCCGCTTCAACGCGGCCTTCGTCTCGCACTACGGCCTCAACCCGAGTGCGCTGCGGCGGGCCGGCACCGCGGCCAGGGAGCACGGCGGCGGCTCGGTCGGCGTGCGCCTGGGATACCGGCCGCCCTACGATGCCGCATCCATGCTGGGCTTCTTCGAGCGCCGCGCGCTGAGCGGCGTGGAGGCCGTCGGCGAAGCCGGCGGCACGCCCCAGCTGGCCCGCACGCTGCGCGTCGCGCAGGGCGAGCGCGTGCATGCCGGCTGGCTGCAGCTGCGCTTCGACGGCGAGCGCGAGCACGTGCTGCTGCAGGTCGGCGATTCGCTGGCCGCGGTGCTGCCGACGGTGATCAGCCGGGTGCGCGCCATGCTCGACCTGGATGCCGACCCGATGGCCATCAACGCCGCGCTGCATGCCACCTTCCCGCAGGGCGACGGGCTGCGCGTGCCGGGCACGGTCGACGGCTTCGAGCTCGCGGTGCGCGCCGTGCTGGGCCAGCAGATCACCGTGGCCGCCGCGCGCACGCTGGGCACGCGGCTGGTGCAGGCGCTGGGCGAGCCCATCGCCACACCGGTCGCGGGGCTGGACCGGCTGTTCCCGACGCCTGCAGCCCTCGCTGCCGCGAGCGGCGACACGCTGGGCCAGCTGGGCATCGTCCGGCAGCGGCAGGCCGCGCTGATCGCGCTCGCGAAGGAAGTGCTGGAGGGACGGCTGGCCCTGCATGCCGGCGCCGACGTGCCGGCCACGCTCGCCGCCCTGCAACAGCTGCCCGGCATCGGCGACTGGACTGCGCAGTACATTGCCATGCGGGCGCTGCGCTGGCCCGATGCCTTCCCCGCCGGGGACATCGCGCTGCAGAAGGCGCTGGGCGTGAGCTCCGCGCGCGCCGCGGCGGAGGCCTCGCAGCCCTGGCGGCCGTGGCGCAGCTACGCGGTCCTGCGGGCATGGCACAGTCCCCTGCCTGCCAGCGGGTCCGCCACGGCGGTGCCGCCCGCCCTCGAAAGCGTGTGCGCGTGAATGAGCGTGAATGAGAAAGACAACATCATGAAATTCAAGAATGCCACCCTCTACAGCTGCACGATCGCGAGCCCGCTCGGCGCCGTCACGCTCGCGGCCACCGATGCCGGCCTGGCCGGCGCCTGGTTCGAACGGCAGCGCCACTGGCCCGACACCAGCGGCTGGCAGGACGATCCCGGGCATCCCGTGCTGCGCGAGGCCGCGGCCCAACTGGCCGACTACTTCGGGGGGCGCCGCCAGCACTTCGACCTGCCGCTGGATCTTTCGCACGGCACGGCCTTCCAGCAGTCGGTGTGGCAGGCGCTGCTGGCCATTCCCGCGGGCCGCACCACCAGCTACGGCGCCATCAGCGCGGGCATCGGCAATCCCGCCGCGGTGCGCGCGGTGGGCGCGGCCGTGGGCCGCAACCCGATCAGCGTGATCGTGCCCTGCCATCGCGTGCTGGGCACCGACGGTTCACTGACCGGCTACGCCGGCGGCCTCGAACGCAAGAGCGCGCTGCTCGAACTGGAAGGTGCCTTGTGAGCGAAGGCGAGTGCGCGGCCGCGAACACGGCGCCCCAACCGGTCGCGCCCGCGGCGCCTGCGCGTCCGGCCAGCAAGCGCTGGCTGGTCGACCTGGTGTTGCTGGGCATGCTGTGGGGCGCCTCCTTCCTCTTCATGCGCATCGGCGCGGCCGAGTTCGGCGCCCTGCCGACGGCCTCGGTGCGGGTCGCGATCGCCATGCTCTTCCTGCTGCCGCTGCTGTTCGTGCGCGGCCAGTGGTCCAGCTTCAGGCAGTACTGGAAACCGGCGCTGAGCATCGGCGTGCTCAATTCGGGGCTGCCCTTCGCCTTCTTCTCCTTCGCGCTGCTCACCATCAACAGCGGCCTGGCCGCCGTCCTCAACGCCACGGTGCCGATGTTCGGCGCGCTGGTGGCCTGGGGCTTTTTCGGTGAGCGGCCGGACCGCTCGCGCACCCTCGGCCTGGTGATCGGCTTCGCCGGCGTCGCGATGCTGGCCGGGCGCAGCGCGGGCCTGCAATCGGGCGCGGACGAAACCGCGGCGCGCTGGGCCATCGGCGCCTGCCTCGCGGCCTGCATCTGCTATGCCTTCGCGGCCAGCCTGACGCGCAAGCACCTCTCGGGCGTGCCGCCGCTCGCCACCGCCACCGGCAGCCAGATCGGCGCCACGCTGGCCCTGGCACTGCCGGCCATCTGGCTATGGCCGGCGCAGATGCCGAGCCTGAAAGCCTGGCTCGCGCTGCTGGCGCTGGGCACGGCCTGCACCGGGCTGGCCTACATCCTGTTCTTCCGCCTGATCGAGAGCGCCGGGCCGGCGCGTGCGCTGACCGTGACCTTCCTGGTGCCGGTGTTCGCGCTGTTCTACGGCGCTGTCTTTCTCGGCGAGGACATCACGCAGTGGATGCTGGTGTGCGCGGTGGTGATCGTGTGCGGGGTGGCTTTGTCGACCGGGCTCGTGAAGCTCGGGCGGCGGCCTGCGGCGACGACAGCCGCCGCGGGAAAGCCGTAGCGGCTAGGCGCGCTTTTTCAGCAGCGCGGACGCGCCGCTGGCATTGGCCACGTCCGCCGCGGTGGCGAGCAGTGCGGGGCCCAGGCCCAGCATGCGCGCCTGCGTCAGGCGGACCAGCGGCCCGGCGATCGTCACGACGCCGATCACCGTGCCGTCGCCCAGGCGAACCGGCGCCGCCATCGCGGCCATACCGGGCGCAAAGACCTCGGTGATCATCGCGAAGCCGAGCTTACGCGCATTCCGCAAGTAGCCGAGCAGGGCCTTGACCGAGGTCACCGCCTTCGGCCCGAAGGCCTTGGGGGTTCCGAAGCCTTGCCTGGCGACGATCTGCAGCGCCTCCTCCTCGGGCAGGGTGGACAGCCAGGCGTGGCCGGCGGAACTGCAGGACAGGTTGACCGACAAGCCCATGTCCGGGTCGTAGCGCAACCCCCGCGTGGCGCCCTGCGCCTTGGCCACGAAGATGAGCGCGTCCCCGTCGACCACCGCCAGGCGCACCAGTTCCCCCGACTCGGCCGCGAGGCGATCGAGCAGCGGCTGCGCCACGTCCACCACCCCGCTGTTGCTGAGGAAGCTCAGGCCCAGCGACACCAGCTTGATCGTCAGCATGTAGCGTCCGTGGCTCTGGTCTTGCCGCACATAGCCGCAGCGCACCAGCTCCGACAGCAGGCGGTGCGTCGCGCTCAGGGGCATGTCGAGATCGGCCGCGAGCGCGGACAGGGGGCGCCCTTCGGGATGGGCGACCAGGTGCTCGAGAACTTTGAAGCTGCGTTCGACGATGGCGGTCATGACGGCGCAACTTTAACTCCAACGCTGCCAAGTGTTTTCACTAGTGGAAATGTTTTCCACTTCGTCCCTATGATCGGCGCCTGCGCTTCGGCCCTCGCTGGCGGCGCGTCCACTTTCCAATTTCCTGGAGTTCATCTTGAAGTTCCTCCTCCGCACGCTCGCCGTGGCCGGCGCCACCCTCGCACTGGTCCACGCCGCCCTGGCCCAGGACGCGCAGGAACGCGTCATCCGCTTCGGCCATCTCAACAACCCCGACCATCCGGTCAGCTTCGGCGTCAAGCGCTTCGGCGAGCTGCTCGCGGCCAAGAGCGGCGGCAAGATGAAGGTGCTGGAGTTCCCGGCCTCGCAGCTGGGCAACGAGATGCAGCAGCAGTCGGCCCTGCAAGGCGGCGTGCAGCAGATGTCGGCGCCCGCGACCACCTCGCTGGCCGGCATCGTCAAGGAATTCGGTGTGGTCGACTTCCCGTTCGCGGTGAGCTCCTTCGCACAGGCCGATGCGCTGCTCGACGGCCCGCTCGGCCAGGCACTGATCGCCCGGCTGCCCGAGAAGGGCCTGGTCGCGCTGGGCTACTGGGACCTGGGCTTTCGCAACGTCACCAACAGCAAGCGCGCCATCACGAAGCCCGAGGACCTGGAGGGCCTGAAGATCCGCGTCATCCCCAACCCGGTGTTCCTCGACACCTTCAAGGCCTTCAAGGCCAACCCGGTGCCGATGCCCTTCGCCGAGCTGTACGGCGCGCTGGAGGCGAAGGCCGTGGACGGCCAGGAGAACCCGTACTCGGTGATCCTCTCGAACAAGTTCTTCGAGGTGCAGAAGTTCCTGAGCGCCACGAACCACGTGTATGCCGCGAACATCGTGCTCGTCAGCAAGAAGTTCTGGGACACACTGAGCCCCGCCGAGCAGAAGATGATGCGCGAGGCCGCCGACGAGGCGCGCACCTACCAGCGCCAGGTCAGCCGCGCCGCCGCGCAGAAATCCGTGGGCGAGCTGCAGGCCAAGGGCATCCAGTTCAACGAGCTCGGCGCCTCCGAGCAGGCCCGCATGCGCCAGATCGCCAAGCCGGTGGTCGAACGCTTTGCGGCCAGCTACGACGCCGGCATCGTCAAGCTCTACAACGACGAGCTCGCGCGCATCCGCAAGTCGGCCCCATGAGCGAGTCCGGCACCATGAAGATCCTCGTCCTGCACGGCCCCAACCTCAACCTGTTCGGTCGCCGCGAACCCCACATCTACGGCACCACGACACTGGCCGAGATCGATGCCCGGCTGGCGGCGCTCGCCGCCGAGCTCGGCGTCGCGCTGGAGACGATCCAGTCGAACCACGAAGGCGAGCTGATCGACTTCCTGCACAGGAACATCGACGATGCGGCCGGTGCGCTCGTCAATCCCGCCGGCCTCACGCAGCACGGCGTGCCGCTGCACGACGCCATCAAGGCCATGCCCTTTCCGGTCCTGGAGGTCCACATGTCGAACATCGCCGCGCGGGAAAGCTGGCGCGCGCATTCGATCATCTCGCCGGCGGTCAAGGGCACGATCCAGGGACTCGGCCCGCATTCCTATCTGGCGGGCCTGCGCGCGCTGGTCGAGATGCAGCGCGAAGCAAAAGCCTAGATCGCGCCGGCCACCACGTTGATCGACAAGGCCAGCACCAGCATGTTGAACGCAAACGACAGCACGCTGTGCACGAGCGTGATGCGGCGCATCTCGCGCGAGCGCACCTGCACGTCCGACACCTGCGAGCACATGCCGATCACGAAGGCGTAATAGAGGAAGTCGAAGTAGTCCGGGTCGAGCTTGCCCGGAAAATCCAGGCCCGGATCGCGGCCCGGCTGCGCCTGGTAGTAGCGGTGCGCGTAGTGAAAGCCGTAGATCGTGTGGATCATGAACCATGAGCCCGCGAGCGCCAGCAGCCCCAGCACGACGTGGCCGATGCGCTCGGCCCCGCCCAACTGCCCGACCTGCTTGAGCAGCAGCGTGATCGCCACCACGCTGGCGGCGATCACGCTCACCATGGTGGCCAGTATCAGCGCGCTGGGCTGGTCCAGCGACTGGGCGCGCGCCTGCGTGCTCCGGGCGTCGGAGGTCTCGGCCAGCCACCAGGCCGGCAGCAGGTAGACGGCCGCGCCGAAGCACCAGCCGAGCAGGAAGCGCGTCGCGCCCTCGAGCGGCCAGGGCAGCAGGCCCAGCGCGATGCCGAGCGCTACGCCCAACAAGAGCCGCTGCCAGCCCGTCATCTGCATGAAATGGATGCGCATGCGGGGCACTGTAGCGTGCGGCGACAATCGCGCACCCACCATGAAGACACGAACCCACTGGCACAGGCTGCTGCTCGCCGCCTTCAGTCTCTGCGGCCTGGCGCACGCCCACGCCGCCTCGCCCGCCCCCGCCCGCGTCCCCGACACCATCGAGCAGCGCGTCGCCGCCTGCATCGCCTGCCATGGGCGCGAGGGCGCCAGCACCAACGCGGGCTACTTCCCGCGGCTGGCCGGCAAGCCCGAAGGCTATCTCTACAACCAGCTGCTGAGCTTTCGCGACGGGCGCCGCTTCAACAGCGACATGGCCCACATGGTGCGGCACCTCTCCGATGCCTACCTGCGCGAGATCGCGCACTACTTCGCCGAGCTCGACCTGCCCTACCCGCCCGTCTCCACGCGCAGCGATGCCTCGGCGCAGAGCCTCGCGCGCGGCAAGGCGCTGGTGTTCGAGGGCGATGCGGCGCGCGGCATTCCGGCCTGCGCGCAATGCCATGGCCAGGCACTGACCGGCATCGCGCCGGCCATTCCCTCGCTGCTCGGCCTGCCGCGCCTGTACCTCGCCTCGCAGCTCGGAGACTGGCTCAACAACAGCCGCCACGCGCTGCCGCCGGACTGCATGGCGGAGGTGGGACGCAAGCTGAACACGGACGACATCAACGCCGTCGCGAGCTGGCTCGCACTGCAGCCGGTGCCCGCCAACCCCAAGCCCGCGGCCACGCCGCCCGGACCGCTGCCGATGCCCTGCAGCGCCATGGGGAAGTGACGGCCATGCGACGCACCCTCTATGCCCTGCTCGCCCTCGCCGTGCTGCTGATCGCGGCCGCGCTCGGGCTCGTGGCCCTCAACCTGCGCGGCGAAGAGCCGCTGCCCGAGACGCCGGCCGCCTTCAACGCGACGCCGGCCCAGGTCGAACGCGGCCGCTATCTCGCGCTGGCCGGTAACTGCGCCGGCTGCCACACGACACGCGGCGGCGCGCCCTATGCCGGCGGCGTCGGCATCGAGACGCCCTTCGGCACGGTCTTCGCCGGCAACCTCACGCCGCACCAGGAGGCCGGCATCGGCCGCTGGAGCGCCGCGCATTTCTGGCGTGCCCTGCACAACGGCCGCTCGATGGACGGCCGTCTGCTGTACCCCGCCTTCCCCTATCCGAGCTTCACGCGCGTGACGCGCGAGGATTCGGATGCGATCTACGCCTACCTGCGCACCGTGCCGCCGGCGCCGACGCCCAACACCGCCCACAAGCTGCGCTTTCCCTACGACACGCAGGCCGCACTCGCAGTGTGGCGCGCGCTGTTCTTCGCGCCCGGCAGCTTCGTCGCCGACCCTGCAAAGCCGCCCGAGTGGAACCGCGGCGCCTACCTGGTCGAGGGCCTGGGCCATTGCATCGCCTGCCACGGCACGCGCAACGTGCTGGGCGCCACCGAGGAGAAGCTGGGCCTCTCGGGCGGGCTGATCCCGGTCGAGAACTGGTATGCGCCTTCGCTGAACGCGAAGCGCGAGGCCGGCGTTGCGGACTGGGACACGCAGCACGTCGTCGCGCTGCTCAAAAGCGGCACCTCGCCGCGCGGCTCGGTGATGGGCCCGATGGCCGACGTGGTCTTCCGCAGCACCCAGCACCTGAGCGAGGCCGACCTGAACGCGATGGCGGTGTTCCTCAAGCAGTTGCCCGAAGCCAAGGCGGCGGACACCCCCGCCCCCGCAGCGCCCGTGCGCCGCGACGCCGGCGTGATGGCGCGCGGCGCGAAGATCTACGACCAGCAATGCGCCTACTGCCATGGCGACGCCGGCCAGGGTGCCGAGGGCGCCTATCCCGCGCTCGCAGGCAGCCGCGCGGTCAACATGGGCTCGGCCGTCAACCTGGTGCAGGTGCTGCGCCATGGCGGCTTCCTGCCCGCCACCGCCGGCAATCCGCGCCCCTACGGCATGCCGCCTTTCGGCCATGTGCTCGACGACGACGGCATCGCCGCCGTGCTCAGCTACATCCGCGGCTCGTGGGGCAACGATGCACCGCCGGTCACGCGCGGCCAGATCATGCGGCCCTGAAACCCTGCGCGGCGCTTGACCTTGCCATGATGGTAGGGTTGAGACTTCGCCCTGGCCTTCGACAGTGCGAAGGCAAAAAAGGAAGCGCAATGAGCCAGGCCCTCCGCGGCAGTGAACCCTTCAACATCGGCGAGGCGGCGGCACGCTCCGGCGTCTCGGCCAAGATGGTGCGGCACTACGAGTCGCTCGGGCTGCTGCCCCGCATCAGCCGTACCGACGCGGGCTACCGCCAGTACAGCGACAAGGACGTCCACACGCTGCGCTTCATCCGCCGTGCCCGCGACCTCGGCTTCAGCATGGCCGAGATCGCCGAGCTGCTGAAGCTGTGGCAGAACAAGCGCCGTGCCAGCGCCGACGTGAAGCGCATCGCCCTGGCCCATGCGGCGGACCTGCATCGCCGCATCGACGAGATGGCGAGCATGCAGCGCACCCTCGAGCGCCTGGCCGAGTGCTGCCATGGCGATCATCGGCCCGACTGCCCGATCCTCGACGAGCTCGCCGAGCGCTGACAACCCCGCGACGGCCAGGGGTCCGCGCAAAAGCCTTGACCTTCCCATGATGGAAGGGTCGACAGTGGCCCCATCTGGAAAACACGAGAACCACCGATGTCGATGGACAACAGCTTGACGATGCCGGCACCTGCCGCCGGCCTGAAGGAACGGGCCCTGCAGATCGAAGGCATGACCTGCGCCTCCTGCGTGACGCGCGTCGAGAAGGCGCTGGCCGGCGTGCCCGGCGTGGCGTCGGCCACGGTGAACCTGGCGACGGAGAAGGCCGAGGTCCGCTTCGCCGGCCGCGACGTGGAGACGGCCGCGCTCGTGGCCGCCGTGCGCAAGGCGGGCTACGAGGCAAGCGGTGCCGACGAGGCGCAAGCAGCGTCCGCGCCGGCGGCAAGCCGATGGCCCGACTGGTGGCCGGTGGCGCTGGCCGCGCTGCTGTCTGCGCCGCTGCTGCTGCCCATGCTCGGGCTGCTCTTCGGCCGCGCATGGATGCTCGACGGCTGGCTGCAGCTGGCGCTGGCGACGCCAGTGCAGTTCTGGCTCGGCGCGCGCTTCTATCGCGCGGGCTGGAAGGCCCTGAAGGCGGGCGCCGGCAACATGGACCTGCTGGTCGCGCTGGGCACCTCGGCCGGCTATGGCCTGAGCGTCTATCTGCTGCTCACGCACGGCGGCCACGGCCTGCCGCATCTGTACTTCGAAGCGTCCGCGGTGGTGATCACGCTGGTGCTGCTCGGCAAATGGCTGGAGCTGCGGGCCAAGCGGCAGACCACGCAGGCCATCCGCGCGCTGAACGCCTTGCGGCCCGAACGCGCGCGGGTGCGCCGCAACGGGCAGGAGCAAGAGCGGCCGCTGGAGCAGGTGCGCGTCGGCGACGAGGTGGTCGTGCGCCCCGGGGAGCGCATCCCCGTGGATGCCATGGTGCTCGAGGGCGCCAGCGAGGTCGACGAGTCGCTCATCACAGGTGAGAGCCTGCCGGTCGCCAAGCACGTCAACCATGCCGTGACCGGCGGCTCGGTCAACGGCGAAGGCTTGCTCGTGCTGCGCACCACCGCCGTCGGCGCGGAGTCGACGCTCGCGCGCATCGTGCGGCTGGTCGAGTCGGCGCAAGCGAAGAAAGCGCCGATCCAGCGCCTGGTGGACCGCGTGAGCAGCGTCTTCGTCCCGGTCGTGATCGCCATCGCCTTCGCCACCCTGCTCGGCTGGGGTGTGGCCACCGGCGACTGGGAAGCGGCGATCCTCAACGCGGTGGCCGTGCTCGTCATCGCCTGCCCCTGTGCACTAGGACTGGCCACGCCGACCGCGATCATGGCCGGGACCGGCGTCGCGGCGCGCCATGGCGTGCTGATCAAGGATGCCGAGGCGCTCGAGGTTGCGCACGGCGTCGGCATCGTCGCCTTCGACAAGACCGGCACCCTGACCGAAGGCCGCCCGGAGCTCGTCGCCTTCGAGGCCGTGGATGGCGATGCCACCGCCCTGCTCCAGGCCAGCGCGGCCATCCAGGCCGGCAGCGAGCATCCGCTGGCGCGTGCCGTGACCGCCGCGGCCACGAAGCAGGGCCTGGCGATCCCGGCCTCGAGCGAGGTGCGCGCGGTCGCCGGGCGCGGCGTGGCGGCCACCGTCGAAGGCCGCGCGCTGCGCCTGGGCAGCAGCCGCTTCATGGGCGAGCTCTCGGTGCCGACGGGCAAGCTGGCCGAACGTGCCGCGCAACTGCAGGGCGAGGGCCGCACCGTTTCCTGGCTGGCCGACGTCGGCGCCGGCCCGAAGCTGCTGGGCCTGCTCGCCTTCGGCGATGCGCCCAAGCCCAGCGCCGCGGCCGCCATCCGGCAGCTGCATGCGCAGGGCATCCGCACCGCGCTCGTCTCGGGCGACAACCGGGGCAGCGCCGAAGCCGTGGCGCGGCTGCTGCAGATCGACCTCGTGCACGCCGAAGTGCTGCCCGAGGACAAGGCCGCCATCGTCGCGCAGCTCAAGGCGCAGGGCACGCGCGTCGCGATGGTGGGCGACGGCATCAACGACGCGCCGGCCCTGGCTGCCGCCGACGTCGGCATCGCGATGTCGACCGGCACCGACGTCGCCATGCATGCCGCCGGCATCACCCTGATGCGCGGCGACCCGGCGCTGGTGAGCGATGCGATCGACATCTCGCGCCGCACCTACGCCAAGATCCGGCAGAACCTCTTCTGGGCTTTCGTCTACAACGTGGTGGGCATTCCGCTGGCCGCCTTGGGCCTGCTGAGCCCTGTGATTGCAGGCGCGGCCATGGCCTTCAGCAGCGTGAGCGTGGTGGGCAATGCGCTCCTGCTGCGGCGCTGGAAGGGCAGCGCGGAATGAGCCCGGGCTTCGGGCGCGGGCCGGCGCCCTGAAGCCCGCGGGCTCAGAAGCATCGGCTTGGCCCTTTGACGAAGCCGCGTGGGGTCTGCAAGGCGGTGACGTGGGGTGCGCGCCGCGGAAGGCGGTCTGCGGGGGAGACGTTGGGGTTGATCTGAATACCGGGCCCCGGTCCCACGCGCCCCGTGTCGGTCTCGCGCAGAGTGGCGTCGATGTCGACGGAGGCGCATCCCGGAAGCAGCAGCAGGCTTGCCATCGCGTCCGGAGGAGCGGTCCGCAGGGCCTGCGGCAGGGGCTCGAAGGCGGGGGGCTCGGGCAGCGCCGTCAGCGCCGCCGCATGGCAGGCGTTGCAGACGCCGCAGACGCTGCACTTGTGCAAGGAGGCGGTTCAACCCAGCGGCCCATAGTCAATGAAGCCCTTGTTGATTTCCCCGACCTTGCGGGCCAGCCGGTAGACGCCGCCGCCTTCGCGCGTGCGGCTCGCGTCGGTGTTGCCTTCGATGGTGGCGAGGATGCCGGCCGAGATCGACTCGATCAGGCCGGTGTGGCCCGCGCCCCTGCCGTGGTCCATGATGAAGATCATGCCGGGCGCCAGCCGCGTGGGATCGGCCGTCGCCGCGGCCGCGGGGATGCGCGTCGCGCCCTTGGCCACGGCCTTGTTCCAGTGATCGAGGCAGCCCGCGGTGCGCACCATCGGATTGCGGGTGCGACCCAGCGCCTTCGAGGCCTCGTCGAAGCAGTAGTAGACGAAGGCGCAGCACCAGGGCAGCCCGCCCGGCGCGCCGACGCGGGCCAGGTACTTCTCGACATCGGGGCCGCGGTTCGAGTTCATCGGCACCTCGCGCACCTCCTTCTCCTCCTCGCCCGCGGCGACCGCCAGCACCTGCGCCAGCAGGTCGCTGCCGGCGTTGGCGCTCGCCGGCACGCTCTCAAGCCCGAAGATCGCGCCCCAGGTCAGCGCGCCGATCTCGCCGTCCTGCTTGAGTGGACGACCGGCCGAATCGACGTGGCGGGCCTGGAACAGCTTCACCACCCGCTTCATGCCGGCATCGAAGACCGTGCCCTTGGGATCGAGGCGCGCGGCGGGGTCGCTGTCGCCGCCCATCATCAGGCCGAGCTGCCTGCGCAGTGCCTGCACGACCGCGGCATCGTCCTCGCCGATCTTGATGAGGCGACCGGGATAGTCCATGGGCTTCTCCTTGGGGCTTGCAGTTCAGCTTAAGTCCGCGCCGGGGGAAAAGCATCTGGCGAACGGCGTATTCCAGCGCTCGCGGCAGGCCCCCTTTCCCGGCCTTCCCGACAAGCGCGCGGCGGCGCGCGCGAAGCGGTGCCATCATTGCCTGCATGTGCGTCACATGAGGTGCAGACAAGAACATGAAGCGTGCCGACATCGCCATCCTCCCCGCCGAGCAGCTCTCGCGCAGCGCGCTGGCCGGGCTCTGGAACCTGGCCTACGAGGGCTACTTCGTGCCGGTGGCCTTCGACGAGCAGCGCTTCGCGCGACATCTGCGGCGCGCCAATGTCGACCTCGGCGTGTCGAAGGTGCTGATGGCCGGCGGCAAGCCCGCCGGCCTCTCGCTGGTGGGGCGGCGCGAGGCGCGCGCCTACCTCGCCGGCTTCGGCATCGTGCGCGCGCAGCGGCGCCGCGGACTCGCGCGGCTGCTGATCGAGGTGCAGCTCGCGGCCCTGCCCGCGGCGGGCGTGCGAGAGCTGGCGCTGGAGGTCATCGAGCAGAATCCCGCGCGCACGCTCTACGGCCGGGCCGGGTTCGAGGCGATCCGGCCCCTGGAGCTGCTCGAAGGCGCGCTGGACACGCGCACCATCGAGACCGTGGCGCTGGACGTGGCCGATCTCGCCGCCGTGCATCCCCGCTGCAGTGCTATCGCGCGGCCGACCTGGCGCCGCGAGCTGCCCACCGTCATGGATGCCCTCAGCCACGAGAACGCCGCCGCGATCGGCGTGCGCCGCAGCGGCACCGTCGTGGCCTATGCCGTGCTGCCCGAGCCAGCCCGCCACGACGGCACCCTGCTCGATGCCGCGGCCGTCGACGAGGCGGCGGCGCATGCGCTGCTGGACATGCTCTCGTCCGCGCGCCCCGGCACCCGCTGGCGCCTGGTCGACGAGCCCGGCGACAGCCCCTTCTTCCACGCGGCGCATGCGCGAGGCCTGGTCCCGGTGATGCGCCAGATCGAGATGAAGCGCTACTTCCAGTGTCAGTAGTCCCAGTCGACCGGTACCCAGCGAAAGACGTCGCCGGCGACCGCCACCCGGCCGAAGGACGGGAACGACAGGTGAGTGGCCACCAGCGGCTCGCGGGTCTGCGCCAACTCCCGCAAGAGCCGGACCCGGACGCGGACCGCCTCCTCGGGGTCGTGGTCGAAAGCGTTGTGCCAATCGGGCCGATCGAAATGGTCCGGGAACACGGCATCGCCTAGGAAGGTCAGCCGGTCGCCGCCGGACGCGAGGCGGACCACGCTGTGCCCGGGGGTGTGGCCGCCGGTGCGACAGACGACCACACCCGGCGCCACTTCGTACTCCGCGTCGAACGGCCTCAGCCGGCTGCGGTACTCGTCCAGGAACCGCTTGGCGGCCGACCGAAGCACATCCGGCATCCCGCCAAAAGTGTTGCGGGAGAAATCGGGCGACTCCCAGAACTCGACCTCGGCGGCCGCCACGTGGATCGGCACGTCCGGACGCAGCCGGCCCTTGAGCCCGTCGGCGAGCAGCCCGCCAACGTGGTCCACGTGCACGTGGGTCAGCACCACGTCGGTCACGGATGCAGGATCGATGCCGGCATGCTCCAGTCGATGGGCCAGAAGCCCCCCGGCCCGCGGGAAGTCCGGGTACTCCTCCCCCATCCCGGAGTCGATGAGTACGGTCCGCCCGCCGCTGCGCACCACGACCACGTTCAGCGGCCACTTGTACACGTCCGACGGCTGGCGCCTGTCGTCCAGCCAGCCCGCCAGGTCGGCCGGGTCGGCATTGGTGGCCAAGGTCGTGGCCGGCAGCGGAAACACCCCATCGCTGATCACCAGCACGTCGATCTCGCCGACCCGCAGCGCATAACGGGACGGAACCAGTTCGTCGGGCATCTGGCTGGGGCTCTGGCTCCCGGGTCGCAAGGTCTCATCTACGGAAAACATCATCGAATCTCCAATAAACGGCCCCCGGGGCCCAACCAGTCGGGCGACTGGCAGCAAGTCTCCGTTCAACACCCCGGGGTTGTCGGGCACGGATCACGGCACAAGGCCGTATGTCTTTCATCGTAGAAACGAGGGGGTACGAGCGGTAGGCCTGCAAACGGACGCGCCGTGGTGCCTGATACACACCAATCAGCACCATGACACCTCCGATCGACGAGAAGCCTGGACGCTCCCCGGCCAACCGCTCGCTGGAACGCGGCGCGGCGAGATGGGCTACGAAGGGGCGCTCGCGAAGGGAGGCGCGAGGGGCCCAAGCAAGGCACTGCCTACGCCTCGGCGAACAGCTCCCTGATCACCCCCCGCAGCCAGCTGTTCGCCGGATCCGCCTCGAAGCGCTTGCTCCAGTGCAGCGACACCGCGAAGTCGCGCAGCGGGAAGGCCGGCTCCACGATGGCGTAGCCGCCCTCCTGCGCAAAGCCGCGCGCGATGTTGCGCGGCATCACCACCGCCAGGTCGGTGGCGCGCACGATGGCCGGCAGCACCATGAAGTGCTCGGTGGTCAGGCGCACCCGGTCCTCCAGGTTGAGCAGTTGCAGGATGCGCAACGTCTCCGCGTGCGTGCGCACCGCCACGTACTCCAGCTTCTGCAGCGACTCCAGCAGCGCCTGGCCGCTGCGCCGCCCGCGCGTGAAGGGATGGCCCTTGCGCAGCAGCACGATGTAGCGGTCCTTGAGCAGGAGGATGCGCTGCGTGTCGCTCACCTTGGGCAGGAAGCCGAAGGCGAAGTCGACGCGGCCGCTGTCGAGCGCCGTCGCGATCTCGTCGAGCGCCAGCGGCAGGGTTTCCAGCCGCACGCCGGGCGCCAGCGCGCCCAGGCGCGCCATCAGCGCCGGCAGGAAGCGCCCCTCGCCGATGTCGCTCATGTGGATGCGGAAGGTCTTGCGCGAGGCCGTGGGCTCGAAGCGGTCGGGCTCGCTGAGCGCCTCCTCCAGCGTGCCCAGCGCGGACTGCACCGCGGCGGCCAGCCGCTCGGCGCGCGGCGTGGGCGCCACGCCGCCCGGCGCGCGGGTGAAGAGCGCGTCCTGCAACAACAGCCGCAGCCGGCCCAGGCCATGGCTGGCGGCCGGCTGGGTGAGGCCCAGCGCATCGGCCGCGCGGCTCACGCTGCGGGCGCGGTAGACGGCGTCGAACAGGCGCAGCAGGTTCAGGTCGATGGTGTCGATATGCATGGCATTCATGTCGGATAGCACGAATATTTTATTGATGCCCGGGGCTGCGGCTCGCACACTGCCAACCGGCGGCGCAGACGGAGCCACGCATGTCCCCACGGCTGCCGCACAACCAAGAAGGAGACAGCCATGCCTCAGTTCCGCCTGCATGCCACGCTCGCCGCCCTGCTGTGCGCCGCCACGGCCGCATCGGCCCAGCAGCCGCCCGCCGAAGAACCCGGCTGGGCCAAGGGCCGCCCCAAGACCGAAGCCGCCCAGCGCATGGCGCCGGTGCCGGCCTTCCCGATCCCGACCGCGGCCGACAAGCTGCCCACCGCCAAGTTCAAGCTGCCGCCCGGCTTCAAGGTGGAGACCTGGGTCTCGGGCGTGCTCGATGCGCGCGAGCTGCGCCAGGGGCCCGGCGACACGGTGTTCGTCAGCACGCTGTTCGTCGCCAACAAGGTCTACGCGGTCAGCCCCAAGGGCAATACGCGCGAGGTCAAGACCATCATCGACAAGATGGAGAAGGCCACCGGCATCGACTACCACAAGGGCAGCCTCTACCTGGCCACGCACAAGCAGATCCTGCGCTACGACAACATCGACTCGAAGCTCGACAACCCCGGCCAGCCGACGGTGCTCTACGACAAGCTGCCCGGCGGCGAGGACCACAGCTGGAAGTTCATCCGCATCCACAAGGACAAGCTCTACTTCCCGATCGGCGCCCCCTGCAACATCTGCGACCCCGGCGAGTACGCCAAGATCTACCGCATGAATCTCGACGGCAGCGGCATGGAGACCATTGCCAGCGGCGTGCGCAACACGGTGGGCTTCGACTTCGATCCCAAGACCGACCGCCTCTGGTTCACCGACAACGGCCGCGACTGGCTCAGCGAGGAGATCCCGAACGACGAGCTCAACGTCGTCACCGGCCCGAACCAGCACTTCGGCTACCCGTACTGCCACCAGGGCAACATCCCCGACCCGGAATTCGGCTGGGGCAAGTCGTGCGGCGACTTCCAAAAGCCTGCCGCGTTCCTCGGCCCGCACGCCGGCTCGCTGGGCCTGAAGTTCTACACGGGCAAGATGTTTCCGGCCAAGTACCAGGGCGCGATGTTCATCGCCCGCCACGGCCCGTGGAACCGCACCAACAAGTACGCCGACGTGTCCGTCGCATGGCCCGACGGCAAGGGCGGCGCGAAGGTCGAGCCCTTCATGACCGGCTTCGTCGAGAACAACAGCTACCTCGGCCGCCCGGTCGACTTCCTGGTGATGAAGGACGGCTCGCTGCTGGTGAGCGACGACCACGCAGGCGCCATCTACCGCATCAGCTACGGCAAATGACGAGGGGAGCACGCGCATTCGCATGGATCACGGCGGCGGCAGCGTGCTTCGGGCTCGCGGCGCCGGCCGGCGCCCAGGGGAGCAAGGCTTCGCAGGGCCAGGGCGGCGCGGGCGCGCATGCGCAGCGCTTCGCCCAGCTGTGCGCGGCCTGCCACGGCGCCAACGGACGCAGCGAGATGCCGAATACGCCGGTGCTGGCAGGCCAGCATTCCTTCTACGCGATCACGCAGCTCTTCCTGTTCCGCGAAGGGCGACGCGCCAACGAGGCGATGAGTGCGGTGGCCAAGGGCATGAAGGACGAGGACCTGCGCGGCTTCTCGGACTTCATCGCCACGCTGCCGCCGGTGCCCGCGCCGGGGCCTTCGGCGCCGCCCGATGCGGCCCGCATGAAGAAGGGCCAGGCGCTGGCGCAGGAGCACAAGTGCGTGTTCTGCCACGGCGCCGATTTCAGCGGCGGCCAGCAGGTGCCGCGCATCGGCGGGCAGCGCGAGGACTACCTGCAGATGACGCTGCACGAGTTCAAGTCCGGCAAGCGCGTGGGCTACACGATGGCCATGGCCGAGGCGGTCGGCCGCATCCCGAACGAGGACCTGGACACCCTCGCCTACTACCTGGCCCGTTTCCCGAGCCAGCCTCCCACGAAGTAAACAGAGAGAAAGCGTTTTGGAAGTCTCATTCAGCAAAGAGATCGAGGCTCTGCGCCTCGGTGCCGGCGACACCTTTCACGGCGAGGGCATCCTCGCCATCACCAAGGGCCTGCTGCAGTCGGGCGTGGCCTACGTGGGCGGCTACCAGGGCGCGCCGGTCTCGCACCTGCTCGACGTGATGGTGCAGGCCAAGCCCTACATGGACGAACTGGGCGTGCATGTGGAGGCCTGCTCCAACGAGGCCTCGGCCGCGGCCATGCTCGGCGCCTCGATCCACTATCCGCTGCGCGGCGCCGTCACCTGGAAGTCCATCGTCGGCACCAACGTGGCGGCCGATGCGCTGTCCAACCTCTCCTCGCCGGGCGTCAAGGGCGGCGTGCTGATCGTGGTGGGCGAGGACTACGGCGAAGGCGCCAGCGTGATCCAGGAACGCACGCACGCCTATGCGCTGAAGTCCGGCATGTGCCTGCTCGATCCGCGGCCCGAGCTGGGCCGGATGGTCGACATGGTGGAGCACGGCTTCCGCCTCTCGGAGACCTCCAATATGCCCTGCATGATGGAGCTGCGCATCCGCACCTGCCATGTGCGCGGCAGCTTCGAATGCCGGGACAACCTGCCGCCGCCGATCTCCACCCGCGCGCTGATGGAGGAGCCGGCCGGCTTCGACTACATGCGGCTCGCGCATCCGCCGGTGACCTTCCGCCACGAGAAGCTCAAGGGGGAGGAACGCATCCCGGCCGCGCGGCGCTACATCGCGGAGCACCGGCTGAACGAGCTGATCCCGGGCAAGCATGAGGACCTGGGGCTGATCGTCCAGGGCGGCCTCTACAACGCGCTGATCCGCAGCCTGCAGCAGCTGGGCCTCGCCGATGCCTTCGGCGCGACCGACATCCCGCTGCTGGTGCTCAACGTCACCTACCCGCTGGTGCCGGAGCAGGTCGCCGACTTCTGCGTGGGCAAGCGCGCGGTGCTGATGGTGGAGGAAGGCCAGCCCGAGTACATCGAGCAGGAGATCGCGACGCTCTTGCGCCGGCGCGACATCCAGACGCCGCTGCACGGCTGCGACATGCTGCCGCCCGCGGGCGAACTGGGCGTCGAGGTGCTGGCCGGCGGTCTTTCGAAGTTTGCAGAGCGCTACCTGCCGCAGCATGCGCAGGCCTCGGCGCAAGGCTGGCTCGCCGGCAACCGCGAGCGCCGCGCCGCGGTGGCCGCGAAGCTGGATGCGCCGCTGCCGGCGCGGCCGCCGAGCTTCTGCATCGGCTGCCCCGAGCGGCCGGTGTTCGCGGCGCTCAAGCTGGCGCAGCAGGACAGCGGCCCGGTGCACATCGCGGCCGACATCGGCTGCCATGCCTTCGGCACCTTCGAGCCCTTTTCCATGGGCCACTCGATCCTGGGCTACGGCATGAGCCTGGCGAGCCGCGCCGGCGTGTCGCCGATGATGCAGCGCAGGGCGCTGTCGATCATGGGCGACGGCGGCTTCTGGCACAACGGCTTGCTCACCGGCGTGCAGAGCGCGCTCTTCAACGGCGACGACGCGGTGCTCTTGATCTTCAAGAACGGCTACACCTCGGCCACCGGCACGCAGGACATCATCTCCACGCCCGACGACGAGGCGAAAGAGCGCGCGGTCGACAAGCAGCAGAGCCTGGTCGACAAGAACACCACCATCGAGTCGACACTCAAGGGACTGGGCGTGCAGTGGCTGCGCACCGTACACACCTACCACGTCGACAAGATGCGCGCCACGTTGAACGAGGCCTTCACCACCGATTTCAACGGGCTGAAAGTGATCGTGGCCGAGGGCGAATGCCAGCTGGAGCGGCAGCGCCGCATCAAGCCCTGGATCGCCGGCCTGCTCAAGCGGGGCGAGCGCGTGGTGCGGGTGAAGTACGGTGTGGACGAGGACGTGTGCAACGGCGACCACGCCTGCATCCGGCTGTCGGGCTGCCCGACGCTCACGATCAAGGACAACCCCGACCCGCTCAAGGTCGACCCGGTGGCGGTGGTGATCGACGGCTGCGTGGGCTGCGGGCTGTGCGGTGCCAATGCGCATGCGGCCACCTTGTGCCCCAGCTTTTATCGGGCCGAGGTGGTGCAGAACCCCAAGTGGCACGAGCGGCTGGTGCATTCGCTGCGCGGCGCGGTGGTGCGAGCCCTGCAGCCTGCCTAAGTTGCGGGCAACGGACATCCGTGCGCAAAGCGCGCAGCGCTGCGCTCCAGAAATGAATTGCTGACTTCCACGATGAATATCCACACGACACAACCCATCACCCTGCTCGTCTGCGCCCTCGGCGGCGAAGGCGGAGGGGTGCTCACCGAATGGCTGGTCGAGGTGGCCCGGCATGCCGGCTACGCCGCGCAGAGCACGTCCATCCCGGGCGTCGCGCAGCGCACGGGCGCGACCACCTACTACATCGAGGTGTTCCCGGTGCCGCAGGCCGAGCTCGGCGGCCGGCGGCCGGTGTTCAGCCTGAGCCCGGTGCCGGGGGCGCTGGATGCGATCGTCTCCTCCGAGCTGCTGGAGACCGCGCGGCAGATCGGCAACGGCATGAGCGCCCCGGCGCGAACCCTCGTCATCAGCTCCTCGGGGCGCACGCTGACCACGGCCGAGCGCATGCAGCTGGGCGACGGCCGGGCCGACGGCGAGCGGCTGCTGGACGTGATCAAGGCCTTCAGCCGCGAGCACCACGTATTCGACATGGGCACGGTGGCGCGCGACGCCGGCACGGTGGTCAGCGCGGTGATGCTGGGCGCGGTCGCGGGCAGCGGGCTGTTTCCCTTCCCGCGCGAGGCCTACGAGCACGTGGTGCGCGGCGGCAAGGCGCCCGACCAGGCCGGCAAGATGGCCGCGGCCAGCCTGCGCGGCTTCGCGCAGGCCTTCGAGATCGTGCGCGCGCCGCGCGAGCAGGCCGCGATGGTGAGCCGGCTGCTGGCCACCACCGCGCAGGACGAGCCCGCGGCGCACGCGCTGCCGGCCGCGGTCGCGCAGCTGTTCCCGCCGCAGGTGCAGGGCCTGCTGGCGCTGGGCTACGCCCGCGTGCTCGACTACCAGGACGCCGCGTACGCACAGCTCTACATCGAGCGGCTGCAGCAGGTGCTGGCGGCCGAGCGCGCGGCCGACCCTGCCGGCGCCCACGGCTTCGCCATTACCCACGAGATGGCGCGCTGGCTCGCGCTGTGGATGGCCTTCGACGACATCGTGCGGGTGGCCGAGCTCAAGAGCCGCAAGAGCCGCACAGCGCGCGTGCGGCGCGAGGTGCGGGCCGGGGACGAGGACATCGTCAAGGTCTACGACCACTTCAAGCCGGGCACGCCCGAGTTCGCGGCGCTGCTGCCGCAATCCCTGGCCCATCGCCTCACGGCCTGGGACCGGCGCCGCAAGGCGCCCTGGGCGCTGCCGCTGAAGGTCGGCAGCCACGCGGTCTTCGGCATGGCCTCGCTGCGGCTGCTGGCCTCGCTGCGCTGGCTGCGCCGGCGCGGCAGCCGCTTCGCCGAGGAACAGGCGCTGATCGGGCGCTGGCTGGCCGCCGTGCTGCAGGGCACGCGCAGCGACTGGCGCCTGGGCCACGAGATCGCGCTGTGCGGCCGGCTCATCAAGGGCTACGGCAGCACCAACGAGCGCGGCAAGCAGAACCT
This sequence comes from Variovorax sp. Soil_C_12, assembly GCF_057657375.1. Taxonomy (NCBI): domain Bacteria; kingdom Pseudomonadati; phylum Pseudomonadota; class Betaproteobacteria; order Burkholderiales; family Comamonadaceae; genus Variovorax; species Variovorax sp. Soil_C_12. The sequence continues at coordinate 170,368 of NZ_JBDGIO010000014.1, read as the reverse complement.
GCTGCACGTGATCGGCCACCTGGCCGAGTTGCCCGGTGCCTCCCCCGCGGCGCGCGCCGAGGCCATCGCCGCGGCCCGGCAGGCCGCGCTGGCCGACGACGCCGGCAAGGCGCTCGACGCCGCGCTCGTGCAGCACGGCGCGCCGGCGCGGCCCGTCGTGGCCCAGCCGATCCGCTGGATGAAGCGCCGGCCCGCCGCCACCCCATGAACAACCAAGAAGGAGACCTCCCATGACAACCACAAGACCCCGCCGCGCCATCCCGCTGCGCCGCGCATTGCTGGCGCTGGTGCTGGGCGCCGCCGTGGTGCCGGCGGCCCAGGCGCAAGGCAGCAACTGGCCCAGCAAGCCCATCAAGGTGGTGGTGAATTTCCCGCCCGGCGGCGCGGCCGACACCATCGCGCGCGCGATCTCCCAGCCGCTGCAGGACGCCCTGGGCCAGCCGGTGCTGATCGAGAACCGCGGCGGCGCCAACGGCAACATCGGCGGCGAGAACGTGGCGCGCGCGCTGCCCGACGGCTACACGCTGCTGATGAGCTCGGGCGGCATGGTGTCGGTGAATCCGCACCTGTACCCGAAGATGTCCTTCGACCCCACCAAGGACCTGATCCCGGTGGCCGCCGCGGCGCGCATCCTCGTGTTCCTGGTGACCAAGCCCTCGCTGCCGCCGCAGAACGTCAAGGACTTCATCGCCTATGTGAAGGAACGTCCGGGCAAGCTGTCCTTCGGCTCGCCCGGCGCCGGCAGCTCGCCGCACCTGGCCGGCGAGATGTTCAAGAGCCAGACCGGCCTGTTCGCGGTGCATGTGCCCTACCGCGGCGCGGCGCCCGCGCTGCAGGACCTGCTCGCCGGCCAGATCGACTTCTCCTTCGATCCGGGCATCGGCCTCAACCAGGTGCGCGCGGGCAAGCTGCGCCTGCTGGCCGTGGGCAGCCCGAAGCGCTCGCCGCTGTTCCCGGAGGTGCCCACGCTCGACGAGGTTGGGCTCAAGGGCTTCGACGCCGACACGGTGTTCGGCTTCTACGCGCCCGCGCGCACCCCGCCCGAGGTCGTGACCCGGCTCAACACCGAGATCAACCGCATCCTGGCGACGCCGGCGGTGAAGGAGCGCATTGCCAACCTGGGCGGCGAAGCGGTGCCCGGCACGCCGGCGGCCTTCCATGACCGCGCGATGGCGGACTCGGCGCGCTTCGGTGCCATGATCCGGGAGAGAAAAATCCTTGCGGATTGATCACTGAATGAGCCAACAAGTCATCTACACCGTCCGCGTCGAATTCGGCGACTGCGACCCTGCCGGCATCGTCTGGTTTCCCAACTTCTTCCGCTGGATCGACGCGGCCTCGCGCCACTTCTTCGCCGAGCGCGGCGTGCCGCGCTGGGAGGAGACGGCGCAGACGCTGGGCGTGATCGGCACGCCGCTGGTCGACACCCACACCCGCTTCGTCAAGAGCGCGAGCTACGGCGACACGCTGACGATCGCGGTGGCAATCCCCGAGTGGCGCGACAAGAGCTTCCTGCAGACCTACCGCGTGAAGCGCGGCGAGGAGCTGATCCTCGAATGCGAGGAGGTGCGCATCTTCGCAGCGAAGCGCGAGGGCGGCGGCATCCGCGCGGTGCCGATCCCGCCGGAGATCCGGCGGCTCTGCGAATAGCCACGGCCCGCGCGCCCTGGTGCGAGGTTTCGCACCTTTTTTGAATACTTTCTTATTGTTTCTTGCGCGCGCGGGGACTAAGCTCCGCACACCTCGATGGCATAAAAAAGGAGGAGCGATGACCAGCGTTCCATCCGCGCGAGCCTTGCCCTGGCTTGCCTGTGCGTCCATGGTGTTCCTGGGTTGGTGCGGCGGCGAGGACGGAGGCGGCGGCAGAGCGCAGGCCGCCGACCGGACGCTGAGCACGTCCGCGTCAAGCAACAAACCGGCGCCACCGGAGGGACGGCCGGCAATCCTGATCAGTCCGACGCCCGGCACCAAGTTCGCCAGCCGCAGCGCGACCTTCATCTGGACCGACACCGGCGCCAACCAGTACGGCTTCACGCTCCAGTCGACCTCCTCGGCGACACCGGTGGTCGACACCGTGACCAGCGCAACCACGCTGACGGTGGAGAACCTGCCCATCAACGGCGCGGAGTTCACCGTCCGGCTTCGCTCCCGATTCAAGGGGAAGTGGCTGACAGCCAACGAGTACCGCTTCACGGCCGCCGGCTACACCGCCGCGCAGTCCACTGCGGCCGTCAAGCCCTGGTCCGATCCGATCCCGCTGCCGCTGGTGCCCGCCTCGGCCGCCAACCTGCCGGACGGCAAGCTGCTGCTGTGGGCAGCCCGCACGCCCACCAGCTTCGGCAGCAATGGCAGCACGTCCACCTACACGTCGATATTCGATCCGGCCACGCGATCGTCGAGCCCCTTGACGGTGACGCCCACGGGGCACGAGATGTTCTGCCCCGGCCTCAGCATGCTGGCCGATGGCAGCGTGCTGGTCTCCGGCGGCAGCGATGCAGCGAAGACCTCGATCTACGACCCGTCGCTGGGAGGCTGGGTGACCGGCGCGCAGCTCGGCATTACGCGCGCCTACCAGTCCAGCACGACGATGTCCGACGGCTCCGTGTTCACCGTCGGCGGTTCATGGAACGGCGGCCTGGGCGGCAAGTACGGCGAGGTGTGGTCGGCCAGCACCAGGACCTGGCGCACGCTGGCCGGCGTACCGGCCCACATGCCGGACGCGAGCAATGTCTCGAACCCGCCGCTGGCCGGCCCGGATGCGGCCGGGGTCTACCGCGGCGACAACCACATGTGGCTGTTCGGCGCCGCCGGTGGCTGGGTGTTCCACGCGGGCCCCGCCGCCGCGATGCACTGGATCGACACGCGCGGCAGCGGTGCCATCCTGCAGGCGGGCTTGCGCAGCGACGATCCCTACGCCATGACTGCCGGCGCGGTGATGTACGACGCCAACAAGATCCTCAAGTTCGGCGGCGCCCCCAACCACGACAGCGGCAACGCCTTCAACACCGCCTACATCATCGACATCGGCGCGGGCCCGCCGAACCCGCCCACGGTGCGCAAGGTCTCGCCCATGGCCTATGGCCGCACCTTCGTCAACAGCGTGGTGCTGCCCAACGGCGAGGTGCTCGTGATCGGCGGTCAGACGCAGCCCGTGACCTTCTCCGACTCCTACAGCGTGCTGGCCGCCGAGCTGTGGAGCCCGGTGTTCGAGAGCTTCATCACCCTGCCGCCGATGCAGAAACCGCGCAACTACCACAGCGTGGCCTTGCTGCTGCCGGATGCACGCGTGCTGGCGGCCGGCGGCGGGCTGTGCGGCTGCCCTGCAGACCACCTGGACGCGGAGATCTACACGCCACCCTACCTGCTGGCGCCCGACGGTTCGCCGGCGCCGCGTCCTGCGATCACGGCCGCGCCGGCTACCGCCACCTGGGGCAGCCAGGTCGCCGTGGGCACCGACCGCGCGGCGGCCAGCTTCGCACTCATGCGCATGGCCTCGGCCACCCACTCGGTCAACACCGACCAGCGCCGCATCCCGCTCTCTTTCACCGGGACGGCAGGCAGCTACCAGCTGAGCATTCCGGCCGATCGCGGCGTGGTACTGCCGGGCAACTACATGCTGTTCGCGCTGGACGGCAGCGGCGTGCCCAGCGTGGCGCGCACGATCAACATCCGGTAGTGGCCGGCCTGCTTCGCAAGCTGGGGCTCCCGATGGCACTGGCGCTCACCACCGCACTGGCAGCGGGCCTGGCGTGGCGCGGCTGGCGCGAGCCCGCCGTGCCGGCCTCGGTGGCGCGCGGCGCGCGCCTGTTCGACGGCAGCGAGCCGCTCGCCGGCACGCTCTCCGGCCACGGCGCGCCGCTGCCGGCCGCGGCGACGCGCTGCACCCAGTGCCACACCGGTCCGGGTGCGTCCGCCACTGCGGCCTCCTCTTTCGCGCCGCCGCTCGACCGGCGCCGGCTGCGCGAAGCCCACACGCGCCGGGGCGGCCCGCCCGTCGCCTACGAGCAGGCGTCTTTCTGCCGCACGCTGCGCACCGGCGTCGATCCGGCCCACATCGTGCTGCCCCGCGCCATGCCACGCTTCGATGCCGACGATGCCCAGTGCGCGGCCTTGTGGGACTACTTGACGCAGGGGCCCGTCGAATGAACACGCATCGCCCCCTGGTCCGTTCGCCGGTGGCCTCCCGCGGGCGCCGCCGCCTGCTGGCCGCCGGCGCGCTGGCGTGGCTGGGGCTGCCGCCGGCCGCCCGGGCCAACGCCGCCGTGGGCCCGGTGATGCCGCCCGTGGCGGCGCCGGCCTTGCCGCTGCGCCGCCACGACGGCGCGGCGCCGACGCTCGCGGCGCAGCTGCGCGGCGCTCCGACCGCGGTCCAGTTGATGTTCACCGGCTGCAGCACGGTCTGCCCGATCCAGGGCGCCTTGTTCGCGGCGCTGCAGGCCGCCTTGCTGGCCGAGCGCGATACGGCGGCGCGCCTGCTGTCGCTCAGCATCGACCCATTGGCCGACGACCCCGCGGCCCTGAGCGCCTGGCTGCGGCGCTTCGGTGCCAGGCCTGCATGGAGCGCGGCGGCGCCTGCCCCGGCTGCGCTCGACCCGATGCTCTCGCTGTTCAAAGGGGGCCCGGCCGCGGGCGACCGCCATACCGGCCAGGTCTACGTGTTCGATGGCCAGGCCCGGCTGGTCTGGCGCACCAGCGAGCTGCCGCCGGCGATCGAGGTCATGGCCGCGCTGCGGCGCATTCCGTAGCCACGGGGCCGTCGCGCCCGTGACGCTCGTCCGGGATCAGGCAGCCGCATGCGGATGCCGTGCCGCCTCGTACAGGCTGCGCGCCAGTTCGCGATGCCGCGCCAGCAGCGGCGGCAGCTCCAGATCCTGGAAAGCGCCCTCGCGGATCATCACCCGCCCGTCGATCACGCTCAGCGCCACCGGCCCCGGCTGACAGAACACCAGCGCCGCCACCGGGTCGTGCCAGGCGCCGGCATGGGCCACGCCCCGCAGGTCGAAGGCCACCAGGTCGGCCGACATGCCCGGCGCCAACGCACCGATGTCGTCGCGCCCCAGCACGCGGGCGCCGCCCAGCGTGGCGATTTCCAGCGCCTCGCGCGCCGTCATCGCCGCCGGGCCATGGCCCACGCGCTGCAGCAGCAGGGCCTGGCGCGCCTCGCCCAGCAGATGGGCGCCGTCGTTGGAGGCGCTGCCGTCCACGCCCAGGCCCACCGGCACGCCGGCGCGGCGCATGGCACCGACCGGCGCGATGCCCGAGGCCAGCCGCATGTTGGAGCAGGGGCAATGCGCCACCCCGGTACCGGTGCGGCCGAAGAGCGCAATGCCGGCCTCGTCCAGCTTGACGCAGTGCGCGTGCCAGACATCGCGACCCACCCAGCCCAGGTCTTGCGCGTACTCGGCCGGCGTCATGCCGAACTTCTCGCGCGAGTAGGCGACGTCGTTGTCGTTCTCCGCCAGGTGCGTGTGCAGCGAAACGCCGCGCTCGCGCGCCAGCACGGCCGAGTCGCGCATCAATTCGCGCGAGACCGAAAAGGGCGAACAGGGCGCGAGCACGATGCGGCGCATCGAATGCCGGCTCGCATCGTGCCAGCGGTCGACCTGGCGCTCGCTGTCGGCCAGGATGGCGGGCTCGCTCTCCACCAGTTCATCGGGCGGCAGCCCGCCCTGGCTCCTGCCTACGCTCATGCTGCCGCGCGCGGCATGGAAGCGCATGCCCATGGCCTCGGCCGCCTCGATCGAGTCGTCGAGCCGCGCGCCGTTGGGGAACAGGTAGAGATGGTCGCTGGTCGTGGTGCAGCCCGAGAGCATCAGCTCGGCCATCGCGGTCTGGGTAGAGACGCGGATCATCTCGGGCGTGAGGCGGGCCCAGAGCTGGTAGAGATTCGTGAGCCAGCCGAAGAGCTCGGCGTCCTGCGCCTCGGGCACGGCGCGGGTGAGGCTCTGGTACATGTGATGGTGGGTGTTGACCAGGCCCGGCATCAGCACATGGCCCTGCAGGTCGACGGCTTCGGCGCGGCCGTCGCGCAGGGCCTCGGCGTAGGCGGCCGGCAGTTCGGCGCTGGCGCCGACCCAAGCGATGGCCGGGCCTTCGACCACCACCGCGCCGTCGGCGATCTCGCGCCGAGCGGCATCCATGGTGAGCAGGACCTCGGCATGCCGCAGGACCAGGGGGCGGTGGGAGGGTGCTTGCATGGCGTGCGGCTCCGTGGGAATGGCGAGCGCCCATTCTGCCGCCCGTGCCCAGGTGCCAAGACCCTGCGGGTACGCGCATTCTTGCGACTGTCACGCGTGCTTTCGACAATCGCCGGATGGCCCGCCCTCTACTCTCCATCGCCCTGACCGTCGACCAGCACGAGGAAGGCGACTTCTACTGGGTGCTGATCGAGTCCTTCGACCACTCGATGGAATTCGAGCCGCTGATGGAATCGGGCAAGGGCTTCGCGACCTACCTCGAGGCGCTGGAAGCCGGCTTCGCGGCGCTCAAGGGGCTGTCGGAAGACCTGGTGATGGGCCCGCGCGACGAGGTCGATGACGATGGATACGGCGCCGGCGACGCCGCGCCCTAGGCGGTGGCAGGCAGGCCCGGCTACTGGGCCGCGGCGTGGCAGGCCGCGCGGATGATGCGGTCGGCGGGATTGGGGTCGACACTGAGAAAGCGCATCGGCCGCGGATTCTCGGAATAGTCGGTCGTCTTGTGCACCTCGCCCCGCCACAGGGGCGCCATGTAGAAGCGCGCGAAGCGGTACTCGGCTTTCTTCGCCCGGCAGTCGAAGAGGACACGGGCGTCGTAGGAACGGTAGGGCACGCCCTCCCAGTTGGCGCGGTCCTGCGACCGGCTCACGCGCACGTTCATCATCCGGCGATCGCCCGTGACGCTGATCGCCACCGGGTCGACCTGGACGGTGTTGACCCCCGGATCGTCAGGATTGCCCGTCACGGTGAACCAGTTGGCCTCCGCCGCGGCGCTGGCACCGACCAGGCCGAGCCACGCGAACCACCATCTCACGCCGAAGATCCCTCTTTCTGTGAAAACCGGTCGATTCTAGTGAGGCCTCCAAGATTTCTACCAGATTTCAGATGAGAATAGTTCCCATTTGCAATCCAGGACCTCAAATTGTCGAACGCCGCCCCCAAGAACATCGCCCAAGCCGCGCAACGCAATCCCGAACACCTCTTCGCACCCCCCTTCAAGCGTTCGACCCTGGCCCTGCAGACCCGTACCGCGCTCATCGTGCTGTGCGCGGCCACCCACGGCGGCCATGCCAGTGCCCAGGAGGTCACCACCGGCGAAAGCAAGGCCCTGCCCACGGTCACCGTGACGGCCACGCCGAAGGACGACTCCCCGCAGCACCTCGACGCGCAGGTGACGAGCGGCGCCCTGGGCGCGCGCTCGCAGCTCGACACCCCCTTCTCCACCACCGTGATCAAGAGCGAGGACCTGGCGGAGCGCCAGGTGTCGAAGCTGGGCGATGTGTTCGCGCTCGACGCCTCGGTGTCGGACAACAGCGGCGCCTACAGCGCCTGGGCCAGCTACATCACGGTACGCGGCCTGCCGCTGGACTGGCAGAACGCCTACCGCATCGACGGCAAACCCTTCCTCAGCTATGCCATCACCCTGCCCTACGAGCACTTCGAGCAGATCGAGCTGCTCAAGGGCTCGTCCGGCTTCATGTACGGCTTCGGCACGCCGGGCGGCATCGTCAACTACGTGACCAAGAAGCCGACCGAGCAGCCGGTGCGCAGCATCGACATCGGCTACAAGTCGAACAACATCTGGAGCGAGCACGTCGACCTCGGCGGGCGCTTCGGCGCCGACGACCGCTTCGGCTTGCGCCTCAACGCCACGCACGAGGAAGGCGAGGCCTTCAACGACGGCGGCATCCGCCGCGATTCGGTGTCGCTGGCGCTCGACGCACGGCTGACGCGCGACCTGACCTGGAACTTCGACGCGCTCTACCAGAAGCGCAAGGCCACCGACCAGACCCCCTCGATCTATACCGGCAGCTACGTCGGCAGCAGCCTGCCCACCACGATCCGGGGCGACAACCAGTTGCTCGTGGGCGGCGGGCAGCACCTGAACACCGAGCTCCAGCTCTACTCGACCGGGCTCCAGTACAAGCTCTCGCCCGACTGGACCCTGAGCACCAGCTACAGCCACAGCAAGGCCACGCGCAGCCGCAACGAGGGCATCGCCTACCTGCTGGACCCGAGCGGCAACTACAGCGACTTTCGCTCCGACAGCAGCGAGGGCCACCGCTTCGACCAGTGGCAGGCGATGGCACAGGGCGTCGTGCGCACGGGCGCCGTCGAGCACCAGCTGACGCTGGGCGCCTCGTGGCAGAAGCAGACCAACGACTACAGCAGCAACGCCATCTACCAGTCGATCGGCACGGGCAATCTCTTCACGCAGAATCTCAACAGCTATTTCAGCTCGACCGACTTCTCGGTCTACCGCGACAGCGACATCACGCAGCGCGCGATCTTCGCCAGCGACACGCTGAAGTTCTCGCAGCGCTGGTCGGCGCTGGTCGGCCTGCGCAACACCGACTACGCGCAGAACGGCTACAGCTTCCTCGACGGCACGAGATCCTCGCAATACCGCAAGAACGGCGTGGTGACGCCCACGCTGGCCCTGATGTTCAAGCCGGCGCCGGACACCACGCTCTACACCAGCTACGTCGAATCCATGGAGCAGGGCGCGAGCGTGGGCCTCACCTACGCCAATGCGCGCGAGCTGCTGAGCCCGCTGAAGAGCAGGCAGTACGAGCTGGGCCTGAAGACCCAGCGCGAGCGCTGGAGCGCGACGGCCGCCCTGTTCCGCATCGAGCGCGGCGCCGAATACGCGAACAGCCAGAACGTCCTGGTGCAGGACGGCCAGTCCGTCTACCAGGGCCTCGAGCTGGGCGCCTCCAGCCGGCTCGGATCGCAGTGGCAGCTGAGCGGCAACCTGATGTACCTCGACAGCGCCTACCGGCGCGGCAGCGACAACGTCGGCAACCGCGTGGCGGGCGCGCCGAACTTCGTGGCCACCGCGCAGCTGTCGTACGCGGTGCCGCAGGTGCCGGGCCTCAAGCTGACGGCGGACGCGAAGTACACCGGCAGCACGATGCTCAACGCCTCCAACCAGATCAAGCTGCCCGGCTACACGGTGGCGAACATCGGCGCGAGCTACGCCACGCGCATCGGCGGCCACGACACCACCTTCCGCGTGGCGATCAACAACGTGGCCAACAAGCGCTACTGGGAATACCAGTACGCGGACTACATCAAGCCCGGCGACCCGCGCACCCTCAGCGTGAGCGCCAAGTTCGACTTCTAGCCGCGCCGGCCGGAATTGCCGCGCCCGCACGTGGCCAGGTGAGCATTACGACGACGCGGAAGCCACACGTGCGATCCCGGCCCGGAACGCGTCCGCGGTGGCCCCCGCATCCGACGCCATGTCGAGCTGCGCGCGGAAGCCGCTGTCGGAGAACAGCCGGGCGACCAGCGCGAGCAATTGCAGGTGATCGTCCCTGGCGCCCTCCTCCGGCACCAGGATGGCGAGCAGCTGGGAGACCGGCTTGCCGTCCGGCGCATGGAAGGCGATGGCACGGCGGGTGCGGATGAACAGGGTGGTCGGCTGTGCGATGCCGCCGATGCAGGCGTGCGGAATCGCGAATCCGTCGCCGAGTGCGGTCGTGCCTGCCTGCTCGCGCCGCCACAGCGCGCGAACGACCGGCGCCGGGTCGAGCCCACGGGCGCGGCAGATCGCCGCCGCCGCGACCTCGAGCGCATGAGGCCGGTCCCGGACGTCGACGTCGAACAGGATCTCCTGCGGTTGCAACCAGGCAGCGATCTGCGCGATGTCCTTGCTCATCCGGTCGTCCTCTCGTTGTGCCGGCCCCATTCTCGCTCCGACTGAATCGCCTCACACCCGGCATTCCGGTGTGTAGGCCGCCGCCGCTCGCCAGCCGGCGGCATCGTCCTACCCATCGCACGCCTCTCGCAGCGCAAGACCCCTTTGGCGCTCAGCCGCCGGCCACGGCGGACAGCCGAGGCAAAGGGGGACGTCATGCATGGACACAGCCGGTTCGAGGTCTGGGCGACGACATGGGGCCGCATGGCTTGCATCGCGGCGGCCGGCGGCCTCGCGGCCTGCGGCGGCGGCGGCGGTGGCGGGCATGGAGGCGGCGGCGTGGTTCTGCCGCCGCCGGGCCAGACCCGGCTCTCCTGCGACGACTCGATCAAGTCCGGCTTCAAGCCCGACGCCAACACCAGCGTGCTGCTGGTCAAGTCTTTCAAGACCGGCGATCCGCTGCTGCTGACGGGCGCCCCGACGCCCTCCACGCCCACCGCCACCACCGACCTCTGCGTGGTGAAACTGCTGGTAGGGCCGGGCAACCCGGGCCCGACGGACGCGCCCTCGACCTCGCCAGGCATCGGCATCGAGGTCTGGCTGCCCGGCGAGTCGAAGTGGAACGGCCGCGTGCATGTGAAGGGCGGCGGCGGCTGGGCCGGCGGCGTGCATACCTCGCTGACGGCGCTGGCCGGCGTCACGGGCGATCCCGCCGGCACGCCGGCCGACACCGCCATGGTGGAAGGCGCGGTTTCGGCCAGCACCGACACCGGCCACGCCAACACCGCCAACGGCGGCTCCTTCGCGATGAAGCCCGACGGCACGGTGAACACGGCACTGTGGAACGACTTCGCGCAGCGCGGCATCCACGAGATGGCCGTCAAGACCAAGGCGCTGGCGACCGCCTTCTACGGCACCGCACCCCGCTTTTCCTACTGGAACGGCTTCTCCACCGGCGGCCGCCAGGGCCACATGGAGGCGCAGGCGAACCCGGCCGACTTCGACGGCATCCTGGCCGGCGCGCCGGCCATCAACTGGACGAAGTTCACCACCGCCGGGCTGTACCCGCAGATCGTCTACCAGCGCGACCTCGGCGGCGTGCCGCTGACGGCAGCCCAACTGACGCTGATGGGCAATGCCGCCATCAACGCCTGTGACGTGGTGAACAGCCAGCACCTCGGCTACATCCCCGACCCCTCGCAATGCCGCTACGACCCGCAGTTGGACACCGCCGTGCTGTGCCCGAGCAGCGGCGGCACCGGACCGGCCGGCAGCTGCGTCACGGCCGCCCAGGCCCTGGCGATGAACAAGATCTGGTACGGGCAGACCAGCAACGGCTCGGTGCCCTCCCCCTCGGCGGATAACGGCTTCGCGACCTCGCCCGCCACGTCGGCCAACCAGCGCTGGTACGGGCTGACGCGCGGCACCAGCCTGACGGGGCTGGGCGGCGCGACGCCCAACACCCTCGCGACCGACATGGTGGCTCTGGAACTGCAGGACCCGACCTGGGCCACGCCTTCCTTCATCAACGCGACGGGCAACGGCATCAACCGATGGACGACCCTGTCGTACGCGAACCTCTCCAACGCCTTCGACCAAGGTGTTGCCCTGCAGGCCGCCTTCGCCAACATCAACACCGACGACCCGAACATCGACCGCTTCGCCGCGCGCGGCGGCAAGATGCTGGTCTACCACGGCCTCGCCGACACGCTGATCCCGCCGCAGGGCACCGTGAACTACTACACCCGGCTCGCCTCGCGGGCGGGCGGCGATACGGTGGCTCGCAACTTCTACCGGCTGTTCCTGGTGCCCGGCATGGGCCACACCTTCGGCAACGGCACCACCAACCCGGCCGCGAACCCGCCGCTGCCGACCAACGCCCAGCTCTACCTGGCGCTGACGCTGTGGGTGGAAAGCGGCAACTCGCCCGAGCGCATCGACGTCTCGGCGCCGGCCACCGGCACCTCGCCGGCCAGTTCGCGACCGCTGTGCCTGTATCCGACCAAGGCCACGCTGACCGGCGGCGATCCGCGGCTGGCGGCGTCGTACGTTTGCTCCTGAATGAGAACTTACGATTACGCCGTCAGCCTTATGCCGGATGATTTGTTGCACCCCGTGGCGACTAATGCCACAGTTTGGCGACCTTCCCGCCTAGGGGAATCTCCTCTCCCATCACTTTTTGCGAGACCATTGGCGCCATCACAGCACCGCTTCGTTCCACGAGCACTTCCATGGCCAAGATCACCTTCGCACAATCGCCCACCACCGCCCCGCGCCGCGCGCCCCGGCTGGTTTTTCGGCCGGCCGATGCGCGCCGCCTGTTCCGGCGCGGTGACCTGGCGATGTGCGCGGGCGCTATCGTGGTGGTGTGCGAGTCCGAGCGTGACGAGGGCGACGCCAATCCCGAACTGAGCGTGCGCTCCACCCGCGGCATCGACGGCACGGCGCGGGCCAAGAGCCTGCAACTGCTGGCCGGCGTGGACACGCAGGAGTTCGGCCCCGGCTACCACGACCTGCTGAAGTTCATCGCCGAGGCCGGCGCCGCCCTCTGATCACCGGCGGCCGCAGCGCCGCCTGAGTCCCTAGTCGGCCTTGATGTCGGCCGCCTTGATCACCTTCGACCATTTCGCCAGTTCCTGGTCCACGAACTTGCCCAGCGCGGGCGGGTCCATGTAGACGGCGAAGGCGCCCTGGTCGTCCACCTTCTTGCGGAAGCTCTCGCTCTCGACGATCTTGCGGATTTCGCTGCTCAGCTTGGCGACGATTTCCGGCGGTGTCTTCGCCGGCGCAAAGACCGCGAACCACGAATCCACCTCGTAGCCGGGCAGCCCGGCCTCGGCCGACGTCGGCACATTGGGCATCGAGGGATGCCGTTGGGTGCCCGTGTACGCCAGCGCCTTGAGCTTGCCGCTCGCGATGTGGCCGATCACCGAGGGCGGCGTGGTGATGAACATGTCGACATTGCCCGCGATCAGGTCGTTGATCGCCGGGCCCGAGCCCTTGTAGGGCACATGGGTCATCGGCTGCTTCGCCTGGCGCGACAGCAGCTCGCCTGCGATGTGCTGGATCGAGCCGTTGCCGGAGGAGGCGTAGTTGAGGCCGCCGTCGCCCTTCTTCTTGCCGTACTCGATCAGCTCCTTCATCGAGTTGACCGGCAGCTTGCCGCTGACCGCCACCACGTGCGGCGCGCGCATCACCAGCGCGACCGGCACGAAGTCCTTCGTCGGGCTCCACTTCATCTGCTGGAACAGCGCGGGGTTGCCCACGTGATAGCCGGAGTACTGCATGAGGATCGTGTAGCCATCGGGCGCGGCGCGGGCCACGGCCTCGGTGCCGATGTTGCCGCTGGCGCCCGGCTTGTTGTCGACCACGACCGGCTGGCCGAGCGCACGCGACAGCGGATCGCCGACCAGGCGCGCCATGATGTCGGTGGAGCCGGCCGGCGCCGTGGGGACGATGAAGGTGATGGGCTTCGAGGGAAAGGTGTCGGCGTGCGAGGCCATCACGGCGAATGCGGCGCAGGCCGCGAGCAGACTGTGGGCGAGTTTCATGTGTTGTCTCCTTTTCAAAAAAAATCGGGTATGGGTGAGCTCAGGCCTTCAGCTCCGAGATCTCGATGAGGTTGAGATCCGGGTCGCGCACATAGACCGAGCGGATGCGCGACGTCGCGCCGGTGCGCATCACCGGGCCTTCGATGATGGGCACCTGCTTCTCGGCGAGGCGCGCGATCACGTCGTCCAGCGGCACGGCGGCGATGAAGCAGAGGTCCAGCGCGCCGGGCATCGGCGCCTGCGCCTTGGGCTCGAACTCGTGGCCCTTCAGGTGCAGGTTGATCTTCTGGTTGCCGAAGCGGAAGGCCTTGCGGCCCTCGCCGAAGGTCTCGAGCGTCATGCCCATGACCTCGACGTAGAAGCGCACGCAGGCGGGCTCGTCGGCGGTGGTCAGCACCAGGTGGTCCAGATGGTCGATCATGCTTGCAGCTCCTTCCTGCCTTCGCCACGCGCCTTGGCGCGCTCGACGATCTCGCTGAAATCCGCCGGCGGCGCATGGCGCGTGAGGCGATGGCCGGCGCGGGAGACCTGCGCCGGCAGTTCGTGCTGCACCAGCGCTTCGAGCTGGGCCGCGGCGCCGATCAGGCCGCCCAGGTCCATGCCCGTGTCGTAGCCCATGCACTGCAGCATGTGGATCACGTCCTCGGTCGCGACGTTGCCGGTCGCGCCGGGCGCATAGGGGCAGCCGCCGATGCCGCCCAGCGACATGTCGAAGCGGCGCACGCCGGCCTCCACCGCCGCCACCGTGTTGACCAGGCCCATGGCGCGGGTGTTGTGGAAATGCGCGGTGAAGTCCAGCGAGGGGAAGCGCTCCAGCGCGCTCGCGCAGACCTGCTGCACCTGCGTCGGATAGGCCATGCCCGTGGTGTCGCACAGGGTGATGCCGGCCACGCCCAGCGCGGCGAAGCGGTCGATCCAACCCAGCACGCCCGCGAGCGGCACCTCGCCCTCCATCGGGCAGCCGAACACGCAGGACAGCGAGACGTTCACCGGCACTTTCGCCTGTCGCGCCAGCGCAATCACCTCGGCCAGCTGCGCGAAGGACTGTTCGCGCGTCATGCGCAGGTTGGCGAGGTTGTGGGTCTCGCTGGCCGACATCACGATGTTGAACTCGTCGACGCGGCTGTCCAGCGCGCGCTCGCCGCCGCGCAGGTTGGGCACCAGCGCGGTGTAGACCACGCCGGGGCGGCGCGCGATGCGGCCCATGACCTCCTCGCCGTCGCGCAGCGCCGGGATGGCCTTGGGCGAGGTGAAGGAGGTGACCTCGATCTTGGCGTAGCCCAGGCCGCTCAGGCGGTCGACCAGCGCGATCTTGTCCTCGGTGGGGATGAAGCGGCTTTCCATCTGGAAGCCGTCGCGGGTGGCGACCTCGTTGACGAAGAGGCGCGTGCCGTTGCCGGTGTTCATGTGAAGTCCTTTCAGTGAGTGCGCGCGGGCCAGCCGGCGCCGGGCTGCAATTGATCGTCGTGCTGGCCCAGCCGCGGCGCCGGATGCGCGATGCGGCCCGGCGTGGCGCTGAGCTTGGGCACGATGCCCGGCACCTTGAGCGTGCGGCCATCGGAGGTCGGCGCCTCGATGATCATTTCGCGCGCCAGGTACTGCGGGTCGCTCGCGATGTCGGCCACCGTGTAGATGCGCCCGACCGGCACGCCGGCCGCATCGAGCGCGGCCAGCACCTCGTCGCGGCTGCGCTGCACGGTCCAGGCCTCGATGGCGGCATCGAGCATCTCGACCTGCGCCACGCGGCCGTCGTTGTGGCGCAGCGCCGGGTCGTCCTCCAGGTCGGGGCGCTCGATCACGCGCATCAGCCGGCGAAAGATGCTGTCGCCGTTGCCGGCCACCAGCACGTAGTGGCCATCGTTGCAGCGGTAGGCGTTGGTGGGCGCGATGCCCGGCAACGCGCTGCCGGCGCGCTCGCGCACCGCGCCGAAGGCGTCGTACTCGGGCAGCAGGCTCTCCATCACGTTGAAGACCGACTCGTAGAGCGCCACGTCGATGAACTGGCCTTCACCGCCGTGGGCCGCGCGGTGGTAGAGCGCCATCAGCACGCCGATCACGCCGTGCAGCGCCGACAGCGTGTCGCCCAGCGAGATGCCCACGCGCACCGGCACCCGGCCCGGCTCGCCGCTGAGGTAGCGCAGCCCGCCCATGGATTCGCCGAGCACGCCGAAGCCGGGCTTGTCGCGGTAAGGGCCGGTCTGGCCGTAGCCCGAGATGCGCAGCATCACCAGCTTCGGGTTGAGGGCATGCAGCTGCTCCCAGCCCAGGCCCCAGCCCTCCAGCGTGCCGGGCTTGAAGTTCTCGATCAGCACGTCGGCCTCGAGCGCCAGGGCGCGCACCGCCGCCTGCCCTTCGGTGCTGCGCAGGTCCAGGCAGACCGAGCGCTTGTTGCGCGACTGCACTTCCCACCACACCGAGCTGCCGTTGCGCAGCATGCGCCACTTGCGCAGCGGGTCGCCCACCTCGGCGGGCTCGACCTTGATCACGTCGGCGCCGAATTCGGCCAGGGTCTTGCCGGCAAAGGGGCCGGCGATGAGCTGGCCGAGTTCCAGGACTTTGAGGCCTTCGAGTGCGTTCATGGCGTTGCGTTTGTCTCTTGAGTGGAATGGCCTTCACTGTAGAAAAGCGGCGGCCTTTGCGGAATTGCTTTGACGGCAGAAGGGCTTCGCAAAATGCGAAGGCCCTCCCTAGAATCGCCCCATGGCCCGAACGATCAACCCGGCCCGCATCGACTTCGTCACCCTGCGCCTGTTTTGCGCGGTGGCGCAATCGGGCAGCATCACCAAGGGCGCCGAGGCCTGCCACCTGGCGCTCTCGGCGGCGAGCCGGCGCCTTTCCGATTTCGAAGGCGCCACCGGCTCGAAGCTGCTGGAGCGCAGCGCCCAGGGCATTGCGCTGACGCCGGCCGGCCACGTGGCCATGCAGCACGCGATGCGCCTGTTCCAGGGCTTCGAGCAGTTCAGCAGCGAGCTGGGCGACTACGCGGCCGGGGTGCGCGGCCATGTGCGGCTGTGGGCCAACATGTCGGCGCTCACGGAGTTCCTGCCGGCGGCGCTCGCAACCTTTCTGGAGCGGCATCCCGACATCCGCGTCGAGGTCGAGGAGCAGCTGAGCGGCGACATCGTGCGCGCCCTGGTCGACGGCCTGGCCGACGTCGGCGTGTTCGCCGAGAACACGCCGGCCTACGGGCTGGACATCGCGCCCTTCCAGACCGACGAGCTGGTGGTGCTGTGCGCCAGGCAGCATCCCCTGGCGCGCCTGAAGCGGGTCGATTTCAAGACCTGCCTGGCCTACGAGTTCGTGGGCCTGAACCGCAGCAGCTCGCTGCTCGAGCTGACCTCGCGCGCGGCCGAGCAGGCCGGCGTTCCGATGCGGCTGCGGGTGCAGGTGCGCAGCTTCGATGCGATGTGCCACATGATCGCGGCCGGCCTGGGCATCGGCGTGGTGCCGCTGGCGGCCTGCTCGGCGCAGGTCAGCGTGCTGGACCTGCGCGTCGTGCGGCTCAAGGACGCCTGGGCGGTGCGCCGGCTGCTGATGGCCACCAAGACCGGCGAGGCCCTGTCGCCGGCCGCGGGCCTGTTGCTGCGGCACCTCGCGGCCTCGGGCGACGACCACCGGCCCGGTGCGGAACGCGCGGCAGCGACCTGATCGGAGAAGGAGCCATGGCGAACCCAAGAAGGCAACGCACGAACGGCCCGCCCGCGCCCGCGGCCAAGCGCACCCTGCCCGGCCAGGTGGTGGTGGTGTTCCAGGGTGGCGGCGCGCTGGGCGCCTACCAGGTCGGCGTCTACCAGGCGCTGCACGAGGCGGGCATCGAGCCCGACTGGGTCATCGGCACCTCCATCGGCGCCATCAACGCCGCGCTGATCGCGGGCAACCCGCCTGAGCGGCGGCTCGACCGGCTCGATCGCTTCTGGACGCAGATCCAGGCCCTGACCGCCGGGCCCGAGCTGCCGGCATGGCCGGAACTGGGCCGGCTGCTGTCGAACATGGCGACCCTGGTGCGCGGCATTCCGGACTTCTTCACGCCCAACCTGTACGCGCTGCGCGGGCCGGCCGCGCCGCTCGGCATCGAGGCTGCTTCCTACTACAGCACCGCGCCACTGCGCGAGACGCTGAACGAGCTGCTCGACCTCGACTACCTGAACCTGTGCCGCATGCGCATGACGGTGGGCGCGGTGAACGCCCGCAGCGGCGAGATGCGCTACTTCGATACCCGCGACGAGCAGCTCGGCATCGAGCACGTGATGGCCTCCGGCGCCCTGCCGCCGGCCTTTCCGGCCGTGCGCATCGGCGGCCAGCCCTACTGGGACGGTGGCATCTACTCCAACACGCCGCTCGAGGCCGTGCTCGACGACAAGCCGCGCCGCGACTCGCTCATCTTCGCCGTCAACATGTGGCAGCAGGCCGCGCCGGAGCCGCAGTCGATCCTCGAGGTGATGGCGCGCCAGAAGGACATCCAGTACGCCAGCCGGGCCGACAGCCACATCGCGCGCCAGAAGCAGATCCACCGGCTGCGCCACGTGATCCGGGAGCTGCAGAAGAAGATCCCGGCCGCGCGGCGCGCCGACCCGGAGGTGGCGGAGCTGGCCGCCTACGGCTGCGGCACCCTCATGCACGTGGTGCACCTGGTGGCGCCGCCGCTGGCCGGCGAGGACCAGACCAAGGACATCGACTTCACCGCGGCGACCGTGCGGGACCGCCGCGCTGCGGGCCTGGCCGACGCGCGGCGCATGATCGCGCAGGCGCCATGGCAGACAGCCGCGGTGGACCCGATCGAGGGTGTGATCGAGCACCGCTGAGCGCCCGCGAGGAGCGTAATATGCAGCGGCTCTAGTGGACTCGTCTGTTCCCCATGGAGTTGGCATCGGTGAACTCGGCTGATCTCAAACAACGCCTGCTGGCCATCCTCGCGGCGGACGCCGTGGGCTATTCCCGCCTGATGGCCGGCGACGACCGCGGCACCGTGGCCGCGCTCGATGCCGCCCGCGCGGTCTTCCGCAGCCGCATCGAGGCCGGCCACGGCCGCGTGATCGACATGGCCGGCGATTCTGTGCTCGCCGTGTTCGAGACCGCAGCGGGCGCGGTGACGGCCGCCATCGCCGTCCAGCAGCAGCTGGGCGCATCCACCGGCGGCGTGCCGCAGGACCGGCGCATGCTCTTTCGCATCGGCATCCACATGGGCGACGTCATCGAGAAGGCGGACGGCACGGTCTACGGCGACGGCGTGAACATCGCCTCGCGGCTGTGCGCGGTGGCCGAGGCGGGCGGCATCGTCGTGTCCGACGCCGTGTACGGAGCCGTGCGCGACCGGATCGTCGCCAGCTTCGTCGACCAGGGCGAGCAGCCGATGAAGAACATCGCGCACCTGGTCCATGCCTTCCAGCTGAAGCCTGCCGAGCCGGCGCCCCCGCCCGCGCGCTCGAACTCTCCGGCACTGCGCCTGCCGGACCGGCCTTCGCTGGCCGTGCTGCCCTTCACCAACATGAGCGGCGACCCGGAGCAGGAGTACTTCGCCGACGGCATCACCGAGGACATCATCACCGACTGCTCCAAGATCTCCGGCCTGTTCGTGATTGCACGCAACTCGACCTTCACCTTCAAGAAGCAGAACGTCGACATCAAGGACGTGGGGGCCAAGCTGGGCGTGCGGCACGTGCTCGAGGGCAGCGTGCGGCGCCACGGCATGCGGGTGCGCATCAACGTGCAGCTCATCGATGCCCAATCTGGCGGGCATGTCTGGGCGGACCGCTACGACCGTGACCTCGAGGACATCTTCCTGGTGCAGGACGAGGTCACGCGCAAGATCGTGGAGACGCTGGAGGTGCGTCTCACCGGCAACGAGGAGGCGCGCCGGCACGATCGCGGCAAGGTCAACGGCGAGGCCTACGACTATCTCATTCGCGCGAAGAGCTGCATCGTGCAGTTCACGGAACCGGCCCTGGTCGAGACGCGCGAGATGCTGGAGCGCGCACTGGCGATCGACCCGGAGCTGGCGCAGGCCTATGCCTACCTGGCGATCGCCCGCGGCGTCGAGTACGCCAACGCCTGGAACGGCAGGACGGCGGACGACCTCGAGGAAAACCTGGCGGTGGCGCGCAAGGCCTGCGAGCTGGACCCCGCCGAGCCCATGTCGCATCACGCGATGTCGAACGCGCTGATGTGGCTGCGCAGGCTGGACGAGGCCGAGAGCGCCGCGCGGCGCTCGGTGGCGCTCGACCCCAACTCCGCCCAGAGTTATGGGACGCTGGGCATCATCCTGGATTTCTCCGGGCGGCACGCGGAGGCGGTCGAAGCGCTCGCGAAGGCCCTGCGCCTCGACCCGGAGTTCAGCCTGTGGCGGCACGCGCAGGGGCGGGCTCAATTCGCCCTCGGGCACGACGCCGAGGCCGAAGTGAGTTTCAAGCGCCGCCTGATCCAGATGCCGGGGTCGGACGTCACGCGCGCCTACCTGGCCTCGCTCTACGGCCACACCGGCCGCCACGACGAGGCCGGCCGGATCTGGCGCGAGCTGATGGCCCTGCATCCCGGCTACACAATCGAGCTCACGCTGCGCGTCCTGCCCTACACCAGCCCGGCGCCGCTCGAGCGCTTCGTGGCGGGGCTGCGCAAGGCCGGGTTGGTGGCTTGAAACGGCAGGGCGGCCGGGCCGTTCAGGACACCGTGCCCGCCCCCACCAGCATCTCGCACGGCCCCTCGAACCCTTCCGCGGTCTCGAAGCCCCGCAGCGCGACCTCTATCGCCTCCCAGGTCCGCGCCCGCTCCTCCTCGCTCAACCCGATCATCATCTGGTGCAGGGCCCCGAAGGACTCCCGCTCGAAGCGCACGCACTCCGCCGCACTCGGCAGCCGCACCGGCGAAGACACCTTGCGCACCTCGATCTCCCGCAGCCCCGCCTTGGCGAACGCGGCCTCGAGCACGCCCTCGCCACCCAGCGAGAAAGGCCCGGGCTGCCCCGGCAGCGGCGGCGGCAGCCCGGCGCGCTCGCGGATGATCTTCACGGGGATCGAGAAGAAGGCGTTGCGCTCGGGCGTCGAATAGACGACTGCCGCGATTCGCCCACCCGGCCGCAGCGCCCGCCGCATGCCGGCCAGCGCGCGCTGCTGGTCGGGAAAATAGATCAGGCCGACGCGGCTGATCACGGCATCGAAGCTGGCGGCCGGCAAAGTGTCGAGTGCCTCGCCGTCGAGCTCGCGGACCTCGAGGTTCGTGAGCCCGGCGGCCCTGGCATCGGCGGTGGCGCGTTCCAGCAGCGCAGGCGCAATATCGGTGGCGAGCACATGGCCCGCCGCGCCCACGCGCCGCGCGGCGGCGATCGATTGCTCGCCCGCACCGGCCGCGACGTCGAGCACGCGCGAGCCCGGCCCGATGTGTGCCAGATCGAACATGGTGTCGGTCGCGGCGCCGAGCCAGCGGCCGAGGAAGGGGCCCCAGCGGTGCCAGGCCTCGGCCGCGGCCTGCCATTGCGCGCGGGTGGTGGTCTTGAAGGCGGCGGGGTCGAAGACAGGCGGGGTGGCGACGGTGCTCATGGTGCTCTCCTTGAGGTGTGGTGGTGCCGCAAGGATGGCCGCGTGGAGCTCGCCTCGCCAGTCCAGAATCTGTACTGGCCTCGGAGCGCGCAAGCAGCTAGATTGGCGCCATGATCGACTACGGCCAGTTCTGCACCGTCGCGCGCGGCGCCGAGGTGCTGTGCGAGCGCTGGACGCCGCTGGTGGTGCGCGAGCTGATGTGCGGCAGCACGCGCTTCAACGACATCCGGCGCGGGGTGCCGCGCATGTCGGGCTCGCTGCTCGCGCAGCGCCTGCGCAAGCTCGAGGAGGTCGGCGTGGTCAAGCGCGTCCAGGGCACGGGCACGTCGGCCGAGTACCACCTCACCGGTGCCGGCGAGGAGCTGCGCCCCATCGTGATGGCGCTGGGCCACTGGGGCGCACGCTGGATCGGCAGCCGCCTCAAGCGCGGGCAGCTCGACGCGGGCTTCCTGATGTGGGACATCCGCCGCTTCGTGCACCTGGACGAATGCCCGCCCGGGCGCTGCATCGTGGTCCACTTCCGCTTCACCGATGCGCCCGAGGGCGAGCGGCGCTGGTGGCTGGTGATCGACCAGGGCACGGCCGATCTCTGCCGCGACAACCCGGGCGACGAGCCGACGCTCGTCGTCGAATCGACCGTGCTCGCGCTGACCGAGATCTGGACCGGCGACCGCGAGGCGGAGGACCAGATCCGCGAGCGGCGCGTGCGTCTCACCGGTGGAGCGCGCGATGCCCGCGACCTGTGGCGCTGGCTGGGCCGCAGCGCCTTCGCCGAGACGCGGGCCGCGGTGCGGGTCTGACGCGCCCTTCGCCCGTTGCGGGACCATGACACGCTGAGGGCTTTCACCGAGCCCCCTTTGCGCCGCACGCGGCGCATACTGGCGGAAAAGCCCGCATCGGCCCACCCACGAGGGCCCCGGGCGGCAGCAAGGAGACAAAGCTTTGCAGCGAACCGATATCGCGAACCCGGCCTATTTCCACAAGGTCGTCGATTGCCAGTACGCCTGTCCGGCGCACACCCCCGTCCCCGAGTACATCCGACTGATCGCGCAGCGCCGCTACGGCGACGCCTACATGATCAACTGGGTTTCCAACGTCTTCCCGGGCATCCTCGGGCGCACCTGCGACCGGCCCTGCGAGCCGGCCTGCCGGCGCGGGCGGGTGGAGGAGAGCAACGCGCAGAAGCCCGAGCCGGTGGCGATCTGCCGGCTCAAGCGCGTGGCCGCCGACATGAAGGAAGACGTGCGCGCGCGCATGCCGGTGCCCGAGCCGCGCAACGGCAAGCGCATCGCCTGCATCGGCGCGGGGCCGGCCTCCCTCACCGTCGCGCGCGACCTGGCGCCGCTGGGCTACGAGGTGACGGTGTTCGACGAGGGCACCCAGGCCGGTGGCTTCATGCGCACGCAGATCCCGCACTTTCGCCTGCCCGAGTCGGTGATCGACGAGGAGACGGGCTACATCCTGGACCTCGGCGTCGAGTTCCGCGGCGGGGAGCGCATCGACTCGATGAAGGCCCTGATGGCGCAGGACTGGGACGCGATCTTCGTCGGCTGCGGCGCCCCGCGCGGGCGCGACCTCGACCTGCCCGGCCGGCAAGAGGCCGCGGCCCGCATCCACATCGGCATCGACTGGCTGGCTTCCGTCTCCTTCAGCCACATCACCAGCATCGGAGAGCGCGTCATCGTGCTGGGCGGCGGCAACACCGCCATGGACTGCTGCCGCTCGGCGCGCCGCCTGGGCGGCACGGACGTGAAGGTGATCGTGCGCAGCGGCTTCGAGGAGATGAAGGCTTCGCCGTGGGAGAAGGAGGATGCGCAGCACGAGGGCATCCCCATCATCAACTTCCATGTGCCCAAGGCCTTCGTGCATGAAAGCGGCAAGCTGGTGGGCATGCTGTTCCAGATCGTCCGGGCACAGTACGACGAACAGGGCCAGCGCTCGCTGGTGCCCACCGGCGAGCCCGAGGCCTTCTTCGAATGCGACGAGGTGCTGGTGGCGGTGGGCCAGGAGAACGCTTTCCCCTGGATCGAGCGCGACAGCGGCATCGGCTTCGACAAGTGGGGTCTGCCCGTGCTGAACAAGAGCACCTTCCAATCCACCGTGCCGCATGTGTTCTTCGGCGGCGATGCGGCCTTCGGCCCCAAGAACATCATCGAGGCCGTGGCCCACGGGCACGAGGCCGCGGTGTCGATCGACCGGCTGCTGCACGGCGAGTCGATCCAGCTGCGCCCTGCCCCCATGACCAACCTGATGTCGCAGAAGATGGGCATCCACGAGTGGAGCTACGACAACGACATCACCAACGACCTGCGCTACAAGGTGCCCTGGGCCAAGGCGGAGAAGGCGCTGGCCAGCATCCGGGTCGAGGTGGAGCTGGGCTTCGACGCCGCCACCGCCTTCAAGGAGGCCGAGCGCTGCCTCAACTGCGATGTGCAGACCGTGTTCACCGAGGTCGCGTGCATCGAGTGCGATGCCTGCGTGGACATCTGCCCGATGGACTGCATCAGCTTCACCACCAATGGCGAGGAAGCGGACCTGCGGCAACGGCTGAAGGCACCGGCGCTCAACCTGGCGCAGGACCTGTACGTGTCCGGCGGGCTCAAGACCGGCCGGGTGATGGTCAAGGACGAGGACGTCTGCCTGCACTGCGGGCTGTGCGCCGAGCGCTGCCCTACCGGCGCGTGGGACATGCAGAAGTTTTTGATCAAGATGACGCCGGCGGGACCGCAATCCCGCGATGCGCACGTCGCGCCGAAGCAGGGGGTGCCGGCATGAGACGCCGGGCCGCTCCCAAGTCGAATAGCACCGCAGCGCGCAGCGCGGAGGTTACCCCATGAGCGCAACACTTCCGCCCAGAGGCGCGAAGCCTCCCATGGAGGACCGCGGAACACAAGACATGGCGAGCGCCACGCCTTCCATCGAAGCCGTCAACGACTTCGTCATCAAGTTCGCCAACGTCAACGGCTCCGGCTCCGCCTCGGCCAACGAGCTCTTCGCCAAGGCCATCCTGCGCATGGGCGTGCCGGTGAGCCCGCGCAACATCTTCCCGAGCAACATCCAGGGCCTGCCGACCTGGTACGAGGTGCGCGTGTCCGAAGCCGGCTACATGGGCCGGCGCGGCGGCACCGACATGATGGTCGCGATGAACCCGCAGACCTGGGACGCCGACGTGGCCGAGCTGGTGCCCGGCGGCTACCTGTTCTACGACAGCACGCGCGCCCTGCCCCCCTCGAAGTTCCGCGAGGACATCCGCGTCATCGGCATGCCGCTGACCGAGATCTGCAACGCCGTCTACCACGACCCGCGCCAGCGCCAGCTGTTCAAGAACATCGTCTACGTCGGCGCGCTGGCCATCCTGCTGGGCATCGAGCCCGAGGTGGTCGAGAAGCTGCTCGGCGAGCAGTACAGGGGCAAGGAAAGGCTGCTGGCCTCCAACGTGCAGGCCCTGCACCTGGGCTGCGACTTCGCGCGCGAGCACCTGAACGCATCGGTGGGCCTGCGGGTGCGGCGCGCCGACCGCGTGGGCAAGCGCATCTTCGTCGACGGCAACAGCGCCGCGGCGCTGGGCTGCGTGTACGGCGGCGCCACGGTCGCGGCCTGGTATCCGATCACGCCCTCCTCCTCGGTGGCCGAGGCCTTCCAGAAATACTGCGCCAAGTTCCGCGTCGACCCGGCCACCGGCCAGAACCGCTTCGCCATCGTGCAGGCCGAGGACGAGCTGGCTTCGATCGGCATGGTGGTGGGGGCCGGCTGGAACGGCGCGCGTGCCTTCACCGCGACCTCGGGCCCGGGCATCTCGCTGATGGCCGAGTTCATCGGGCTGGCCTATTTCGCCGAGATCCCCGTCACCCTCATCAACGTGCAGCGCGGCGGGCCTTCCACCGGCATGCCCACCCGCACCCAGCAGGCCGACATCCTGTGCTGCGCCTACGCCTCGCACGGCGACACCAAGCACGTCCTGCTGTTCCCGGAGGACCCGCACGAGTGCTTCGAGCACGCCGCCGCCGCGCTGGACCTGGCGGACCGGCTGCAGACCCCCGTGTTCCTGATGACCGACCTGGACATCGGCATGAACCAGCGCCTGTGCGCGCCCTTCGAATGGGACGAGAGCCGCGCCTACGACCGCGGCAAGGTCATGACGGCCGAGGAGCTGGAAGCAGGCCGCGACTTCGGCCGCTACAAGGACGTGGACGGCGACGGCATCCCCTGGCGCACCCTGCCCGGCACGCACCCGACCAAGGGCAGCTTCTTCACCCGCGGCACCACCCGCGACGCCTACGCGCGCTACTCGGAGCGCGGGCCCGACTACATCTACAACATGGAGCGGCTGCTGAAGAAGTTCGCGACCGCCGCCACGATGGTGCCGCAGCCCGTGCTGCGGCCGGCCGCGCAGCCCACCGACCTGGGCGTGATCTATTTCGGCTCGACCAGCCCGGCCATGCACGAGGCGCTCGAAGCGCTCGAGGCCCGCGGCATCCACCTGGACGCGATGCGGCTGCGCGCCTTTCCCTTTCCGGAGAGCGTGGTGCAGTTCCTGGCCGGGCACCGGCAGGTCTTCGTGGTCGAGCAGAACCGCGACGCCCAGATGCGCAGCCTGCTGATCAACGAGCTGGACATCGACCCGGCCCGGCTGGTGCGCGTGCTGCATTTCGACGGCACGCCCATCACGGCGCGCTTCGTCACCGAGGCGATCGCTGGGCATGTGCGCAAGCAGGCGCCGGGCGCCGGCAGCGACACCAAGGAGACCGCATGACCTACCTGGCCAAGCCCAAGCTGCGCCACCCCACGCTGGCCACCAACAAGGTCGGCTACACGCGCCGCGACTACGAGGGCAAGATCTCCACCCTGTGCGCCGGCTGCGGCCACGACTCGATCTCGGCCGCGATCATCGAGGCCTGCTGGGAGCTGGACATCGAGCCGCACCGCGTGGCCAAGCTCTCGGGCATCGGCTGCAGCTCCAAGACGCCGGACTATTTTCTCGGCGCCTCGCACGGCTTCAACACCGTGCACGGCCGCATGCCCAGCGTGCTGACCGGCGCCAACCTGGCCAACCGCGACCTGCTCTACCTGGGCGTCTCGGGCGACGGCGACTCGGCCTCCATTGGCCTCGGCCAGTTCGCCCACGCCATGCGGCGCGGCGTGCGAATGGCCTACATCGTCGAAAACAATGGCGTCTACGGGCTCACCAAGGGCCAGTTCTCCGCCACTGCCGACGAGGGCTCCAAGAGCAAGAAGGGCGCGATCAACACCGACAGCCCGGTCGACCTGGTCGCCATGGCGCTGCAGCTCGGCGCCACCTACGTCGGACGCGGCTTCTCGGGCAACAAGGCGCAGCTCGTGCCCTTGATCAAGGGCGCCATCAGCCACGGCGGCGCCGCCTTCATCGATGTGCTCAGCCCCTGCGTGGCCTTCAACAACCACCCCGGCAGTACCAAAAGTTACGACTACGTGCGCGAACACAACGAGGCGGTGAGCCGCATCGACTTCATCCACAGCCGCGACGAGATCAGCGTGGACATGGCGCCCGGCGAGGTGATGGATGTGCGCCAGCACGACGGCACCCTGCTGCGGCTGCGCAGCCTGCACGCGGGTTACAACCCCGGAGACCGCCATGCCGCCATGGCGTACATGCAGCGGCACCAGGAGATGGGCGAGGTGGTGACCGGGCTGCTCTACGTCGACCCGCTGGCGACCGATCTGCACACGGCGCTCAACACCAGCGCCCGGCCGCTCAACCAGCTGGGGCCCGGCGAGCTCTGCCCCGGCGGCGCGGCGCTTGAAAAACTCAACGCCTCCTTGCGCTAAGCGCGGCCTCGTCGCAACATGCCGCTTTTGCTGGAGGATGGGCCATGGCGGAAGAACGTACTGTGTTTCAGTCCATATCGCGCAAGCACGTGCTCAGCCTGGGCCCGCACGCCAGCGTGCGCGATGCGGCAGGCGTGATGACCCGCGCCAACTGCGGCAGCGTGCTCATCATGGAGCCCCCGGACATCCTGCTGGGCATCCTCACCGAGCGCGACCTGATGACGCGGGTGCTGGCAAAGGGGCTCGATCCGGATCACACGGCGGTGCGCGAGGTGATGACGCCCAACCCGATCTGCGTGTCGCCGGAGACGCTGGTGTCGGATGCGGTGGTGCTGATGCTCGAGCGGGGGTTCCGGCACCTGCCGCTGGTGTCGGGGAAGAAGATCCTGGGGGTGTTTTCGGTGCGGGATGCGCTGCCGAGGGAGATCGGGGTGGCGTTGGGGCAGGCGGAATTCAATGCGCAGGTGAATGACGTGTTGGGGTAGACCCCTGGCGGCGCGCTAGCTGTAGAACCCGTCTTCCCACCGCGCCTGGTTCTTCACCGCGACCTTCACGAAGGCCGTGCGCTGCATGACCTCCATCATGAGCTTGTTGACCAGGCGGGGCACGAGCGGCAAGGGCCGCAGGAAATCCACGAAAAGAACGATGCGCCAATGCGGCGTCCGGTTCCAGGCCTCGTGCATGAAGGTGTCGTCGAAGACCAGCGACTCGCCTTCGGACCAGTTCCTCAGGATCCCGTTGACGCGAATGGCGCAAGTCTCGTCCGATGCCGGAACGCGCAGGCCGAGGTGATACCTGAGAACGCCGTTGTAGGGGCCCCGATGCTCGGGAATGACCTTGCCGGGGGCGAGGATGGAGAAGAAGGCGGTCTTCATGCCGGGAATGAGCGCCAGCGCCTCGGCGGTGCGCGGGCAGCGCTGCATGTTCTTGGGGAAGTCGACGCCGTAGCCTTTGAAGAAGAAGGTCTTCCAGCCGGCGTCGCTGGTCAGCGTCGCCTGTTCCGGCGAAATGTCCTGGAAGCTCGGGAGCCTCTGGACGTCCTTGAGCAAGGCGTCCAGTTCGGCGCGGATCTCGGGGGTTCGAGCCTCCAGAAGCCGGGGCCAGGGCAGGTCGCCGGACGCGAAGAAGGGTTGATCGCCGAGCAGGGAATGGCGCCTGTTCATGCGCTCGGCGGCCATGAGCGTGCGGAACAGGATGCGGGCGGGCAGGTTCCTCAGCATGGGCTTCTTGGGGTTGTGACTTTCATCGATCCGTTGGTTGAGAACCAACGACCAGAATCCGGGCATACGCGAGCCTGTGCGCCGTTCAACCAGACCTGCTCTTCATCGAGTTGCAACGAGGGCGAAGGGTCGATGTCGAAGTCGACCCCAAGCACGCGCCCGACATCGGCATGTTCGACAGGCAGCTCCCAGGTCAGGAACACCTGGGTGCAATCCTGGTCGGGCCCGAAGTCGGCCACATCGAAGCTGCTGCTGTGGCGCCTGATGACGGCGTGCGGCTGGCCCGTATCGAAGATCACGGCGGTGCCCCTGGCAAGGGGAATTCGATGACCTGCGGCGGGAAAGTGCAAGTCCAGTCCCTTGTCCTCGCTCAGGAAGAGATTGCAAAAGACCGCGCCGCCATAGTGCGCGCCGTCGTGGTGGTACTTCGCGCCTCGGCAAGCCATAAGGGCGACGTCGCTGGAGGCCAGCACCTCCTGCAGGCCAAGCGTGCGCGTCCAATCGGACACCGCGCGTACGCACTGCCTGTAATCCGGCCAGCGCGCACGCGCTCGCGCCAACGGCAATGGCTCGACGTCCCCGGGCTCCAGGCCCAGGCGCATCGATGTCTCCCTTTCCCAATCCGCCGACAGCCTTGCAGGCGGCACAGGCACATCGACGGTGCCTGAGAGCACGACATCGCTCACGCTTCGACTGCGGATGGCATCGCCGCTCCAGAAGTAGGACACAAGGACGTCTCGCACATGATGCGGCGAAGGGGACAGGGTGGTCATCCGGGGCTAGTCGTTGATCTCTGGTTCGACCAGCCTCGCCAGGTTCAGCAGCGACTCCTGCCAGCCCAGATAACACGCTTCCAGGGGAATCACGTCAGGCAGTCCTTCCTGGACGATGTTCAGCTCGGTACCGACCGAGACTTGCTTCAGCGTGACCGTGACCTGTATCTCTCCGGGCAGGTTCGGATCGTCGAACACATCGGTGTACCGCAGCCGTTCATTGGGCACGAGCTCGCGGTATTCACCACCGAACGCGTGGCTCTTGCCCGTGGTGAAGTTCGTGAACGACATCTTGTACTTGCCGCCCACCTTGGCATCCATGCTGTGAACCTTCCCCGTGAAGCCATTGGGCGGCAGCCAACGCGCCTTGGCGTCGGCGTCGAGGAAGGCCCGATAGATCTTTTCCGGTTTCGCGGCAATGACTCGATGCAGTCTGACTGTGTTGGTGCCCATGGAAATACTCCTTTCGATTCCGAAAGTCTGGGAGCCTACGAATGATCCCACTGCAGCGCAAGGACCAGGAAACCGCGAATCCTGCCAGAGGATGCGCTTCACAGAGCCCGCCAGTCATCGATGCAATGCGCCGCAAGCGCCGTCACCCACAAGGGCTCATCCGGATCGAAGGCCAGGCCGAAGCGCGGGCTGACGACAAAGCCCGCCCGCTCGAACACGCCCGGATCCTCACGCCGCACGAAGGACGCCAGCGCATCGAAGGGCACCGCGACATTGCCGAAGTTCACCACCCGCGCCTGCAGGGTGATCTCTTCCAGCCTCCCGCCGTCCTGGAACCGGTAGACCACCGACTGGTAGTCGAGCTCGTTCAGCCCGACGCCGTTCCGGCCTGTGCTCACGGGCTGGCCTCGCGTCTTCACGATCTCCTCGCGCGAGACCGAGAAGAGGATTCCATCGACGCTGACGAAGGGGTCCAGGTTCATGCAAGAGGCAGCATGCCAGAGAGCCGATCGCACTAGGGCCGCACGGGGTTCGGGTCCCCGGCCCCGCCCAGCGCCTTGGTCAGCATCACCAGATCCATCGCGAGCCGCCCTCCACTGTCCACTTGGTCCCGCTGCGCCTGCAGCAACGTGCGCTGCGCGTCGAGCTGCACCAGGAAATCGGTCAGCCCATGCGCGTAGCGCACCCGCGCCAGCTCCCACGCATCCCGGCTCTGCCGCTCCTTGTCGGCGAGCTGCAGATGCCGCTGCCGCTCTGCGGCATAGGCGCTCAGCGCATCGTCGATCTCGTGCCAGGCCTTCAGCACGGTCTGCTGGTAGGCCACGGCCGCTTCCTGCTGCTGCAGCTCGCGCAGGGTCAGGGTGCTGCGGCGCCTTCCGCCATCGAAGATCGGCAATTGCAGGCTCGGCCCGATGGACCACTGCCGGCTCCCCCACTCGCCGAAGTTGCGGCTTCCCACCGACTCGAAGCCGAAATTCGCGCCGAGCGTGATGCGCGGGTACAGGTCGGCCACGGCCACGCCGATGTTCGCGGTGGCCGCATGCAGTTGCGCCTGCGCGCGGCGGATGTCGGGGCGGCGCAGCGCCACCTCGGAAGGCAGGCCTGGTGACAGGTCGGGCAAGGCACCTGCAGGCCCGTCGGCAGGCGCCGCGAGCTGCGCCTGCAGCGCGCCGGGCCGTTCGCCGAGCAGCAGTGTGATCTGGTTGCCGGCCTGCGCTTCCTGGGTCAGCAGTTGCGGGAGCCGCGCGCGCAGATCCGCCGCCTGGGCCGCCTGCCGCCGCACGTCGAGATCGGTCGTCAGGCCGCCGTCGGCGCGTGCCCGCACGAGCGTCAGCGTCTCCTCGGTCGCGGCGATGTCGGCGCGCGCGATGCGCAATTGCCGCTGCGCCGTGCGCAGCTCGAAATAGTTGCGCGCCAGCTCCGACTGCACGGCCAGCTGCACCTGCGCGAGCATGGCCTGAGAGGCCGCGACGTCGGCATCGGCCGCCTCGACGGCACGCCGCACGCGGCCCCAGAGGTCGAGCTCCCACGAGGCATCGAAGCCGGCCTGGTAGAGGTTGTGCGGCTCGCTCAGCGCGCCGATCAGCTGCTCGCGGTTCGAGGGGTTGAGCGCATCGATCAGCCGCGTGCCGGAGCCGACCTCGCTCTGCCGCTGGCGCGCGACGGCGGCGCTGGCATTGAGCTGCGGCCCGCGCTGCGCCTCGGCCTGCTGCCGCTGCACGCGGCTCTGGGCAAAGCGCAGCGCGGCGGTCTGCAGGTCGTGGTTGGCGGCGAGTGTCTTCGCCATCAGCGCATCGAGCACCGGGTCGCCGAAGGCCGACCAGCCGAGGGGCGTACCTTCTGCATCGCGCGCCTGCGCATCGAGCAGCTCGGCCGAGCCGCCATGCCAGGCCGAAAAATCGGCCGGCGCCTCGGGCGCGGGCGCCTTGAAGTCCGGCCCGACGGCGCAGCCGGCCAGCATCAACGCTGCGAGCAGGGGCGCGCAGCGGAACATCAAGGTGGAGGAGCGTTGCGGTTTCTTCATGTCGCGCTCTCTTTCAGACAAGACGGTGGCGGAACAGCCAGGCCGCCAGCGGCAGCGTGATGGCCGCGATGACGACCAGGGGGATGAGGTTGTGCCAGACGGTGAGCAGGCCCACGCCCTCGAGGTACACGCGCTGCACCAGGTCGATGGCGAAGCGCAGCGGGTTGGCGAGCGTTGCGATCTGCAGCGCCTCGGGCATGTTGCGCACCGGCGTGGTCAGGCCCGACAGCAGCATCAGCGGCATGATCAGCACGAAGGTGTACAGCATGGCCTGCTGCATGTTGGCCGACACCGCCGAGATCGACAGCCCGATGCCCACGCTGGCGATGGTGAAGCAGAGCAGGCCCGCATAGAGCGTGAGAAAGGAGCCGGCCATCGGCACCTTGAACCACAGCAAGGTGACGCCCAGCACGATGGTGGACTGCACCAGCCCGATCAGCACCGGCGGCACGGCCTTGCCGATCATGATCTCGGTGGGCGTGAGCGGCGTGACCAGCAGCTGGTCGAAGGTGCCCTGCTCCCGCTCGCGCGCGACCGAGAGCGCGGTGAGCAGCAGGGTCTGCAGCATGCTGAGCGCGGCGATCATGCCGGGCATCAGGATCCAGCGGGTCTCGAGGTTGGGGTTGTACCAGGCGCGCGAGTCGATGCGCACCGGCGCCTGCGCGCCGCCGTGCTGCAGGCGCCACTGCGCGTTGAAGTCGGCCACCACCGCGCTCACGTAGCCGGCAGCGGAGCCGGCGGTGTTGGAGTTGCGTGCATCGACGATGAGCTGGACGGCAGCCTCTTCGCCGGCCTGCAGCTGCTGCTCGAAGCGCGGGCCGATGTGGAGCACGAACAGGGCGTCCTGCGCATCGATGACGCGCTCGATGTCCGCCGGCGTGCGCAGTGTCGCAGCGCGGTGGAAGACGCCTGTGCCGTCCAGCCTCGCGACCAGTGCGGTCGAGGCCGCGCTGTGGCTCTGGTCCAGCAGCGCGTAATCGGCCTGGTTGAGGTCGTAGGTGGCGGCATAGCCGAAGAGCAGGCTCTGCATGAGCGCGGGCACGATCAGGATGGCGCGGCTGGCCGGGTCCTTGAGGACCGCCAGGAATTCCTTGCGGCACAGGTTGAGAATGCGCAGCACGGTGTCGACGAGGGAAGCGTTCATGGCGGTCGGCCTCAGTCGAGCGTCTTGCGAGTCGTTGCACGCGCCACGCCGAGCAGCAGCACGGCATAGGCGATGAGGATGGCGCCGTTGCGCAGCACCAGCGGCCAGACGTCGCCGGCCAGGAAGAGCGTGCGGATCAGCTCCATGAAGTAGGTGGCCGGCAGCACCTGCCCCACCACGCGCACGGCGGTGGGCACGTTGCGCAGGTCGAAGAGAAAGCCCGACAGCATCAGCGAGGGCAGGAAGCTCGCGAGCAGCGCGACCTGGCTGGCCAGGAACTGGTTGCGCGTGACCGCGGAGATCACAAGCCCGATGCCCACCGCCACCAGCATGTAGAGCATGGCGCACAGCACCAGCAGCGCGAGCGAACCGACCATCGGCACCTCGAAGAGGAAGCGCGCGGCCAGCAGGCACAGCGCCAGGCCGACCATGCCGACGCCGAAGTAGGGAATGATCTTCGCCAGCAGGATCTCGACCGGGCGCACGGGCGTGACGAACAGCGCCTCCAGCGTGCCGCGCTCCCATTCGCGCGCCATCACCAGTGCCGTGAGGAAGGCTCCGACCAGCGTCATGATCAGCACGATCAGCCCCGGCACCAGGTACCAGGTACTGGTGTTGGCGGTGTTGAACCACAGGCGCTGCTCGACGCTCACGCGGCCGATGGCGGCTGCCGGCTGGCCGCGGTCGGCCTGGCGCTGCGCGTTCTGCTGCAGCGCTGCCGTCGCGTAGCGCAGCACGATGCTGGCGCGGCCGGCGTCGGCGCCGTGCACCAGCAACTGGATGCGCGCATCGCCGGCCGCCAGCCGGCGCGAGAAGTCGCCGGGCACGCGCACGATGCCGTCGACCCGGCGCTCGCGCATCAGCAGCTCGGCGTCGTGCATCGAACCCAGCATCACGGGCGAGATGTAGGGCGTGAGCTGCAGGCCGGCGATGGCGTCCATCGCGGTGGGCGAGCTGTCCTCCATCACCACCGCCAGGGGTGCGTTCTTCACGTCCAGCGAGAGGCCGAAGCCGAAGATCAGGATCAGGATGATGGGCAGCAGGACGCCGATGGCGATGCTGCTCGGGTCGCGCAGCAGCTGGCGCGTTTCCTTGCGCGTGAGGGCGGCGAGGCGTGTATGGAATCCGCTCATTGGCCAGGCTCCGGTCTTGCTCCCTCTCCCGCAAGCGGGAGAGGGAGCAAGTCAGGGCTCCTGAATTGAACGCTGCTCATGCCGCAGCCCTCCGCTCGCGCGACTGGGTCACGATGCCGATGAAGGCCTCTTCCATGTCCGGCGCGCGGCCCGCCTGCTGCCGCACCTCCTGCGGCGTGCCGATGGCGAGCAGCCGGCCGGCGTCCTGGATCACGATGCGGTCGCAGTACTCGGCTTCTTCCATGAAGTGGGTGGTGATGATCACCGTCACGCCGGCCTCGGCCAGCGCGGTGATGCGGCGCCAGAACTCGCGCCGCGCGAGCGGATCGGTGCCGCTGGTGGGCTCGTCGAGGAACAGGATCTCGGGCTCGTGCAGCAGGCCGGTGGCCATCGCCAGGCGCTGCTTGAAGCCGCCGGGCAGCAGGCCGCTGGCGGACTGCTCCTGGCCCCGCAGCTCGAACTGCTCGAGCACGGCCTGCATGCGCTCGCGCAGTCGCGCGCCGCGCAGGCCGTAGGCGCCGCCGAAGAACTCGAGGTTCTCCTGCACGGTGAGGTTGCCGTAGAGCGCGAATTTCTGCGAGACGTAGCCGATGCGTGCGCGCGCCTGCGCCCGCGCATGGCGCAGGTTGACGCCGGCCACCTGCAGGAAGCCGCTGCTCGCGGGCAGAAGGCCGCACAGCATGCGGAAAGTGGTGGTCTTGCCCGCGCCGTTGGGGCCCAGCAGGCCGAAGATCTCGCCGCGGCGCACGCTGAAGCTGGTGCTGGCGACGGCGGTGAAGTCGCCGAAGGTGCGCACCAGGTCCTTGACCTCGATCACGGTTTCGTCGGCATCGCCCGGGACCGTCACGCCGGCGGCCGTCGCGCTCGGTGCCGCGCTCTTCTGCTGCTGCTGGGCGCGAAGCAGCACCATGAAGCCGTCCTCCAGGCGTGCGGGCACGGGCTCGCAGGGGGCGCCGTCGAGCAACGCGGCCAGCGCTTGCGCGTCAGCCGCGGGCTGGCGGATCAGGCGCACCTCGCCGCCCTGCGGCACGGCATCGATGATGGTGGCCGGCGCGTCCAGCAGCTTCGCCTGCAGGGTGCGCGCGGGCGTGCCCTGCGGCGGCTTCGCGATGAAGCAGAGATCGCGCGCCTTGTCGCGAAGCGCCTGCGGCGCACCCTGCGCGAGCAGGCGGCCCTCGTGCAGCACGAAGACCCGTGAGCACCGCTCCGCCTCGTCGAGGTAGGCGGTGCTGACGATCACGCTGAGCCGCTCGTCGTCGACCAGCTGCTGCACGATCTCCCACAGCTCGCGGCGCGAGAGCGGGTCCACGCCCACGGTGGGCTCGTCGAGCAGCAGCAGCTGGGGCGAGCGCACCAGCGTGCAGGCCAGGCCCAGCTTCTGCTTCATGCCGCCGGAGAGTTTGCCCGCGGGGCGCGCGGTGAAGCGGCCGAGGTCGGTCATCTCCATCAGGCGCGCATAGCGCTCGGTGCGCTCCTTCTTCGGCACGCCGTGCAGGTCGGCGTAGAGGTCGAGGTTCTCCTGCACGCTCAGGTCCTCATAAAGGCCGAAGCGCTGCGGCATGTAGCTGATGCGGTCCTGCACGGCCTGCGGGTCGGCCGCAACGTCGATGCCGAGCACCTGCAGCGTGCCCTGGTCGGCGCGCATCAGGCCGGCCGCGAGGCGCAGCAGCGTGGTCTTGCCGGCGCCGTCGGGGCCGACCAGCGCGCTGAGCGTGCCGGCGGGGATGTCCAGCGACACGTCGGCGAGGGCCTGCACCGTGTGCTTCGTGCCCTTGAGCTCGAAGCGCTTGTGCAGCCCGTGGCCCACGAGCGCGGGCATGGCGGCATTCATCAGCGCCCCGCGGCGACGGGCGTCGCGTTGCCGCCCAGCGAGAGGCGCACGGTCACGGGCATGCCCAGCCGCAGGCGATCTTCCTTGTCATCGGCCAGCACGCGGATCTCGTAGACCAGGCTGCTGCGCAGCTCCTCGGTCTGCACGGTCTTGGGCGTGAACTCGGCGACGGAGGAGATGTAGCCCACCTTGCCGGACAAGGGCTGGCCGGGCTGGCTGTCGATGCTCAGCGTGGCGGCCATGCCGGGTCTGACGCGGCCGAGGTCGGCCTCGGCCACATAGGCGCGCACCCATTTCGGGTCGGTGATGGCGAGCGTGTAGACGGGACGCTGCGGCGAGGCCATGTCGCCGGGCTCCATCAGGCGGGCGCGCACCACGGCGTCGATGGGGGCGCGCAGCTCGGCCTCCTCGAGCTGGCGGTTCAGCAGCGCGAGCTCGGCGCGCGCCACCTCGAGCTGGGCCTGGGCCTGCGCAATGTCTTCCTTGCGCGGGCCGGTCACCACCAGCTGCTGGGCCTTGCGCGCGTTCTCCAGTTGCGCCTGCGCGACCTTGCGGCGGGCCAGGGCGCTGTCCAGGTCCTGCTGGCTGACGGCGCGGCCGGCCGTGGTCTGGCGGATGCCCTGCAAGCGCTCCAGCTGCTGCGCTGCCAAGTCGGCATCGGCCTGGGCGGCGGCCACGCTGCCGCGGGCCTGCGCGACTTCTTCCGGGCGGCTGCCGCTCTTCAGGCGCAGCAGGGCTTGCTCCTGCACGCCGATCTGCGCCTGGGCCTGCGCGGCGCGCAGCTTCAGCGTGCGGGTGTCGAGCTCGCCGAGCACCTGGCCGGCCTTGACGTGGTCGCCCTCCTCCACGTCGAGCTTGCCGATGCGATCGCTGCCGTTGAAGGCCAGCGAGACCTGGCGCTGATCGACATTGCCGTAAAGCACGAGGCTCGATGCGTCCGCGGGTGGGCGGTTGAAGTACCACGCGGCCGCTGCGAGCGCCGCCACGATCACGATGCCGCCGAGGATGAGGGGTTTCTTGTTCATGGATGGGCTTTCTCGCCAGGGTGTCGTCGATGCAGTAGACTGGATCTTAACGAATTTGAATTTAAATTCAAACTAATCCCGAGTTCCGGACGATCCCTTTCCCTCGCCATGCCCACAGCCTCTCGCAAGAAATCTCCCGCCGCGCGCACTGCGCGCGCACCGCGTCCGGACGGCACCGCCACCCGCGCGCTACTGTTGCAGACCGCCGGCCAGGTGTTCGCCGAGCGCGGCTATGCCGACGCCACCAGCAAGGAGATCTGCGAGCGCGCCGGCACGCCGATGGCGTCGATCAACTACCACTTCGGCAGCCGCGAGGCCTTGTACGAGGAGGTGCTGATCGAGGCGCACCGGCAGATCGTGAGCGTGGACGAACTGGTCGAGATGACGCGCGCGCTCGGCGATCCGCGCGACAAGCTGCGCGCGCTGCTCGGTCACATGCTGGCGCCCTCTTCGCGCGAGAGCGCACCCTGGGGCTTTCGCGTGGTACTGCGCGAGGTGATGTCGCCGGGGGCGCTGGCGCCGGCCTTGGTCGAGAAGGCGGTCAAGCCCAAGGCGAAGCTGCTGCTCGGGCTGATCGCGCAGATCCTGGAGCTGCCGCCGGACCATCCTGCCGTCCAGCGCGCGCTGGTGTTCTCGGTGCTGCCCTGCATCGTGATGCTGGTGGCACCGAAGGAGATACCGCGCAAGGTGCTGCCCGCGATGGCGAAGGACAGCGAGGTGATGTTCGAGGACCTGATGCGCTATGTGCTGGCGGGGTTGGAGGCGATGGCGAAGGCGCATCGGGCGACTCCTGCTCCCTCTCCCTCTGGGAGAGGGCGGGGGTGAGCCACCGGGCGCTTGAAGAAGGCGCGCCGGTGCGCACACGCCTCACACCATCCGCCCCGGCAACACCTCCAACGCACGCAGCCGCGCAATTTCCTCTTCTTCATAGCCATGCGCAGCCAGGATGTCCGCCGCATGCTGGCCGAAGCCTGGCGACGCAAAAGGCTTCGGCCCCGGCGTGCTGCCGAACTTGACGGGCTTGGCGAAGCCGCGATAGCCCCCCACTTCCGGATGGCTGAACTCCGCCACCATTTGCTCGGCGAGCACCTGCTCGTGCGAGAACATGTCCTCGACGGCGCGCACCGCTGCGCAGGGAACGGCCTCGCCGAAGATCGTTTCCCATTCCAGCGCACTGTGCCGCTGAAGCGCGGACCGCAGCTGCGGCACGATCTCCTGCGCATGCTGCGCGCGCTTGCGCACCGTGTCCAGGCGCGGATCGACCGCCAACGCGTGCAGGCCGGTGCGTTCGCACAACGCGGCCCAGAAATGCGCGGTGTTGGCAGACAGGTACAGGTAGCCCTCGCGCGTCGGATGCAGGCCGCTCACGCCTCCCGAGCGCATGTCGCGCGAGACCTCGCGCTTCTCACCCTCCGCCCACACCAGGCGTGCCGACTGCATGGCCAGCGCACTGCGCAGGAGCGAGACCCCCACGTACTGCCCGCGCCCGCTGCGTGCGCGCTCCACAAGCGCCGCACTCACGCCCATGGCCAGCATCGAGGCGGCGTAATAGTCCACCACCGAGCCGTACGCAATCTCCGGCGGCCCGCCCGCCTTGCCTTGCATGGCGCACATGCCGGTCATGCTCTGCAGCACCTGGTCGTAGCCGGCCTTGTCCTTGAGCGGGCCCTCCTCGCCATAACCAGTCACCGCGCAATAGACCAGCGCGGGGTAGCGCTCGCGCAACTGTTCGTAGTCGATGCCCAGCCGCGGCGGCACGGCGGGCCTGAAGTTGTGGACCAGCACGTCGGCCTGCGCCAGCAGACGGTGCAGCACTTCCAGGCCCTCGGGCTTCTTCAGGTCCAGCGCGAGACCCTTCTTGTTGCGGTTGACGCCGATGAAGGCGCGGCTCTCGGCATCCAGCGTGGACGGGTACTTGCGCAGGTTGTCGCCGGTGGGCGGCTCGATCTTGAGCACGGTGGCTCCCATGTCCGCAAGCAGCGTGCATCCGTAGGGCCCGGCGATGTAAGCGCTGAGGTCGAGCACGCGGATGCCGGTGAGCGGACCGCGCTGCTGCGCCTCTTCTGCCTGGTGGGTCGTCATCGGGCGTGTCATTCGGGCGAGATGCCCGTGTCCTTGGCCACCTTCTGCCAGTAGGGGATTTCGCGCTGGATCTGCGCGGCGAACTGCGCCGGCGTCAAGCCCGCGGGCTCGGCGCCCTCGCGCAGCAGAAAGGCTTTCATTTCTGGTCCGTCGACGATCCTGTTGATTTCGCTGTTCAGGCGCTGCACCACCCCGGGCGGCGTGCCGGCCGGCGCCAGCATGCCCCACCAGACGGCGAAGCTGTAGCCCGGATCGGCCTCGGCCATCGGCACCAGATCGGGCGCCGTGTGCGAAGGCTTTGCGCTCGTGACTGCGATCGCGCGCGCCTTGCCCGAGCGCAGTGCCGGCTGCAGCGACGAGCCGCTCGCGATCAGCAAGTCGACACTGCCGCCCATGAGATCGGTGGTTGCGGGCGCCATGCCGCGGTAGGGAATGTGGGTGATGAACACACCCGCGCTGGCCTTCAGCAGCTCGGTCGCGAACTGGTTGGTGCTGCCCGGGCCCGAGGAGGCGTAGTTGAGCTTGCCGGGCTGCTGCCTGGCCAGCGCCAGCAGCTGTGCGGGCGTATTCGCGGGCAGGTCGGAGCGCACCGCGACGATGAAGGGCCCCTTCGCCATCATCGCGACAGGGGCGAAGCTCTCGACGGGGTCGAAGGGCAGGCGCGGCTGTACCGCGGCGTTCGTGACGAAGCTGGAGGACACGGCGGCCAGCGTGTAGCCGTCGGGCGGCGCCTTGGCCACGATGCCGGTGCCCAGCGTGCCGCCCGCGCCGGGCTTGTTGTCGATCAGCACCGGCTGGCCAAGCGCTTCCGACAGGCGCCTTCCCACTGCGCGCGCGAAAACGTCGTTCGAGCCGCCGGCCGGATAAGGCACGACCACGGTGATCGGGCGCGAGGGCCACGCCTCCTGCGCCAACGCAACGGCGCAGAAGGGCGCGGCGCCAAGCAGCGTTGCCAGTGCACCTGCGATGCAGCGCCGGCGCAAGGGGGAAGGGCGCAAGAGGCCAGGCAAGGGGCCAGGCAAGGGGCGCGCGCGCCTCATGCAGTCTCCAGTTTCCAATTTGCGAACCGCATTGGCACATCGGCCGACGCGCCACGCTCGGACAGCAACCCGAGCCGTCGTGCATGCGCGAGCACGCTCTCGGCACCGCGCACGAAGGGGCCGTCCACCATCTGCCCGTCCACCATGTAGGCACCAGCGCCGCGGATTTGCGCGTGGCGCGCCGCCTCGACGATGCGCTGCGAGCGCTCGATTTCCGTCTGCGACGGGCGAAACACCTGGTGCGCCAGCGATACCTGGCTCGGATGAATGCAGCTCTTGCCGATATAGCCGAGCCGGCGCCATCCTGGCTTCGGCCACATAGCCCTGCGCGTCGTGCACGTCGGGGAAGGCCCCGTCGTATGCGAAAACACCAGCCTGTGCCGCCGCCATGCGCATCGCGAACATCGCGGCATGCACATTGGCCGCGTCGCGGCGCATGATGCCCAGCGGCTCGAAGAAGTCCCCCAAGCCCAGCTGCAGGCCGGCCACGCGCGTGTGCGCCTGCGCCATGGCAGCGGCCTGCTGCAGGCCACGCGCCGATTCCACGTTGAGCAACAGCCGCGCGGGCCGGGTGACGCCGTTGGCGCGCTCGGCCGCCTCGAGCGCAGCTATTGCGGCCCGGACTTGCTCGACGGACTCGGCCTTGGGCAGGTTCAACAGGTGCAGGCCATCACACGCGACAGCGGCCACGTCGGCTTCGAAATGCGCGGTGTCGATGGCGTTGACCCGCACGATCAGCGTCTTGCCCGTGGCCTCTGCCGCCGGCGAGCGCAGGAGTTCGCTCACCTGGCTGCGCGCCTCGACCTTGCGCTCTTCGACTACTGCATCCTCGAGGTCGAAGGACAACGCGGCGGCGGGGCCCGACAAGGCCTTGGCAAAGAGCTCCGGACGCGAGCCGGGGATGAAAAGCTTGCTGCGCATTGTGTTTTCTCCTCAAGAATTGAAGCAGAGTCTGCGCGCCGAAATCGAAAGAAAAAACCGGCTGGTGCTATCTTCAGAAGGTAGTTTTTCTTTATTTTTCCAAAGGGCGCGCCTTGAACACCGACTTCCTCAAGAGCTTCGTGGCCGTCGTGGAGCACGGCTCGATGGCTGAAGCCGCACGCCGGCTCAACCTCACGCCGGCAGCCGTGGGCCAACAGGTGCGCGCTCTGGAGCGCGAGATGGGCACGCCGCTGGTCAAGCGCATGGGCCGCACGGT
Source organism: Variovorax sp. Soil_C_12 (assembly GCF_057657375.1). Taxonomy (NCBI): domain Bacteria; kingdom Pseudomonadati; phylum Pseudomonadota; class Betaproteobacteria; order Burkholderiales; family Comamonadaceae; genus Variovorax; species Variovorax sp. Soil_C_12. Next base: position 129,721 of record NZ_JBDGIO010000014.1, on the reverse strand, counting down.
CACGCCGACGGAGCCGGGCGACCGCATCGTCGAGCGCGCCCGCGAGCGGCTGACCCAGGTGACCGACCTGCGCACGGTCGCCAACGACGCGACGCTCTCGGGCGACCTGCGCCTGGGCGCCGGCACCAATGCGCTGCTCGGCATGGTGCCGGACATCCTGGCCGCGCTGGTGAAGCGCTACCCGGGCGTGAACGTGTATGTCCAGCCCGGCTACTCGGTGGACATGCACCCGGCCGTGCAGCGCGGCGAGCTCGACGCGGCCATCGTCCTGCAGTCGCCGGTGGCATTGCCCAAGACCCTGGGCTGGCAATTGTTGCGCGAGGAGCCGCTGGTGGTCCTGGCGCCAGCCAAATGGGCGAACGCCGACCCGCACGAACTCCTGATGAGCCAGCCGCTCATTCGCTACGACCGAACGCAATGGGGCGGCCGGCTGGCCGACCAGTACCTGCGCAAGGCAGGCATCAAGCCGCGCGAGCGCTTCGAGCTCAATGCGCTGGGGCCCATCGCGGTGATGGTCGACCGGGGGCTCGGGATCTCGCTGGTGCCGGACTGGATCCGGCCCTGGCCCGAAGGACTCAACCTGGTGCGCATCCCCCTGCCCTTGCCCTTCGAGCCGCGGCGTGTCGGACTGATCTGGTCGCGCGCCTCGCTCAGGCTGCGGCTGGTGGAGGCGATGCGGGAGGAGGCGATGGCCTTGTTTCCGGTGGCTGCGGGGCGGGCGAGGCGTGGGGGGCGTTGAATGCTCAGAAGGGGTAGGACTTGTAGGTGCTCTTGTCGGCAATCACGTCGGCTTTGCCGATGATCAGTAATCCGCCGCCCGCCCCCTTTCTGACGATCACCTTGTCGTAGCCCGGCACGCCCAGGTCCATCCCGTCGGTGATGGGCTTCTTGTCGAGCAGCAGCTTCGCCACCCGATTCATCGCGAGGCCGGCGTTCTTCGGGTCCCAGAAGCCGATGCCTTTCACCGCGCCCGATTCGAGCAGCCTGGCCGTCCGGCTGGGCAGGCCCGTGCCGTAGACGCATGTCTTGCCCTGCAGCCCGGCCTCTTCGATAGCGCGGCCGATGCCGACGACGTCGCTCGACGCCGAGCCCTGGAAGCCCTTGATGTCGGGGTGCTTCTTCAGGATTTCCTTGGCCTTTTCGTACGCCTTGTCCGCGTCGTCGTTGGATTCGTTCAGGGCATCCACCAGAAGCATGCCTGCGTGCTTCCTGGCGTTGGCCGCACCGCCATCGGTCCACTGCACATGGGTGCGGCTGCCGCGGGTGCCGACAAAGGACGTCCACTTGCCGGCGTGGCCCATGCACTGGGCCATGCGCTCGTTCAGGCCGGCGCCGAAGGCGGCGTTGTCGAAGGCCTCGATGTCGGCCATGGTGTTCTTCTGGTTGTCGGCCTCGTGGGTCACCACGACGATGCCGCTCTGCATGGCCCGCCTTGCCACCTCTTCGATGGCCGCTGGGTCCGTCGGCACGATGGCGATCGCGTCGACCTTTCTGGCGATCACTTCTTCGATCAGCTTGACCTGCGGCGCGCCGACAGCTTCTGACGGCCCGGCTTGGCTGGTGCTGACGCCAGGCGAAGACTCGCCGAACGCCTTGACGCCCTCTTCCATCCGCTTGAACCAGGGAATGCCGCTCACCTTGACGACCGTGACGATGGTCTTCTTGTCCTGAGCGGCTGCGCTGCTGCCGGCCACCATGAATGCCACGGCCATGAATGCGGCCAATGCCTTCTGAATCATCTCTATCGCTCCCACGTAGTTGGGCCGAAACGATAGCTCGCGGGGCGTGTTCGGGGAAGCGGATTTCGCTGGCGCGCGTTGCAGTTAACCGATCAATGAGCGCGCGAATTGTGAACGCACTCGATCAATCGTTTGCGCGATCCTCGGGCCTGTCGCCGCGAAATGTCACCACAATCAGGGCGGATTCAACTGTGGCTTCTGCGCGATGCAGCGCGCGTCACAATTCTTTCCTGTCGTCGTGCCGCCAGCCGGCGGCTACAGCACCAGCAACGCCCGAAAGTCGTTGACGTTGGTATGCGTCGGCCCCGTCACGCACAGATCCCCGATCGCATCGAAGTACCCATAGGCATCGTTGCGATCCAGGTGATCCGCCAACTTGCGGCCCGCCGCCTCGGCGCGCGCCAGGGTGTCCGGCGTGACGAAGGCGCCGGCGTTGTCTTCCACGCCGTCGATGCCGTCGGTATCAGCGGCCAGGCCCCACACCTTCTCCTGTCCCGCCAGTGCGCCCGCGAGGCCGAGGCAGAACTCGCCGGCACGGCCGCCGCGGCCCTTGGCCTGGCCGGGCTGGCGCGGCCGGATGGTGACCGTGGTCTCGCCGCCCGACAGGATCACGCAGGGCTTCGCAAAGGGCGCACCGCGCAGCGCGACCGCGCGCGCCAGCGCGCCATGCACCTTGCCGACCTCGCGCGACTCGCCTTCCATCTCGTCGCTGAGGATGTGGGCCTCGATGCCGGCCGCGCGCGCTGCTGCGGCCGCGGCTTCGAGCGACTGCTGCGGCGTGGCGATCAGGTGCGTCACATGGCCTTTGAAGATGGCGTCGTCGGGCTTGGGCGTTTCGAGCGCGCCGCTGTCGAGCTGCGCCCGCACGGCCGGCGGCACTTCGATGCGATAGCGGTCGAGGATGGCCAGCGCATCGGCGCAAGTCGTCGCGTCAGGCACGGTGGGGCCGCTGGCGATCACGGCCGGGTCGTCGCCGGGCACGTCGCTGATGGTGAGCGTCACCACCTTCGCCGGACCACAGGCGGCGGCCAGCCTGCCGCCCTTGATGCGCGACAGATGCTTGCGCACGCAATTCATCTCGCCGATGTGCGCGCCCGATTCGAGCAGTTGCTTGTTGATGCGCTGCTTGTCCGCCAGCGTCAGCCCTTCGGCCGGCAGCGTGAGCAGCGCCGAGCCGCCGCCGGAGATGAGGCACAGCACCAGGTCGTCGGCCGTGAGGCCATGCGTCAACGCAAGAATGCGCTCGGCCGCCTTGAGCCCGGCTTCGTCCGGCACCGGATGCGCGGCCTCGACGATCTCGATGCGCTTTGCCAGCCCCTCGGGCCGCGGCGGGATGTGGTCGTAGCGCGTGACCACCAGGCCCGAAAGTGGCGCATCGGCCGGCCACAGGGCCTCCAGCGCCTGCGCCATCGAGCCGCCGGCCTTGCCGGCGCCGAGCACCAGGGTGCGGCCCTTGGGCGGCTGGGGCAGGTGTGCGCCCATGCTGTCCAGCGGCAGCGCGCGCCGGACCGCGATGCGGTAGAGCTGTTCGAGGAAGTCGCGCGGCGCGGCGTGGGGATCGGGCAGGGCTTGGGATGCGTTCATGGGGTTTCGGTCTCCGTTGCCCGATTGTCCACGGCCTGCCGCGGCGCCCGAGCGTGCTAGGGCCTGTTAACACAAACGAAGCCCGTCGGCGATCAGCGCGAAGCTGATGAAGCCAACGAACATCACGTCGAGCTTCTCGAAGCGGGAGAAGATGCGGCGATAGCCCTTCAGGCGCCGGAACAGTCGCTCCACCTCATTGCGGCGCTTGTACATCTCGCGGTCGTACTCCCAAGGTTCGACTCGCGTCTTCACAGGCGGCACGACGGGGATAAAGCCCAGATCGAGCGCGAGCTGCCGCGTCTCGTTGCCTTCGTAGGCGCGGTCCATGAGCAGATGAAGCGGCCGATCCGGCGCGCCCAGGCGGCTGAGCAGTGCACGCCCGGCAGGTGCATCGTGCGCCTGGCCAGGCGACAAGGAAAACGTTACGGCCGTTCGAGCATCCGCGGCAACCATATGAATCTTGGTGCTCCACCCGCCTCTGGATTTGCCGATGGACTGGGGGCCGTTTTTTTTAGCGCCCCCGTGCCATCTGGATGCACCTTCACGATGGTGCTGTCCAGCGACACCGCCTCGATGCGGATGCGCACCACCTGGGCTCTTTGAAGCTCCTCGAATACACGGTCCAACACGCCGCTTTTGGACCAGCGGTTCATGCGCGTATAGATGGTGTGCCAGTTGCCGAAGCGCTTGGGCAGGCCGCGCCATTTGCAGCCGTGCTCGGCGACATACAGGATGGCGTTCAACACACTCAGATTCGACAGACTGACATTGCCGCGTTGCAGCGGCAAGCAGTGCTCGATCTGGGCAAACTGGGCTTGAGTGATCTCCATGCATGAAGTATCTCTCGTCATCCATGGTCAACTCAATTAGTGTTAACACGCCCTAGTTGGTCTTCGCGCCGCCCTCGAACCACTTGGCGATCAGCGCGCGCTCTGCATCGGTCATGCCGGTGGAGTTGTTCATCGGCATGATCTTGGTGACCACCGCCTGCTGGTAGACGCCCTGCGCATGCGCGGCCACCTGGTCGGGCGTGTCGAGGCGCACGTTCTTCATCTGCACCTGGGCGCCGTGGCACATGTAGCAGCGCTGCTCCAGCACCTTCTTGACGTCGCCGAAGGCCACCTTCTGCGACGCGGCGGCGCTGGCCATCGGCGCGGCGGCGGGCTCGGGCCGCATCCAGACGATCGACAAACCCAGCACCACGACGCCGACCATCGCGTAGGGCAGCGGGTTGCCCGCATTGCCCAGCTTGAAGCGGTGCCGCACCACGAAGAACTGCCGGATCGCCGCGCCGCCCAGCATGATCAGCAGCAGCACGATCCAGTTGTACTTGTGCGTGTAGGTGAAGCTGTAGTGGTTGCTCAGCATCGCGAACAGCACCGGCAGCGTGAAGTAGGTGTTGTGAACGCTGCGCTGCTTGCCGCGCGCGCCGTGGATCGGGTCGACCGGCCGGCCCTCGCGCAGCGCCTGCACGTTCTTGCGCTGGCCGGGGATGATCCAGAAGAACACGTTGCCGCTCATGGTCGTGGCCATCATCGCGCCCACCAGCAGGAAGGCGGCGCGGCCGGCGAACCACTGGCAGGCCAGCCAGGTGGCGAAGGCGATGAAGACCGCCACCAGCACGCCGACGATGGTGTCGCCGTTCTTGCGCTGGCCGAAGATCTGGCAGATGGCGTCGTAGACCATCCAGAAGACGACGAAGAAGGCCAGCGCCACGCCGATGGCGGCGCCGGGCTGCCAGTCCATCTTGGACTTGTCGATCAGGTAGGTGCTCGCGTTCCACAGATAGGACATCGTGAAGAGCGCGAAGCCGGTGATCCAGGTGGAGTAGCTTTCCCAGTAGGACCAGTGCAGGTGGTCCGGCAGCTTCTTGGGCGCCAGCGCGTACTTCTGCATGTTGTAGAAGCCGCCGCCGTGCACCGCCCACTGCTCGCCGCCGACGCCCTTGTCGAGGGACTCGGGGTCCTGCGGCTTCTCGAGGCTGTTGTCCAGCATCACGAAGTAGAAGGAGGCGCCGATCCACGCGATGGCGGTGATGACGTGGACCCAGCGCAGCAGCAGATTGGCCCAGTCGAGGTAGTAGCTTTCCATGTGCTCAACCTTGGTTTGGACTGCTCACCACTGCGGGCGCTGTAAGCAGAGAAAGGGCCGCGAACGCAGGCCCCTGAAAAGGCCTCGCTCCGCTGCGGCTTGTGGACTGGAGTGTATACACTTTTGGCGATGGATTCGAGGATTTTTTGCGGCGCAGGCTTGCAGGAAAACCCTGATCCGCCCTCACACGCGGTACAGGCTCTGCAAAAGCTGTGCCGCCACGGCCACCGCGATCACCTCGGGCTCCTTGCCCGTAATGCCCTGTACGCCGATCGGGCAGGTGATGCGCGCCAGCTCCTGCGCCGTGAAGCCGCGCGCCTCCAGCCGGTGGCCGAAGGTGGCCCACTTGGTCTTGCTGCCGATCAACCCCACGTAGGGCAGGTCTTCGCGCGCGCGCAGGCGCTTGAGGCAGGCGATCACGATGTCCAGGTCCTCGGCATGGCTGAAGCTCATGATCAGCACGCGCGAGCCGGGCTCCAGCTGCGCCACCGCGTCTTGCACCGGGTCGGAATGCTCGGTCTCGATCTGGGCCGGCAGCGCATCGGGGAACACGCCGTCGCGGCTGTCGATCCAGCGCACCTTGAAGGGCAGCGTGGACAGGAGCCGCGCCAGCGCCGCGCCCACATGGCCGCCGCCGAAGAGGGCCACCGGTTCCAGGTGCGCCAGCAGTTCGGTCTGCAGCGACTTGGCATCGGCCGCCGCGATGCGCTGGTACGAAAGAAAGACCACGCCGCCGCAGCACTGGCCCAGGGTCGGGCCCAGCGGGTAGCGGCGCACGCCCTCGATCGCCGCGCCGCCCGCGAGCCAGCCGCGCGCCTCGTCGGTGGCCTGGTACTCGAGCTGCCCGCCGCCGATGGTGGCGGTGAGGCCCTCGGCCCACACCGCCATCCAGGTGCCGGCCTCGCGCGGCGCCGAGCCCTGCGTGCGCACGACGCGCACCAGCACGCCCTCCTCGCCACGCGCGAGGCGCGCCAGCAGTTCGTCGACCAGGCCGTTCATCCGCGATACCTCCGGTTGCTCCAGGGCCATGCTGCCACGGTATAAATCTCCGCATGACCTTCACGCTGCTTGCCACGCCCCTTCGCCGCGCCTTCGCGGCCGCCTTGACCACAGCCCTGGGCCTCGTCGGCTGCGGCGGACTTCCAGGATCGACGGGCTCCGTGCCCGGCCAGCTCAGCGACGCGACGGCCGTGCCGGCCCAGGGCGCCGGCGCCACTCCGCGCCCCTCGAACGCCGGCACGCCGCGCGAGTACAAGCAGGACGCCGCCCGCCATATCTACGCACGCAACGGCAACCGTATCTACGCCGGCAAGCTGCCGCCGCTGCTCTACGCCATCGGCACGCTCTCGGTCAGCCTCGACGCGAACGGCCGCGTGACCAGCATGAACTGGATGCGAGCGCCCAAGCATGCGCCCGAGGTGATCGCCGAGATCGAGCGCACCGTGCTGGCGGCCGCGCCCTACCCGGCCGCGAGCCGCATCGGCAAGCTGACCTGGACGGACACCTGGCTGTGGGACAAGAGCGGGCATTTCCAGCTCGACACGCTGACCGAAGGACAGCTCTCGCAGTTTCAGGACCCGCGGTAAGTGGAGTAGCTCCAGGGGCTGACCAGCAGCGGCACGTGGTAGTGCTGGTGGGCGTTCGCCACGCCGAAGTCCAGCGTCACGCGGTTCAGGAAGTTCGGCTCGGGCAGCGTCACGCCGCGTGACTTGAAATAACCCGCCACGTCGAACACCAGGCGGTAGGTGCCCGTCTTCAGCGCGCCGTCGCCGTAGAGCGGACCGTCGCTGCGCCCGTCCGCATTCAGCGTGAAGCGCCGGACCAGCGTGGCGCGCGCGTCCTCGCCGGTGCCGTCGGTGGTGTAAAGCGCGACCTCCATGCCGGCCGCGGGGCCGCCGTGCATGGTGTCGAGGACGTGGGTGCTGAGGCCCATGGTGATGCTCCTTCAAGGCATTGGGGAAATTCCGGTCGACAAAAGTGTATACACTTCTCGGCTTTGGGTCTATCATGAAAACCATGGATTCGACCACCACCCGCGCGATCGTCGATGCGCTCACCAAGGCCATCGTGGAGCACCGGCTGCAGCCGGGTAGCAAGCTGGCCGAGCAGAAGCTGGCCGATCACTTCGGCGTCTCGCGCACCCTGGTGCGGCAGGCGCTGTTCCAGCTCTCGCAGAACAAGCTGATCCGGCTGGAGCCCGCACGCGGCGCCTTCGTGGCGGCGCCCGCGGTCGACGAGGCCAAGCAGGTCTTCGCCGTGCGCCGCATGCTGGAGGCCGAGATGACGCGCGAGTTCGTGCGCAACGTCACGCCGGCGAAGATCAAGGCGCTCAAGGAGCACGTGGCGCTCGAGAAGGCCGCGGTCTCGGGGGAAGACATCTCGGGGCGCACCGAGCTGCTGGGCGACTTCCACGTCCGCATGGCCGAGCTGATGGGCAACCAGGTGCTGGCGCAGATCCTCGGCGAGCTGATCTCGCGCTGCGCCCTCATCACGCTGATGTACCAGAGCGCGACGGCGGCCGAGCACTCCAACGACGAGCACGCCGACATCGTGAAGGCGCTGGCCGCGAAGGACGAGGAGCGCGCGGTGCGGTTGATGACCGAGCACCTGCTGAACGTCGAGGCCAATCTCGTTTTCGACCGCAAGGTCCCCACCCATGACATCTCGGTCGCCCTGGCCGCCTGAGACCCTTCCATGAGCACCATCTACGACACCACCCTGCCCTACCCGCGCGACCTGGTCGGCTACGGCCGCAACCCGCCCCATGCCCAGTGGCCCGGGCGCGCGCGCATCGCGGTGCAGTTCGTCCTCAACTACGAGGAAGGCGGCGAGAACTGCGTGCTGCATGGCGACGCGGGTTCGGAGCAATTCCTCTCCGAGATGTTCAACCCGGCGAGCTTCCCGGACCGGCACATCAGCATGGAGGGCATCTACGAGTACGGCTCGCGTGCCGGCGTCTGGCGCATCCTGCGCGAGTTCGAGAAGCGCGGCCTGCCGCTCACCGTGTTCGGCGTCGGCATGGCGCTGGAGCGCTATCCCGAGCTCACGGCCGCCTTCAAGGAGCTGGGCCACGAGATCGCCTGCCACGGCTGGCGCTGGATCCACTACCAGAACATGGACGAGGCCGCCGAGCGCGAGCACATGCGCCTGGGCATGGAAGCGATCGAAAAGCTCACCGGCGAGCGGGCCCTGGGCTGGTACACCGGCCGCGACAGCCCCCGCACCCGCCGCCTGGTGGCCGACTACGGCGGCTTCGAGTACGACAGCGACTACTACGGCGACGACCTGCCCTTCTGGATGAAGGTGCAGAAGACCGACGGCTCTGTGGTGCCTCAGCTCATCGTCCCCTACACGCTGGACTGCAACGACATGCGCTTCGCGCTGCCCCAGGGCTACTCGCATGCCGACCCCTTCTTCCAGTACATGAAGGACAGCTTCGACGCGCTCTACGCCGAGGGCGACGAGGCACCCAAGATGATGAGCATCGGCATGCACTGCCGGCTGCTCGGACGCCCCGGCCGCATCACGGCGCTGCAGCGCTTCCTGGATCACATCGCGAAGCACGATCGCGTGTGGGTCTGCCGCCGGCTCGACATCGCGCGTCACTGGAAGGCCGCGCATCCTTACACCGACCAGAAGGGAGCCTGACATGGCCCTGAGCATCGAACAATTGAACGCCGCCACGCCCGACCAGGTCGCGGCCCTGCTCGACGGCACCTACGAGCATTCGCCGTGGATCGCGCAGCGCGCCGCCGCGGCGCGGCCGTTCCGCTCGCTGGCGCATCTCAAGCATGCGCTGGTGCAGGCGGTCTCCAAGGCCACGGAGGAGGAACAGCTGGGCCTGATCCGCGCCCACCCCGAGCTCGCGGGCAAGGCCATGGTCAGCAAGACGCTGACGGCCGAGTCGACCCACGAGCAAGGCAAGGCCGGCCTCACGGATTGCACGCCGGAGGAGTTCGCGAAGATCCAGCAGCTCAACGCCGACTACAACGCGAAGTTCGGCTTCCCCTTCATCCTCGCGGTGCGCGGGCCGCGCGGCACGGGCCTTTCCAAGCGCGAGATCATCGACACCTTCGAGCGCCGGCTGCACCATCCCGCCGACTTCGAGCGCGGCGAGGCGCTGCGCAACATCCACCGCATTGCGGAGATCCGGCTGGACGACAAGTTCGGCGTGACGCCCGCGCTCGGCAACGACGTGTGGGACTGGCAGGAACAGCTGTCGCAGCACACCGACCCGGGCTATGCCGAGAAGGGCCAGCTCACCGTCACCTATCTGACCGACGCGCACCGCGCCTGCGCGCAGCAGATCGCGGGCTGGATGCGCGAGACCGGCTTCGACAGCGTTCAGATCGATGCGGTCGGCAACGTGGTGGGCCGCTACGAAGCCGAGGGCTTCGTCCCGGGGACTGGCGCGACGCCCGGCGCCAAGACGCTGCTCACCGGCTCGCACTACGACACCGTGCGCAACGGCGGCAAGTACGACGGCCGGCTGGGCATCTTCGTGCCGATCGCCTGCGTGCGCGAGCTCAAGCGCCAGAACCGGCGCCTGCCCTATGCCTTCGAGGTCGTCGGCTTCGCGGAAGAGGAAGGCCAGCGCTACAAGGCCACCTTCCTGGGCTCGGGCGCACTGACCGGCCACTTCGACCCGAAGTGGCTGGACCAGAAGGACGCCGACGGCATCACCATGCGCGAGGCGCGCGCGGCGGCCGGCCTGAAGGAGGAAGACATCCCGAAGCTGCAGCGCGACCCGTCCAAGTATTTGGGCTTCGTCGAAGTACACATCGAGCAGGGCCCGGTGCTGACCGAGCTCGACCTCCCGCTGGGCATCGTGACCTCGATCAACGGCGGCGTGCGCTACGTGGGCGAGGTGATCGGCATGGCCAGCCACGCCGGCACCACGCCGATGACCCGGCGCCGCGATGCCGCCGCCGCGGTGGCCGAACTGATCCTCTTCGCCGAGCAGCGCGCCGCGAAGGACGGCGACTCGGTCGCCACCGTCGGCATGCTCGAAGTGCCCAGCGGCTCCATCAACGTGGTGCCGGGCTGCTGCAAGTTCAGCCTGGACATGCGCGCACCCAACAACCCGCAACGCGACGCGCTGGCGGCCGACGTGATCGCCGAGCTCAAGGCCATCTGCGAGCGCCGCGGCGTGCGCTACACGCTGGAGGAAAGCATGAAGGCCTCGGCCGCGCCCAGCGCGCCGGCCTGGCAGCAGCGCTGGGAGCAGGCGGTCGATGCGCTCGGCGTGCCGCTCTACCGCATGCCCAGCGGCGCCGGCCACGACGCGATGAAACTGCACGAAGTGATGCCCCAGGCGATGCTCTTCGTGCGCGGCATCAATTCGGGCATCAGCCACAACCCGCTCGAATCGAGCACCAACAACGACATGCAATTGGCGGTGGAAGCCTTCCAATTGCTGCTGGACAACCTGGCCAACGAGAAGGCGCACTGACATGACGACGACCACCGACTACGACAAGCTCGACGCCTGGATCGATGCCAACTTCGACGAGGAGGTGCGCTTCCTCCAGCAGATGGTGCGCGTGCCCACCGACACACCGCCCGGCAACAACGCGCCGCATGCCGAGCGCACCGCCGAGCTGCTCGAAACCTTCGGCTTCGTGGCCGAGAAGCATCCGGTGCCGGCGCAGGAGGTGAAGGACTACGGTCTCGAATCGATCACCAACCTGATCGTGCGGCGCAAGTACGGCGAGGCCGGTCCGACAGTGGCGCTGAATGCTCACGGCGACGTGGTGCCCCCCGGCGAAGGCTGGACGCACGACCCCTACGGCGGCGAGATCGAGGACGGCCGCCTCTACGGCCGCGCCGCGGCGGTCAGCAAGAGCGACTTCGCGAGCTTCACCTTCGCGCTGCGCGCCCTCGAGGCGGTGGCGAAGCCGGCGAAGGGCAGCGTCGAGCTGCACTTCACCTACGACGAGGAGTTCGGCGGCCTGCTGGGCCCGGGCTGGCTGCTCGAGCAAGGCCTTACCAAGCCCGACCTGATGATTGCGGCCGGCTTCAGCTACGAGGTGGTGACGGCGCACAACGGCTGCCTGCAGATGGAGGTGACGGTACACGGCAAGATGGCGCACGCGGCCGTGCCCACCACCGGCGTCGATGCGCTGCAGGGCGCGGTGCACGTCCTCAACGCGCTCTATGCGCAGAACACGCTCTACCAGCAGGTCACGTCCAAGGTCGAGGGCATCACGCACCCCTACCTCAACGTGGGCCGCATCGAGGGCGGCACCAACACCAACGTCGTGCCCGGCAAGGTGGTCTTCAAGCTCGACCGCCGCATGATCCCCGAGGAGCATCCGGCCGAGGTCGAGGCCACCATCCGCCAGGTGATCACCGACGCCGCCGCGCAGTTGCCGGGCATCACCGTCGAGATCAAGCGCCTGCTGCTGGCCAATTCGATGAAGCCGCTGCCGGGCAACAAGCCGCTGGTCGAGGCGATCCAGAAGCACGGCCACCAGGTCTTCGGCGAGCCGATCAAGGCCATGGGCACGCCGCTGTACACCGACGTGCGGCTCTACGGCGAGGCAGGCATTCCCGGCGTGATCTACGGCGCCGGCCCGCGCAGCGTGCTCGAGTCGCACGCCAAGCGCAGCGACGAGCGCGTGGTGCTGGAAGACCTGCGGCGCGCGACCAAGGTCATCGCGCGTACGCTTAAGGATCTGTTGGCCTGAGGCGGACTCATCGGTGAAGCTGCATTGGCGCGCAAGTGTTGATGCAGCCTGCGCGCCGCGGAAGGCGGTCTGCGGTCCAGGCTCATACTGGGGCGGTCGGCGCGTCGCGCCGACTCCGTTGCGGTGCTCGCCCGGGGGCGGCGCCGCGGAACTCGCTACGCGCTCCTTCGGCGCGCTACGCTCAAACAGCCGCGGCGAGCTAGACAACGAAGCGCGCCTGTCCTTCGGCAGGCGCGCCCGCCCCCAGGCTGCGCTCCTCACCGCCCCAGAATTCGCCCGGCCCGCAGACCACCTTCCGCGGAGGACACGTTGGGGTTGACCTGAATACCAACCCCAACCCAATCCCAACCCGACACCAAGACCGACACCAAAACCGGCCCCGGCCCCACGCATTCAGCGCTTGGGGACGGCTGGGATAACGGCACTACTTGTCCAGCGCTTGGAACGAAGTGAACGCAGGGAGTTCTGCGGCAGGCCGGCTGCGTGAGCATCGCAGGGAAGTCGGCGCGAAGCGACGACCGCCACAGCGGCGCGCCGCAGCGGACCCGTGGGCGCCTTTGCAGCGCGCAAGCAGACGTCCACCACGCAAGTGCGCTGCTGTCCCCCAGAACCGGGGACAACTTTGTGGAAAAGCGCCGGAACAACTCGCGCAAGCCTTGTCCCGCAAGGCCTGCGGCCGGATTGCCTGTTGAACAAGCAGCCCGGCGACGGGCCAGCGCGCTGGTCATCCGGAATTGACTTACCCTCGCACCGTCATCCTCCGCGAGGTGCCCTCATGTCCCGACCCCTCTTCAGCTCCACCATCGCCGGCAGCCTGCCCAAGCCCGCCTGGCTGGCCGAAACCCGCAAGCTTTGGCCGACCTGGAAGCCCGAAGGCGCCGAGCTCGCCCAGGCCAAGGCCGACGCCACGCTGCTGTGGATCAAGGCCCAGGAAGATGCCGGCCTCGACGTGATCGGCGACGGCGAGCAGTCGCGCCAGCATTTCGTCCACGGCTTTCTCGAACGGGTCGAGGGCATCGACTTCGAGCACAAGGTGAAGATGGGCATCCGCGACAACCGCTACGACGCGATGGTGCCGCAGGTGGTGGGGCCGCTGCGCCTCGCGGGCCGCGTGCATGCCGCGGAGGCGCAGCTGCTGCGCGCCCACACGCAGCGCCGCACCAAGTTCACCCTGCCGGGCCCCATGACCATCGTCGACACCGTGGCCGACCGCCACTACGGCGACCGGGTGGCGCTGGCGATGGCCTTCGCCGAGCTGCTGAACCAGGAGGCGCTGGCCCTCGAAGCCGACGGCATCGACATCGTGCAGTTCGACGAGCCGGCCTTCAACGTTTACCTGAAGGAGGCCGCGGACTGGGGCGTGCGGGCGCTCGAACGCGCCGCGCAGGGGCTGCGATGCACCACCGCGGTCCACATCTGCTATGGCTACGGCATCCAGGCCAACATCGACTGGAAGGCCTCGCTCGGCGAGGAGTGGCGCCAGTACGAGGCCGTGTTTCCGGCGCTCGCGAAGAGCCGCATCGACCAGGTGAGCCTGGAGTGCTTCCACTCGCACGTGCCGCCGCAGCTCATGCGCCTGCTGGAGGGCAAGGACGTGATGGTCGGTGTCATCGACGTGGCGAGCGATGAGGTCGAGACGCCCGAGCAAGTGGCCGACACCATCGGCAAGGCGCTGCAGCACGTGCCGAAGGAGCGGCTCCTGCCCTGCACCAACTGCGGCCTCGCGCCGATGGACCGGGCCATCGCGCTGAAGAAGCTGCAGGCGCTGGCCGAGGGCGCCGCGCTCGCGCGCCGGCGCTACGGCTGAAGCCCCACGGCCCGGGAGCGCCCGCATGGCCGACGAAACCGTCGATGTGCTGATCGTCGGCGCCGGCCTGTCCGGCATCGGCGCCGCCTGCCACCTGCAGAAGCGATGCCCCGACCGCAGCTTCGCCATCATCGAGGCGCGCCAGGCGCTCGGCGGCACCTGGGACCTCTTTCGCTACCCGGGTGTGCGCTCCGACTCCGACATGTACACGCTGGGCTATTCATTCCGGCCGTGGACCGGGGACAAGGCCATCGCCGAAGGGCCGGCCATCCTCCAGTACCTGCGCGACACCGCGCGCGAGCACGGCATCGAGGATCGCATCCGCTTCGGCCACCGGCTGCGCCGGGCTGCGTGGTCGTCCGCCGAAGCCGCCTGGACCGTGGACATCGAGCGCGATGCCGCCGAGCCGCTGCGCCTGCGCTGCACCTTTCTGTTGATGTGCATCGGCTACTACGACGATGCCGAGGGCTACACGCCCGAGTTCGAAGGCCGCGAGCGCTTCGCCGGCCGCATCGTTCATCCGCAGCACTGGCCCGCCGACATCGACTACGCCGGCCGGCGCGTGGTGGTGATCGGCAGCGGCGCCACCGCGGTCACGCTGGTTCCCGCGCTGGCCGAGCGGGCCGCGCACGTGACCATGCTGCAGCGCTCGCCGAGCTACGTGCTCTCGCGGCCGTCGGCGGATCCGGTGGCGCGCTGGCTTCAGCGCGTCGCGGGCGCTGGGGCGGGGCATGCGATCACGCGCTGGAAGAATCTGCTGCTCGCGATGTACATCTTCCGCCTGTGTCGGCGTCGCCCGCAGGCGGCGCGGTCGATGATGATCAAGCTGGTGCGCCGCCAGCTCGGGCCGGACTACGACATCGCCACGCACTTCACGCCCCGCTACAACCCCTGGGAGCAGCGCCTGTGCCTGGTGCCCGACGGCGACCTGTTCAAGGCCATCCGCGCGGGACGGGCGAGCATCGTCACCGACCGCATCGAGCGCTTCACCGAACGCGGTCTGCAACTCGCGGGCGGCGCTGAGCTGGAGGCAGACCTGGTGGTCACCGCCACCGGCCTGAAGCTGCGGCCGCTGGGCGCGTTCGAGTTCAGCGTCGACGGCCGGCCGCTGGTCGGCTCGGAACTGGTCAGCTACAAGGGGCTGATGTTCGGCGACGTGCCGAACCTGGTGTCGATCTTCGGCTACACGAATGCCTCGTGGACGCTGAAGGCAGACTTGGCCAGTGTCTTCGTGTGCCGATTGCTGCGGCACATGCAGCGCACCGGCGCGCGACAGTGCCGGCCGCATCTCGACCCGCGCGCCCTGCCGCTCGCGCCCTGGACCGATTTCTCGTCGGGCTACTTCCAGCGCGCGATGGACCAGTTGCCCAGGCAGGGCGCGAAGAGGCCGTGGAAACTGAACCAGGACTATCTGTCCGACCTGATGAGCCTGCGCTTCGCGGCGTTGGATGACGGGGTGATGCGCTTCTCGGCCTGACTTGCAGCACCGGCCTCGAGACCTCACAACCGCTCGCCGCTTCGCCGTAGACTGCACTCCGTGTGCGCCACTCGCGCATCACCCCCGGTCCACCCCGATCGCAGGAGGCAGGTGCCCCATGGCAAGGTCCCGATCCCGGCCACCCTCGATGCACGCGCCGCGCGCCGACACCCACCGGCGCGAACCCCTGGAGCGCCTCGTCCGCGCCGGGTTGCGCCTCGGTGGCGTGCGCAGCGAGCGTGAGCTGCACGAGCTCCTGATCGGCGAGGCGACCGCGCTCAGCGGCGCGCAGCGCGTGCTGCTGGTGCTCGACTCCGACGATGGCCAGCGCATCGTCGCCTCGATGCTGCCGCCGGGCGAAGACGCCGCCGGCCTGCTTGCCGCCATCGGACCCTGGCTCGTCGAAACCCGCCGCACCCGCGCTGCAAGCCTGCGGCACGGGCCCGATGGCGCCGAGCCCGCCGCCCAGCGCTCGTGCCTGATCGCTCCGCTGATCGCGCGGCCCAAGCTGATCGGCTACCTCTACGCCGACATCGAAGGCGCGGTCGGCCGCTTCCATGATGCGGATCGCGACCTGCTGGCCATGCTCGCGAACCAGGCCTGCGTGGCCCTGGTCAACATCCGCTGCCGTGAAGGCCTGGAAGGCAAGCTGACCGAGCGCACGGCCGAGCTCGCGCAGCGCGCCAGCGAACTCACGGTCATCAACGGCATCCAGCTGGGCATGGCGGCCGGGCTGGAATTTCAGGCCATCATCAACCTGGTGGGTGACAAGCTGCGGGAAGTGTTTGCCACCGGCGACGTGAACATCATGTGGTGGGACGACAAGACCGACACGGTCCAGGCGCTGTACCGCTACGAGCACAACGTGCCGCTGCCGCTGCCGCCGGCGCGCCCGTTGAAGCCGGGCGAAGCGGCGGAACGGATTCTCCGCGCCCGCAGCACCGGCGTGATCAACACGCGCGAGGAACAAACGCGGCTCGGCATGCGCCCGGCACCGGGAACCGATTGGGCGCATTCGATCGTTGCCGTCCCCATCATCGGCAGCGACCGCGCCCTGGGCGCCATGGTGCTGCAGAACCACGAGCGCGAATACGCCTTCGGCAGCAACGAGGTCCGGCTGCTCGAAACAGTGGCGGCAAGCACGGGCGTGGCGCTGGAGAACGCCCGGCTGTTCAACGCGACCCAGGAGGCGCTGCACAAACTCGAGGAACGCACTGCCGAGCTGAGCGAGTCCCTCGACTACCAGACCGCGATCAGCGACGTGCTGCGCGTCATCAGCGACTCGCCAACCGATGTGCAGCCTGTGCTCGACACGGTGGCCGAGCGTGCCGGCATGCTGTGCCACGCCCACGGCAGCCGGGTATGGCTGGCCGTCGATCGGCGACTGCGCGCGATGACGAGCTATGGGCCGGCGTACAACGACTCGGTGGGCGTAGAACTGCCGCTGCGCACCAGCTCGATCGCCGGCCGTGCGTTCCTGGAGCGCCGCCGCGTGCATGTCGAAGACGTCGCTCCCCTGCTCGACACCGAATATCCGGACGTGCGCGAGCTCCAGGCGCGCAATGGCTTTCGCACGGTGCTGGCGGTGCCGATGCTTCGCGACGGCCAATCGATCGGCGTGATCGCGCTGCTGCGCAACCAGGTGCGGCCTTTTGCGCCGGCGGAGATCGCCCTGGTGCAGACTTTCGCCGACCAGGCGGTGATCGCCATCGAGAACGTGCGCCTGTTCAACGAAACCAGGCAGGCGCTGGAGCGGCAGACGGCAAGTGCCGAAGTCCTGCAGGTCATCAGCGGCTCGGTGGCCGACACCGCGCCGGTATTCGACAAGATCCTGGAGAGCTGCGCTCGCCTGTTCCGCAGCTCCGAGCTCGGCATCGTGATCGTCGACGAGGAGCAGCAGCTGTTGCGCTCCGCGGCCTACCGCGGCAAGTCGGCGCCCGCGGTGGCGCGCATCTTTCCGCTGCCGCTGCGCGAGGAGCCGGTCCACCAGGCGATCCGCGAGAACCGCGTGCTGCGCTACGCCGACGTGTTGAACGGGGCCGACACGCCCAAGAGCGTGCGCAACGCCGCGGTGATGCTCGGGACCGGCAACTACTCGCAGCTCTTCGCGCCGATGCAGTGGGAAGGGCGGGGCATCGGCATGCTTTACGTGACCCGCAACCCGCCCCAGCCCTTCAGCGAGCAGGAGGCCGGGCTGTTGAAGACCTTCGCCGACCAGGCCGTGATCGCGATCCAGAACGCACGCCTGTTCCGTCAGACCCAGGAAGCGCTGGATCGGCAGACGGCGACAGCGGAAATCCTGAAGGTCATTGCAAGTTCGCCTGCCGACGTGCAACCTGTCTTCAGCGCCATCGTTCAAAGCGCTCGTCAGCTGGTCGGCGGGTTCTCGGCGACATTGCTGCGGCTCATCGACGGGTCGATCCATCTTGCTGCGTACACGCCCACCACCGAGAAGGGTGACCGGGCACTGAGGAGCTACTTCCCCGCCCCGCTGACGTCGGACTACATCTACCAGCCGCTGGTGACGGCCGAGCCGCTTCTCCTGGACGACATCGAGGCGAATGCCGAAGTCTCGGATGCATTGCGGGAGCTTGCGCGCCGCAGAGGCTGGCGCAGCCAGGCCGGCGTCCCGCTGGTGCACGAGGGCGTACCCATCGGCATGATCAGCGTGACCCGGAGCGCGCCCGGGCCGTTCTCCAGCTACGAGGTGGAGCTTCTCAAGACCTTCGCCGACCAGGCCGTGATCGCCATTCAGAACGCCCGGATGTTCAGCCAGACGCAGGAAGCGCGCGCCGCGGCCGAGGCCGCCAACGAAGCGAAGAGTTCCTTCCTCGCAACCATGAGCCACGAGATTCGCACGCCCATGAACGCGGTGATCGGCATGAGCGGCCTGCTGCTCGACACCAAGCTCGATGCCGAGCAGCAGGACTACGTCGCAACGATCCGCGATTCGGGCGATGCGCTCCTGACCATCATCAACGACATCCTCGACTACTCGAAGATCGAGGCCGGGCGCATGGACGTCGAGTCGCACCCGTTCGACCTGCGCGACTGCGTGGAGGCGGCACTCGACCTCGTCAGCACGCGCGCGACCGAGAAGCAGCTCGACATTGCCTACGTGTTCGAGGGCGAGGTGCCCGCCGCCATCAGCGGTGATCTCGCGCGGTTGCGGCAGATCCTGCTGAACCTGCTGAGCAATGCCGTGAAGTTCACCGAGGCCGGCGAGGTGGTGCTGACAGTGAGTTCAGGGATCGCCTCTGCCGGCAAGGTCGCGCTGACTTTCGCCGTGCGCGACACCGGCATCGGCATGTCGGCACAAGGCATGAGCCGCCTGTTCCAGTCGTTCTCGCAGGCCGATTCGAGTACCACCCGCAAGTACGGCGGCACCGGCCTGGGCCTCGCAATCAGCAAGCGACTGGCGGAACTGATGGGCGGACGCATGTGGGTGGAGAGCGAGGGCGCGGGCAAGGGATCGACCTTTTTCTTCACCATCGAGGCGCCGACCGCCAAGTTGCCGCCCAGCCAGCGCCGCGACCATGTCGGCGTGCAGCCCGAACTGCAGGGAAGGCGCGTGCTGATCGTCGACGACAACGCGACGAACCGGCGCTTGCTCGCGCTGCAGACCGGCAAGTGGGGCATGCGTTCGCGCGACACGGAATCGCCGTTCGAAGCCTTGCGCTGGCTCGAACAGGGCGAGCGCTTCGACCTCGCGATCCTCGACATGCACATGCCGGAGATGGATGGCATCGACCTCGCGCGACGCATCCGGGCGAGCCACGCCGTGCTGCCGCTCGTGCTGTTCAGCTCGCTGGGGCGGCACGAGCCGCATGCCACCGGATCGCTCTTCGATGCGTACCTGGCCAAGCCGATCCGCCAGTCACACCTGTTCGACACGCTGGTGAGCCTGCTTGGGCACGACACGCCCGTGAGTCCCTCAGCCGCCGATGCAGCCAAGCCCCAGATCGACCCAACGATGGCAGCACACCATCCGCTGCGCATTCTGCTCGCCGAAGACAACGCGGTGAACCAGAAGCTCGCAATGCGCCTGCTTCAGCAGATGGGCTACCGGGCCGATCTCGCCTCCAACGGCATCGAGGCGGTGGAGTCGGTGAAGCGGCAGGCCTACGATGTGGTGCTGATGGATGTGCAGATGCCCGAACTCGACGGACTGGACGCTACGCGGCAGATCTGCAAGCTGATGGAAGCGTCGCAGCGGCCGCGCATCGTGGCGATGACGGCCAACGCCATGCAGGGCGACCGTGAGATATGCATGGACGCGGGCATGGACGACTACCTGACCAAGCCGATCCGCGTCGATCGGCTGGTGGAAGCGCTGAACAGCGTGCCCGCACGAAAGGACCGATGACATGACCGGTGCGACCATCGACCTCGCGACTTTCAAGGAACTGCAAGACGCCGCGGGAGCCGACTTTGTCAAGGAACTGGTGCAAACGTTCCTCGAGGAGGCACCGGCCATGCTGAGCGCGCTACGCGACGCGGCGGCGTCGGCAAACGCGGATGCCTTCCGCCGCGCCGCACATTCGCTCAAGTCGAACAGTCTCACCTTCGGCGCGCGTACGCTGGGCGCCATGGCGCGCGAACAGGAGCTCGGCGGCCTGGCGGCCGCGCAGCAATCGAATGCTCTCGACGCGCTGGCGCTGGAGTACGCCCGGGTCGCCGCGGCCCTGACGGAGCTGGCCCATGGTTGACTTGCGCCACGCGCCGGCCCGCCTCCTCGTGGCGGAAGACAACAAGGTCAATCGCCTGCTGCTGACCCGCAGCCTCGAACTGCAGGGCCACCGCGTCGACTGCGCCGAGAACGGACGCGTCGCCCTGGAGCTGCTGCGGCGCGACACCTACGACCTGCTGCTGCTCGACATGGAAATGCCCGAGATGGACGGCTTCCAGGTGCTGGAGCAACTGACCGCCGATCCGAAGCTGCGCGACCTGCCCGTGATCGTGACCTCGTCGCTCGAAGGCGTCGCCACGATCGCGCGCTGCATCGAACTTGGCGCCGAGGACTACCTGCACAAGCCGGTCAATGCGGTACTGCTGAAGGCGCGCATCGGCGCCAGCCTCGAGAAGAAGCACCTGCGCGACCAGCAGAAGGAACTGGTGCGCCGCTTCGCCACTTCCGAGGTCGCGCAGGACCTGCAGCAATCCGGCTTTGCGCTCGGCGGGCGCCGCGTGCGGGGCGCGGTGATGTTCTCCGACATTCGCAGCTTCACCGCGCTGGTCGAGTCGCAGCCGCCCGAAGAGACGATCGAACTGCTGAACACGTACTACACGCTGATGTTCGACGCCATCAATCGCCATGGCGGCGTGGTGAACCAGATGATCGGCGACGGGCTGATGGCCATCTTCGGCGCCCCACTGCCGCTGCCCGACCACAGCGCGGCGGCGGTGCGAGCGGCGCTCGAGATGGTCGAGATGATCGAGTTGCTGAACGCGGAGCGCATCGCTGCGGACAAGCCTGCGATCCGCATCGGCGTGGGAATCGCCACCGGCGAGATGGTGGCCGGCTACACGGGCACGCAGCAGCGCGCGACCTACACCTGCATCGGCGACACGGTGAACCTTGCCGCACGGCTGGAGGCGCACACCAAGCTGGCAAAGCGAACCATCCTGATCGATCCGGCAACCTGCATGGCGCTTGGTGGACGCATTCCGGTCGAAGCCCTCGGGGCGGCATCGTTCCGGGGCAAGGCGGCGCCTGTCGAGGTGTACGCCGCCGTCACTGCGCTGGACAACACAAGGCAGGATTGACTCAGGCGGTCGGCAGGACCTCGAAGCCTTCCAGGGTCGGCGACGGTGCCGGCACGGCGGTCTGCTCCAGCGCATCGACGCGCGCGCCTGGCACGCCGTGGCGCAGCCAGTCGCACATCTGCGCCAACTGCCGCGGCGAGCCCTGCAGCAGCGCCTCGACCGAGCCGTCCCGGCGGTTGCGGACCCAGCCCGCGATGCCCAGCGCCTGCGCGTGGCGCATGCAGCCGTCCCGGAATCCGACCCCCTGCACGATGCCGCGCACCCGCACCAGGCGGTGCTCGATCGGTCCGTTCTCGTCCTGTGGATCCATGCGCGCCTCTCGCTGATTCGGGCGGCCCATTGTCGACCTCCTCCGGGTAAACACCAACCCTATTCCCCAACTTCTCGCTTGATTGCACCCATTTTTTGTATACAAATATAGGGTGCAATCATCGAACCGGGACACCCCTGTTCCGGACACCCGCCACCCGCCACGAGGAGACAACCCGTGAACACCGCCGTCAGCCAAGCCAGCGTGGAGCTGCCGCTCGCCAGCCCCGCGCCGCATGCCCATGAATCGAACGCCGTCATCAAGCCGGGCTACGACCCGGCCCTCACCAACGAAGACCTCGCGCCGCTGAAGAAGCAGACCTGGGGCCAGTACAACATCTTCGCCTTCTGGATGTCCGACGTGCACAGCGTCGGCGGCTACATCACGGCCGGCAGCCTGTTCGCGCTGGGCCTGTCCAGCTGGCAGGTGCTGGTGGCGCTGCTGGTGGGCATCTGCATCGTGCAGTTCTTCTGCAACCTGGTGGCCAAGCCCAGCCAGGTGACGGGCACGCCCTACCCCGTGATCTGCCGCGCCTCCTTCGGCGTGCGCGGCGCCAACATCCCGGCCATCATCCGCGGCCTGATCGCAGTGGCCTGGTACGGCATCCAGACCTACCTGGCCTCGGCCGCCTTCATGGTGCTGGCGCTGCACCTGTTCCCCAACCTCGCGCCCTACGCCGACGTCAAGCTGCACGGCTTCGCCGGCCTGTCGACGCTGGGCTGGGTCGCCTTCATGGTGATGTGGGTGCTGCAGGCCTTCGTGTTCTGGCACGGCATGGAAGCCATCCGCAAGTTCATCGACTGGGCGGGCCCGGGCGTGTACGTGGTGATGGCGGTGCTGTGCGGCTGGCTGGTGTGGAAGGCCGGCTGGAAGAACATCGACCTGAACCTCGGCGGCGTCAAGTTCCAGGGCTGGGACGCGCTGCCGGTGATGCTGTCGGCCATCGCGCTGGTGGTGAGCTACTTCAGCGGGCCGATGCTCAACTTCGGCGACTTCTCGCGCTACGGCAAGAGCTTCGACGCAGTGAAGAAGGGCAACTTCTGGGGCCTGCCGATCAACTTCGTGTTCTTCTCGCTGCTGACGGTGATCACCACGGCCGCGACGCTGCCGGTCTTCGGCGAGCTGATCACCGACCCGGTCCACACCGTGGGCAAGATCGACAGCACCACCGCCGTCGTGCTGGGCGCGCTGACCTTCATGATCGCCACCATCGGCATCAACATCGTGGCCAACTTCGTCTCGCCGGCCTTCGACTTCTCGAACGTGGCGCCGCAGCACATCAGCTGGCGCACGGGCGGCATGATCGCCGCGGTGGGCTCGATCTTCCTGACGCCCTGGAACCTCTACAACAACCCCGAGGTGATCCACTACACGCTGGACATCCTGGGCTCCTTCATCGGCCCGCTGTTCGGCATCCTGATCGCGGACTTCTACCTGGTGCAAAAGCAGCACGTGGTGGTCGACGAGCTCTACACGCTGAACCCCAAGGGCCGCTACTGGTACACCAAGGGCTACAACATGAAGGCCGTGTGGACCATGATCCCCTCGGCGCTGATCCCGATCCTGTGCGTGCTCATCCCCGCCTGGCGTGGCGCCGCCAACTATGCCTGGTTCATCGGCATGGGCCTGGGCTTCGTGATCTACGCCCTTCTCAACCGCAAGCCCTGACTGACGACCTCCCATGCGCATCAAGATCATCAACCCCAACACCACCTGGAGCATGACCGAGAAGATCGGTGCCTGCGCGCGCTCGGTCGCGCGGCCCGGCACCGAGATCGTGGCGGTCAGCCCGGCGATGGGGCCGGCCTCCATCGAGAGCCACTACGACGAGGCGCTGGCCGTGCCCGGCCTGCTGCAGGAGATCGCGGCGGGCGAGCGCGAGGGTGTCGACGGCTACGTCATCGCCTGCTTCGGCGACCCGGGCCTGCAGGCGGCGCGCGAGCTGGCGCACGGCCCGGTAGTGGGGATCGCGCAGGCGGCCATGCACGTGGCCAGCCTGGTGGGCACGCGCTTCAGCGTGGTGACCACGCTCGCGCGCACCATCGGCCAGGCCCGGCACCTGGCCGAGGCCTATGGCATGCAGCGCTTCTGCGCCAACGTGCGGGCCTGCGAGATCCCGGTGCTGGAGCTGGAGGCGCCGGGCAGCAAGGCGCGCGAGCGCATCGTCGACGAATGCCGGCGCGCGCTGGCGGAGGATGGCAGCGACACCATCGTGCTCGGCTGTGCCGGCATGGCCGACCTGTGCGCCCACATCGGCCAGGTGCTGGGCGTGCCGGTGGTCGACGGGGTGGCGGCGGGCACGCAGTTGGTCGAGTCGCTGGTGAACCTGCGCCTTTCCACCAGCAAGCGCGGCGAGCTGGCGCTGCCGCCGGCCAAGCCGGTCGCGGGCCTGCTGGAAGGCTTCACCCTGCAGGCGCCGGCGCTCAAGCGCGCCGCCTGAAGAAGGTGGGAAGGAGCCGCGGCACGCAACGCGCCCCGCGCCTCGTCCACAATCGGGCCATGCCACGCGCGCCCAAAGCACCCGCCTCCCCGCTCCCGACGCCGAGCCCCGAACCCGAGGCGGCCGCGATCGCCGCCGCACCCGACAAGAGCGCGACCATCGAAAGCATCGCCCAGGACATCGCCACCGCCATCGTCGAAAAGCGCCTGCCGCCCGGCACCTGGCTGCGCGAGGAGGCGCTGGGCCGGGTCTATGCGGTGAGCCGCACCAAGATCCGCGCGGCACTGCTGACGCTGTCCAAGGACAAGCTGATCGAGATGATTCCCGACAAGGGCGCCTTCGTCTCCAAGCCCAGCGTGCAAGAGGCGCGCGAGGTCTTCGGCGTGCGCCGCATCCTCGAGGCCGAGGTGGTGCGGCTCTTCGTCGCCAAGGCCAAGCCCGCCGACTACCGCGCGCTGGAGCAGCACATCCAGTTCGAGCGCACCACGCTGCGCGCCACCACGACCACCGGCACGGTGCGCGAGAAGCTGCTGGGCGACTTCCACGTCGCGCTGGCC
Source organism: Variovorax sp. Soil_C_12 (assembly GCF_057657375.1). Lineage (NCBI taxonomy): Bacteria > Pseudomonadati > Pseudomonadota > Betaproteobacteria > Burkholderiales > Comamonadaceae > Variovorax > Variovorax sp. Soil_C_12. The sequence goes on along the minus strand of NZ_JBDGIO010000014.1, from coordinate 105,261 downwards.
GAGGCTGCGGGCAACCACACCCTGGCCGAGCTGGTGCGCGAGCTGGTGGCGCGCAGCTCGCTCATTGCGATGCTCTACCACTCCTCCAACGACCCGCACTGCTCCTCCGACGAGCACTCGGACTTCCTGCGCGTCGCCCGCAGCGGCGATGCCGAGGCGGCCGTGGCCTGCATGACCGGGCACCTGCTGCGCATCGAGGCCAACCTGCAGCTGACGACGCAGGGGCCGGACCGGCAGCTGGACCTGGTCAAGGCGCTGCTGGCTTGACGGCGCGCGAGGGCGTGATCAACCGTCGACCGGATGCGCCGGCGTCTCCAGCACCAGTTGCCAGAAGTCCACATCGAGCCAGCGCCCGAACTTGAAGCCGGCCTGCCGGATGGTGCCCGCATGCTCGAAGCCGAGCCGTTGGTGCAGCGCGATGCTGCCCTTGTTGGCCAGGTCGATGGCGCCGACCATGACGTGGACCTCCTGCGCCCTGGCGGCCGCGATCAGTTCCTGCATGAGGACCCGCCCCAGGCCCTTGCCGCGATGGTCCTTGTGGACATAAACGGAATGCTCGACCGAGTACTTGTAGGCCGGCCATGCGCGAAAGGTGCCGTAGCTCGCGAAGCCGAGCAGTTCGCCTTTGTCGTCGACCGCACCGATCACGGGGAAGCGCCCCGCCTCCTTGGTCTTGAACCAGCCGACCATGTTCTCGGGCGTGCGAGGCTTGTAGTCGTAGAGCGCGGTGGAGTTGACGATGGCGTCGTTGAAGATCTCGAGGATGGCGCCGGCATGGGCGTCGTGCGTGCAGGTGACGAAGTTCATGGCGCTCACAGCTCTTTCGTGTAGACGATGAATCCCAGGTGCTTCGCGAGCTTCTCGTAGAGCATCCGGCCGGCGGCGTTGGCATCGGGAAAGATGGGGTTCGATGGCGATGGAGCGCCCGAGTTTGCACGGAAAAGGCCACCGCCGCGCTCGCCAAGAGGCCGCCGGCCTGAGACACTGCGCGCTTCCAAGGAGCTGCACATGGACGAGCAATTCGACGCCATCGTCATCGGCAGCGGCCAGGCCGGCCCCGCGCTGGCCGACCGCCTCTCGCAGGCTGGCTGGCGCGTCGCGGTGGTCGAGCGCCACCGCTTCGGCGGCACCTGCGTCAACACCGGCTGCATCCCGACCAAGGCGATGGTGGCCAGCGCGCACGTGGCGGCGCTGCTGCATCGCAGCGAGGACTACGGCATCTCGATCCAGGGCAAGGCCGAGGTGGACTTTCCCGCGGTGATGGCGCGCAAGGGCCGGATCTCCGGCCGTTCGAGCGAGAACGTCGAGAAGTGGCTGCGCGGCATGCCGGGCGTCACGGTCATCGAGGGCCATGCGCGATTCGAGGAACCCGGCGTGGTGCGCGTGGGCGACCGCCTGCTGCGCAGCGAGCGTGTCTTCGTGAACGTGGGCGGACGCGCGAGCGAGCTGGCGCCCGAAATCCGCAACGGCGTCGACGTGCTGAACAACTCGTCGCTCATGGCGCTCGACCGCCTGCCCGAGCACCTGGGCGTGGTCGGCGGCAGCTACGTGGGACTGGAGTTCGCCCAGATGTTCAGGCGCTTCGGCTCGCGCGTGACAGTGATTCAGCGCGGCGCGCAGATCGTGCCGCGGGAGGATGCCGACGTGGCGCGCACCCTGCAGGAGATCCTGGAACGCGAGGGCGTCGAGATCCGCACCAGGAGCGAGTGCTTCGCGCTGCGGCGCGAAGGCGAGCGCATCGCGGCACGCTGGCGCTGCGGCGATGACAAGGACGAGTTCCTGTGCACGCACGTGCTCAACGCAACCGGCCGCCAGCCGAACACGGACGACCTCGGGCTGGACCGCGCCGGCGTCAAGGTCGACGAGCGCGGCTTCATCGAGGTCGACGACCAGCTGCACACCGCGGCGGCAGGCATCTGGGCGCTGGGCGAATGCAACGGCCGCGGCGCCTTCACGCACACCGCCTACAACGATTTCGAGATCGTCGCCGCCAACCTGCTGGACGACGATCCGCGGCGCGTGAGCGACCGCATTCCCGCCTATGCGCTCTACACCGATCCGCCGCTGGCGCGCATCGGCATCACGGTGGGCGAGGCGCTGGCCTCGGGGCGGCCGACCCTGATCGGCGAGCGGCCCATGTCCAGGGTCGGCCGCGCCGTGCAGAAGGGCGAGGAACAGGGCTTCCTGCGCGTGCTGGTGGATGCGCAGACGAAGCACCTGGTGGGCGCAACGCTGCTGGGCGTGGAGGCCGACGAGGCGGTGCATGCGCTGCTGACGCTGATGTACGCGCGCCAGCCCGTGTCGACCGTGCAGCGCGCCGTGTTCATCCATCCGACGGTGTCGGAGCTGCTGCCGACGGTGCTGGGCGCGTTGCGGCCGCTGGAGGCAGCGCCCGCGCGGACCTGAAGCTCGCGATTTCTGCCGCAGCGGGCAGCCGCCGCGAGAAGTCAAGCCTGTGTCTTTGCTCGGTAACGCGCCTTGTCAGCCCGTGAATTATTTGTTAGCCGCGCATGTGGCTAAGTCCGGCCGCCGGCCCCCTTTGCGACGCGCTTCCAGAGGGAAATTTATCCCCCGGGCAGGTGGATAACGTTGTGGAAAAGTCCAAGGGCAACTCATCCGTGCGAGGCCCCATGCGCGCTCCGACGGAGTGCCCGTCAAACAGGCATCCGTGGTCCCCGAGCGACGTCAAAGGGCAAGGCCGCTGGCGCGGCCTCCCAATTCGAAAACTTAGGTACTAGCCGTCGTTTACAAGCCGCGACAGAAGTACTTCCAGGAAACACCTGAAAGACGAGGCGTCGGCCTCACGGCAGCACAGGGTTGGCCTGCGCCCGCTGGATGCGGCGGTCTGCATCCCGCTGCAGCAGGAAGCGCTGCGCCACCAGGCTGTTGGCCGCGCTGGTCACGGCCGACAGGTAGCCGGCCTGGGTGCCGTACAGCGACTCGATCGAAGGCCGCGTGTCGCCCGCCGCGGTGCGCGCCGCCTCGGTCTTGTGGAAGGGGATGAAGCTGCCCGTCAGGTTGACCAGGTCGACGATGCCGGGGGTCGCCACGTAGTTGAACTCGAGGCTGGTGCCCAGCGGCGCCTGCACGTCGACGCTGCGGATGCCGGCCCGGGTGAGGCCGGTGCCCGGATCGACCTGCGGCACCAGGATCGCGTAGTCCTTGCCCATGTAGGAAGGCGGCACGACGGTCGGGATGCCGGACTCGTCCTCCGGCCGGTACTGCGGCCCGTAGTCCAGCAGGGGAAAGCCGTTGTAGCGCGCCAGGTAGCTGAAGACCGGGATCGCCGCCGGCGTGCCGCCGGCCGGCGGCCAGCTGAGGCCCGCGATGGTCGGGAACAACAGCTGGCTGGGCCGCACCAACGTGCCATCGGCCACCTTGGGCACCTGGCTGGCGGGCGGCGCGGTGTTCTTCACCACCCAGTCCTCCATGTCCATGAAGAGCGCGCGGAAGGTGTCGGCGAAGTCCACCATCGAGCCGGCGGGATAGACGGTGGCGGCCGGGTTGAAGTTGATGCCCGTCGCCAGCCCGCCGGTGCCGCTGCCGTGCTGCGTGCTCCCGTAGTAGTAGATGCGCGCGTTGGCCGGCTGCACCAGGTCGGCGAAGCCGTTGGCGTCGGTCAGCACCGGCGAGCCCTGCAGCTGCCAGAACTCGGTGCCCGAGAGACCCAGGAAGAACTTGGGGCAGGAGGCGGTGGCGGTGCAGCGCTTCATCACCCCGCCGCTGCGGCCGGAGACGGCGTCGACGTAGTCGGCGGCGAGGCCGCGCGGCGCGGTCTGCCCGAAGGCGCGGTGGTCGGTGCGCAAGCCCCCGCCGCCGCCCGGCACCGCGAAGCGCGTGTTGATGTTGGTCTGGCGTGCCGCCACGTGCGCGAAGATGCCGTCGAAGACCTTGCCGCCGTCCAGCCGCTGGTTGAAGCCCAGGTGCAGGAAGGTCTTCATCGCATTGCCCGACTGCGAGGTGCCCTGCCCGATGGTGTGGGCGATCTTCCCGGCGAGCGGGTTCGGCGTGCCGGCCGCATCGGCCGCCGCCGAGCGGAAGAAGCTGATGGTGTCGCGCAGCGCAGCGAGGCCCACGCCCATCACCTTCGGGTCCTTGGCAACGTACTGAAGCTCGTAAAGCTGGTTGGGCTGGAAGCCGCCCATGAGGCACACGCGCGCCGGGTCGGCGGTGCCGGGGAAGGGGTTGGCGGCGGCGTCGCAGTTGGCGAACTTCCAGTCCGAGGGCGCAATGGCGATGCGAGGGTCGGTCTCGTTCACGCGCCGTGTCAACTGGTAGCCGGGCTGCGTGTTGTCCATGCTCGCCGGCGCATAGGGGATCATGCTGCCGTTGAACACGCCGCCGGGCAGCGCGATCGAGGGCGTGGCCACCGAGGCGATCAGCTCGGTGGCGTAGGGCCCGGTGATCGAGGAGCCGTCCTTGTTCTTCGCCACCGGCACCGTCACGGTGAGCCGCTGCGGCGTGCTCTTGGGCACGTCGCCCTGCCAGGCCGAGAACATCCACACATAGCCGCGCTCGAAGTACTCCGCGTCGCTGGGGTTTGCCGCCAAGTTGGGCATCGTCAGGATGTTGCCGCGATTGGGCGCGTCGTAGCGCAGCACGCCGTTGGCCTTGCTCATGTCCTTGGGCTTGAGCATCACGAAGTCGGCGCTGTACTCGACCATGCCACGGGCGTTGACGGGCGCGAGCTCCAGGTCCTGGATGATCGCGTTCTTGGGGTCCTTGGGATCGAGCTCGCCGCTGATCGTCCCGGTGAGCTGCTCGTAGGCGCCGACGCTGCCGAAGCTGCCGGGGTAGTCGGCGGTGGCGCTGATGGCGAGCTTCGTCTGCGGTGTGGCCGCGGCCGGTGCCGGGGTGGTCGCCACCGGCAGGAATCCGGAAAAGCCGCCACCACCGCCTCCGCCGCAGGCGCTCAGTGTCAGTGTCGCGATCGCCCATGCGGCGGCGAAGAGTGCGCGCCGGCGGCGCGCCTCCTGGGTTTTTTGCATGCTTGTCTCCTGGTTGTTGTGCGAGAGCGTCCGGCCGCTTACTCGGCCTCGATGCCGGCCGCCTTCACGATGCGGCCCCACTTCTGCGACTCGCCGGCCTGGAACTTCGCGAGCTCCTCGGGCGTGCTGGTGAACACCTCGGTGCCGGTCGGGTCGTAGAAGGCGGTCTTGGCGGCCTCGCTCTTCGCGGCCTTCACCAGCAACTCGTTGAGCCGCTTCACCACCGCGGGCGGCGTCTTCGCGGGCGCGTAGGCGGCGAACCAGTAGCCCATCTCGTAGCCCTTCACGCCGGCCTCGGCGATGGTGGGCACCTCGGGCGCGAGCGGCGAGCGCTTCGCGCCGGAGACGCCGAGCGCGCGCAGCTTGCCGGCCTTGACCTGAGGCAGGCCGGTCGCGGTGTCGGTGATCATCATGTCGATCTGGCCGCCCAGCAGGTCCGTCACGGCCAAGGGGTTGCTCTTGTACGGCACGTGCAGCAGCTTGATGTCGGCCAGCTGCTGCAGCAGCTCGCCCGCCATGCGGCTGGACGAGCTGCCGCTGCCGAAGCTGTGCTTGCCCGGGTCCTTCTTCGCGAGCGCGACGAACTCGGCCACCGTCTTCGCCGGAAAGTCGGGCCGCACCACCATGATCTGGCCGCCTTTGCCCAAGGCGGCGACGGGGGCGAAGTCCTTCACCGGGTCGTAGGGCAGCTTCTTGAACAGGTGCTCGTTGGCCGCGTGCGTGGTGTTGGTGGTGATCAGCACGGTGTAGCCGTCGGGCGCGGCCTTGGCCACCTGCTGCGAGGCGATGAAGCCGCTGGCACCGGCCTTGTTGTCGATCACCACCGGCTGCTTCGCCTCGGCCGTCACGCCGTTGCCCAGCGCGCGGGCGATCTGGTCGGTCGCGCTGCCGGCCGCGAAGGGCACGACGAAGGTGATGGGCTTCTCGGGATAGCCCTGCGCCGCGGCGCTGCCCGCGGCGAGCAGCGCGGCGAGGACCAGCGGAAGGGATGACGATCGGATCATGGTTGCTTGTCTCCTTGGGGTCGTTGAATGGGTGAAAAGGGGATTCGACGCTCAGCCTTCGGGGGGCCCGCGAGGCGGTGCAGCAGCGCTTCAGGCACCTCCAGCGTCATGTCCAGCAGCAGGAAGGACAGCGCCTTGCCATGCGCATCGAGGTTGAGCGCGTCGTTGACGCCGCCGTCGAGCACGCCGTCGAGCACGAAATTCATGGCATGAAGGCGCGGCAGCAGGAAGCGCTGCACACCGCTGGGCGCGCGATGGCGGAACTGCGCGGCCACCGCCTCGGGCGTGATCTGCTCGACCAGCAGCGGGTAGAGCTCTGGATGCCAGGCGATCACGCTGATGTTGGAACGGTCGCCCTTGTCTCCGGTGCGCCCATGGGCAGCGCGGAACAATGGGACGCGATGCGTTTGATGGGTCATGCCTGCTCCTCCAGCATCTCGAAGCGCACCGGCACCTGCTCGCGCGGCAGCAGGCAGGAGCGCGTGTTGAGGCGCGGCGTGAGCGCGGTGCGCACGCCGCCGCCGCCGGCCGGGCCGCAGGTGTAGAGCGCCATCACCTCGCGCGTGAGCCGCTCGGCCTGCGCGCGCTCGTCGTGCACCGCGGCCACCCGCAGCCGCACGTCGCGCGCCTCGCCCGCGGGCGCGGCCGCCAGGGCGCGGCCGCCGTCGTCGGCCAGGATGCTGAGGGCGCCGATCAGATCGACGCGCAGCGCAAGCCCCGCGAGCCGGCTGCGCAGGATGTCGGCCGCCAGCCGGGCCCGTGCCTCGGCGCGCGCGCCGGCATAGGAGATCTCGCCCTCGGCCAGCCAGCCGCCCTCGTAGCAGACGTTGACCTTGTACTGCGCCGGCCGCGCATGGCCGCGCACGCCGGACAGCGCCACGCGGTCGGCGCCGGCGGCGCGCACTTCGGCCTCGCCGATGTCGGCCACCACGTCGGGCGTGAGGTAGGCGGCCGGGTCGTGCACCTCGTAGAGCAGCTGCTCCTTGACCGTGGCCTCGCTCACGAAGCCGCCGGTGCCTTCGGCCTTGCCCAGCGTGCAGCCGCCGTCGGCATCGATCTCGGCGATGGGGAAGCCGATCGCATCCAGCCCCGGCACGTCCTTGTAGCCCGGGTCGGCGAAGTAGCCGCCGCAGACCTGCGCGCCGCATTCGAGCAGATGGCCGGCCATGGTGGCGCGGCCCAGGCGCTGCCAGTCGTCGGCGCGCCACCCGAAATGCGACATCGCCGGCCCGACGGTGAGCGAAGGATCGGCCACGCGCCCGCAGACCACGATCTGCGCGCCGGCATCGAGGGCCGCGGCGATCGGCTCCGCGCCGATGTAGGCGTTGGCGCTGACCACACGCATGCCGTCCATCGCCGCGCCCAGCCGCTCGCGCAGCAGCGAGCGGTGCTCGTTGCCCGAGAGATCGTCGCCCTCCACCACCGCGATGCGCGGCGCGGGGGCACCGAGCTCGCGGGCCAGGCGGGCGATGTGGCGCGCCGCCGCCCGCGGGTTGGCGGCACCGAAGTTGCTGACGATGCGAATGCCGTGCGCGAGGCAGCGCGCCAGCACCGGCCGCAGCATCGCGTCGAGCAGCGGCTCGTAGCCGGCTTCGGGGTCGGCGCGGCGGCGCAGCTGGGCCAGGGCCAGCGTGCGCTCGGCCAGCGTTTCGAAGATGAGGAAGGCGCGCTGTCCCGCGGGCCCGCCCGCGAGCCGGGCGATCAGGGTGTCCACCACGGGGCCGGCGGCATCGGTGCGGTCGCCGGAGAAGCCGGCGGCGCAGCCGATCAGCAGGGAGGATGCAGGGGAAGAACTCATGCTTGTCTCGGGTTGTGATGCGAATGTAGGCATTCCTCAGTCATCCGTAAAATCGAAACTTCGGATCGGCTCATTCGAATTCCAGATCAATTCACCACATAGAAGACACATGGCAGCCACGGAACTCTCCACCCGCCAGCTGCGCGCCTTCGTCGCGCTGGCCGACCTGCCCAACTTCACGCGCGCCGCGCAGGCCTGCCATCTGTCGCAACCGGCCTTCAGCACGCTGATCCGCCAGCTGGAGCAGGAGGTGGGCACGCGCCTGTTCGACCGCAACACGCGCAGCGTGCAGCTCACGCCGGAGGGACGCCTGTTCGAAGCCTCGGCGCGACGGCTGTTGGCCGACGTCGAGCGCGCGATCGGCGACCTGGGCGACCACGTGGAGCGCCGCAAGGGCCGCGTGCACGTCGCCGCCCTGCCCTCGCTGGCAGCGGGCTGGCTGCCCGCGCTCTTCTCGGACTTCCACGCGCAATGGCCCGGCATCGAGCTGGCGCTGAGCGACCAGCTGTCGGACGCCTGCATCGACCTCGTGCGCGGCGGCCAGGCCGACTTCGCGCTGGCGGCGGTCGGCAGCCGCGCGGCCGACAGCGCCGAGCTGCGCATGCGCGTGCTATGCACCGATCGTTTCCACCTGGTGTGCCGGGCCGACCATCCGCTGGCGACCGAGCGCCGGCTCACGCTGCGCAAGCTCCAGCCCTACGCCTTCATCCACATGACGCGCAACAGCAGCGTGCGGCAGGCGCTCGAGGTCGCGCTGCATCCGCTGGCGATGAACACGGTGCTGGAGGTCGAGCAACTGGCCACCGTGATGGGCATGGTCGAGGCCGGCCTCGGCATCAGCGTGGTGCCCACGCTCACGCTCTACCAGTTCAGGCGCGAGACCATCGCAATCCGGCCGCTGCCGCTGCCCCAGCTCACGCGGCGCATCTACGTGGTGCAGCGGCGCGAGGGCAGCCTGTCGGCGGCGGCGCAAGGGCTGCATGACATGGTGGTGGAGCGGCTGGGGTCGCTGTCGATCTGAGGACGGGCGGTTCGAGTCCCCCACATTGGAGGGATGTGCGTCGAGGGTCGAAGAGGCAGAATGCGCCAGGGAGTCCAGGTGGGTCCACGAGCCACCGCCATCACGCCGCGCAAGCGACACGTGACCAGGAGAGCCCCATGGACGATTTCGACCGTCTCAAGTACCTCCGGCTGGCGCTCCGCGTATTCGGGGTGGTGTTCATCGTGGGCGTCTACCCGCTCACCCTCCTCTGGCCCTCAGGCTGGGCATGGCACGCCTCCGGGCAGTCCGAATACCTTCAGATGATCATCGCGATCTACGCCACGCTGGGCGTCTTTCTGCTCCTTGCCGCGCGCGACCCCGAGCGGCACCTGAGCCTCATTTCCTTCACCATCTGGTCCAGCGTCGCGCATGGCGCCACCATGGCCGTGCAGTCCGTGACCAACACGCAGCACATCGGCCACCTCTATGGGGACGTTCTCGCGCTGTTCCTTGTCGCCGCGGTGCTGGGTTGGCTGTCTCCTCGGGCCCTTGCGTTCAAGTTCGCCCGGGTTGCGGCTTGAGACACCACGACGCGCTCGAAGGGGAAAGTCCCGCGCGCTGGCGAATGCTGGCAGTACTCGCCGTCGCCCTCGTCCTTTCGATGACGACCTGGTTCTCGGCTTCCGCAGTGGTGCCCCAGCTGCGGCAGGAGTGGGCGCTTTCCGCTGACGCCACCGCCTGGCTGACCATCGCCGTGCAACTCGGCTTCGTGTGCGGTGCGCTGGTTTCGAGTGCCCTGAATGTTTCCGACATGGTCTCGCCCAGGCGTGTGATCCTGGGCGGAACGATCGGCGCTGGCGCCGCGAACGCACTGCTGGGCCTTGCCGGGGCGGGCGATATCGGAATCGCGCTGCGCTTCGCCACAGGCTTTTTCCTGGCGGGCGTGTACCCGCCAGCCCTCAAGCTGATGGCCACATGGTTTCGCAGGGACCGCGGAGTCGCACTCGGCATCCTCGTGGGCGCGATCGTCCTGGGGCAGGCGATGCCCCATCTCATCAATGGTCTGGGCGGGCTGGATTGGCGCGTGGTGATCCACCTGACTTCCGCTCTCACGCTCGCAGGCGGCTTGATCGCGGCGTTCGCCGTGAGGGAGGGCACCTTCCCATTTCCGAAGGCAACATTCGACCCCAGGCAGATTTGGCGCGTCTTCGGCAACCGCGGCGTCCGGCTTGCTTCCATGGGCTACTTTGGCCACATGTGGGAGTTGTTCGCCATGTACGCCTGGTTCCTCCTGTTCTTTTCCGAGGCGCTGGCGGCACGGGGTGTCGCAGGTGGCTCGGCTGCCGCGTTTGCAACGTTTGCGGTCATTGCCGTCGGGGCATTGGGCTGCTGGGTCGGCGGCATCCTGGGAGACCGCTGGGGCAGGACCCGGACGACCGCGCTCATGATGAGCCTGTCCGGCTGCTGCTGCATCCTGATGGGCCTGCTGTTCGGCTCTTCCACATGGCTGCTGCTCGTCGTCGCACTGGTGTGGGGCTTCACGGTCGTGGCCGACTCGGCGCAGTTCTCCGCGATGGTCACCGAACTTGCGGATCCGTCCTATGTCGGAACGGCGTTGACGTTGCAACTCGCTGTCGGATTCGTCCTCACGGGCGTGACGATCTGGCTGATCCCGGTGGTCGCACAAGCCTTTGGATGGCGGTGGGTGTTCGTGTTGCTCGCGCCGGGTCCCGCGCTGGGAACGCTGGCGATGCTGCGGCTGAAATCCCTGCCGGAAGCAGCCCGACTCGCCGGAGGGGTCGGCTGAGGCGCATTCACCCCTCGACCTGCTGCGACAACTCGCGGCACTGCTGCTGTTCGATGCTGCGGCCCAAAAAGCTCCAGAGCCGCTCGTCCTCGCTGAACGCGACATTGAAGCGCAGCCAGCCGGTCGGACGCGGATTGACCAGGAACAACTGCCCCGGGCCGAGCATGATGCCCTCGGCGGCCGCGCGCGTAGACAGTTCGGCACTGTCGACGATGTCCGGATGCCGGGCCCACAGATACATCCCCGCCGATGCCTCATGGAACAGCTCGAAGCCCAGTGCGTCCAGCCGGCGCGCCACGCCGGCCTGTGCCCGGCCCAGCCGGTCGCGCAGCGACTTGAGATGCTTGCGCCAGCGGCCGTCGGTCACGGTGCCGAAGGCCAGCCGCTCGGTGATGTCCGAGGAGGTCAGTCCCGAGACCATCTTGAGCTGGGCCAAGTCTTCGAGCAGTTCGGGCCTGGCGACGACATAGCCGACGCGGATGTTCGGCGAAATGGTCTTCGAGAAGCTGCTCACGTAGACGACCTCGCGCAACTGCCCCAGGCTGGCAAGCGAGGGCCGCATCGACGCGTCCATGTCGGCGTAGATGTCGTTCTCGACCAGCATGAAATCGTGCGCCCGGGCGAGTTCCAGCAGCCGCACGAGCTGCGGCAGGGAAGCCGTCGAGCAAGTCGGGCTCTGCAGCCGCGGCTGCGTGAAGAAGGCCTTGGGCCGATGCACCGCCAGCAGCGCCTCCAATGCCGGGAGGTCGTAGCCGGTCGGCGTGCGCGGCACGCCGATGAGCTGGACGCCCAGGAAGCGCAGCATGAACATCAGATTGGGATAGCCGGGGTCATCCACCAGCACCGCTTCGCCCGGCTTCAGCAGCCGGCGCGCCACCAGGTCCAGCGCCTGGCTGGAGCCCTGGGTCAGCAGCACCTGCGCGGCGTCGACCACGATCTGGCGCTCCGAGAGCGATTCCGCCACCGCCATGCGCAGCGCCATGTGCCCGAAGGGCAGGCCGTAGCCGCCGATGTCGGTGCCGCCGGCGGACAGGTGGCGCAGGCTGCGGCGCATGCCATCCTCGAACAGCCAGTCGTGCGGAAGCCAGCCGCAGCCCGGCTTGAGCTGCAGGTTGCGGTTCTCGAAGATCTGCTGCAGGTACCACCGTGCGTCGAAGCGCGGGTCGGCGCGCGGCGTACCGGTCGCACCGGCGGCGCCCTCCTCGCTGCGCCGCTTGACGAAGAATCCCGCGTTGGCGCGCGACACCAGCAGGCCCTGGGCCACCAGCCGGTCGTAGGCCTCGACCACGGTGAAGACGCTGACGCCGTGGGCGGCGGCGAAGGCGCGGATCGACGGCAGCTTGCTGTCGGCCTTGAGTCTCTGGGTGCCGATCAACCCGCGCAGCCCCTCCACGATCTGGCTGACCAGAGGTGTTGGAAGTTCGGGGCGAAGAATGAGCATCGGAGGAAGCCTGGGCAGACCGGTCTGCACCACATGGAGGAAAGTATGTACAGGATACAAGACCAGTACAGTCCGCCGAATCGGCGCTCCGGCTGTACATGGCCGCGCCGGCTTGCGAAACCTAAAGTGCCGCCATTCCCATTCCACCGACGGCATCCGACTTGCTAGTAGACGAAGACCCGGCGCTGCCGGCGGACAGTTTCGCCGCGCTGCGCTGATCGACCCATCCTTGAACACCGCCATGACCCAAGAACCTCTGGTGCGCTTCCAGCGCGTCCAGAAAACCTACGACGGCGAACAGCTGGTGGTGCGCCAGCTCGACCTGGACATCCACCGCGGCGAATTCCTGAGCCTGCTCGGGCCTTCGGGTTCTGGCAAGACCACCACGCTGATGATGCTGGCGGGCTTCGAGTCGCCGACCTCCGGCGACATCCTGCTCGACGGCCGCCACATCACCGGCACGCCGCCGCACAAGCGGCACTTCGGCATGGTGTTCCAGAACTACGCCTTGTTCCCGCATCTCAGCGTGGGCCAGAACGTGGCCTACCCGCTCACGGTGCGCAAGGTGCCGAAGGACGAGCAGCAGCGCCGCGTGAAACGCGCGCTCGAGATGGTGCAGCTGCGCGGCATGGACAACCGGCTGCCCGGCCGGCTTTCCGGAGGCCAGCAGCAGCGCGTGGCGCTGGCGCGCGCCCTGGTGTTCGAGCCCCAGCTGGTGCTGATGGACGAACCGCTCGGCGCGCTCGACAAGCAGCTGCGCGAACACATGCAGATCGAGCTCAAGGAACTGCATCGCCAGCTCGGCGTGACCTTCGTCTACGTGACGCACGACCAGGGCGAAGCCCTCACCATGAGCGACCGCGTCGCCGTGTTCAACGAAGGCGTGATCCAGCAGCTCGACACGGTGGAGCAGCTGTACGAGAAGCCGGCCAACCGTTTCGTCGCCGGCTTCGTCGGCGACAACACGGTGCTCAAGGGCGTGCTGCGCAGCGGCGGCAACTGTGCCGAGATGGCGCTGCCCGACGGCCGCGTACTGACCGGCCTGAATGTGAGCGGCGCGGCGGCAGGCGCCCAGGTCGAGGCCTGCATCCGCCCCGAACGCGTGGTGCTGCAGCGGCAGGTCGAGGCAGCGGACCCCGAGGTGCTCCAGGCCGAGTTGGCACGCGTCATCTACTTCGGCGACCACCTGCGGCTGCTGTGCACCATCGGCGGCGGCCAGGCGGACGCCACGGTCAAGCTGCCGCTGAGCGGCCTGCAGGGCGCCGCACCGCCGCAAAGCGGCGAGCGAGTCTGGCTCAGGTTCCCGGTCGACCACGTGCGCATCTATGCGGCATGAGCGCCTTCGCATCCCTTCTTTTTTCTGCCACCGCCAACCCACAAGGAATCTTCCTTCCATGAAAAAGACCCGCCTCGCCCTCGTCGTGGCCGCCGTGCTCGCGCTGCCGGCATTTGCGCAGCAGCAGATCACCGTCGTCAACTTCGGCGGCGCCAACGCCAATGCCCAGAAGAAGGCTTACTACGAGCCCTATGAAAAGACCGGCACCAAGGTCATCCCGGTCGAATACAACGGCGAGCAGGCCAAGATCAAGGCCATGGTCGAGACCAAGAAGGTCACCTGGGACGTGGTCGAGGTCGAGTCGCCCGACGCTGCGCGCGGCTGTGACGAAGGCCTGTTCGAGAAGCTGGACTACGCGAAGATCGGCAACAAGGCGGACTTCCTGCCGGCCGCCGTCACCGAATGCGGCGTCGGGGTGTTCGTGTGGTCCACCGTCATGGCCTACAACGGCGAGAAGCTCAAGACGGCCCCCACCTCCTGGGCCGATTTCTGGGACGTGAAGAAGATCCCGGGCAAGCGCGGCATGCGCAAGGGCGCGCGCTACAACCTCGAGTTCGCGCTGATGGCCGACGGCGTGAAGCCGGCCGATGTCTACAAGGTGCTGGCCACCAAGGAGGGCGCCGACCGCGCCTTCAAGAAGCTCACCGAACTCAAGCCGAACATCCAGTGGTGGGAGGCCGGCGCGCAACCGCCGCAGTTCCTGGTGGCCGGCGACGTGGTGCTGACCACCGTCTTCAACGGCCGCATCGACGCCGCCAACCGCGAAGGCCGCAAGCTGAAGATCTTCTGGCCGGGCGGTATCTACGACCTCGATTACTGGGTCATTCCGAAGGGCGCGCCCAACAAGGAGGCCTCGCTCAAGTTCATCCAGTTCGCCATGCAGCCCGCAACGCAGGCGGTCTATGCGCAGAACATCGCCTACGGCCCAACCAACACCAAGGCGCTGGCGTCGCTCGACAAGAAGATTCTGGACGACCTGCCGACCTCCGCCGCCAACGCCAAGGAAGGCATCCAGTTCAGCGTCGCCTTCTGGGCCGACCAGGGCGAGGCGCTCGAGAAGCGCTTCGCCTCTTGGGCGACGCAGTAAGCAGCCATGCACGCGGCAACGCTCGCCTCCCACCTCCCGGCAGAGGCACCGCCACGAGAGCTTCGGCGCGCCCTGGCGCGGGCCGAGGCGCGCCGCAAGTGGCGCGCGTTCGCACTCACGCTGCCGCTGCTGCTGTTCCTGCTGCTGACGCTGCTGGTGCCGATCGTGGCGCTGCTGCAGCGCGCGGTGGAGAACCCGGAAGTGGCCAATGCCTTGCCCCGGACGGTGCGCGCGCTCGACGGCTGGAATCGCCATGACGCCCCCGCGCCGCAGGCCTATGCCGCCATCGCGGCCGACCTCGGCCAGCTGCCCGACAGCGCCGACGCGGGGGCGCTGGCGCGCCGGCTCAACACCGAGATCGCCGGCGCCCGCTCGCTCGTGATGAGTGCCTACCGCGCGCTGCCGATCACCGGCACGCCGGAGGAAATCAAGGCACGCCTGCTGGGCATCGACCCGCGCTGGGGCGAAGTGCCCTACTGGCAGGCGATCGCCAAGAACGGCTCGCGCTGGACGCCCGACTACCTTCTGGCCTCGGTCGACCTGCGGCGCGACGCCTCGGGCAGCGTCGAGCGCATGCCGCCGGACCAGCGCGCCTTCGGCGGCATCCTCTTGCGCACCTTCGAGATCAGCGCCGTGGTCACCTTCTTCTGCCTGCTGCTCGCCTACCCGCTCGCGTGGTGGCTGTCGACGCTGCCGGCGCGCAAGGCCAACGTGCTGATGATCCTGGTGCTGGTGCCCTTCTGGACCTCCATCCTGGTGCGCGTGGCGGCCTGGATCGTGCTGCTGCAGTCCGAAGGGCTGGTCAACCGCGGCCTCATGGGCATCGGGCTGATCGACCACCCGCTGGCGCTCCTCTTCAACCGCACCGGCGTGATCATCTCGATGGTCCACATCCTGCTGCCCTTCATGATCCTGCCGCTGTACAGCGTCATGAAAAGCGTGCCGCCGACCTACGTGCGCGCAGCCGTCTCGCTCGGCAGCCCGCCGCTGACGGCCTTCTTCCGCGTCTATGTGCCCCAGACCTACCCGGGCATCGGTGCCGGCGCGCTGCTGGTCTTCATCCTAGCGATCGGCTATTACGTGACACCGGCACTCCTGGGCGGCGCCGACGACCAGATGCTGAGCTACTACATCGCGCGTTACACCAATGTCGAAATCAACTGGGGCATGGCCTGCGCGCTCGGCGCCCTGCTGCTGGCCGCCACGCTGGTGCTCTATGCCGTGTACCGCCGCGTCGGCAAGGCCGACCTGAGCCTGGGCTGAGCGCACGAAAGACAAGCATGCCGAAGCTTCCCGAATTTCCCGCCTACGCCACCTTCGCCGACAAGCTCGGCTGGTGGGCGGTGCGCGCCGGCTGCGTGGCGGTGCTCGCCTTTCTGCTGGCACCGATCCTGGTCGTGATCCCGCTGTCCTTTTCCGACAGCTCCTTCCTGGCCTACCCGATCCCCGGCTGGTCGCTCAAGTGGTACCGCCACCTGTTCGAATCGCCGGAATGGGCGCGGGCGGCGCGCAACAGCTTCATCGTCGCGCCCGCCGCGACGGTGCTCGCCACCGTGCTGGGCACACTCGCCGCAGTGGGCCTGTCGCGCACCGAATTCGCGTTCAAGGGCCTGCTCATGAGCGTGCTGATCTCGCCGATGGTGGTGCCAATCGTGGTGGTGGGCGTGGCCACGTACCTCTATTTCGCGCCCATCGGGCTGGCCGACAGCTACCTCGGCCTGATCGCGGTGCATGCCGCGCTGGGCGCGCCCTTCGTGCTGACCACCGTGCTGGCGACGCTGGCCGGCTTCAACCACAACCTGGTGCGCGCCTCGCTGAGCCTGGGCGAAACGCCTTTCAACACCTTCGTGCGCATCACGCTGCCGGTGATCGCGCCGGGCGTGATCTCGGGCGCGCTGTTCGCCTTTGCGACCTCCTTCGACGAGGTGGTGGTCACGCTGTTCCTGGCCGGGCCCGACCAGGTCACGCTGCCGCGCCAGATGTTCACCGGCATCCGCGAGAACATCTCGCCCACCATCGCCGCCGTCGCGACGCTGCTGATCCTGTTCACCACCAGCCTGCTGCTGGTGCTCGAATGGCTGCGCGGCCGCCGCCGCTGAACCAGCTTCACGCATGGACCTGGATACGTCGGGTCCGCCTGCCGCAGCGCACCCCACGTTCATTCTTTCGCCGCAGTAGCAAGGGCGGACTCGCCCAGGCCTCGGGGTTTTCCGCCATAGGGTTGCGTCCATTAACTGTATACAGTTTGGCGTACAGATGTGTGAGCCATCGGCCCCCAGGCCCGCGCTCGCCCTTTTCGCCATCCGCGCCCGGAGCTTCCTCGATGTCCGATTCTTCTTCCTCCGTCCACCCCGTCGACGAGCGCCTGCCCGCCGGCAAGCTCACCGCCCTCGGCCTGCAGCATGTGCTGGTGATGTATGCCGGCGCGGTGGCCGTGCCGCTGATCGTCGGCCGCGCGCTCAAGCTCAGCCCCGACGAGGTCGCGCTGCTGATCTCGGCCGACCTCTTCTGCTGCGGCATCGCCACGCTGATCCAGGCGCTGGGCGCCACGCAATGGTTCGGCATCAAGCTGCCCGTGATGATGGGCGTGACCTTCGCCTCGGTCGCGCCCATGGTCGCGATCGCCAACGCCAACCCGGGCCAGAACGGGGCGCAGCTGCTCTTCGGCGCCATCATCGGCGCGGGCGTCATCTCGATATTGATCGCGCCGCTGGTGTCGCGCATGCTGCGCTTCTTCCCGCCCGTGGTGACCGGCACCATCATCGCGGTGATCGGCATCAGCCTGATGCGCGTGGGCATCAACTGGATCTTCGGCAACCCGGTGGGGCCGACGGCGCCGGCGCTGGTCGACCCGGTCTACGCCAAGTGGCTGGCCGAGGTCACCTCGCCGGGCAGCTCGGTGCCGCCCATCCCCAAGGGGCTGGCCATCATGCCCTCGGTGCCGAATCCCAAGTACGCCGACCTGGGTGGCCTGGGCATCGCGGCGCTGGTGCTGGTGTCGATCCTGCTGATCGTGAAGTACGCCCGCGGCTTCATCGCCAACATCTCGGTGCTGCTGGGCATCGTGATCGGCGCCGTGGTCGCCACGATCTTCGGCTTCATGACCTTCGAGAAAGTGGGCAAGGCTGCCTGGGTCGACGTGGTGCTGCCCTTCCACTTCGGCATGCCGCAGTTCGACCCGATCCTGATCCTCACCATGACGCTGATCATGATCGTGGTGATGATCGAGTCCACCGGCATGTTCCTCGCGCTCGGCGAGATGACCGGCCGCAGCATCGGCCAGAAGGACCTGGCCCGCGGCCTGCGCACCGACGGCCTGGGAACGCTGATCGGCGGCGTGTTCAACACCTTCCCCTACACCAGCTTCTCGCAGAACGTCGGGCTGGTGGCGGTGACCGGCATCAAGAGCCGCTTCGTCTGCGTGGCCGGCGGCGTGATCCTGGTCGTGCTGGGCCTCCTGCCCAAGATGGCGGCGCTGGTGGAGTCGCTGCCCACGGTGGTGCTGGGCGGTGCGGGCCTGGTGATGTTCGGCATGGTCGCGGCCACCGGCATCCGCATCCTCGGCGGCGTGGACTTCAAGGGCAACCGCCACAACGCGATGATCGTCGCGGTGTCGATCGGCATCGGCATGATTCCGCTGATCGCGCCCAACTTCAAGCAATGGATGCCGCATGCGATTCACTCGCTGGTGGAGTCGGGCATCTTGCTGGCGTCGATCGCGGCGGTGCTGCTGAACCTCTTCTTGAACGGCGCGAAGCAGGACGATGAAGCGGTGATTGCCGCGGCCAAGCAGGCCGAGGCGCACTGAGCTCCTGCGCTCGGCCCAAGTTCGCACGGCATCCGCCCCGCCGGGTAACGATCCGATTGACGCCGAGACCCTGGCTGCTATGCTGGCCCGCGATCAATAACGCGGTGCTCCCGCGCAGGAGCCCCTTCGAGGAGCTGCGATGGTCTCGAATGTCTCGGTCGCGATCTCTTCCGTGGCGCACGCGCTGACGCGCGCTCGCAACGAGGGCTTCGAATCCGCCAGCGCCGCCGACGTCGAGGAAGCCTGCTTCCTGGCCGAGCTCCGGCGCTGCCGCAGCGCCGCGACGCAAGTTCAGCACCCGCCCGGCGTCTTCCATTCGGTCGACGATCACGTGATGTCGCTGCTGCAGACCTACCTGGCGCACGAAGCGAAGCAGGCCGCCAAGGGCAGCAGCCTGGTGCCGGCGAACCTGGCCACCGCCGAGGGCTACGAGGCCAAGTTCGACAACGTGGACCCCGGCTGGATCTGGAGCCTGCGCGACTGGATCAAGAAGCTGCGCAAGCACGAGTTCCTCGACGCGGCGCCCGGCTCGCAGGAGATCGCGAACGACTACCGCCTCGCGCTGCTGAGCGACTGGGGCACCGGGCTCTACGGCGCACCGGTCTGTGCCCGCTCGATCGAAAGCGACAAGCGAGCCATCGACATGGTGCTGCACCTGGGCGACATCTACTACGCGGGCGACACCGACGAGGTCGACGAGCGCTTCCTCGCGCACTGGCCCCGGCACCCGGGCGCCGCGAACCGCGCGCTCAATGGCAACCACGAGATGTACACCGGCGGCAACGCCTACTTCGACCGCATCCTGGGCAGTGCCGCCTTCGCGCAGCCGGCCAGCTACTTCGCGCTGCACAACGAGCACTGGCTGCTGGTCGGGCTGGACACCGCCTATGCCGAACACGACCTGTACGGCACGCAGACGGCCTGGCTGCGCGCGCTGGCGGATGCGCTGCCCGGGCACGGCATCCTGCTGTTCTCGCATCACCAGCCCTTCTCGGCTTTCGAGTCGCAGGGCCCGCTGCTGCAGCACAAGCTGATGCCGTTGCTGTCGACCGGCCGCGTCGCCGCCTGGTACTGGGGCCATGAGCACAGCTGCGTGCGCTACGACCGGCATCCGGGCTGGAAGATGCACGGGCGCTGCATCGGCCACAGCGGCTTTCCCTATTTCAGGCTGGTCAAGAACGGAGCGCGCAACGAGACGCGCTGGGTCCGCTTCGACGCCGCCAACTACCTGCCCGGCGGCGTGGTGCTGGACGGGCCCAACCCCTACGTGACCGAGAACCCCGCGCGCTACGGCCCCAACGGCTACGTGACGCTGGACCTCCAGGGCCGCACCGTCCACGAGACCTACTGGCCGCCGGGCGGTGACCAGCCGCTCGCCGAGTTCGACTTCGAATACGAGGCGCCATGAAGGGGCTCGGTCCGGAACAGCTGGAGGCCGCGCGCGATGCGCTGGTGAACGGCTACCGCAACTGGGCATCGCTGAAGCAGCTGGCCGCCTTCGCGCTGGACATCAACCTCGAGGCCAAGGTGGGCAAGGGCCCGCTGGACGACGTTGCGTTCGATCTGCTCGAGCTCACCGAGGCCCGGGGTTGGACCGAGATGCTGCTGCGAGACGCGGTCGCGCGCAATCCCGGCAATCCGATGCTGCAGGCGCTGGCGCTGAACCACGGCTTCGCGCCTGCCCCCTTCACCGGCCCCCGGGCCGCCGCACTCGATGCCGGCTTCCAGGCCAGGATCATCCAGGCCTCGGGCCTCGAATCCACCGGCCGCTGGCGACAGCAGATGATCCAGCGCGAGCGTCGCGTCTGCCAGATCCGTGCCGGCGGCAAGGCGATCGGCACCGGCTTCCTGGTCGCGCCTCGGCTGGTCATGAGCAACTGGCATGTCTTCGAATCGCCGGTCGGCTCCGGCCAGCTGGGCGCTCCCGGCGCGTACTCGGCCTGCTTCGATTTCCGCGCGGCCGAGGGCCATGAGCCGGCGGACCCGGGCATCGACGTGCCCTTCGACCCCGCCCCGGGCTACCAGGACGCCAGCCACAAGCTGGAGCTCGACTATGTGCTGCTCTCCCTCACGCGCGACATCGGCAGCGAGGCCGTGGCTGACGGCACGAAGCGCGGCTGGCTCGCCCTGGGCACCCGCGGCTTCGAATTCCCGAAGGAGAGCTGCCTGGTGCTGCAGCATCCGGCCGGCCGCACGATCGAGGTGGCGCCCGGCGTGGTCACCCAGTGGCTGCCGGGCCGCGAGAAGGCCGTCTACGAGCACACGGCCGAGACCGAAGAAGGCTCCTCGGGGTCTCCCTGCTTTGCCGCGGACTGGTCCCTGTTGGCGATGCACCACCGGGTCGACCCACAGACGCATGCTGCCAACCGGGCCGTCGCGACGAGCGCGATCGTCCAGCGCATGGGCGCCAGCGGCAAGCTAGGGCTGCTGCCGGCCCTGGGCTGAGCGGCTTCCGGAGAGACACCCTTGCGCTACGGTGACCACATCGAAGCCTTCCGCGATGCCCTCGTCGATGCCTTCAGGTCGGCGCGCGCGCTCAGCCAGTTCGCGAAAGCGACCGGCCAGGTCAGCAACCTGGCCGCGAAGGTGGCGCAGGGCTCCGTGGAAGACATGGCGTACGAGTTCCTGGACTACGTGGAGGGCGCGAACGGCGAGAAGGGCCTGGCCACCGTGCTGGCGGTCGCGCTCGAGCGGCGCCCCGGCAACGAAAGACTGCTCGCCTTCGCCCGCCTGATCGGCGTCGAGCGCGCCGGCAGCAGTGCCGAGCTGCTGCACACGCGCTCGTTCGACCTGCGGCCGCTGGAGGCGATATGGCGCAGGGAGCTCGCCGTGCCCCGTCAACGGCTGGTGGTGTTCCTCCTGTGCGGCGCAGAGCAGACCGTGGTCGGCAACGTGATCGAGCGCCTGCGCCTGCACCTGGCAGTCCCGGCCTCGACCAGCGCCTCGCGCCTTCGGCTGGACGAGAAGTTCACCCCCATCGACAAGACCATCGAGCTGATCGCCAGGCTCAAGGCCAGGCTGACGCTGGAGCATGTGGTCTGCATGGTGGATGCCGACAACGCCCCGGACGAGGCGCTCGCGCTGCTGCTGGGCAAGCTGTTCGCCGCCTATGCCGAGGCGCTGAGCCACCACCTGGTGCTGCTGGTCAACACGCGACCCGACGGCCAGCCGCCCCCGGGCTGCACCCTGCTGCCGCTGCCGCAGTTCCAGGACACCGACCTTTACGAGTGGGTCGAGGACGTGACCCGCGACAAGGGCTGGCCGCTCGACCTGTGCAACGAGTTCAAGCGCTGGCTGCACGAAGTGGCCGACCAGGCGCCCGCCCCATCGACCGACGTCGCCTACTTCGCGCTCGAGACCGCCATCGCCCTGCTGCGCCAGAACCTGCCCCAGGCGGCGCTGCGCGAGCATTTCAAGTCGCCGCCCTGAGCGGACACATCGGAAGAGGACCGTCCATGAGCTCCCGCCACCAGATCGACCTGTCCCTGCGCTTCAATCGCCTGGCCAAACAGCCGGACACCCGCAAGATCGAGGCGGCCGACCTCGACCCGGTGCCGACCAGCCGCCCCGCCAAGGTGGAGGTGCAGCGCGAGGCCTACCTCGCCAGCGCCGCGCTGGAGGAAGTGGTCAACCTGGCGATCGCGCTCGGGCGGCCGCTGCTGCTGCAAGGCGACCCGGGCTGCGGCAAGACCCGGCTGGCCCACGCGGTCGCCTATGCGCTGGGCCTGCCCATCGAGGAGAGCTACATCAAGTCCACCAGCAAGGCGCAGGACCTGCTCTACACCTACGACGCGGTGCGGCGCCTGCACGACGCGCAGCTGCCGCCGGCCGAGGGCGAGCGCCGCGGCGCGAACACGGTGGCCGACTACATCCGCTTTGGACCGCTGGGCCGCGCCATCATCCGCGCCCACCACGGCCGCCGCTCGGTGGTGCTCATCGACGAGGTGGACAAGGCCGACCTCGACTTCCCCAACGACCTGCTGCGCGAGCTCGACCGGCTCGAGTTCGATGTCGCCGAGGCGCCCGAGATCGGCTTCCGGGTGCCGGGGGACCAGCCGGCCCTGCGCCCCATCATCTTCGTGACCCACAACGAGGAGAAGGCGCTGCCGACCGCCTTCCTGCGCCGCTGCATCTTTCACTACGTGGAGTTTCCCAAGGACGAGCTGGACGCGATCCTGTCCCGGCACAGCATCGACAGCGCCGGGCTGCGCAAGAAAGCCATCGAGGTGGTGAACACCCTGCGCGAGCGCCAGCTGCTCAAGAAGCCCGGCCTCTCGGAGCTGCTCGACTGGGTCGGCTACCTGCAAGCGCGCAAGATCAAGCCGGCCGAGCTGGACCGCCTGCCGGCGGTGCAGGCGCTGATCAAGAACGTCGCCGACCTGAAGCTGGCGCACGAAGCTTTCCCTTCGTCCATGCCGGCGGCGCGCCGTGTCTGAAGCGAACGCGTTCGCGCTGGTGCGCGAACTGTTCAGGCAGCTCCAGCGGCGGCGCCTCCCGATCGGCCCGCCCGACCTCGACGCGCTGCGCATGGCACTCACCGCCGGCTTCGGCTGGTCCTCGCAGGATGCGCTGCGCGACCTGATGGTCGCGCTGTGGGCCAAGTCGCCGCACGAAGCCGACATCGTGCGCGCCCTGTTCGCCCGGCTGGCCTGGCCCGAGGACTGGACGCCCGAGCCCGATGCCGCCGCGCCGGGGCCGATGGCCGCGCCCGGCCGGCCTGCGCACGCGGGCGGCGACGCGCAGGCCCCGCGCGAAGCGCCTGTGCCCGAGCGTGTCGAAGAGATCCAGATCAGCGTCAGCCGCAAGCCGCTCGGCATCCCGGAGCTCACGCTCGCCGGCGTGCAGATCGCGGATGTGCGGCTGGTGCTTGTCGAGCAGTACCCGCTCACGCACCGCGAGATCGCGCAGGCCTTCCGGCGCCTGCGCCGACCCATGCGCTTCGGCCCGCCCGCCGAACTCGACATCGACCAGACGCTGCGCCAGCGCCTGCGCACCGGCGTTGCGATGCCGCCGGTGCTGGTGCCGCGGCGTCGCAACGCCTCGCGGCTGGCGCTGTTCGTCGACGTGGAAGGCTCGATGGCGCCCTACGCACCCTTCGTCGAGGCCTTCTGCACCGCGGTGCGCGAGGCCGGCATGCTGCAGCAGACCTCGCTGCACTACTTTCACGACGTGCCGACCGAAGGCACCGACCGTTCGCTGCTGGCCGAGCTGGACGCCGGCGACTTCTTCCCCGCGCTCGACCCGGTGCTCTCGCGCATCGAGCCGCTGGACACAGGCCGCGTGTATGCCGACCCGCAGCTCGAGAAGGGCCTGCCGCTGCGCGAACTTCTGGCAACGATGGCGCCCGGCACCGCGGCGCTGGTCGTCGGCGATGCCGGCGCCGCGCGCGGCCGCGCCGAACCGGCCCGCGTGCAGGACTCGCTGGCCTTCGTCAAGGCCTTGCGCCGCCGTGCCTCGGCCGTGGTCTGGCTCAACCCGGTGCCCCAGCCCTTGTGGGCTCACACCGTCGCGGCGCACCTGGCGCGGCACGTGCCCATGTATGCGCTCGACCGATCCGGCATCCAGTTCGCGGTCAACGCGCTGCGCGGGCATCCGGTGAACCTGGAGCGCCCCCTGTGAGCGAGGACGCCGCCCGCCAGCTGGCCGAGCGGAGGCTGCGGCAGTTCGAGCGCGCGCTGCACGCGGCCGCCGGGACGATGGGCGAGCCCGACCCGCAGGCCCTGGTGCGCTCCGCGCTCGACCTGGCGGCCCATGCCGCGCTGGCGGTAGCCTTCGACCCCGGCCTGCTGCACCTGCTGCGCATCAACTTCTTCTTCGAGCGCGAGCGTGTGCCGCACTGGGTCGAAGCCCGGCTGCTGCTGTCGACGCTGTGCCGAGATGCCGAGGGCAACGGCCTCTACATGATGGATGCCCCGGTGCGCGAGCTGCTGCTGATGCGCCTGGTCGCGCATCATGGCCCGGACCGGCTGCGCGCCGTCGCCACCCTGCTGTGGCAGTACGCGGAGCGCCGCACGGCATGGTTCGAGCGCTCGGAGCTGCGGCATGCGCAGCAGCTCACGGCCCTGAACTTCCTCGCGCCGGAACGCGCCCAGGCCTGGCTGGATGCGGCGGAGCACGGCAGCGGGCCGGCCAGCCTGTCGAAGAACTGGTTCGTGGCGATGCGCGGCGCCATGCCCGCCATGCCGCCGGTGCCGCAGGGAGGCAACCCGGTCGCGGTCTGCAAGGCGCTGCGGGAGCTCGACTTCGTGGCGCAGCGGGCAGCCCATCGCGACGCACTGCGCCAATCCGACGCGCACGAGCTACTGCTGATTCGCGGACCGCGCGACCATGGCCACCGCTGGGTGCTGCTGCGGCTGCTCGGGCACTTGGAGCGGGCGCCCGCCCTGCTGTGGCTGGGCACGGACCCGGCCGCTCCAGGCTCGCTGCGGGCATCGCTCGCTTTGGCACTCGGCCTGGAGGCGCAGGCGCCGTGGCCGCGCATCCATGAGCGCACGGCCGCGCTCGCCCGCTCGAGGCCGCTGGCGATTGCCATCGACGGCGTCGAGCGGCTGGACGAAGCGCAGCGAGCCGAATTGCAGGACTTGCAGTCCGCAGAAGTCCCCGCATTCCTGTACCTGCTGGATCGCGCCGAAGGTGCCGAAGCGGTGATCGTGGAAGCCGCCCTCGTCAGCGTGATGCTGTTCGCCGGGTCCCGCGGCATGCTCCCCGCCCTGGGTCGTATCGCGGAGGACGACCTGCGCTTCTGGATCGACCGGTACGGCGGCGAGGCGGGCCTCGACGGCCTCGGGCCGGAGGAAACACGCGATGCCGCGGGCCTCGCGGACGAGATCCTGAAGGCCACCGGCGGCGTGCCGGAGCGCGTGCTGGAGCTCCTTTGCGTGCGTTGCGGCGTGCGCTGGCCCGAGGTGCTGGCCATTGCCGAAGCACCCTTCGCGCCATTACTGCCGCCGACGCAAGATGCCGGCGCCGACCCGAACGAGCTCCAGCGTGCCGGCGCCACCTTCCTGCCGCTGATGCCACTGCGCGGGGCAGTGGTCTTTCCCGGCCGCACGGTGTCGCTGAGGCTGACCCGCACCGAGTCGATGATGGGCCTGTTCAAGGTACAAAACGGCGGCGACAGCACCGTCTTCGCCGTGCTCGACGAGAGTGCGGGCGAGCGCTTCGATCCGCGCCGGCTGCGTGGGATCGGCACAGTCGCCGCCGTGGCCAGCCATCGCACGCTCGACGCGGGCATCGAGGTCGTGCTCCGGGGCCTGGGCCGCGCCGTGGGCACGCCGATGCAGGACCCCGCCGAGGGCGGCGCCGTGCTCGCGCGCATCGACCCGCTGCCCGAGGCGGGGGACCGCAAGTCGCCGCCCGAAGCACGCGAGGCGCTCGTCGACGCGCTGCGCGCGCTGGTGCGCCTTGGCGGAGCGGATGGCAAGACGATCGACCTGATGCGCGAAGCACCGCTGGTCGCCGGCTGCTACCAATTGGCCGAGATGCTGTCTCTGCCGCCCCCTGACCGGCAGAAGCTGCTCGAGGCGGACGAAGCCTACGCCATGCTGCACCCCTTGCGCGCTGCCGTGATCGCCCGCATCGTGGATGGCCTGCCGGAGGATTTCGGCCGGGGCGGCTGGGGCCTCGACCGCCTGGGGGAAGTGCTCGGCGACGACTTGAAAATTGCGCAGCTTCACGGTCTGCTGGAGGCCCAGCCCTCCGCGGCCGATCCGCCCGATGTGATCGCCGCACTGGCGAAAGCCGCCGCCGCGGGCGGCCGGCTGCGCCGGATCGTGGCACTCGCGCTCGCGCATCGCCCCGGGGACGACACGCTGTGGGAACACGTCGAAGCGATGGCCCGGCAGCCCGAGCACCCGCAGGCCCCGCCCAAGCCCGCCGCCAGGCCGCCGCGCGCAACACCCCTCAAGCTCTGGCCCAACGGCAGCACGTTGCGCATTGCCTTCCTCTCCGGCGACGCGAAGCTGCGCCAGCGGGTGATGCGCTGCGCTGCGCAGTGGTTCAAGTTCGCCAACCTGCATTACGAAGTGCTGCCTCGCGGCAGCAAGGAGACGGCCGACATCCGCATCGCGTTCCAGCGCAACGACGGCAGCTGGTCCTATGTGGGCACCGATGCGCGCTCCGTTCCGGCCGGACAGCCGACGATGAACTTCGGCTGGCTCGATCCCCACACGCCCGAAGCCGAGTTCCAGCGGGTCGTGCTGATGGAGTTCGGCCATGCGCTGGGCCTGTGGCAGGAACACAGGAATCCGATGGCCGGCATCGAGTGGGATCGCCAGGCGGTGATGAAGCACTTCGGCGGCCCGCCCAACCAATGGTCGAAGGAGATGATCGACCACCACATCCTCACGCCGAACCCACCCAGCCGCCCGCCCTACCGGCCCTTCGACGCACAGTCGGTGATGCTGTACGGCTTCCCGGCGGAACTCCTGCGCTCGGGCCAGCCCATCGAGGGCGGGAGCACGTTGTCGGAGTCGGACAAGGCCTTCATCGCTGCGCTCTATCCGCCCGGCAAAGCCGTGGTGCGGCCGGCTCGCAAGGCGCCTGCGTGATCGAAGCGCTGCACGCGGCCCGCGGGTCGCTTCAGATCATCGCCAACGGCTTCTTGCCCCGCGGCGGAGGATGCAGCCGGTCGATCTCCGCCAGGTCTTCCGCACTCAACCGCAGTTCCGCCGCAGCCAGGTTGTCGCGCAGATGCGCTTCGCGCACCGCCTTCGGAATCGCGACCACGCCGGGCTGCGCCACCACCCAGGCCAGCGCGAGCTGCGCCGCCGTCACGCCCAGCCGCTCGGCCATCTTCTTCAGCGCCGCGTCGCCGGCCAGCGCGCCCTGGTCGATCGGGCTGTAGGCCATCAGCGGCATGCCGCGCTCGCGCTGCCACGGCAGCAGGCTGAACTCCGGCCCGCGCTCGCTCATCGAGTAGTAGACCTGGTTCGCCGCGCAGTCCAGCGGCTCGCCGCACACCGCCGCGAGCTCGTCCATGTCGTCGGTGTTGAAGTTGCTGACGCCCCAGCGCCCGATGCGGCCGTCATCCACCAGCCGGCGCATCGCCTCGCAAGTCTGGTCGAGCGGATGTTCGCCGCGCCAGTGCAGCAGGTAGAGATCGATGCGGTCCAGCCCTAGCCGCGCCAGGCTGCGCGCGCAAGCCGCGGGCGTGCCCTTGCGGCTGGCGTTGTGCGGATAGACCTTGCTGACGACGAAGAGCTCCTCGCGCTTCACGTCGCCGGCACGCAGCGCCTCGGCGATGGCCTGCCCCACCACTTCCTCGGCGCCGCCCTCGCCGTACATCTCGGCCGTGTCGATGAGGCGGTAGCCCATTGCGATGGCCGAACGCACCGCGGCGACTTCGGCCTTGCGCGAGCCGGGCTCTTCGCCCATGCGCCAAGTGCCGAGTCCGAGGACCGGGATCTTTTGGTTTGCCGAGAGTTCGAGTGTGCGCATGCGGGGCCTTTCTTACGCACGGCAATATAGGCTGGCCCGCGCGCAAGCGCAGCAAGAAAAATGTTTCGACCCGCTGGCGCGGTCACCCCGCCTCAGGCTCGGATGCGATCCGCCTGTTGCGCGACATAGGCCTTCATCCGCCGCGCCAGCCTGGTGTCGCCTCCGGCTGCGCGCACCGCACGGTAAGCCTGCTGGATCACGCTGTCACTGATCGAGGTGACGACCTCCTCTGCCGCGACCTTGCTCAGTCCGAAGTGGGGCGCAGCCTCGCGCGCGAGTTGCAGGCTGGAGTCGTTCCTGCCCGGAAGGATGGCCATCCCCTGCACGCCGACGTTTGCGTTGAGCTGGGGCACCACATCGAACGCCGGGGCCAGCCGCCAGAAACCATGACCCTGGTGCAGCACACCGTGGTTCTTGACGTGGTCGTCCGTGTTGCCGATGCAGAGGTTGAAGACCAGCCGGCGAAACAGATCGTTCAGATCCTGCTCGGGCCGGGACGAGACGCGGCGCAAGGCCTGCGCCAGCTCGACATAGCTGCCCTGGTTCGATTCGTACGGGCCGTCGAGCAACGCCGCAGCCGACAAATAGTGGAAGCGGGACTCGGATTGGACCGGGCCCGTGCGGTCGAACCTCTCGAGCAGCAGCGCATGGCCGACTGCCAAGGGTTGAATGAAGAAGCTGGAGGTCGAGATGCCGCAGGACATCGCCAACCCCAGCGTTGCCGCCTCGAGCACCTCGACGTCATGGTCGTCTCCACGCGAGGCGAACTTGGCGATGCAGCGCCGCCCCGCATGGATGAACGTGGCCTTGGGCCGCGCGCCGCCCAGGCTGCCGCCGACCAGCAATTTCCGCATCGCGGGCGCCACGTCGAGTCCGGCTTCGATGCGGCGAGACGCCTCGGCCAGCGCGTCGATCGCCGGATACGAGTCGATGGGCAGCTCCGCGGCAATCGGGAGGCGCGCATCCCTGAGTGTCAGCGGGAGAGCGCCGCCGTCGCGCAAGCGTTTCTCCGGCAGCACGAACGGCGCATCGCGCAGTTGCAGATGGTCCGGATTGAGCGGCTGCGCGGTGGGGTCGCCCAGGTATCGTCGGCCGTACGCGAATTCGCCGGATTGCATGACGCCATGCTGGACGAGCTTCAACAAGCCCACCGCCTGCACGCCTTCGCCGGCGTGGTTCGCCAGGCCGACATAGACCGAGCGCTCCTTCAAACCTCCCCGTTCAGAAGTCGCGTTCATCGTCGCTGATGACTCCCTTTGCAGCTTTCCCGGCCGCTCTTCGGACACGCCTGTTGGCTGTCAGGCTGGTCGGCGCCGGGGCCACGAGATCGAGGGTGTCGACCTGGCCCAGCAACCACAGCGCATTCAGCAGCAGCCCGATGCTCGTGCCTGGCCGCCCGGCCTCGAGTGCCCGCAAGGTCGTGGGCGAACACAGCAGGCGCTCGGCTGCAGCAGCGATCGTCCAGCCCCGATCGATCCGGTGGGCCCGCAACCGCTGGCCCAGCTCCCTTGCCTTTGCCAGCGCATGAGGAGGGATCGCGGCGCAGGAAGCTCGATAGAACGATCGAGTTCGCCACGCCGAGGCTCAGGTTGTGGTGCGCGTGGTTGCCGGTCTGCGTGTCGGCGCCCAGCACCTCCTTGAACGCGCGGAACCGGTCCCGCACGTCGTCCATGCCGAGGTCGCGCGCCGTGCGCGATCTCGATGCTGTCGACGCCCGCGGCGTCCAGTGCCGCGGCGATCGCCTTTAGAGGCCCTCGGTTGGGGCGCGTCCAACGAGGAAAGCAAATGAATTCATTGGCTCGGCTCATTGACGAGCCGCCATGGCCCTCCGCGGTGGAGACCTGAGCCGGCGTCGGCCGCGAGTGTCTAGCTGCCCGCCAGCACCTTGCGGCCATTCAAGGGCTGCACCGGCCGTGCATTCATCTGGTAGAGCCTCCTGAACGCGGCAAGCTGCGAGGCGGAGAGTTCGACCGGCGTCTTCAGCACCTGCCAGCGCACTTCTTCGCTGCACGGTGGCGTCGTCAGCGACCCCATGAAGGCGTAGTAGGCGCGGTTGGCCGGCAGCAGATCGGCCGAGTTGATGTCGAGGTCCAGCTTGAAGCTTTCGCCTTCCTTGGACGGCAGGTGCTCGAACACGGGCTTCAGCGCCGTGTTCTCCTTGCCCACCTTGAACAGCACGGCGACGACGGCGAGCTCGCCTTTCGCGTTCTTGTGCACGAGGTGCGCAACCAGGGGGTACGCCTTGCCGTCGATCTTCTCTTCGCTCGGCGTGTGGAAATGGAACTGCAGCAGCTTGTAGTCGACGCCGTCGAGGGTGACCGAGCCGCCCGCGGGCAGCGTCACCTGGATCGTGTGGCCGTTGTTGACCACTTCACCCGGCCCGGCCGTGTAGGCAAAGCCGATCGGCTTCGCGTCAACTGCCTTCTTCGTCGCCCGGGTTTCGACATTGATCGGGGATTGGTGCCTGCCCAGCTTGCAGGTCTTGAAGCTTTCGTGCAGCTGGCCCCAATGTGCCGCGCCGCTATGGCCCTTGTAGCTCCAGTGAGGCTGGCCTTGGGCAAAGACCAGGGGGACGACGCTCAGCGCGCATGCCGCAGCAAGCAACAGTTTTGATCTCATGGAACCTCGCGTGGTAGACGCTGGCAATTGTAGGCAGGCGGCCCCAAGTCACGACAACTCGACTTGCTCAGCCGCGCGATCACCGCCGGGATTCCGCCGTACCAGAACGGCTACGCGCGCAGCAACACGTTCAGCTGATCCACAAGCTCGGCCCAATCGGCGTCCTCACCGATCTCTTCGCGCAGGAACTGCGCTTGCCCGGAAGTCCAGAACGGAGCGTCTGCCAACTCGATCTCATCGCGCAGGGGTCGATGCCTTGCGATGAATGAATCGATCTCGGGCTGTGTGCTTGGCAAACCGAGTTGCCGAAACAGGTTCGGGAGGCTGTGGTCGGTGAGGTCCATTGGCAAATTCTCCATGAACGTTCGGTTCTTCCGCACGACTGTGCACCGTCACGAGGGGCGTGGCAACCAACAATCGCCACCAGGGCATCAGGGCCTGATGCACGACGGCCGGGGTTCTCCTATCGCTTCCTGTGCAGCAGTTCCAGGAACTGTTCTGCCGGCGTACTGAGCGGCCGGTCGCTGCGCACGATGCTGCCGTAGGTCGCGAGCTTGTGCCGTATCGGGTAGCGCACGATGCTGAGCACGCCATGCTCGGCGTCCCGCTGCGCGACCGTCGCCGGGATCACGCCGATCATCCGCGACTTGCGAATCAGGTTGATGGTCGTGAGGATCGAACCGGTCTCGATCAGGCCGCGCGGCACCACCGCGTGGTGCACCTGGAACTCGCGCTCGATCACGTCGCGCATGGGGCTGTGCGCCGGTTGCAGGATCCATGGGTAATCCAGCAGATCGGCGAAGGCCACGCGTGACTGTCCGGCCAGCGGATGGTCGTTGCCGGCCACCACCGCCAGGGCCTCGTCCTCGATGGCCTTGAAGGTGCAGATCGCCGCTTCAGGACCCACGGGGCGCCCCACCACCACCTCGAGCACGCCCTCGTGCAACTGGCCGAGCAGCTTGTCGCTGGTGTCCACCGCGATCTCGATGGCCAACAAGGGATGGGCCGCCTTGAGTTCGGTGAGCGCATCGGTCAGCCGGCCGGGCGAGGCGGCCATGATGCTGCCGAGCGAGAACTTGCCCACGCTGCCGAGCTGGAACTCGTGCAGCTCGCGATTGAGCGCCTCCATGCTGCCGCGAATGCCCCTGAAGTAACCCATGACGCGCTCGCCCGCGGCGTTGAGCCGCAGGCCGCGCCCGGCGCGCTCGAACAGCGGTTGGCCCAGTGCGCTCTCGAGCTCGTGAAGCATCTTGGTGGCGGCCGGCTGCGTCAGGCCCAGTTGATCGGCGGCGGCGCGCAGGGTGCGTCGTTCTTCCACGGCCAGCATCAGCGCCACCTGCCTCATGCGAACGCGGTTGAGCAGCTGGGGGGTCGAATCCTGTTTGTCGAGGGAGCCCACGATTGATTACCTCAGGATATTGATCGATCAAGAGCTTTCAGTTTACGTGCATCAATCGCGTCCCTACGATTGCCGCCAACGATTCCTCGAAACACTGGAGACAAGCAAATGAAGAAGCTCATCGCGGCTGCGGCCGCAGGCCTGCTGGCGCTCGCCGCGGGCGCCGTACAGGCCCAAGGTTGGCCCACCCGCCCGATCAGAATCATGGTGGGCTCCGCACCTGGTGGCGGCACCGATGCGATGGCGCGCGCGGTGGCCGATCGGCTCGGCCCCCTGCTCAAGCAGCCGGTGGTCGTCGAGAACCGGCCCGGCGTCTCCAACACCCTGGCGGCCGATGCCACGGCCAAGTCCACCGACGGCCACACCATGGTGATGGGCGTGGTCACGGCGCACGCAATCGCGCCGCACCTGCTCAAGCTCGGCTACGACAGCAACCGCGACCTGGTGCCGGTGGCCTTTGTCGGCGCCGTGCCCAACGTGCTGGTGGTGAGCAACAGCGTGCCGGCCGACTCGGTGCAGGCGCTGGTCAAGCTGGCGAAGAAGGATCCGGGCAAGCTCAACTACGCCACCAGCGGCTCGGGCAGCACCCAGCACATCGCGGCCGAGATGTTCAAGGACGCGACCGGCACCGACATGACGCATGTGCCCTACAAGGGCAGCGGTCCGGCGCTGGTCGACCTGGTCGGCGGCCAGGTGCAGCTGAGCTTCGACACCCTGCCCTCGGTGATCGGCCAGATCAAGAACGGCAAGGTCCGCGCGCTCGCCGTGACCACCGCCAAGCGCAACGCGCAACTGCCCGACGTACCCACCCTGGCCGAAGCGGGCGTGCCGCACGTCGAGATGAGCGCCTGGTACGGCATCTACATGCCCGCTGCAACGCCCAAGGCGGTGCAGGACAGGGTGCACGACGCGGTCAACCAGGTGCTCGCGATGCCCGAGACCCGAACCCGCCTCGACGCCATCGGCGCCGAGATCACGCCGATGACTCAGGCGCAGTTCGCGCAGTTCCACGCCGCCGAATACAAGCGCTTCGGCGAGGTCATCAAGAAAAACCGCATCCGCCTGGATTGACATGACGAATACCTCTTCCTTTCCCGTTGTTGCGCTCACCCTCGGCGACCCCGCCGGCATCGGCGCCGAACTGATCGCCAAGCTGTTGGCCAAGCCCGAAGCCTCGGCGCTCGCCAACATCGTGCTGGTCGGCGACCGTTGGCTGTGGGACGAAGGCCAACGCATCGCCGGCACCTCCGTCGCCACCGACGAGGTGCATTCGCTGGCCGAGGTGCGTGGGCGTGCCGGTACGACGCGCCCCGCATTCCTGGCGTTGCACAGCATCGACCCTGCGCTGGTGCAGCGCGGCCACGCCGCGGCGCCGGGCGGCCGTTCGGTGCTGCAGGTGCTCGACCAGTGCATGGACGCGACGCTGGCCGGCGAAGTCGACGCGATCTGCTTCGCCCCGCTCAACAAGCACGCCATGAAGATCGGCGGCATGCAGCACGAGGACGAGCTGCACCATTTCGCGCAGCACCTGGGCGTTGCCGGCTACTTCTGCGAGTTCAACACTCTCGGCGAACTCTGGACCTCGCGCATCTCCTCGCACGTGCCGCTGAAGGACGTGGCCGGCTACCTGAGTGTGGAACGCATCGAGCAGGCAGCCGAGCTGATCTACCGCTCGCTCCTGGCCAACGGCGTGGCGCAGCCGAAGATCGCCGTCGCGGCCTTCAATCCGCACGGCGGCGACGGCGGTCTTTGCGGGCGCGAGGAGGTCGACATCATCATCCCGGCAGTGCAGCGCCTACAGGCCCGCGACTGGCCGACCGAGTCCCCCTTCCACGGCCCCTTTCCGGCCGACACCATCTTCCTGAAGGCGCAGGCGGGCGACTACCAGGCCGTCGTCACCATGTACCACGACCAGGGCCAGATCGCCATCAAGCTGATGGGCTTCAGCCGCGGCGTCACGGTGCAGGGCGGGCTGCCGATCCCCATCACCACGCCGGCGCATGGCACCGCCTACGACATCGCGGGCCAGGGCACGGCCAGCGTCGAAGCCATGTGGCAGGCCTTCCGCATCGCGAGCCGCATGGGCGCCGCGCACCGCTTTGCCAATCGCACCCCCGCCTGAACCCCCTCCCACACCCGAGAGACACCATGAAGATCAAATCCGTCCGCGCCCGTGTTTTCCAGTGGAAAGGCAAGACCGTTCCGCCGCAGGGCAACTTCTGCTCCAACGCGATGGACCTGCTGTACGCGCCGCAGGAGACCATGAGCACCTTCCGCTTCCATTCGTGGACCGTGGTCGAGATCGAGACCGACGACGGCATCGTCGGCCTCGGCAACGTGGCGCTGGCGCCAGCCATCGCCAAGGCCATCATCGACCAGTACCTGGCGCCGCTGGTCGTCGGCCAGGACCCGTGGGACTACGAGTACCTGTGGCAGCGCATGTACCGCGCCACCCATGCCTGGGGCCGCAAGGGCGTGACCATGGCTGCGATCTCCGCGGTCGACCTCGCCATCTGGGACATCCTGGGCAAGTCGGTGAACAAGCCGGTGTTCAAGCTGCTCGGCGGTCGCACCAAGGAAAAGATCCCCTGCTACTACTCCAAGCTCTACCGCACCGACCTGAAGGAAATGCAGGCCGAGGCGCAGAAGTTCCTCGACCAGGGCTTCACGGCCTTCAAGATGCGCTTCGGCTACGGGCCGGCCCACCTGCAAAAGGGCGTGGCGGAAAACCTGAAGTCGGTCGAGGCCGTGCGCGAAGTCATCGGCTATGACAACGACCTCATGCTCGAGTGCTACATGGGCTGGAACCTCGAGTACGCCAAGCGCATTTGCCCCAAGCTCGAGAAGTTCCAGCCGCGCTGGCTCGAGGAGCCTGTGATCGCCGATGACATCGACGGCTATGCCGAGCTGAACCAGCTGACCGGCATTCCGATCTCGGGCGGCGAGCACGAGTTCTCGCTCTACGGATTCAAGCAGCTGCTGGACCGCAAGGCAGTGTCGGTCGTGCAGTACGACACCAACCGCGTCGGCGGCATCACCGCCGCGCACAAGATCAACGCGCTGTGCGAGGCCCACAGCGTGCCGGTGATCCCGCATGCGGGCCAGATGCACAACTACCACCTGACCATGAGCACGCTGGCCTCGCCGATGAGCGAGTACTTCCCGATGCACGACGTCGAAGTGGGCAACGAGCTCTTCTACTACATCTTCGACGGCGAGCCGGTGGCCGAGAACGGCTTCCTGCAGCTCGACGACCACAAGCCCGGGCTTGGTCTCACGCTGAAGACCGAGTACCTCAAGGACTTCGACATCGTCGAATGACGCAGCGGCCATGGTGTCCTCGAGTTTCCAGCCGAACGCACGCGTGATACGCCTGCATGCCGACGACGATGTCGTGATCTCGCTCGACCAGCTGGTCTCGGGCACGCACGTCGAGAGCGAAGGCATCACCGTCGCCGGGCTGGTTCCGCCGGGCCACAAGATGGCCACGCGGGCGATCGAGGCGGGCAGCGTCGTCCGCCGCTACGGGCAGATCATCGGCTTTGCGAGCCAGCCGATCCGTGCGGGACAGCACGTGCACACGCACAACCTGGCGATGGGCGACTTCGCGCGCGACCATGCCCACGGCGCCGAGGCGCGGCCGACGCCGCGTGCCGCCGAGCCGGCGAGCTTCGAGGGCATCGTGCGCGATGACGGCCGCGTCGCCACGCGCAACTACATCGGCATCCTCACCTCCGTCAACTGCTCGGCCACGGTGGCGCGCGCCATCGCCGATCATTTCCGCCGCGACATCCATCCCGAGATGCTGGCGCCCTTTCCGAACATCGATGGCGTGGTGGCGCTCACGCACGGCGCCGGCTGCGCGGTCGACCCGGAAGGCGAAGGCCTCGCCGTCCTGCAGCGCACGCTGGGCGGCTACGCCTGCCATCCCAACTTCGCGAGCGTGCTGGTCATCGGCCTGGGCTGCGAGACCAACCAGATCGCGAAGCTGCTCGCGACCCAGGGCCTGCAGCACAGCGACCGGCTGCACAGCTTCACGATCCAGGACACCGGCGGCACCACGCGCACCATCGCGCACGGCATCGAGCGCATCAAGGCGATGCTGCCGCAGGCCAACGCCGTGCGCCGGCAAACCGTCCCTGCGAGCCATCTGGTGGTCGGCCTGCAGTGCGGCGGCTCCGACGGCTACTCCGGCATCTCGGCCAACCCGGTGCTCGGCGCCGCGGTCGACCTGCTGGTCGCGCATGGCGGCACGGCCATCCTGTCGGAAACGCCCGAAATCTATGGCGCCGAGCACCTGCTCACGCGGCGCGCGCAGACGCCCGAGGTCGGGCGCAAGCTGGTCGAGCGCATCCGCTGGTGGGAAGCCTACTGCGCGCGCAACGGCGCGGCGATGGACAACAACCCCTCGGCCGGCAACAAGGCCGGCGGCCTGAGCACCGTGCTGGAAAAGTCGCTGGGCGGCATCGCCAAGGCCGGCTCGACCAACCTCGTGGACGTCTATGAATACGCGCAGCCGGTGACGGCCCGCGGCCTGGTGTTCATGGACACGCCCGGCTACGACCCGATCTCGGCCACCGGCCAGGTCGCCGGCGGCGCCAACCTGATCTGCTTCACCACCGGCCGCGGCTCGGCCTACGGCTGCGCGCCCTCGCCTTCCTTCAAGCTCGCCACCAACACCGCGCTGTGGCAGCGGCAATCGGACGACATGGACCTCAACTGCGGCGAGGTGCTCGAAGGCACGCAGAGCATCGAGGAACTCGGCGCGAGGCTGTTCCGGATGCTCCTGGCCACCGCCTCCGGCCAGCCTTCGCGCAGCGAACGCCACGGCTACGGCCAGCAGGAATTCGTTCCCTGGCAGATCAGCGTCGTCACCTGACGCACCCCCTTCTTTTCACTGACGCCATGACCACCACCCAGCCCGCCCGCTACCGCGGCATCTTCCCCGTCGTGCCCACCACCTTCACCGAAGACGGCGCGCTCGACCTCGACAGCCAGAAGCGCTGCGTCGACTTCATGATCGACGCGGGCTCCGACGGCCTGTGCATCCTGGCCAACTTCTCCGAGCAGTTCCTGCTGGCCGACGACGAGCGGGAAGTGCTGACCCGCACCATCCTCGAGCACGTGGCCGGGCGCGTGCCGGTGATCGTGACCACCACCCACTTCGCCACCCGCGTCTGTGCCGAGCGCAGCCGCCGCGCGCAGGACATGGGCGCCGCGATGCTGATGGTGATGCCGCCCTATCACGGCGCCACCTTCCGCGTGCCCGAGCCGCAGATCTTCGACTTCTACGCGCGGCTGTCCGATGCGGTGGACATTCCGATCATGGTGCAGGACGCGCCGGCTGCCGGGACCGTGCTGTCGGCCGCGTTCCTGGCGAACATGGCGCGCGAGATCGAGCACGTCGCCTATTTCAAGATCGAGACCGCGGGCGCGGCGTCGAAGCTGCGTGAGCTCATCCGCCTGGGCGGCGCCGCGATCGAAGGGCCTTGGGACGGCGAGGAAGCGATCACCCTGCTGCCCGACCTCGATGCCGGCGCCACCGGCTCCATGACCGGCGGCGGCTACCCCGACGGCATCCGCCCGATCATCGAAGCGCATCGCACGGGCGATCGCGACAAGGCCTTTGCGCTCTACCAGCGCTGGCTGCCGCTGATCAACCACGAGAACCGGCAGTCGGGCTTCCTGGCCGCCAAGGCGCTGATGAAGGAAGGCGGCGTGATTGCCTGCGAGGCCGCGCGCCACCCCTGGCCCCCCATGCACCCCGAAACCCGCAGAGGGCTGATCGAGACGGCCCGGCGGCTCGATCCGCTGGTGCTGCGCTGGGCGGCATAGCCGCGCGCGCCCCTTCCCCCGCGACCCCACAAATTCATACAGGAGACATCACCATGCAACGCCTTTCCTTCCTCAAGCTCGCCCTGTGCAGCGGATTGCTCGCAGCCGGCCTCGCCGCCCACGCCCAGGTCACCAAGATCCGCTTTTCCCATGCCGGCCCCGAAACCGCATCGCAGCACCAGGCCGCGCTGGAATTCGCCCGCCTGGTCAAGGAACGCAGCAAGGGCCAGCTCGAAGTGCAGGTCTATCCCAGCAGCCAGCTGGGCAACGACTCGACCACGCTGGGCGCGGTGCGCGGCGGCACCATCGACATGATGATGGCCGGCAGCGGCAACTTCTCGGGCCTGGTCTCGAAGTTCGAGGTGCTCGACATCCCCTTCCTGTTTCGCGACCCGGCGCATGCCTATGCCACGGTGGACGGTGAAGTGGGTCAGCGCCTCATGAAGGACCTGGAGGCCCACGGCCTCAAGCAGCTCGCCTTCTGGGAAGTGGGCTTTCGCTCGATCACGACCAAGAACCGGCCGGTACGCACGCCCGAGGACGTCAAGGGACTGAAGATCCGGACCATGGGCAACCCGGTCCATATCCAGGCCTGGAAGCTGCTGGGCAGCAACCCCCTGCCCATGCCGCTGGGCGAGCTCTACCAGGCCCTGGAATCGGGCGCGGTGGATGCACAGGAACACCCGGTGGACATCACCTATGCGGCCAAGTTCTACGAGGTGCAGAAGCACCTGACGCTGACCCGGCACGCCTTCACCGCCATGCCGGTGGTCTACAGCAAGCAGAAGTTCGACGCGCTCAAGCCCGAGCTGCAGAAGGTGCTGCTGGACAGCGCCAACGATGCCAAGCTGCTGCAGCGAAACACCAACCAGAAGAACGAGGCCGGCATCGTCGCCGACCTGCGCAAGCAGGGCATGTCGGTGATCGAGAGCTACGACCCCGCGCCCTTCAAGGCCATCGTGGGCGATGTCGTGCGCAAGGCCTACGTGACCAAGAACGGCCCCGAGCTGCTTGCTGCGGTGGATGCAGTCAAGTAAGCGCCCCAGCCAGGAGCTCCCGATGAAACCCGATCTGCTCACGCGCGCCGCGCAGTGGCTGCTGATCGCCCTGCTCGCCGTCATGGTGGTGCTGGTGTTCGGCAATGTCGTGCTGCGCTATGCCTTCAATTCCGGCATCGTCTTTTCCGAGGAAGTGTCGCGCTTCGTCTTCATGTGGCTCACGCTGATCGGCGCGCTCGTGGTGATGAAGGACAAGGCCCACCTCGGCATGTCCAGCCTGGTCGACCGCCTGGGCGAGACCGGCCAGCGCATCTGCCGCTTCGCCGCCGATGCGCTGACGCTGGGCTGCTGCCTGCTGCTGGCGCACGGCGCCTGGAAGCAGGTGGTGATCGGCATGGGCGACCACGCGCCCGTGACCGGCGTGCCGCTGGGTCTGGTCTACCTGTGCCTGGTGGTCAGCAGCGCCGGCATGGCCCTGTTGCTGGCGCATTCGCTCTGGCGCCAGCTGGCCGGGCGCATGACACGCGAAGAGCTGGTGCCGCAGAGCGTCAGCGCCGGCGAGTGAAGGAGGACGCGACATGACCATCTCCATCTTCCTCTTCTCCCTGCTCGGCGCCATGGCGCTGGGCACGCCCATCGCCTTCGCGCTGCTGGTGTGCGGCGTGGCGCTGATGATCCATCTCAACAGCTTCGACACGCAGATCCTGGCGCAGAACCTGCTCGAGGGCGTCAACAACTATCCGCTGATGGCGGTGCCCTTCTTCATGCTGGCCGGCGAGCTGATGAACGCAGGCGGGCTGTCGCGGCGCATCGTCGCGGTGGCCGAAGCGCTGGTGGGCCACGTGCGCGGCGGCCTGGGCTATGTCGCCATCATCGCCTGCGTGGTGGTCGCCAGCATCTCCGGCTCGGCCGTGGCAGACACGGCGGCCGTGGCCGCGCTGCTGATCCCGATGATGCGCGCCGCCGGCTACGACGTGCCGCGCGCCTCCGGCCTGATCGCTGCCGGCGGCATCATCGCGCCGGTGGTTCCGCCTTCCATCGCCTTCGTGGTGTTCGGCGTGGCGGCCCAAGTGTCGATCACGAAGCTGTTCCTGGCCGGCATCTTTCCGGGCCTCATGATGGCCGCCGCGCTGGCGTTCACCTGGTGGCTGTGCGCCAAGAAGGAGCCCGGCGCGGCCGCCCGGCGATTCGATGCGCGCAAGCTCGCCGTGGCGATGGCCGACGGCGTCTGGGCCTTGGCCTTGCCGGGCGTGATCATCGGCGGCATGAAGTTCGGCATCTTCACGCCGACCGAGGCCGCGGTGGTGGCGGTGGTCTATGCGCTGCTGGTGGGGCGCTTCGTCTACGGCGAGCTCAAGTTCGAGCGGCTGCCCGAGCTCATGCTGTCGGCGGCCAAGACCTCGAGCACGGTGATGTTCCTGGTGGCCTGCGCGCTCGTGTCGGCCTGGCTCATCACCATCGCCGACATCCCGGCCCAGGCGACGGCGATGCTCGAGCCCTTCATGGGCAACAAGATCCTGCTGATGTTCGTGATCATGATCCTGGTCATCGTGGTCGGCACGGCGCTGGACCTCATGCCCACGGTGTTGATCCTCACGCCGATCCTGATGCCGGTGATCACCAAGGCCGGCATCGACCCCGTCTACTTCGGCGTGATGTTCATCATGAACAACGCGATCGGCCTGCTGACGCCACCGGTCGGAACGGTGCTCAACGTGGTCGCGGGGGTGGCCAGGACCCCACTGGACGCCGTGATCAAGGGGGTCTGGCCCTTCCTGCTGGCGCAGACGGTGCTGCTGTTTCTGTTCGTCCTGTTTCCGCAGCTGGTCATGGTGCCGGCCAGCTGGTTCCGCTGATCCCTGAAAGCCACGCAATGCCCGACCCCGAAATCCTGTTGCTGGTGCAGAAATGCGCCCATACCTTCAGCTTCTACAACCTGGGCACCGGCCAGGCCGAGAAGCACATCGTGCTGCCGAACTTTCCGCACGAGTTCGCGGTGGACACGGTGCGCAAGCGCGCCTACGTGGGCCACTATGGCATCGAGACCGCCAGCCACCTGGGCGAGCCGGGCGGCCACTCGGTGTTCGTGATCGA
The DNA here is from genome assembly GCF_057657375.1 of Variovorax sp. Soil_C_12. Lineage (NCBI taxonomy): Bacteria > Pseudomonadati > Pseudomonadota > Betaproteobacteria > Burkholderiales > Comamonadaceae > Variovorax > Variovorax sp. Soil_C_12. Next base: position 64,627 of record NZ_JBDGIO010000014.1, on the reverse strand, counting down.
CCTGGAAGCCCGGGAGCATGTCGCCACGCTCGACATCTGGCCCTTCCATCGCCCGCACGGCCTGACGGTGGACGCACAGGGCCGCCTGTACGTGATGTCGGAGGCCCACAACACGCTGCTGCGCTTTTCCGACCCGGTCAACCGCCATGTGCCCGACCTGGCCGTACCCTCGGGCGGCTACAAGACGCACCTGTTCGCATTGACGAAGGACGCGCAGACCGCCTATGCGCTCAACCTGCTGTCGAACACCGTCACCAAGATCAGGCCGCACGATCCCACCTTCACACCCGTGGCCATGGTGCCGGGGCCGGTACCCGAGGGCAACGTGCTGTCGGCCGACGAGTCGCTGCTGTACGTGGCGAACCGCGGCGACGACACCATCGTCGCCGTCGACACGGCCAGCATGGAGGTGGTTGCCTCGGGCAAGACGCGGCGCGATCCGAACCGCGTCTACCGCAGCACCGACGCCCGGGGTCGCGATGTGCTGCTGACCACCAACTCGGGCGAGCAAAGCCTCTCGGTCTTCGGCACCGACCTGAAGGAGCAGCGCTGCATCGAGCTGCCGGCCAACCCGCTGGCGCTGTCGCTCCATCCCGGCGGACGGGCGGCCTGGATCTCGTTCCAGGACCAGACGATCCGGCGCCTCAATCTGGAAAGCTTCGAGTTCGAGCAGCAGATCGCCACGTTGCGCGAGCCCGATTCTTCGCTCGTCTGGATTCACTGACATGCCGCGCATGGCCATCGTGGACGCGCACCACCATCTTTGGGACCTGTCGCGGGGGCGCTATCCCTGGCTGCAGCAGGCGTACGACCCGCAGGCCTTCTTTCTGGGCGACCATGCCGCGCTGCGCCGGGACTTCCTGCCTGCGGACTATCGCGCCGCGAGCGCCGGCGTCGAGGTGCTGGCGACGGTACACGTGGAGGCCGAGCGCGGCCGCAGCGAGCAACTTGCAGAAACCGCCTGGCTGCACGAGATGAACGCCGCGCACGGATTTCCCCATGCCGTCGTCGCGCATGCCTGGCTCGACCGGCCGGACACCGAGCAGTGCCTGCTCGGGCAGCTGCGCTATCCGCTGGTGCGCGGCATCCGCAGCAAGCCGGTGACGTCTGCGGCGCCAGGGCAAAGCGTGGCGGGCCAGCCGGGGAGCATGCAGGACGAGGCCTGGCTGCGCGGCTTCTCGCTGCTGGAGAAACACGGGCTGAGCTGGGACATGCGGGTGCCCGCCTGGCACCTGCCCGAAGCGGCCACGGTCGCGGCCATGTTTCCGCGGGTGCCGATGGTCCTGAACCACCACGGCTTTGCGTGGGACCGCAGCGAGGAAGGCCTTGCGCGCTGGCGTGGCTGGATGGAAGTGCTCGCGCGCCAGCCGAACGTGCACGTGAAGCTCTCCGAATTCGGCCTGCGCGACCAGCCCTGGGATTGGGATGCCAACGCGCGCATCGTGCGCGACACGCTGGCGATCTTCGGCTGGCAACGCTGCATGTTCGCCAGCAACTTTCCCGTTGCGGGCCTGCGCATCGATTTTCCGCAGTTGGTGCGGGGCGTCTGGCGCATGTTGGACGGCCTCGCACCCGACCAGCAGCAGGCCGTGATGAGCGGCAACGCGCTGCGCTTCTACCGCATCGACCTTCCACCCCCTTCCGATTCGAACGCATGAACAACTTCGACAACCTGATCAACGGCGAATGGCGCGCGGGCGCCAGCTACAGCCCCAACACCAACCCGAGCAACCTGGAAGACGTGCTGGGCCACTACGCCCAGGGTGACGCCGTGCAGGTCGACGAGGCCGTGGCGGCCGCCACCGCGGCCTTCCCGGGCTGGTCCACCGGCAGCGTGCAGGCACGCAGCGATGCGCTCGACAAGATCGGCAACGAGATCCTCGCGCGCAAGGAAGAGCTGGGCACGCTGCTGGCGCGCGAGGAGGGCAAGACCCGCGCCGAGGGCATCGGCGAGGCCACGCGCGCCGGCCACATCTTCAAGTTCTTCGCCGGCGAATGCCTGCGCCTGTCGGGCGAAGTTCTTCCCTCGGTGCGCCCGGGCATCGGCGTGGAGATCACGCGCGAGCCGGTGGGCGTGGTCGGGCTCATCACGCCGTGGAACTTCCCGATTGCGATCCCCGCCTGGAAGATCGCGCCGGCGCTGGCCTTCGGCAACTGCGTGGTCTTGAAGCCCGCGGACCTGGTGCCCGGCTGCGCCTGGGCGCTGGCCGAGATCATCAGCCGCTCGGGCATCCCGGCCGGCGTGTTCAACCTGGTGATGGGCCGCGGCAGCGTGATCGGCAATGCGCTGGTCGACCATCCCGGCATTCATGCCATCAGCTTCACCGGCTCGGTCGGTGTGGGCCGCGGCATCGCCGTGGCGTGCGCGACGAAGGGCAAGAAGGTGCAGCTGGAGATGGGCGGCAAGAACCCGCAGGTGGTGCTGGACGATGCCGACCTGAACCAGGCGGTGGAGCTCAGCGTGCAGAGCGCCTTCTATTCCACCGGCCAGCGCTGCACCGCATCCAGCCGGCTGATCGTGACCGAGGGCATCTACCCGAAGTTCATCGAGGCGATGAAGGCGCGCATGGCGAAGATCAAGGTCGGCGATGCGCTGGCGCAGGGCACCGACATCGGGCCGGTCTCCAGCGAGAGCCAGCTGCGCCAGGACCTGGACTACATCGAGATCGGCCAGGGCGAAGGCGCCACGCTGGCCGCGGGCGGCGATCGGCTGAAGCTGGCGACCGAGGGCTTCTACATGTCGCCGGCGCTGTTCAGCGAGTCGGTGGCGAGCATGCGCATCAACAAGGAAGAGATCTTCGGGCCGGTGGCGAGCGTGATCCGGGTGAAGAACTACGAGGAGGCGCTGGCGACGGCCAACGACACGGAGTTCGGGCTGTCGGCCGGCATCGCGACGACCTCGCTGAAGTACGCGACGCACTTCAAGCGCCACAGCCAGGCGGGGATGGTGATGGTGAACCTGCCGACGGCGGGGGTTGACTACCACGTGCCCTTCGGCGGGCGCAAGGGGTCGAGCTACGGGCCGCGGGAGCAGGGGCGGTATGCGCAGGAGTTCTTTACGGTGGTGAAGACGGCGTACACGCTGGCCTGAAGCGAATGACGTGAATCCGGAATGAGCCCCATGGACACCCCCATCGACATCATCGACGAACGCCTGCGCCCCGTCGTCGAGGGCGCACGGCTCGAGAGACTGTGGACCGGTGCCCAGTGGAGCGAAGGGCCTGTATGGATGCACGAGGACGACGCCGTGCTCTGGAGCGACATCCCGAACAACAGGATGCTGCGCTGGTCCGCGCCAGACGGGATGACCGTATGGCGCACCGGCGTCGAATTCACCAACGGCCACACCCGCGACCTCGACGGCGACCTGCTCCACTGCTCGCACGGCTTGCGCGCCATCGTGCGCACGCGCGTCTCGGCCGGCGGCGTGCGCGCCGATGCACCCGACGAGGTCGTGGTCGACCGCTATCTCGGCAAGCGCCTCAATTCGCCCAATGACCTCGTGGTGAAGCGCGACGGCACGATCTGGTTCACCGACCCGCCCTACGGCATTGCCAGCGACCGCGAGGGTCATTGCGCCGAGCGCGAGCAGCCCGCCAACTTCGTGTTCCGCTTCGATCCGGCAAGCGGCCGCCTCGACGCGATGACCGATGCCGTGCAGGAGCCAAATGGCCTGGCCTTCTCGCCCGACGAATCGCGGCTCTACGTGAGCGACACCTCGGCTGCGATGCGCTCCGACGGCAGTGGGCGCCATCACCTGATGGTGTTCGATGTGCGCGACGACGCGCTCGCGAACGGACGCGTATTCGCCGAGGTCAACCCCGGCCTGCCCGACGGCTTTCGCCTCGATGCCCAGGGCTGGATCTACACCAGCAGCCTCGACAGCGTGCAGGTCTACCACCCCGACGGCAGCCTGCTCGGCAAGATCCACGTGCCCGAGAAGGTGGGCAACCTCTGCTTCGGCGGTGCGCGACGCGACCAGCTCTACATTGCGGCGAGCAGCTCGCTCTATCGAATCGTTCTTCGTACCGAAGGAATCCAGCGTCCATGACACAAGACATCCTGCTCCTGGTGGAAAAGTGCAGCCACTGCTTGAGTTACTACGACATCGCGAGCGGCGAACGGCTGCACAGCATCGCCCTCGAAGAATTTCCGCACGAGTTCGTGGTGGACGCTGCGAAGCGCTTTGCCTACGTCGGCCACTACGGCGTCGAGACATCGGGCCACCTGGGCCACGGCGGCACGCGCATCTTCCAGATCGACATCGCGGCGCGCAGGCTCGCGCGCACCATCGACATCGCCCCTTTCAACCGGCTGCACGGCATGCAGATGGACCAGCAAGGCCGCCTCTATGCGCTGAGCGAGGACCGGGCGCAGCTGGTGGTGCTCGACCACCCCGAGACCGACACCGCGCCGCGGCGCGCCGTGCCCACCGGGGGCATCAAGAGCCATCTGTTCGCGCTCACCCGCGACGGGCAGACGGCCTACGTGATGAACCTGCTCTCGCATACCGTCACCAGGATCCGGCCGCACGACGCCACGGTGGCGCCGGTGCCCTGCTCGCCCGGCGAGAAGCCCGAGGGCCATGCGCTGTCGGCCGACGAGAAGACGCTCTACGTCACCAACCGCTGGAGCAACACGCTCGCGGTCATCGACACCGCCACCATGAAGGTGCTGCGCGAAGCGCCCTCGCGCGAGGACCCGACGCGCCTCTTTCTCCACCGCGACGGGCGGCTGGTCGTCACCAACTATGGGGAGCGCAGCCTGTCGGTGGTCGATCCGGCGAGCCTGGAGGAACTGGCCCACATCCCCATGGAGGCGCGCCCGATCGCCTTGAGCTTCCATCCCACTCGGCCGCTCGCCTTCGTGAGCCAGGACAACGACCAGCTCGGCTACTTCAACATGGAGACGCTGGCCTTCGAACGCTTCATCGGGACGCAGCGCGAGCCGGACGTGTCATGCGCGGTGCTGCTGTGAACGGCACGGCGTCCGCAGCCCGCGTGCTGCGCATCGAGGCGCTCAGCAAGCGCTTCGGCGGCACCCAGGCCGTCGACGATGTCTCGCTGGACCTCCACGCCGGCGAGATCCTTGCGTTGCTGGGTGAGAACGGCGCCGGCAAGTCGACCCTGATCAAGATCCTGGCGGGTGTCTACAGCCAGGACAGCGGCAGCGTCGCGCTGCACGGGCGTCCCGAGGCCGAGTGGCGTGCCGCGCCGCGCGAACGGCAAGGCATGGCCTTCATCCACCAGGACCTCGGCCTCGTCGAATGGATGACGGTGGCCGAGAACGTGGCGCTCGGCATGGGCTTTCCGCGCCGGCTCGGGTTGATCGACTGGAGGCAGGTCGAGCGCAACGCACGCCGCGTGCTCGGGCATGTCGGCTGCGACATCGATCCACGGCGACGCGTCTTCACGCTGACGCGTGCCGAAAAGTCGCTTCTCGCGATCGGCCGCGCGCTCGACGCCGACGCCCGGGTGCTGGTGCTCGACGAGCCCACCGCCAGTCTGCCGATGGCTGACGTGCAGCGCATGTTCGCGCTGCTGCGGCAACTGCGCGAGCGCGGCGTGGCGATGATCTACGTCTCGCACCGGCTCGACGAGATCCTGGACATCTCGGATCGGGCCGCGGTCATGCGTGACGGCAAGCTGGTCGGCACTCGCATCACGGCGCAGGCGAGCGCCGCGGAGCTGGTCGAACTGATCGTCGGCAGCAAGTTCGACGTCTCGCTGCCCAAGGCCCGCGGCGACGGCACCGAGACCGTGCTGGCGCTCGACGCGGTGTACTCGGCCAATGCCGGCCCGGTCACGCTGAAGGCGCGCCGCGGCGAGGTGCTGGGCCTGATCGGGCTGCGGGGTGCCGGGCACGAGGCGATCGGCCGCCTGCTGTTCGGGCTGTCCGCACTGGAGCGGGGCCGCATCGTGCTCGCAGGCCAGGCGGTGGCGCCCCGCAATCCTGCACAGGCGATCCGGCTCGGCATCGGTCTGGTGGCGGCCGACCGGCTGGAGGAGAACCTCGGCGGCAGCCTCAGCGTGCAGGAGAACCTGTTCCCCAATCCCGCGCTGACGCTCGGCACCCTGATGACGCGCCTGGCTCCGCACGAGGAGTCGATCGAGGCGCAGCGCCTGATCCGGCAGTTCGACGTCAATCCCCCGGCGCCACAGGCCGAGGTGCAGAACCTCAGCGGCGGCAACCAGCAGAAGGTGGTGCTGGCGCGCTGGATGAACCTGAAGCTGCCGCTCCTCATCCTGGAAGAGCCCACCGCAGGCGTCGACGTGGGCGCCAAGCGGCAGATCTACGAGATCCTGCGCCAACAGGCCGACGCCGGCGTCTGCGTGCTGGTGATCTCCACCGACTTCGAGGAAGTCGCCAACGTGTGCACGCGCGCCATGGTGTTTCGCGGCGGCACGGTGGCATGCGAACTGGACGGTGCCGCGCTCAACGTCGCCGGATTGCTGGTCGCCGCGGCGGGCGGCGACGAGCCGGCAACACGATTCAAGAACTCCACAACGCAAGAGGCAATCGCATCATGACCACTTCCATCAAGGCCACTGCGCTCGAACCCGATCCGTCCTTCGACGCCAGGGTTTCGGGCCTGCTGGGCCGCATCGGCCGGCAGGCGCCGGTCTACGGCCTGCCGGTGCTGACGCTCGGGCTGATCGTGCTGTTCTCCATCCTGCTGCCGCACAGCTTTCCCACGCTGTTCAACCTGCGCTCGATCCTCAGCGACAAGTCGGTGATCGCGCTGCTCGCGCTCGCCGCCACCATCCCGATGATGACCGGCAAGATCGATCTCACGGTCGGCTACGGCATCGTGCTGTGGCACATCCTCGCGATCAGCCTGCAGACCCATTTCGGGCTGCCCTGGCCTGTGGCGGTTGCCGTGGTGCTGCTGTGCGGAGCGCTGTTCGGCGTTCTCAACGGCGTGCTGGTGGAGCAGGCGCAGATCGACTCGTTCATCGCCACGCTGGGCACCGGCACCGTGCTGTACGCCATCGCGCTGTGGCACAGCGGCGGGCGGCAGGTGATCGGCAGCCTGCCGGACGGATTCGTCAACATCGCCGGCGCGGAGTTTCTAGGCCTGCCGGTGACGGCGTTCTACGTGCTGGCCGTGGCCGTCGTGCTCTGGCTGGTGAGCGAGCACACGCCGATCGGCCGTGCGCTCTACGTGATCGGCTCCAACCCGAAGGCGGCCGTGCTCAACGGCATTCCTTTGCAGAAATGCGTGATGGGCGCCTTTGTCGCCTCGGGCACGCTGTCGGCCTTCGCGGGCGTCGTGCTGGCGTCACGGCTGCAGATCGGCCAGGCCGGCGTGGGGCTCGAGTTCCTGCTGCCGGCGCTGGTCGGCGCCTTCCTTGGGTCCACCACCATCCGGCCCGGCCGCGTGAACGTCTGGGGCACGCTGGTCGGCGTGGCGATCCTCGCGGTGGGCATCTCGGGCATCCAGCAGTTCGGCGGCGCCTTCTTCGTCGAGCCGCTGTTCAACGGCGTCACGCTGCTGGTGTCCATCGGCATTGCGGGCTATGCGCAGCGCAAGCGCGGCCAGTCGATCAAGCGCCGCATCGCCGAGCAGCAGATTGCATCGCATCCGGGCGTCGCACCGAAGCTGCCCTTGGAGTCTTGAGTTCCGTTTCAACCCCCAACCACAACCAGGAGACACCCATGAAAACATCCCTCCATGCAGCGATGCGGAGCGCCCGCCGCACGGCGCTCGCCGGCGCATTGGCCGCGACCCTTGCGAGCCTCTGCGGCCACGCAATGGCAGACGACTTCCTCGCCTTGGCCAAGCAGAAGGTCGCCGCCGCGACGGCACCGAAGAACAAGTGGGATGGCCCCACCACCGGGCCCAGGGCAGCGGCCGACAAGACCCTCGTGTTCGTCGCCTCCGACATGCGCAACGGTGGCGTGCTCGGCGTCTCCAAGGGCGTGGAAGAAGCCGCCCGGGCGATCGGATGGAAGGTCCGCGTGCTCGACGGCCAGGGCACCGTGCAGGGCCGCACCGCCGCCTTCAACCAGGCGATGGCGCTCAAGCCGGCCGGCATTCTGCTTGGCGGCTTCGACGCCAAGGAGCAGGCCACCAACGTGAAGAAGGCCGCCGAGAGCAAGATTCCGGTGGTCGGCTGGCATGCCGCGAAGGAAGCCGGCGCGGTCGACGGCATGTTCTTCAACGTGACGACGAGGGCGCAGGACGTCGCGGAGATCGCGGCGCTCTATGCGGTCGCAAAGTCGGAGGGCAAGGCGGGCGTGGTGGTGTTCACTGATTCGGCCTATGCGGTCGCGATCGCCAAGTCCAACGCGATGGCGGACGTCATCAAGAAGTGCGCCGGCTGCACTCTGCTCGGCGTCGAGGACACGCCACTGGCCGACACCTCGACCCGCATGCCGCAATTGACGACCTCGCTGATCCAGCGTCACGGCGCCAAGTGGAGCTATTCGCTCGGCATCAACGACCTCTATTTCGACTTCATGGGCCCTACCCTGCAGTCGGCCGGCGGCAGCGCGAAGGCGCTCCAGAACCTTTCGGGCGGCGACGGCTCGGAGTCTGCGTACCAACGCATCCGCAACCAGCGCTTCCAGGCCGGCACCGTGCCCGAGCCGCTCAACCTCCATGGCTGGCAGATGGTCGACGAAGTCAACCGTGCGCTCGGCGGCCAGCCGCCCAGCGGCTACTCGACGCCGGTGCATCTCGTGACGGCCGACAACATCAAGAGCGACGGCGGACCGAAGAACAGCTTCGATCCGGACAACGGCTACCGGGACGCCTATCGGAAAATCTGGGGCAAGTGATTCGTCCGGGCCTTTGGCGCAGGCCCGCGAGCGACTAGACCGGTTCTATGGCATTGCGTCGCGCACCGTTGCTTCGCAAAGCACGCCACGAGCGAGCGGAACCATTGGTGTGCAGGGTGCATGCGATGGACGCGGCGCTGCAGTCGATGGTCGCAAGGCGTGCAGGATCGATCAATCCGGGCGCGACCTACACCGACCGCGTGAAGAACTCGCTCGAGACGGAATCGCGCCTGACCGGCAAGCCCGAGGAAGAGCTGCTGAAGGCCAACGAGGCCCGGGTCCCGCTCGGCCGCTACGCGCACCCCCATGAAATTGCCAACGCCGCCGTCTTTCTCGTGTCGGACTGTGCCAGCTACGTCACGGGGGCACTCATCACGATGGACGGCGCGCTGACGCCGATGGTGGTCTAGCCGGAGCTGAGCATGGGCACCAGCGTTCCGCCGATGGCATCGTCGATGCCGCGGTGAAAGCGCAACACCCCGTGTTCGAGCCGGCCCAGATGAAAGTCCGTGTTGGCACCACTGGCCAGGCCGCGCTGGATCGCCACCGCGGTGGCGATGTCCTCCTGCTGAAAGACCGTCTGCTCGATGAGCTGGAAGGTCTTCTCCCAATGGGCATTCCAGTCTTCGCCGGTGCGATCCGGCGGAATCAGCATGGTGTGAACCCAGCGGACCTGGTCCACCGCCGGCGAGAACATGCCGATCAGGCTCACGTAGTCGGGGTGCCAGATGAGGAATGTGTTCGGAAACACGAGCTGTGTCGGCGTGGCCAGCTTGCACAGGGCGTAGCGGTCTGGCGGCGGCGAGAAGGCCTCGAAGGCGGCTCGCCGCGCCACCAGCGAGTCCTGGTGCGGCCCTGCATGCAGGTTGACCGTGTACGCATCGGCAAAGAAGGGATAGATCGTCTCGCGATGCAGCACGCGGATGTGATAGCCCTCCAGGAAGGCATCGACGGTAAGCTTCCAGTTCGCGGCGTGCACGCGATCCACCTTGCGGAACACGGTCATCCCGGGCAAGCCCATCCAGTGCAGGTGCGCGTCCAACCCCTGCAGGAATGCCGCTGCCGAGAACGCCTCGCCGGGCTTGCGCTTGACGAAGATCAGCCCGCCCGCCTCGTCGCACGGGAGCTCGACCAGGTTCAGCGTGGCCGGGTCGAAGCCCTCGAAGGTCTGCGCGTGCAGGCGATGCCGCAGCCGCCCATCGAGCTCGTAGGTCCAGGCGTGGTACGGACACACGAGCGCCTTGCAGGCCTTGGCCTTGGCCGGCTCGGGCCCGTCGGCGCTGACCAAGGCCATGCCGCGATGCCGGCAGACGTTCAGGAAGGCGCGCGCGCGGCCGTCCGCCGCCCGGGTCAGGACGATGGGGACGCCCAGGGCGTCGAAAGGCAGTGCCGATTCTTTCGCAAGCTCGGCGCTGTGGGCAGCGACGATGGGCCACTGGCCGAACAGCGACGCCTGCTCTTGCTGCCAATGCGCAGGGTCCGTGTAGCGGCGAGTGGAAACCGTACCCACCTCTTCGCCCTCCTCTCGCGTGCCGGTGAGCCGGGCCTGGTCCAGACGATGGACCAGATCGGCCAGCGTGGCGGGCATCGGGGTGGTGCTCGGATTGCTCATCTTGATCGCTTCCCTTCCGTGGAGAGTCACTCGCTTGCCCCATGGTCGCGGACGCCCGCAGGGTGAACCAAGAGGTGAGCATCAGCTTAAGCCCGATGCGTGCGAGGCGTGTTCAGGTTCTGCGCCGGAGGCGATTGCGGGGCGTATGCACGCGGGATGTTCAGGTTTGCGCCACCCGCAGAGGGCGGCTTGCAGCAGCCGCTGCGAACCCCGAAGATCCCTGCATGAATTCGATCGTGAAGCCTCGCCGCAGACCCTTGCAGTCGCGCGCCTGGATGACCACCGGCGCAATCCAGGATGCCTTCGTGCTGCTGCTGGTCGAGCGCGGCTACGAGAAGGTCTCGATGCGCGACATCGCAGGCGTCGCGGGCGTAGGCCTGGGGACCCTGTACCTGTACTTTCCCGGAAAGGACTCCATTGCCGCGGTTACCGTTCGCAGCTGGATGCGCAAGCAGGCCGCGATCCTCGCGCAGGCGGCCGAGGCGCCGGCTCCACGCACGATCGAGCAGACGATCCGCGCGATGGTGGCAGCGCACGTGCACGACCTGCTCGGTCATGCCGACGAATGGCGTGCGCTCTTGTTCGTCGAGCGCCGCCTCTCCTCACCCGAAAGCTATCGCGAGATCTACCGCGAGTTCGTGGGCCTGTTTCACGATGCGCTCGTCGCGTCTTCCGACTGGCCGGCGGCGCTCGATCCGCGGCGTACCGCGTTCAACGCGTTTGCGATCATCGACGCCATCGTCGAGCAGGCCTTGCTGGTGCAGGACGTCTGCCCCGGCACTGAAGAACTGGTGCGCGACGTGGAGTGTGCGGTCGCAGGCTACATCCGGGCAGCGCAAGAGAGCGACGTGATTTCCGGACGGACGGCACCGAGGCGACAGGCGCGAGCGGTCGTCAGCTCGTGATGCCGCGCTTGCGCGCACGGTAGGCCAGCTGGGGACGCGTGACACCCAGCACGCGCGCCGCTGCGGAGAGGTTTCCCCCGCATTGCTCCAGCGCACGGCGTATCAGCGCCTCTTCCGCTTGCCCCAATGAGCCGGCGCCGTGCCCGCCCTCTGCCACGGGGCGGTTTGCAGGCGTGGCCCGCGGAGGCGAGGCGCCGGCCGCGCCGGCCAGGTGGCCATCCGGTCGAACCGACAGCACGTTCTTGTCCAGCGTCTCGCCGCTGGTGAACAGGTGCTGAACTTCGATCAGGCTCCCCTCGGGGACGACGATCAAGGCGCGTTCGATCAGGTTTTGCAGTTCGCGGATGTTGCCGGGGTAGTCGTAGTTCAGAAGCGCCTTGACGGCAGCTTGCGTGAAGCCGGCGACCTGCCGGCCATGCTTGCGGCCGTAATGCTTCAGGAAATGGCTCATCAGGAGCGGCACGTCATCGCGCCGCTCGCGCAGCGGCGGCAGGTGAATGGGAAAGACATTGAGCCGGAAGAACAGGTCGTCGCGAAACTTGCCCTCGCGCACGGCCTGGCGCAGATCGACGTTGGTGGCCGCGATGACGCGCGTGTCGACCCGGATGCTGCGCGTGCCGCCCACGCGCTCGACCTCGCCCTCCTGCAAGGTGCGCAGCAGCTTGCCCTGGGCCGCGTAGCTCAGCGTGCCAATCTCGTCCAGGAACAGCGTTCCGCCATGGGCGCGCTCGAAGCGTCCCGGCCGCGCCGCGCCGGCGCCGGTGTAGGCGCCGCGCTCCACGCCGAACAGCTCGGACTCGACCAGCGTCTCCGGAATGGCCGCGCAATTCACCGCGACGAAGGGCTTGTCGCGCCGCGGGCCGATGCTGTGCAGCATGCTGGCAAACCTTTCCTTGCCGACGCCGGACTCGCCGGTAAACAGCACGGTGGCCGTGGTCGGCGCAACGCGGTGCAACAGGTGGCAGGCCGCGTTGAATGCCGATGACGCACCCACCATCGCGTCGCTTCCGCGCGGTGGCGTGGGCAACTCCGCGGCCTGCGGCGGCGCACTGCCGTACTGCGACACCCCGACGAAGTCGCGCGCACGCAGGTAGCGCATGTCTTCTTCCACGTCGTCCCAGCGCTCCGCCGATTTTCCGATCACGCGGCAATGGCTCTCCCCCATCGAGCGGCAGGCGACTTCGCGGAACACCACCAGCCGCCCGAACAGCGTGCTGACGTAGCCGGTGGCATAGCCCACCTGCATCCAGCAGGCCGGGGAGCCGCCGATGCCGTAGGCGGCGATGTGCTCGTCGTCCTCGCTCGAGTGGTGCCAGAGGAATTCGCCCTCGTAGTCCGAGGTCTCGGGGTCATAGCGCGCATGCACCAGCTCGACCTTCACCAGGCCTTCCAGGGCATGCAGGCGGGTGCCGGCCATGGCGGCCGCGGCCGGCTCGGCCTCGGGCCAATGCTCGCGCACCAGCTGCGCGTCGCGCGCGCCGCTGACGTAGCCCGCGCGCGTGAACAGGCCGCGGGCCTTCTCCTGGCCCAGGCTGTCGATGAGCTCGCGCCGCAGCGACCCCAGCGCCTCGGTATGCAGCAGCACCATGCGCTGATCCTGCAGCCAGATGCGGCCGTCGCCGGGCGAGAAGAACAGGCATTCGCTGATGTCGGCAATCGTCGGGTGCTCTTCGCTGCTCACATGCGAGGCCTCGAATCGGCTCATCGCACGCGCCACTTCGGCGCCGTCGAAACGGCCCAGCGCGGCGCCGGTGGCGCGCGCCACCTCGGCCAGCGAGATCCGCTCCGGGACGGGTGAGGCAGTGGCTTTGATCAATTTCGGGCTCATCGTTTGGTGAAAGCAGTGATCAATTTTTTGATCATTTCGTGAAAGCGTCGATCCGGGTAAACCAGTTACTCAAGATAACCATAAAGACCCCGGGAATTCACCTAGTCCCCCAATGAAAACCGGCGTCGCGCAGCGGCGTCGGGTCACCCCGCCGCGGCGCCGCTGGTACGCCCGTTGCGAAAAGAAGGCGCGCCGCGGGCATTTGCACCCGCGGCCAGCCGATCAACTTTTTCGCAAGGGGTGAGTCATGGGTGTTTCGGAGAAGCTGGCGTTCCTGGACGCGGCGGTCTGGGCCGGCAAGGTGTTCAACGGCGCCTGGGTCGCGTCCGCAGGCGGTGTGCGCGAGGTCGTCGAACCGGCCACGGGCCAGGTGATGGCGGCCATCGGCATCGCCGACGCGCAGGACGTGGGGCTGGCCACGGCCGCCGCAGCGCAAGCGCAGAAGAGCTGGGCGCAGGTCGCGCCGCGCGAGAAGGCCGCCGTGTTCCAACGGGCCGCGGCCTTGTTCCAGCAGCACTTCGACGAGTTGGCGCTTTACGTCGCCCGAGAGACCGGCGCCATCCTGCCCAAAGGCCAGCACGAGGTGCGCGAGGCCGTCACGCTGTGCCATCTGGCGGCGGCCATGCCGCTACAGGCGCAGGGCCAGATCCTGCCGAGCGCGAGCGGCACCACCAGCCTCGCGCGGCGCGTGCCGCGCGGCGTGGTGGGCGTGATCTCGCCCTTCAACTTCCCGCTCATCCTCACCCTTCGCGCCGTGGCGCCGGCGCTCGCGGCCGGCAACGGCGTGGTGATCAAGCCCGACTCGCGCACGCCGGTGAGCGGCGGCTTCATGATCGCCCGCGTGTTCGAAGAGGCAGGCCTGCCCGCCGGCCTGCTGCAGGTGCTGCCCGGCGACGCCGCCGCCGGCGAAGCCCTGGTGACCGATGCGCGCGTGCCGATGATCGCCTTCACCGGCTCGCCCGCCGTGGGCCGGCGCATCGGCGAGCTGGCCGGTCGTCATCTGAAGAAGGTAACGCTGGAGCTGGGCGGCGCCAACTCGCTGATCATCCTGGAAGACGCCGACCTCGACGTGGCCGCGAGCAATGCCGCCTGGGGTGCCTACCTGCACCAGGGGCAGATCTGCATGGCGACCAATCGGATCCTCGTGCACGAGAGCGTCGCCGCCGCCCTGACGCAGCGGCTGGTCGCGAAGGCCCAGCACCTGCCGGTGGGCGACGGCGCCAGCGGCCAGGTGGCCCTGGGGCCGCTGATCGACGCGAAGCAGCGCGACCGCGTACACGCCATCGTGCAGGACAGCATCGCGGCCGGCGCGCAGTTGCTGGCCGGCGGCAGCAGCGACGGCCTGTTCTACAAGCCCACGGTGCTGGCGGGCGTGAAGGCCGGCATGCGCGTGTTCGACGAAGAAGTGTTCGGCCCCGTCGCCAACATCATCGCCTTCAAGACCGACGAAGAAGCCGTGGCCCTGGCCAACGACCACCAGGGCAGCCTGGCGTCGGCGGTGATCTCGCCCTCGATCGGACGGGCCATGGCAATCGCCGCGCAGTTGAACTCCGGCATGGTCCACATCAACGACCAGACCGTCAACGACGAGTGCGTCAACCCCTTCGGCGGCCCCGGCATCGCCGGCAACGGCAGCAGCGTGGGCGGCCCGGCCGACTGGGAGGAATACACCCAGTGGCAGTGGCTGACCATCAAGCAGGCGCCGCATCCCTATCCGTTCTGAGTTTTATCGACTGAACCCACGAGGAGACATCCCATGCAGCAGCTTCAAGGAAAAACCATCGTCGTCACCGGCGTGTCGTCGGGCATCGGCGCCGAGGTGGTGCGCATCGCGCGCTTTGCCGGCGCCCGCGTCATCGGCATGGACCGCAACGACCCCAGCCTCACGCTCGACGGCTTCGTCAAGGCCGACCTGAGTTCCGCTGGCGCCATCGATGCGGCCGTGGCGCAATTGCCCGAGCGCTTCGACGCGCTGTGCAACATCGCCGGCGTGCCCGGCACGGCGCCCGTCAAGCTCGTCGCCGACATCAACTACCTGGGGCTGCGCCATCTGACCGAACAGACGCTGCCGCGCATCCCACGCGGTGGCTCCATCGTCAACGTGGCCTCCATCCTCGGCGCCGAATGGGCGCAGCGACTGGCGCCGCACAAGGCGCTGGCCGCCGCGCAAGGCTTCGAGGCCGGCGCCCATTGGCTGCGCGACCACCCCGTGCCGCAGGAGACCTGCTACCAGTACTTCAAGGAAGCGCTGATCGTCTGGAGTGCCACGCAGTCGCAGAAGTGGTTTCTGGAACACGGCGTGCGCATGAACTGCGTCGCGCCGGGTCCGGTGTTCACGCCGATCCTGGGCGACTTCGTGAGCATGCTCGGCCAGGAACGGGTGCAGGCCGATGCGCACCGCATGCTGCGCCCCGGCTTCGCCGACGAGATTGCGCCGGTGATCGCGTGGCTGTGCAGCGACGAGGCGCGCTGGATCAGCGGCGCCAACATCCCCGTCGACGGAGGGCTGGCATCGACCTACATCTGACCCGCCATCCACACAACAAATAGAGAGAGAGACGAGGAGACACAATGACATTCGCATCCCTTCCCTTCCGCCCGCGAGCGCTGGTCCTGGCCTGCTCCCTGGCTTGCGCCTTGCCGGCGCTGGCGATCGAGCTGGAGTCCAGCGACCCCGACGCCAAGATCCGGCTGGACTTCACGCCCAAGTACAGCCTGGCGTATCGGTTGAAGGACCCTTCGCCCACCCTCACCTCGCCCGGCGCGCGGGGCGACGGCGGCGTGGCCAACGAGAACGATGGCGACGCCAACTTCAGGAAGGGCGTGGTCTCCAACCGCTTCGACCTGCTGACCGAGTTCGACTACAACCACGGCAACTGGGGCCTGCGCCTGAGTCACGCGGCCTGGTACGACTCCAAGTACCTGGGCGCCAACGCCAACGACGGCTCGCTGGGCGTGAGCAACCAGCCGGGCCAGGCGCCCAACGAGTTCCTTCCCGCCACGCGTAGCCAGCACGGCCGCAGCGACCAGTTCCTCGATGCCTTCGTCTATGCCAAGGGATCGCTCGGCGACATGCCCGCCTCCATTCGCGTGGGCAAGCACGCGCTGCAATACGGTGAAAGCCTGTTCTTCGGCCAGAACGGCATCGCCGCGGCGCAAGGGCCGGTCGACATCGCCAAGATCGCCTCGGTGCCCAACTGGCAGTTCAAGGAAGTGCTGCTGCCGGTGGAGCAGATCTCCGGCACGCTGCAGCTGGCCGAGGGCGTGACGCTGGGCGGCTACTACCAGCTCAAGTGGCGGCCCAGCAAGATCCCCGGGGTCGGCAGCTACTTCTCCAACCAGGACTACATCGGCGGCGGCCGCGTGTACTTCGGCCCGCCGCTGCCGCCGGTGCTGGTCACCGACAACAGCAAGGACCAGAAGCCCGGCAACAGCGGCCAGTTCGGCGCGCAGCTGCGCTGGTCGCCGACCGGCAGCGCCTTCGAGTACGGCTTCTATGCGGCGCGCTACAACGACAAGACGCCGGCCGTGCCGGTGTTCGACCTGGTCAACGGCAACGCGCACACGGTTTACGCCAAGGGCATCAAGACCGTGGGCGCCAGCGTCACCTCGTCGATCGGCCAGCTGAACTGGGCGCTCGAAGGCTCGATGCGCGCCGACGCCCCGCTCACCAGCGACCCGGCCGTGCTGGGCGGCGCGCCTTTCATGCCGCCAATCAATTGCAATGGCACGGCGGCGAATCCGTGCTATGCCATCGGCAAGACGGCCCACCTGAACCTGTCGGGCATCTACGTGCTGAAGAAGTCCGGCCTGTGGGACGGCGGCGTGGTGCTGGCCGAGCTGGCGTGGAACCGCGTGATGAGCGTCACCAAGAACCCGGCCACGACCGGCTTCGGCGGGCTGGACCCCAACACCACGCGTTCGGCCGCCGCCTTCCGCATGATCTTCGAGCCGCAGTACTTCCAGGTGCTGCCCGGCCTGGACCTGTCGATCCCGATGGGCCTGGGCTACAACTTCGGCGGCCGCTCCTCGGCGATCTTCAATTTCGCGGGCGGCGCCTCCAACGCGGGCGACGTGACCCTCGGCATCAAGGGCAAGTACCAGAACACCTGGAACATCGCCTTGAGCTACACGGCCTTCTTCGGCAACGAGAACACCTTCACGGTCGCCGACGCGCGCACGCCCACGCGCATGTTGTCCTTTGGCCAGACGCTGAAGGACCGCAACTACCTGTCGCTCAGCGTCTCCCGCACTTTCTGAAAAAACCATCGAGACACACCATGATGCAGACCGCAAAACAATCACTGCTGCTGGCCGCCCTGCTGGCGTCCGCCGTTTCGGCCCAGGCCGCCGTCAGCGCGGACGAGGCCGCCAAGCTCAAGTCCACGCTGACCCCGGTGGGCGCGGAGAAGGCCGGCAACAAGGCCGGCACCATCCCCGCCTGGGACGGTGGCCTCGCCAAGGCGCCGCCCGGCTACAAGAACGGCGACGCCAGGCCCGACCCGTACGCGGACGAGAAGCCGGTGCTGTCGATCAACGCCAAGAACATGGCGCAGTACGCCGACAAGCTGACCGACGGCGTGCAGGCGCTGATGAAGAAGTACCCCGACTTCCGCATCGACGTCTATCCCACGCACCGCAGCGCGGCGGCGCCGCAATCGGTGTACGACAACACCTTCAGGAACGCGACGCAGGCCAAAACGGTCGATGGCGGCCACGGCGTGGAAGGCGCCTGGGGCGGCATTCCGTTCCCGATTCCGAAGGACGGCTACGAGGCGATCTGGAACCATCGCCTGGCGTGGAAGGGCGGCAACTACGCCATGCCCGTGCGCGTGTGGGTGGTGACCTCCGACGGCCGGCGTGCAATGGCTTCGGGCGGCGTGCAGACGGTGCGCCAGGCCTACTACGACAAGGACGGCAGCGCCGACAAGTTCGACGGCTACTACCAGTTCGGCAAGTTCCTCGTGACCGAGCCCGGCTCCAAGGCCGGCGAGGCCATCCTGGCGCACGACGGCATGAACGAGTCGGTGCCGCGCGGCCTGTGGCAGTACCTGGTGGGCCAGCGCCGCGTGCGCAAGGCGCCCTCGGTCGCCTACGACACGCCCGACTCGGTGACCTCGGGCATCGGCCTGTTCGACGAAGCCTTCAATCTCTTCGGCCCGATCGACAAGCACGAGCTGAAGCTGCTGGGCAAGAAGGAAATCTACATCCCCTACAACAACAACCGCGCGGCCGCCGCCAAGGTGGACGAGCTGGTCACGCCCAACACGCTCAACCCGGCGCAGGTGCGCTGGGAGCTGCACCGCGTGTGGGAAGTGGAAGCCACGCTGGCCGCCGGCAAGCGCCACGTGGTGCCCAAGCGCAAGTACTACATCGACGAAGACTCCTGGCAGATCGTGCTGTTCGACGGCTGGGACGCCAACGGCCAGCTGTGGCGCACCAACTATTCGCTGATGCTCACCGCGCCCGACATCCCGGCGGTGACCAGCTTCGTGCTGTGGGGCGGCTATGACATGCAGACTGGCGCCTACTACCTGAACATGGCCTCCAACGAACTGCGCAAGCAGTACGAGGTGCTGGCGCCGATTCCGCGCACCTTCTTCAGCCCGGAAGCGCTGGCCAACGAGGGCTTACGCTGATGGCCGCTGCGGCATCCAACGGGCTGACACGGCGCGCCGCCGTGGCGGGGCTGGCCGCTTGTGCGCTGCCCGCGCTGCTGCCGGTGCGCGCGCGTGCGGCACCCACCGCATCGGCCGCGCCCGCGGTGCTGTCGTCGCCGGCGGTGCTCACACCCAAGGCGCTGGGCGCTGCCATGCTGGCCGTGAGCCGTGCAGGCACGCGCCTGGTGGCGGTGGGCGAACGCGGCACGGTGCTGCTGTCGGACGACCACGGCGCGCACTGGGCACAGGCCCGGGTGCCGCTGCAGGCCACGCTCACCAGCGTGTGCTTCGTCGATGAGCGCACCGGCTGGGCGGCGGGCCATCTGGGCACCCTCCTGCGCAGCGATGACGGCGGGCAGAGCTGGCAGATGCAGCTCGATGGCCTGGCCGCGGCGGCTTTGATCGAAACGGCCGCGCAGCGCACGGGCGATGCCACCGCGATCAAGCAGGCGCGGCAACTGGTGAGCGAGGGCGCGGACAAGCCCTTCTTCGACCTCGAGTTCACCGACGCGGAGTGCGGCTTCGCCATCGGCGCGTATGGCCTGATGTTCGCCACGGCAGACGGCGGCCGCAGCTGGGAGCCCTGGCTCGGGCGGCTGCCCAACCCCAGGAGCCTGCACCTGTACGGCGTGCGCGCGGCCGGCGGCACGCTGGTGGTCGCCGGCGAGCAGGGCCTGCTGCTGCGCTCCGTCGATGGCGGCGCCAGCTTCGCGCCGCTGCCTTCGCCCTACAAGGGCAGCTTCTTCGGCCTGCTGCGCACGCGTGGCGGCGCGCTGGTGGCCTACGGCCTGCGCGGTTCGGCCTTTCGCTCCGGCGACGATGGCGCGCACTGGGACAGGCTGGACAGCGCCACGCCCTTGACCGTGGCCGCGGGCACGGCCTTGCCGGGCGGCGGCTTCGCGCTGGCGACGCAGGCCGGCGATCTGCTGCTGGCGCGGCACGACACGGCCGCGCTGCGCCGCATCCCCTCGCGCGAGCCCGTGCCGGTGGCCGGCATCGCCGTGGCCGCTGACGGCGCCCTGGTGCTGGCCAGCCTGCGCGGCATGCGCCGGCTGCCCGCGCTGGCGCTCGACTGACAAAAAGAACCGCTTCAACGCCCCATGCACACCGACTCTCCCTCCAGCGCGCAGGCCGTGGTGGCGCGCATCGAAGACTTCGACGCGCGCTCCGGCTCGGCCATCGAACGCGCCTTGTTCAATCACCGCCCCTGGGTGCTGGCCCTGTGCCTGCTGCTCACCGTGGCGCTGGGCTGGCAGGCGCTCAAGCTGCAGCTCAATGCCAGCTTCGAGAAGACGCTGCCCACCGGCCACCCCTACATCGTCAACTACCTGGCCCACAAGGCCGACCTGGGCGGCCAGGCCAATGCAATGCGCGTGGTGGTGCAGGCGCGCCAGGGCACCATCTTCGACAAGGCCTACCTCGATGCGCTGCAGAAGATCAACGACGAGATCTTCCTCATGCCGGGCGTGGACCGGCCCTTCATGAAGTCGCTGTGGACTTCCAACACGCGCTGGGTCGCGGTCACCGAAGACGGGCTGGACGGCGGGCCGGTGATTCCCAACGCCTACGACGGCTCGCCTGCAAGCCTGGCCGAGCTGCGCGCCAACGTCGAACGCTCGGGCGAGATCGGCCAGCTGGTCGCCGCCGACTTCCAGTCGAGCATCGTGTTCGTGCCGCTGCTGGACCGCCATCCGCAGACGGGCCAGGCGCTCGACTACGGCGAGCTGTCGCGCCGGATCGAAGCGCTGCGCGGCAAGTACGACAACGATGCGCTGCAGATCCGCGTGACCGGCTTCGCCAAGGTGGTGGGCGACCTGATCGAAGGCCTGCACCAGGTGCTGCTGTTCTTCCTGCTGGCGTTGGCGATCTGCAGTGCCGTGCTGTACGGCTACACGCGCTGCGCGCGCAGCACGGCGCTGGTGGTGGCCTGCTCGCTGGTGGCGGTGGTGTGGCAGTTCGGGCTGCTGGCGCTGCTGGGCTACGAGCTCGATCCATATTCGGTGCTGGTGCCCTTCCTGGTGTTCGCCATCGGCATGAGCCACGGCGCGCAGAAGATGAACGGCATCATGCAGGACGTGGGCCGCGGCACGCACCGGCTGGTGGCCGCGCGCTACACCTTCCGGCGCCTGTTCGTGGCCGGCCTCACCGCGCTGCTGTGCGACGCGGTGGGCTTCGCGGTGCTGGTCATCATCCGCATCAAGGTCATCCAGGACCTCGCCTTGATCGCCAGCATCGGCGTGGCCGCGCTGATCTTCACCAACCTCGTGCTGCTGCCGGTGCTGCTGTCCTACCTGGGCGTGAGCCCCAAGGCGGCCGCGCGCAGCCTGCGCCTGGAAACCGCCCCCGATGCGCAGCGCTCGCGCCTGTGGTCGCTGCTGGAGCGCTTCACCACGCGGCTCTGGGCCGTTGGCGCAGTCGCCGTGGGAGGCCTGCTCGCCACTGCCGGTTTCGCGGTGAGCCTGCACCTGTCCATCGGCGACCTGGACCCGGGGGCGCCCGAGCTGCGGCGCGAGGCGCGCTACAACCGGGACAACGACTACCTGATCGGCCACTATGCCGCCAGCACCGACATCCTCACCGTGATGGCCACCACGCCGGTGGACCAGTGCACGCGCTACGGCACGCTGGCGAAGATGGACGCACTGGCCTGGCGGCTGGAGCAACTGCCCGGCGTGGAGTCCACCAACTCCATGGCGGCGCTGTCGAAGCTGGCGATGGTGGGCTACAACGAGGGCAACCTCAAGTGGTTCGACCTGCTGCCCAACGAGGGC
Source organism: Variovorax sp. Soil_C_12 (assembly GCF_057657375.1). NCBI lineage: Bacteria > Pseudomonadati > Pseudomonadota > Betaproteobacteria > Burkholderiales > Comamonadaceae > Variovorax > Variovorax sp. Soil_C_12. Next base: position 43,067 of record NZ_JBDGIO010000014.1, on the reverse strand, counting down.
GCGCTGGGCGGCGTGCAGACGCGCGCGCCGCGCGAGCTGTTCAACCAGAGCTGCTCGTTCCTGGCGCTGTACGTCTATCTGAAGGACCACAAGGCCGAGACGCTGTCGCGGGTAACGGCCGAAGTCGAGCGCTTTGCCGCCGCCAACAACACGCCCGAAGTCAGCTTCAAGCTCGCGGCCGGCAGCGCCGGCATTGCCGCGGCCACCAACATCGTGGTGCACCAGGCGATGCGCGAGATGCTGCTGTGGGTCTACGCCGCCGTGGTATTGCTGTGCTGGGTGACCTTCCGTTCCTGGCGCGCCGTGGTGGTGGCGGTGCTGCCGCTGGTGCTGACCTCGGTGCTGTGCGAGGCCCTGATGGTGGGCCTGGGCATGGGCGTGAAAGTCGCCACGCTGCCGGTGATCGCGCTGGGCGTGGGCATCGGCGTGGACTACGCGCTGTACGTGCTCAGCGTCACGCTGACGCGCATGCGCGAAGGCGCGAGCCTGGCCAACGCGTATGCGCACGCGCTGCGCTTCACCGGCCGGGTGGTCATGCTCACCGGCATCACGCTGGCGCTGGCCGTGGGCACCTGGGCGTTTTCGCCCATCAAGTTCCAGGCCGACATGGGCATTTTGCTGGCCTTTATGTTCGTGTGGAACATGGTCGGCGCCTTGGTGCTGTTGCCCGCGCTGGGCTATTTCCTGTTGCGACCGGGCGCGCCGGTGCAGCGCACGGGATTCGCACACCCCACAACGCTTCATCAACTTCGTGGAACACAGCAATGACTGATCCGATCGCCACCGTGCTCGACACGGCACCCCTGGACCCGGCATTGGCCGGCTTCCTGGCGCAAGCCGCTGCGCAGGGCAACCCACCGCTCGAGACACTGCCGCTGCCGGTGGCACGCCAGATCTACCGCGACCTGGCCGCCGGCCTGGGACTGCCGGCACCGGCCATCGCCTCGGCGAACGACCGTGTGATCGATGGACCCGGCAGCCCGTTGACGCTGCGCATCTACCAGCCCGATGCAGAAGGGCCGCTTCCCCTGCTGCTCTACGTGCATGGTGGCGGCTTCGTGATCGGCGACCTCGAGACCCACGACAAGGTGTGCCGCACCTTGTGCCACGACGTGGCCGCCGTGGTGGTGGCGGTGGACTACCGGCTGGCGCCAGAGCATCCCTTTCCGGCGGCGGTGGACGACGTAGCCTGTGCGCTGCACTGGGTGGCCGCACACGCGGGCGAGCTCGGCGCCGACCCGTCGCGCATCGCGCTGGCCGGCGACAGCGCAGGCGCGCAGCTCGCCACCGTGGCGGCGCTGCGTGCAGCCGGCTCGGTCGCGCCGCGTGCGCTGGGCCTCATCTATCCTGTTGCCCAGCACTACAGCGAACCGAGCCCTTCGATGGTCGAGAACGGGGAGGGCAAGTTCCTCACCACCGGCGTCATGCAATGGTTCATCGACTGCTACCTCGGCGGGCGCCAGGCGCTGGCTCGGCACGCCGATTTCGCCGTGTTGCACGCGCAGGCACTGGACACGCTGCCACCCACCTGGCTGGGCACGATGGGCCACGACCCGCTGCGTGACGAAGGCCATGCGCTGGCGCTGCGCATCGCGCAGGCCGGCGTGCCGACCGCGCACCGCCACTACCCCGGCGCCATCCACGCCTGCATTCACTTCACCGCCGTGTCGCCGCTGGGCACGCAGGTGATGGCCGACCTGGCCGCGTGGTTGCGCACGCAGCTATCGCCCTGGCAGTGCCGCAAAGACGATCGACGGGGATCTTGAGCCAAAAACACCTACGGAAGCTTGGCCAGGATCGCGTCCATTTCGCTGCTCGTGAACGCGCGAAGCGTCTGAAAGCGCACGTTGCCCTGCATGGCCGTGGCGAGACTGAAAGCGGCCAATGCCTGCTCGTCGTCTGCTTCGATGATGGAAACAAGGTCGTACTCTCCCAGAGTCCAGACCAGTTCCCGCAGATTGACGCCGGACTTCTTCGCTGCCTCCTTGGCGGCGGCCGCGCGCTTGGTCGTGTCCTTGATCGCTTGCAAGCCCTTGTCGGTGAAACTCATCAAGCCAACGTAAGTGACCATGTCATCTCCTTCAGGTTCGACATAGGCGGCCGATGCCAACTGCCCTCGAAACCGACGCGACCGCCCGACGCCGTTCAAGCGCACTGGGAGTGAAATGATCTGCGAGTCATCTGCAAGGCGGGCAAGGGGATGCAAGCGGGCCTCGCGCGGACGGCAAAGGACGTCACTGAGAGATGCCGCCAGAATGCTACGCGCTTCCGCGGCAATCGCAAGCGTCGACGTGTGGGCCCGCTCGGAATGAGCAAAGCCGTCACGCCACTGGCGGCAGGCGATCCAGCAACTTGTCGAGCGTGACCGGATACTCGCGCACGCGGATACCGGTCGCGTTGTAGACGGCATTGGCCACCGCGGCAGCGACGCCGCACATGCCGAGCTCCCCCACGCCCTTGGCCTTCATGGGCGAGGAGATCGGGTCCGTCTCGTCCAGGAAGATCACATCCTGGTGGGGGATGTCGGCGTGTACCGGCACCTCGTAGGCCGCCAGGTCGTGATTGACGAAGAAGCCGTGCCGCTTGTCGAGCGCCAGGTCCTCCATCAGCGCCGCGCCGACGCCCATCGTCATGGCGCCGATCACCTGGCTGCGGGCGGACTTGGGGTTCAGGATGCGCCCGGCGGCGCAGACGGCGAGCATGCGCCGCACCCGGACCTCGCCGGTCGCGGCGTCGACGCCGACCTCCACGAAGTGGGCGCCAAAGGTGGATTGCTGGTACTTCTTGTCGAGGTCGCCGTACTCGATGACGTCCTCCGCCGCGAGGCCGTTCGTGCCGGCCGCCTCGGCAAGCGGCACCGCGCGATCGCCGGCGCGCACCATGCCCTCCGAGAATTCCGCGTCGCCCGGCGCGATGCCGAGCTTCTTCACCACGGCCTCGCGCAGCTTCATGCACGCCGCGTAGACACCCGAGGTCGAGTTGTTGGCGCCCCACTGCCCGCCCGAGCCGGCCGAGACGGGAAACGCCGAGTCGCCGAGGCGCACCAGCACCTTCTGCAGGGGCACGCCCATCGTTTCGGCAGCGGTCTGCGCGATGATCGTGTACGTCCCGGTTCCGATGTCGGTCATGTCGGTTTCCACCGTGACCACACCGCGGTTGTCCAGACGGACGCGCGCGGCCGACTTTGTCAGGAGGTTGTTGCGGAAAGCCGCGGCGACCCCCATGCCCACGAGCCAGCGCCCTTCGCGCTGCTGCCCCGGTCGTGCGTTGCGCTTGCTCCATTCGAAGCGCTCGGCCCCGGTGCGCATGCATTCGATCAACTTGCGCTGGGAGTACGGGCGCTCCGGCTTCTCGGGATCGACCTGGGTGTCGTTCCGCACTCGAAACTCGACCGGATCGAGCCCCAGCTTCTCCGCCATTTCGTCCATGGCGATCTCCAGCGCCATCATGCCCGGCGCCTCGCCGGGAGCTCGCATGGCGTTGCCCTCGGGCAAGTCGAGCACCGCCAGGCGCGTGGTCGTCAGGCGGTTCGCGCCGGCGTACAGCAGTCGGGTCTGATTGACCGCGGTCTCCGCCTGCCCGCCCGGCAGATCGCCGGACCAGCCCTCGTGGGCCATGGCGGTGATCTTGCCGTCGGACGTGGCACCGATGCGGATGCGCTGGATCGTTGCCGGCCGGTGCGTGGTGTTGTTCATCATCAGCGGCCGCTGAAGCGCCACCTTCACCGGCCGCCGGGCGGCCCGCGCGCCCAGCGCAGCGAGCATCGCATCCGCGCGCACGAACAGCTTGCCGCCAAAGCCGCCGCCGATGAATGGGGAAACCAGGCGGACATTGGCCTTCGGGATGCCGAGCGTCTTGGCCACATCGCCGACGCCCCAGGCGATCATCTGGTTCGATGTCCAGACAGTGAGCTTATCGCCCTTCCAGGCGGCCACCGAGGCGTGCGGCTCCATCATGGCGTGCGACTCTTCGGGGGTGGTGTAGGTCGCATCCAACTGCACGGGGGCGGCGGCGTAGGCGCCGGCGAAATCACCCGCCTTCGTTTCCGGCGGACCGGAGAATTCGTTCGGCTTCGGCATCTGCGCCGCATCCTTCTCTGCAGCCAGGTCGAAGCGCCCCTGCGAGCGCGTGTACACGATGCGCACCAGCTGCGCCGCGGCACGCGCCTGTTCGAAGGTGTTCGCGACGACGAGCGCCACCGCCTGATGGTAGTGGTCGATCTCCGGCCCGCCCAGCAGCTTGGCCGTATTGAAGTCGCCCTTGCCGAGCTTGCCGGCATTGCGCGCGGTGACGATGGCGAGCACGCCAGGCGCTGCGCGCGCGGCGGCCAGGTCCATCGAGGCGATGCGGCCTTTCGCAATGCCCGCGCCGATCACATAGCCGTAGGCCGCATCGGGCGCCACATCGTGACGCTCGTACGCGTAGGGCGCCGTGCCCGTGGTCTTGAGGGGGCCGTCGACGCGGTCGGTGGGCTTGCCGATCACCTTGAGCTGATCGATCGGGTTGGTCGTGGCGGGTGTATCGAATTTCATGATCAGCTCCTCGCTTGCAGCAGCACGGCGGCCAGCGTGCGCTCGGCCAGTGGCAGCTTGAAGGCGTTCTCGTGGGTCGGCTGCGCACCGGCCAGCAGCTGGGCCGTCACCGCCTTGGCGCCCTGCGGCATCGCGGCCTCCGCAGCCTCGAGGCGCCACGGCTTGTGGGCCACGCCGCCGAGTGCCACCCGGCCCGAGCCGTCGCGCTGGACGATCGCCGCGACGGAAACGAGCGCGAAGGCATAGGAAGCGCGGTCGCGGACCTTGCGGTAGATGTGGGTGCCGCCGACGGGACGGGGGAGCGTCACGGCGGTGATCAGTTCGTCCCGCTCCAGCGCCGTCTCGATGTGCGGCGTGTCGGCGGGCAGCCGGTGGAAATCGGCGATCGGGATCACGCGTGTGCGGCCATCGGGCCGTACCGTCTCGACCGCGGCGTCGAGCACGCGCATCGCCACGGCCATGTCGCTGGGGTGCGTTGCGATGCAGGCCTTGCTCCCGCCGATCACCGCGAGTTGGCGACTCACGCCGCCCATGGCGCTGCATCCGCTGCCGGGCTGGCGCTTGTTGCAGGGCTGGTCCGTGTCATAGAAGTAGGGGCAGCGCGTGCGCTGCAGAAGATTGCCCGCGGTGGTCGCCTTGTTGCGCAGTTGCCCGGAGGCGCCGGCCAGCAGCGCGCGGGACAGCACGCCGTAGTCGCGCCGCACGCGCTCGTCTGCCGCCAGATCGGTGTTGCGCACCAGCGCGCCGATGCGCAATCCGCCCTCTGGCGTCGCCTCGATCCTGTCCAGGGCAAGACCGTTTACGTCGACCAGGTGCGTCGGCGCCTCGATCTGCAGCTTCATCAGGTCCAGCAGGTTGGTGCCGCCGGCGATGAACTTGGCGCCCGGGCTCCGCACCACGGCCGCGGCGGCCTGCGCCGGAGATTGCGCCCGCTCGTAGGTAAACGGCTTCATGTTCTGCTCCCCGCCACTTCCGTCATGGCGTCGACGATGTTGGAGTAGGCGCCGCAGCGGCAGATGTTGCCGCTCATGCGCTCGCGCAGCTCTTCGGCCGACAGGAGAGGACGCGCGGTCAGATCCGCGCTCACGTGGCTCGGGACCCCCCGCTTGATTTCGTCGAGGACGGCGACCGCCGAGCAGATCTGGCCAGGCGTGCAGTAGCCGCACTGGTAGCCGTCATGCTTGACGAAAGCGGCCTGCATCGGGTGCATGCGCTGCGGCGTGCCCAGGCCTTCGATGGTGGTGACCTGAGCGCCCTCGTGCATGACGGCGAGCGTCAGGCATGCGTTGATGCGCCTGCCGTCGACGATCACGGTGCAGGCACCGCACTGCCCGTGGTCGCAGCCCTTCTTGGTGCCGGTCAAGTGCAGGTGCTCGCGCAGCGCGTCGAGCAAGGTCACCCGCGTATCGAGCTCGAGCGTACGAGCCTGGCCGTTGACGCTCAGCGAGAGCTTCATCAGCGGCACAGCAGCGGCGGAAGCCGGGGCCGGCGCGGCCGCAGCGGGCGCCGTCGACGAAACCGCCGCGGCGGCTGCGGCGCCGGCGATGAGTGCGTCGCGTCGCGAGATCAAGGGGGTTGCGGGACTGTCCATGTCAGCTCCTGTCCTGGGTCGAGCGTGATGCCAAATGGCGCAGTGTCCTCCCGACGCGCCGGCGCCGTTTGTCGGAAACGCGCTCGTTCTTGCCTGAAACTGCTGAGCTGCGTCGGCGCGACGGCAGCACTACAAATGCTGTTCCGGCTCAAAATATGCGCAAACGCGCACCTAAGCAGCGCGCGGCTTCCGAAGGGCCTTTTCCGCTGGCAGCGGCTCCTGAAATCCCAAACAACGCCTACCCGAGCCGCGATGGAGAGCGCGCGAGTGCCAATAATTGCCTGAACAGGGCCCACTCCCCCTCTTTGACCACTTCCGCTCTGACCCGTGGAAAGCTAGTCTGAGCGGCGCTCAGGGCTTCTGGCATGTACCCAAAACTGCCCTCAGACCTACGTGCTGGCGAGTGCGCGCGCGTAGTAGAGAATGGTCGCTCTCGTTTTGGAAACAAAGGGATGAACTTAGTTGAGGCAAGGACGGAGGAGATTGATTGGGTTCACAGCGAACGAGGCTCCGAATGGCGTCGATGGGATCCTCACATTCACACGCCCGGAACCGTCCTGAACGACCAGTACAAAGGATCTGACCCGTGGGAAGCGTTTCTCTCGAAGGTGGAGGCCGCGAGTCCCGCGATTGAGGCGCTCGGGATCACCGATTATTTCGGCATTGACCCCTACGAGAAGGTGCGTGACCTCAAGCGCCAGGGCCGATTGCCGAACGTCGGGCTGATCTTCCCCAACGTGGAACTGCGCCTGGGCATCGAAACGAACCGAGGGGCAGCCCTCAACCTGCACCTCCTCTTCCCGCCTGACGAACCGGACCATGTCGATCGCATCAAGCGCTTCCTTCTCGAGTTCGAGTTCGGGTACCAAGGGGAAAACTTCCGTTGCCACCGTGAGGACCTGATACGGCTTGGCAGGAAGCACAACCCGTCACAGACAAACGACGAAGCGGCCCGGTCGGAGGGCGCGAACCTGTTCAAGGTGAGCCTCGAACAGCTAAAGGCCGCTTGGCCCAAGCACGACTGGGTCAAACGCAACGCGCTCATCGCGGTCGCCGGCGGCCAGAAGGACGGCACGTCGGGACTGCGGGATCCGTCCGACTCCTGGGCCGCCCAGCGCAAGAACATCGAGCAACTGGCGGACATCATTTTCGACTCGAATCCGAAGCAGGTGAGCTTCTGGCTTGGTCAAGGTCGCCTGTCGGCGGCGGAGCTCGACGCCCAGTACAACGGCCGCAAGCCCTGCCTTCACGGCTCGGACGCTCATGCGACGGAGACCGTGGGAACGCCGGACCAGCAACGCTTCTGCTGGATCAAGGGCGATCTCACCTTCGAAGCGCTGCGCCAAACGTGCCTGGAGCCGGAAGAACGAGTCGTGATCGGTCCCGAGCCACGACGCGGCTCTTTGCAGAGCCATACCATCGGGTCGCTGGATGTCTCGGGCGCACCGTGGCTCAAGAAGGCGACCATCCCGCTGAACGCCGGCCTGGTGGCAGTGATCGGCGCCCGCGGCTCCGGAAAGACTGCGCTCGCCGACCTGGTCGCTGCCGGTGGCCTGGCGCTCTCGCCTCACCTCAACAAGGAGTCGTTCGTCTTTCGTGCGAAAGAGCATCTCGGCACGTGCAAGGCGCAGCTCACCTGGGAGAACGCAGAGACCACCAGCAACGAGTTGTCGCGTGTGGATGACGAGGATTTCTGGGACTCCCCCCATGTTCAGTACCTCTCCCAGCAATTCGTGAACAAGCTGTGCTCGCCGGAAGACACCAGCAACCCGCTGAACGCCGAGATCGAACGTGTCATTTTCAGCGCCCACCCGCGCGACGCTCGATCAGGTGCATCCAACTTCGAGGAGTTACTGCAACTGCGGCTGGAAGGTTCGCATCACAAGCGCCGGCGCCACGAGGAAATGTTGCAAAAAGCCTCGAGCGATCTGACGCAGGAGCGCACGCGCAAGGCTGGCCTTCCAGCACTTGTCAAGGAACGCGAAGAAAAGGACAAGACCAACGAGCAGGACAAGCGTGATCGAAAGTCTCTCGTTTCCCACGGCAACGAAGAGCGGGTCAAGCGCTTGGAAGAGGTGTCGCATGCGGCTGAGCAAAGGCGCCAACAGGTCGAACGCGCCAAGCGCCGAATGCAGATGCTTTCCCATCTACAGGAGGACGTTCGGGACTTCCGGACTCGGCGCGCCCCCGCCCTGCTGAGTGAACTCAAGCAAGACCGCCCAGATACCGAGATGTCCGATGCGGACTGGGACCAGTTGAAAGTGGATTTTGTCGGCGATGTGGACAGCCTACTTGCCGAGCGCCTGCGCCAGGCCAAGGCGCGTGCAATCAGCTTGCAAGGGCCGGCGCCACCGGATGCGCCGCTGAAGGAGAAGGCCGATCCGACCATGCCGCTCATTGCGGCCGGTTCGGATCTGGGCCAGCAAACCCTGGCACTGCTAGACCGCGAGGTCAAGCGCCTCAATGAATTGGTGGGCGCCGACAAGACGAAGGTCAAGCGTTACGCGGCCTTGAGCGAAAAGATCACGAAGGCCGAGTTGGCACTGGGCAAGCTCGACGAGCAGATCAAACGGGCTCGCGAGGCTGACGCCAAGATTAAGGAGCTCATTCAGCTGCGCCGCAGCGCCTATGCGGGTGTGTTCGAAGCAATCGTTGAGGAAGAACAGACGCTCAAGGAGCTCTATGCCCCGATCCAGAAGAGGATCTCGTCGGATACCGGCTCCATGGCTCGCCTGGCATTCACGGTGAGGCGCCAAGTCGATGTCGAGCGCTGGGCAAGCGACGGGGAGGCGCTGCTGGACCTTCGCACCGGACCGTTCCGCGGGCGTGGACAGTTGCTGCAGGCTGTCAGAGCCAAGTTACAGCAGGCATGGCAAAGCGGCTCGGCGGCCGATGCAGCAACGGCCCTACTGGAATTCGTTCAGGCCAACGAGGACAACCTGAAGGCGCACAAGCCGGAAAACATCGAATTCCGGGAATGGGCCTTGCGCATCTCGGACTGGCTCTACAGCACCGATCACATCCACGTGGGCTACAGCCTGCAGTACGACGGCGTCGAGATCGAGCAGCTATCGCCAGGCACGCGCGGCATTGTCTTGTTGCTACTGTACCTTTCGATCGACGCGGAGGACGACCGGCCGCTCATCATTGACCAGCCCGAGGAGAACCTGGATCCGCAGTCGGTGTTCGAGGAGTTGGTGACGCGCTTTCGGGAAGCCAGGAAGCGGCGCCAGATCATCATCGTGACGCACAACGCCAATCTCGTGGTGAACACCGATGCCGACCAGGTCATCGTGGCTTCATGCGGCCGGCATCGGCTCGGGCAGCTTCCCGAGATCGCCTACGAGTGCGGTGGCCTGGAGAACCCGCGCATCAGGCAACGGGTTTGCGAAATTCTCGAAGGAGGCGAGAAGGCTTTCAAGGAGCGGGCCAAGCGTTTGCGGGTTGCGATCTAGTCCGGCACAGTTCGGCAAAGGGATCATCTACATTCCGCCGCCGTGCCCAGATCTTCATCCGTCACGGCACCCTCGTGCGCGATCGGTCCTTCCACGCCGGGGCTCGCGGGCTCGCGCTGGCAGCCCGGGTACTCGGCGGTCGCTTGCTCCGCCCCGCTCGGTGACGAAGGTGTCGCCAAGCAGCTATTGCAGTCGGGCATCACAGCACGACGCGCGACGTTCCCGGTTTGCTCGACATACTTAAATGACCTCCTGTTTGGGATCCGAGGGTTCCAAGCACGGAGGAGCGATTGCGCGCGCCAACAACTGCTTGATCAGACCCCGCTCCTCTGCTGCAATGCGTCGTGACTTGGCAGCGAGGGGCAAGTATGAAGTCAAGCACAACCAATCTAGACAACCCGACCTTCATCAGGCCGATTCTCCTGCCCGACGAACTCGGAGGCTGGGGCCATATCGGGCGCCTGAAGGCACTCAATGGATTCATCTCCGTGGACGCCACGCGCCAACACCTTTTTTCCTGGACCGGTGAGAAATCCAAAGCTCACGGCAAACGAAAAGCGACGATAGTAAGGCCCCTAGCGGCCGCAGGCGGCCTAGAACCAAGCGACTACCTGCGATGCCGACGAAGCGCCCCGCGTAGACGGGCCCATTCGACCCTTTTCGACGAGCTCGAAGCCGTCGACTCGGAGGTATTGATTGAACATCTGATGGATGCGCTCGATTTCGGTAACATGGGTGCGCACGCCCGGATGAAGAACTCGGCAAAAGGGTCGCACCAGGGGCGGGCCGCCCGGGTCCAACAGTTCCAGGTCGAACTGCGCGCCCTCGAACGTGGCGCTCATGCAGCCAGGCTGGAGGCGTAGGTTCGCGCGGCCCGCAGGACCACCGCCAAGCGATCGCCCGCGTCGGAACTGAGGAACTCCTGCGCCTCCGGCGCGACCTCGCGGCCGGTCGCGCCCACCAGAGCCTCCAGCGGCGTGAGGCCCGCGAGGGTGTCCTGCGGGGACGTCAAGAAGCCGTACGCAGCGGGGCCACTCGGGCGGCCCAGCGCCGCGAGCACCTGCTTGAGCGGCTCGCCAGCGACGCCGTCCCAGGCCTGGAAGGCGGGGTATTCCCGCCCGCGCTTGCGGCCCGGGCGCAGGAGGGACGCCCGCCTGCTCGCGGTTCCGCACCGTCTCGTCAGTCACGCCGAGCAGGCGGCCCAGTTCCACCGCGCTGAGCGACTCTGCCGAGTCTGGGTAGGCGGCGAACACGCGTTCGGCGTCCGCCAAGACCCTTTTCAACCGCCTCCGCGCTGTCTCTTAAGGCGCTGACGGCGCCCGGCGGCGAGCTGGCGAGGGACAGCTTGCCATTGGTAATCCTGGTCAGCCGTCCCGGGCCATCCGAGAAGCGCTTCAGCGACCGGCTGATGTCATCCAGCCTGCGACTCACGTCCTCAGCGGAGGTCCGGAAATCTTGGCGAAATTCAATCATGGCGAAAGTATGAGCGCCTAGCCTGACTTTGCCAAATTAAGACAAATATGCCAAAAAAACTAACTGCGGGGCGTTGCGGGTCTCGCTGGCCCAGACCACCGCTCGTGGCCCGGCGACGAAGGTCTGGTTGCACTTGTCAGTCGCAGACGGCAGGGCTCCGGCGCGGCGTTGCCGACGGTGGTGCTGCTCAGCCGGTTGCTTGCCCTGTTCGATGACCCACTACAACCCTTCTGCGCTCGTGAGTGAGCCGCGTCCGGTCAAGGATCTGGACTTCACCTCCGGCGGAGCGTACGCGGTCTACAACTGAGAGCTGCTCTTCCATGTGCCGCTGGTGATTGCGATGCACCTGAGCAAGAACCAGCGCTTCGCAGAGCACAGCAGTGGTGCCATCGCTGCACGAGAAGCATCGAAGGCGTCAAATCCACGTTCTACGAAGTCATCCGCTGCGATGACGGGGGGCGGCGGCAAGTACGGCGAGCCCCTGAGGCGCACCCGGGCAAATATCTTCTACCGAATTGACAACAGTGCGGGCGACTACTAACGTGATTTTGAAGAACGGGGACCTTGAGTTGAGAGTCCAAGATGGTCGAATCGGCATCGAGCCGAGGTACGGTGCTCTCTGGCCCGCCAAGCCTACGGTACGACACAACTGACCCCAATTTGTTCTTCCGGACAATCGATGGTCGCGAGCAGCGCCGACGCGACGACGGAGTTCGCCTGTCGGGTTGGGGTCAGCGCTTGGCGCGTGCATTAGTACCGCGAAGTGACGTTGTAGCGGCCTCCCGCTGACTCCACAAAGACGTGACCCGAGGTACGGCCCAGAAGCCGACGGTCGAGGGGCTCGATCGACGCAATTTCCAGCGCGCGTTACCGATCCCAGACAGAGAGGCCTATGAATGGGGATTACCGCGGGTGCGCCCGCCCGCGTAGCCATGCGCCCAGACTCGCGAGTGCAATCAGCGCAGGGACCAGGGCGGATAGCGCTGCGAGCGCCAAGGGCAGCAGCCAGGCCATAACGGGCGACAGCAGCCGGGACCAACCGATCAACTTGCTGAGGAACGGAGACAGGCCCAGCTTGCCGCCGATGTCCTCGAACAGCCCGCCGATCAAGTCAGGGTGCCTCGCGGTCAGGTAGATGGCCGCGGCATTGCCGCTGAGCTTCAGCGTCGTCGCAATCCTGTCCCGCGTCAAGACTTTGCCGGCGGAGACGGCGGCCTTGTCGACCATTGCTGCTTAATGCGCGCTCCGGCCTGCTGCCACGCCCGCGTCGATGGCCTTCAGTCCCTTGAGCCATTTGAAAAAGGCGGCCCCGTGGTGCGCGCCAATAGAGATCGGAAACTGACAAACAGTGTTTAAAAAAAACGCCAGCTCGCTGTGCTTCACCCATTAATAGACTTTGGAACACCGCGGGCCCTGAGCACCGCCCCGCCTGCTAGGCACCCTCACGAAAGACAAGCCGCCAATACAAGGCGGCCTAAGGTCGAAGCGACACCCGGCCGTCAACCGAGTCTGTGCTTCACGAAGTTGTCCATCTCCTTGGCCAACTTCGCGGCGGTCCGCTCGAGGGACTCGACGGCATCGATTTCTGCGACTGTCGGATTCGGGCCCGCGCCCTTGACGCACGCCAACTGCTTGCTGGTGAGTTCCGCCCGACCGGTAAGTGCCCTCTCCTGGGTCTCCTCCATTGGTCGTGCAGATCTGCTTTGAGCTACTAAATGCTCAAGCCGCGATCCAAGTGGCATGCGACTCGCAAGCTGCTCGTGCTTTTGTTCTAGTGACAGGGCGGCGCTACGCAAGACAACAGGTGTCGCCTCGGCTAACTTCACGGCGCTAGTTTTCTTAACCACCGAACCACTTGGCGGGCACGGTGACGAGCTGCGGGAACAGCACCATCAGGAGCAGGATGGCGAACTCGGCCAGCATGAAGGGCATCACCCCCTTGGTGACCTCGTCCATCTTCATTCGCCCGACCCCGGCCACCACGTTGAGCACCGTGCCCACCGGCGGTGTCACCAGTCCGATCGAGTTGTTGATGATGAACAGCACGCCGAAGTACACCGGGTCGATGCCGGCCTCCTTGATCACCGGCATCAGCACCGGCGTCAGTATCAGGATGGTGGGCGTCATGTCCATCGCCGTGCCCACCAGCATGCACAGCACCATGATGGCGATGAGCAGCAGCGTCTGGTTGCCCATGAAAGGCCGAAGCAGATCGATCACCTTGCTCGGCAGGTCGGCCACCGTGATGAGCCAGGCCGACACCAGCGCCGCGGCCACCAGGAACATGATCACCGCCGTGGTCTTGGCCGCGCTCACGAACACGGCGTAGAGCTGGTTGAGCTTGAGTTCGCGGTACACCACCGTGGCCACGAAGAAGGCGTAGACCGCCGCCACCACGGCCGCCTCGGTCGGCGTGAACACGCCGAAACGCAGGCCCACCAGGATGATCACCGGCAACATCAGCGCCCAGGTCGCCTTGCGCAGCGCCGCGAGGATCTCGGCCTTGCTCTGACGCGGCGGCGGCACCAGCGTTTCCTTGCGCACCAGGTACATCCAGGTCAGCCACAGCGCCGCGCCGATCAGGATGCCCGGGAAGATGCCGGCCAGGAACAGCTTGGAGATCGACACGTTGGCGGCCACGCCGAAGATCACGAAGCCGATGGAGGGCGGAATCACAGGCCCGATCACGCCCGAGGCGGCGATCAGGCCGCCGGCCTGGGCCTTGTTGTGGCCGGCGGCCACCATCATCGGCAGCAGCAGCGCCGTGAGCGCCGCCGCATCGGCCACCGCCGAGCCCGACAGGGCCGACAGCAGGATGGCCGCCACGATGGTCACGTAGCCCAGGCCGCCCTTGACGTGGCCCACCAGCGCCAGCGCGAAATTGACGATGCGCCTGGACAGGCCGCCCACGTTCATGATCTCGCCGGCCAGCATGAAGAAGGGCACGGCCAGCAGCGGGAACGAATCGGCCCCGTTGATCACGTTCTGCGCCAGGATCTGCGCGTCGAACATGTCCAGGTGCCACATCAGCGCCACGCCGGTGGCCAAGAGGGCGTAGGCAATCGGAATACCCAGGGCCATCGCGCCGATCAGGGCGCCCAGAAAGATGGCGACGGTCATGGCTTGGCTCCGGGGTGGGTGTTGATGGTGGCGGGCAGCTCGGCGTTCTCGCGGGCCAGTTGCGCCTGCAGTTCTTCCAGCTCGCCCGCTTCCTCCGATTCCTTAACCATCACCAGGTCTTCATCGCGCACCTTGCCCGAGAGCACGCGCCAGAACTCGCGCAGCAGCAAAAAACCGGCCGAGACCGAGAACACGATGCCGGCGGCGTAGAAGATGCCCACCGACATGCCGGTGACCGGTGCCTCCACGTCCATGTTGATCTTCACCTGCGCCAGGCTGCCGGAGAAAATCAGCCAGGTGATGTAGAGCATCAAGAGCTGCCCGAGCACCAGGCAAATCTTCTTGCCCACGCGTGGCAGGCGCGACACCAGCATGTCGCTGCCCAGATGGGCGTGCTCTTTGAGCGCGACGATGGCGCCCAGGAACACCAGCCACACGAAGAGCCAGCGCGACACCTCCTCGCTCATCGTGATGCCCGTGTTGAAGGCATAGCGCAACACCACGTTGCCGAACACCAGCACCACCATGATGGCCAGCGCGAGCGCGATCAGGCCGTCGAGCAGCCTGCAGTAACCGTCAAGGAACTTCGACATTTTGTCTCCATAAGTAGGGATGGCAGGGCCGCCGGCGGCGCGGGCAGTTCTGCGTGCTCGTCTCGCCTGTTCAGCGAGCCGCGGTGCCTTGGCGCGCCACTTCCAGCATGGAAGCGGCAATGGCCTCCGGATCGCCCAGGTACCGGTGGGACTGGCCCTTGAGGTCCGCATCGAGCTCATAGACCAGCGGTTGGCCCGTGGGAATGTTGAGCTCGACGATGTCCGCATCCGAGATGTCGTCGAGGTACTTCACCAGAGCCCGCAGGCTGTTGCCGTGGGCGACGATGAGCACGCGCTTGCCTGCCTGAATCTGCGGCACGATAGCTCCATGCCAGTAGGGCAGAAATCGCGCCACTGTGTCCTTAAGACACTCGGTACGCGGTAACGACCCGTCGGCGTTCGCATAGCGGGGGTCCGTGTCACTGAGGCGGGGATCACCATCTGGCAGCGCAGGAGGCGCGATGTCATAGGCACGGCGCCAGGCCTTGACTCGAGCTTCGCCATGCTGCGCCGCCGTCTCGGCCTTGTTGAGGCCCTGCAGCGCGCCGTAATGCCGCTCGTTGAGACGCCAGGAGTGGTGGACAGGGATCCACATCCGGTCCATCACGTCCAGCACGGTCGACAGGGTCTTGTTGGCGCGTTTGAGCATGGACGTGAACGCGACGTCGAAGACAAGGCCCCGGTCCTTCAATAGCTCACCCGCGGCGCGGGCCTCGCTCATACCTTTCTCCGTCAGGTCGACGTCCGCCCAGCCGGTGAAGCGGTTTTCCCGGTTCCAGGTCGATTCACCATGACGCAGGAGCACAACAGTCGCCATGATGCTCAACCTTGGGCTCGGAAGGCCGCGCGGCCCAGATAGGGCACAGCATTACCGAGTTCCTGCTCAATCAGCAGGAGCCTGTTGTACTTTGCGACGCGGTCGGAGCGACACAGCGAGCCCGTCTTGATCTGCGTAGCCGCGGTGCAGACGCTCAGGTCTGCGATCGTCGTGTCCTCGGTCTCGCCCGAGCGGTGCGACACGACCGAGGCATAACCGGCCTCATCGGCCATGTCGATGGCAGCCAGCGTTTCAGTGAGCGTGCCGATCTGGTTGGGCTTGATCAGGATCGAATTGGCCACGCTGCGCGCGATGCCCTGTTGCAGGATCTCCGTGTTGGTGACGAACAGGTCGTCGCCCACCAACTGTACGCGCTGTCCCACCTTGGCGGTCAGCAGTTCCCAGCCGTCCCAGTCGTCTTCGGCCATGCCGTCTTCGATGGTGACGATCGGGTAGGTATCGACCCAGCGCGCCAGGTAGTCGACAAACTGCGCCGAGTCGAAGTGCCTGGCTTCCGACGCGAGTTCGTAGACGCCGCCCTTGTGGAACTCGGAACTGGCCACGTCGAGCCCGAGCGCGATCTCGGTTCCCGCCTTGAAACCGGCCGTCTCGATGGCCGCCAGGATCACTTCGATGGCCGCCTCGTTTGACGGCAGGTCTGGCGCGAAGCCGCCTTCGTCGCCCACTGCGGTAGCCAGCCCGCGGCGTTTGAGCAGGCCCTTGAGGGCATGGAACACCTCCACGCCCCAGCGCAGCGCCTCCGAGAAGGTGGGCGCGCCCAGTGGCACGATCATGAACTCCTGCATGTCGACGCTGTTGTCGGCATGCGCGCCGCCGTTGATGATGTTCATCATGGGCACCGGCAGCCGCGCGGCGCGGGCGCCGGCCAGGTGCCGGTACAGCGGTTGCCCGGCCGAGGCCGCAGCGGCCTTGGCCAGCGCCAGCGAGACCGCGAGGATCGCGTTGGCGCCCAGGCGCGCCTTGGTCGGCGTGCCGTCGAGCTCGATCATCCGCCGGTCGAGCGCGGCCTGGTCGTCAGCCGCCAGCCCGGCCAGCGCCTGGCGCAGTTCACCATTGACGTTGGCGACCGCCTTGAGTACGCCCTTGCCGAGGTAGCGGCGCGCATCGCCATCGCGCAGTTCCAGCGCTTCGCGCGCCCCGGTCGATGCGCCGGACGGCGAGGCCGCGTAGCCAAGCGCCCCGTCGGACAGCACGACCTCGGCCGCGACGGTGGGATTGCCGCGGGAGTCGAGGATCTCGAAGCCGCGAACCTGTCGAATGCTTGCCATCAAACTTTCCTTTCAATCAAACTTGCGCAATGCGCAGCAGGTTGGTGGTACCGGCGGTACCGAAGGGCATGCCAGCGGCGATCACGAGGGCTTGGCCCGCTTGGGCGAAGCCAAGCTTGGCGACCGTTTCCACAGCCACCTCGGTCATTTCGTCGACGCTCATTACGTCGTGACACAGCACAGCATTGACACCCCACACCAGCGCCAAGCGCCGCGCGGTGGATCGCCGCGGCGTCATGCCGACGATGGGCGCGCGCGGCCGCTCGCGCGCCATGCGTAGCGCTGAGGCGCCCGAACTGGTGTAGGCCACCATGGCGGCTACATCGAGCAGGCCGGCGACCGAGCGCGCGGCCCAGCCGATGGCATCGGGCGTGTTGGCGCCCGGCGGCGTGTGCCCGGCATCGATCGCGTCGCGGTAGTAAGGGTCGGCCTCGGTCTGGCGAATAATCGCGTCCATCATTGCGACCGACTCGATCGGGTACTTGCCCGAGGCCGATTCGGCCGACAGCATCACCGCGTCGGCGCCGTCGTAGATGGCGGTGGCCACATCCGAGGCTTCAGCCCGCGTGGGCACCGGCGCACCTACCATCGATTCGAGCATCTGGGTGGCCACGATCACCGGCTTCCCGAGCCGCCGGCAGGCCCGCACGATGCGCTTCTGGATCGCTGGCACCTGTTCGGCGGGCACCTCTACGCCCAGGTCGCCGCGCGCCACCATCACCGCATCGGTCTCGGCCAGGATCGCGTCCAGGCTCTCGATCGCGGCCGGCTTTTCCAGCTTGGCGACGATGCCGGCGCGGCCCTGCACGATGGCCTTGATCTCGGTGATGTCCTCGGCGCGCTGCACGAAGGACAGGGCGATCCAGTCGATTCCCAGGGTCAGGCCGTAGTCCAGGTCGGCCCGGTCTTTTTCCGTCAGGGCCGACAGCGGTAGCACCACGCCGGGCACGTTGACGCCCTTGCGGTCGGACAGCATGCCGCCGTTGACCACCACCGTATCGGCGAAGTCGGGGCCGGATTTTTCGACCCTCAGGCGCAAGCGGCCATCGTCGAGCAGCAGTTCGGCGCCGGGCTTCAACGCGGCGAAGATCTCCGGATGCGGCAGGGGCGCGCGGGTGATGTCGCCGGGTTGATCGCGCTGCAGATCGAGCCGGAAGGCGGCACCTTCGACCAGCTTGACCGGTCCGTTGGCAAATGTGCCGACGCGCAGCTTGGGGCCCTGCAGGTCCAGCAGCACGCCAATCGGGCGGCCGACGTCGCTCTCGATCGCGCGGATGGTGTCCAGCCGCTGCTTGTGGTCGGCATGCGTGCCATGGCTGAAGTTCAGGCGGAACACGTCGGCACCGGCGGTGAAGAGCGCCTGTATGGTCTGAAGATCGTCGCTAGCCGGCCCGAGGGTGGCTACGATCTTGGCATTGCTTGGCCGCATGTCTGTGAATCCTTTGTGCTTTAGAGGCGGTCGCACGACCGGGCACCGCGCGTGGACACTTCGATGCTCGCGGGCCGTGGACCAACCGGCCTGACTGCTACTGCTTGCGGGCTTTCTCGATCTCGGTGTAAAGGTCCTTCACCAGCGTGCCGCCGATCTGCTTGCTGTACTTGTCCACCACGGGTTGCACCTTGGCGCGCATGCGCTCCACCTCGGTGGCAGGGATTTCGTTGATCTGCATGCCCGCCTTTTTCAGCGACTGGAGGTATTGATCGTTGAGGTCGCGGTTGGCCTTGCGCTGGTACACGGCAGCCTCGGTGGCCGCACTCTGGATGACCTTCTTCTCGTCGTCGGAGAGCTGGTCCCAGAACTTTTTGCTCATCGTCAGGATCAGCGGCGTGTACTTGTGCTTCGTGACGCTCAGGTACTTCTGAACTTCGAAGAATTTCGAGCTGTCGACCGTGCTGTACGGGTTCTCCTGTCCATCGACCGCCTTCTGCTCCAGCGCGCTGTACAGCTCGGGAAAGGGCATGGGCACCGCGTTGGCGCCCAGTGCGTTCCAGGCATCGATGGCAACTGCGTTCTGTTCCACGCGGATCTTCAGCCCTTGGATGTCCTCGAGCTTGGTCACCGGGCGCCGGCTGTTGGTCAGGTTGCGGAAACCGTGCTCGAACCACGACAGGCCAATCAGGCCTTTCTCGGGCAGCTTGTCGAGAAACACCTTGCCGACCGGGCCGTCGACGACGCGATCGACCTCCTTCTCGCTGTTGAACAGGAACGGCAAGTCCAACGCCGCAAAATCCTTGATCACGCCGACCAACTGCGACGTGGCCATGGCCGACATTTCGACCGTGCCGCCCTGCATTGACGAAATGATCGGGACCTCGCCGCCGAGCGTGGCATTGGCGTAAATCTTGACCTTCATCTTGTTGCCGCTGTGCTGCGCCACGAGATCGGCGAACTTCTGCGCCCCCAGGCCATGCGGGTGCTTGATGTCGTAGATGACGGCGTACTTGATGGTGCGTTCCTTGATGTCCGCCGCCATAGCGCCGGTCGCGCCGGCCACGAGCAGAGCGGCCAGCATGCTGGTCACGAGGGTCTTGAGTTTCACGTTGTTCATCACTGTCTCCTTGGGTTGGTCGTTTAGAGGCCGCGTGCGCCGGAGGCGAGAAAGCCACCGTCCACGGGTAAGGTCACGCCGCTGGTGTAGCCAGCGTCTTCAGATACGAGGTACATCACGGCCGCGGCGATCTCGCCCGTCGTGCCGTAGCGGTTCATGGGTATGGCTTTGGAGTACTCCTGGCGGAAGCGCTCCGTGTGCAGCACCTGCGTCATGGGCGTGTCGACCGGGCCGGGTGCCACGGCGTTGGCCGTCACGCCGTGCTCGGCGAGCTCCACCGCCATCTGGCGTGTCAGCGCAATCACCGCGGCCTTGGAGGTGCCATACGCCGTTCGACCGGTGCCCACCGCGCGCATGCCGGCCACCGAGGCGACGTTGACGATACGGCCCCACTGGTGGCGCACCATCAGGCGCGCCGCGTGCTGCGAGCACAGGAACGCACCGGTGACGTTGACATTCATCGTCGCCACGAAGTTGTCCAGCGGAAACTCGAGGAAGGGGAACACCTTGGCGATGCCGGCGCTGTTGACGAGCACGTCGCAGCGGCCGTGGCGCTGCTCCACTTCGGCAAAGGCGCGGGCCACGGAATCCGCGTCGCCCACGTCGACAGCTTGCGCCTCGGCCTGGAGGCCCTGGGCGCGAAGTTCCGCCGCCGTCTTTTCGGCGGCCGCCGTGTCACGATCGGCCACGACGACCGTCATGCCGGCTGCGGCCAGCCGCTGGCAGACGTCGGCGCCGATGCCCATGGCACCGCCGGTGACGAAAGCGACACGGGTCGGGGAGGTTGCTTGTTGCATGCTGATTGGCTCCTGGTTCAATGGATTCGGATCGGGATTCATCGGGCGACTCCGGCGGGCATGGCGCTGCCCTCGAGCGCTTTCACGAAGTAGTCGGCGCTGCCCATCTGCCCGCCCTTGAGGGCCAATTCCAGCCCGTGCAGGTGGGGTGCAGACGACAGCAGCCGGCACAGCGGCGCACCAGGCGCCAGCCGGGCGCGAATCTCCAAGGCATCGGGCGCCAGCACCTGGGTGATCCGGCTGGAGGTGTCGCCACCGGAGAGAACGAGGCGGCGCAAGGGATGCGAACGCACGATCGCATCGACCACCTCGCCCAAGCGGTCGCTGACCAGGCGGCCGCCGTGGTGCCGGGCTGCCTCGGGGCCGTGACCCTCGGCCTGCAGGGTCTGGATCAGCGCATCGATGCGCACGTCTTCCGGGCCACGCGCGGTATGCATCACGACGCTGGCGCCGGTGGCCAGGGCATCGAGCACCTCGCGCACCAGCCGCTCCACGGCGGCGACGGCTTGCGAGGCCAGGCTCAGGGCCTGCACATCGACGGCCACTTCCTTGAAGCCTGCGTCGACGGCCGTCTGGATTTGCGTGGCGCTCAGGCGCGAGGCGCTGCCGGAGACCACCAGCACCTGATCGACCCCGTCGAACTGGCTGTAGCGGTCCGCAGCCTTCTTGTGGCTCTTGGCCTCGAAATCCGCCTGTCCATCCTGCTGCCAGTACTGGGTCAGCCCGTACTCGACACCGGATCCGCCGACGACGAACAGCGGCGACGCCTGCGCCGAGGCCATCTGTTGCAGGCATTCGCCGGCCTGGGTCAAGTGGCCGGCTTCCAGGCCATCGAGCACCACCGCCTGGCAGGCGCCCGCCATGGCCGTCACCTCCTCGACCATCGAGCCCGAAGACGCGCCGAAGCGGGTCAGCGGCAGGTTGCCGATGGTCATCGTCGTTTGCTGGCCCAGATGCCGGGCCAGATCGGACTCGTGCATGGGCGTCACCGGGTGCACGCTCATGATGGGATGGCGGTCGATCCGGTACACCTGCCCGTCGGTGCCGGAGCGGGCAAAGAGGTGGCCGAACAGGCAGTAGCGCCCGAGCGCCGGGGTGGCGGCCACGACGGGGATGAGCGGCTGCCTGAAGGCCTCGCGCGACAGCTCCATCACGTGGCCGATGCTGCCGGTGGCCGGCGCGCTGTCGAAGGTCGAGCACACCTTGTAGTGCACCAGCGGCGTCGGCAGCGCAGCCAGGGCGGCGAACACGCCCGGCAGATGAGCGTCCAGCTCCGCGTTGGTCATGGCGCGGGTGCTGCCGGCCACGCCGATGGCGTCGAAGCCGCCCAGGGCTTCCATCTGCGCTGCCGTCGGCACCGACAGGAACAGCGCGCAACGCAGGCCGCTGAAGGCCAGGACCTCCAGGGCATCGGTGGAGCCGGTGAAGTCGTCGCCGTAGAAGGCCAGGCGCAAGGGCCTGGAAGTGGGTTGGTCGAACATGGCGTTCACCTCAGCGTCCGGCAAAGTGCGCCAGCGCCTTTTGCAGCGCCGGATGGGTGCTGGCATAGCTGTCCAGCGGCACCCCCTGCATGGCGGCCTCCCAGCCTTCGCGCATGCTTCGCACGCCGGCGGCGATGCCGTCCGGGTGGCCGATGATTCCGCCGCCGGCCAGATGCATCAGGTCGCCCGAGCGAAGTTCGCGGTACATGTCCGGCGCCTGCGAGGCCCATTGCCCCGAGGAGAAGATCGGCATCAAGGGCTGGAGGCCGGCGAAATCCGACAGGCAGGCGCGGGCCGAGTCCAGCACCGATTCGTCCGGCTCCCAGAACTTGCTGCGCAGCCCATTGACGTGCAGCTGGTCCACCCCCGCCAGCCGCCACAGCTTCTGGTAGGCCTTGAACGAGAAACCCAAGCCAGGGTGGCGCGTGAAGGCGCCCCAGCCGTTGCGATGCCCGTGAATCGGCAGCTTCGCGTGACGGCGCAGGTGCTCCACGGCGGCGAAGCCGACCCAGTTGATGCTGACCATCACGCAGGTGCCGCCGGCTGCCAGCACCGCGTCATGCCGGCGCAGCATCTCGTCGATCGAGCCCGAGATGTTGATCGCGTACATCGGCATGCGGCCGATGCGGTCGGCATGGCGGCGCAGCGCCGGCATCACCGCCTTCAGCCGCTCGTCGAAGGGAGCATAGGGCGGGTCGGCGATCAGCTCGTCGTCCTTGATGAAGTCGATGTCGGCCGCGCAAAGGTCGTTCACCAGATCGGCCGTCTGCTGTGGCGTCAGGCCGATGCTGGGCTTGATGATGGTGCCGATCAGAGGGCGATCGAAGACACCCGCCTGGCGCCGCGTGCCCTCGATGCCGAAGGCCGGACCCTGGAACTGGGCGGCGTAGTCGGCAGTCAGGTCCAGGTCGAGCAAGCGAAGCGCCGTGACTTCGCCCAGCTCGAACAGGTTGCCGGCAACCGTGGCCAGCAGCGTCGACAAGTTCGGGCCGACATTGGCCACGGGAAAGGCGATCTCGATCTCGGCGCGGTGAAACACGGCCGGGTTGCCACGGCGCGCCACGAACGCACTCGGCAACGTGGGCTGCGCCGCTGGCGGCAGCGGGTCGATGCGGACGACGCGGGCCCGTGAAAGCTCCTTGAGCTGTTCGGTCTCGCCCGGCAGCGACAGGAAGGTGCCGCTGGACTGCTCGCCGGCGATGACCTCGGCCACGTGTTCCGACGGGACGGTGCTTTCGACGAGATAGCGTGCGCGGAATTCGGCGCGTGGCGATGTCTGAGGTGTCATGGGGTGTGAGCTTTTCGCTTGACTGGATTGACCGGCCGGGTTGCGTGGGAAGAAACTCGATGGGGGTAAATGGTAGGAGCGACACCGCAGCGGGACAAACGATATGATTTCTCCGGGCTGTGATGAAAACTCACACAACAGCCGGGAAAACCCCAACCCGGCTTTCGTTCACAGAGGAGCACCGACATGGCCGTGGACCGCTTGTCCCTCAATGCCTTGCGCGCTTTCGAGGCGACGGCCCGGCTGCGCAGCTTCAGCGCCGCGGCGGATGAGTTGTCGGTGACGCACGGTGCGGTGAGCCGCCATGTTCGGATGCTGGAAGATGACCTGGGCCTGCAACTGCTCAAGCGCAGCGCCCATGGGACCGAGCCGACTCTCGAGGGCCAGCGGCTGGCCGAAGGTCTTGCGCTGGGATTTCAGTCCATCAGAGCCAGCGTCGAGCAACTTCAACCCGGACCGCTGACGCTGTCGTGCTCCGATTCGATCATGATGTACTGGCTCCTGCCGCGGCTCACGCGCTTTCAGGAGCACAACCCGGATGTCGAATTGCGCTTCAACCTTGGCTTCGGGCCGGTGAACTTTGCACGCGACAACATCAGCGTGGCGATCCGCTTGTCCACGATCGAGCCGCCCAAGGACGTCATTCGCGTGGGCACCGTGACCGAATGGATCGGCCCGGTTTGTTCCCCTGGCTACCTGCAAACCGTTCGGCTGACTTCGCCGGCGGATCTACAGCACGCGCGACTGATGGTCTCGCGCACCCGTCCCCAAGCCTGGGACGACTGGAGTCGTTGCGCCGGTACGGATCTTGTGGCACCGCCCATCGCCGAGTCCTTCAATCACTTCTACCTGCTGATCCAGGCCGCCAAGTGCGGCCTCGGGATGGCTAACGTGCCACGCATGCTGGTGCGCGATGACTTGAACAGCGAAGCACTGATCGCACCGCTGGGCTTCCTGGCCGGACCCCACACGCTTTCCGTTTGGGTAGCGCCTCACTTGAGCCGGCGCTCGGACACCCTGAAGGTGGTGGACTGGTTAAGCGATGAACTTCGTACGTCAGAGCATTGAGTGTTGGCTAAGACCAGATTTCCGCCCAGCTCCAGTTCCACGAACATCGGATCGGTATAAAGGGGCTCGGAGGTCCTCGCGCTCGGCATCGGTCAAAACCAGTGTCGCTTTGGGTCGTCCGCTCATTGCAGCCTCGTCGGGTACACACGGTACACGAGAGACTTCAGCAGTAATCAATAGTTCAACGAACTTCTAACTCACGACACTAGCCTGAATCAGACTGGGCCGCAGGCCACACGCATTAGGCTGGCGCGCGCCGCGTTCCGGTATTCGATCAAAGACAACGTCGCAAAACTTGGATGATTGCCTCCTTATCTAGGGGCACTGGATTGGAATATAGCCATTCGTCGAGCAGACATTTTTCCGCAGCAATCTCAAGGTGCTCTGGGCCGACGCCAACATCACTCAAGCGCCGGGGCAGTCCGAGTTCCCCGACAAAGCGGCGCATTTCGGAGGCGAGTACTTCGCTGGAAAACCCCATTTCGCGGGCAATCATCTGCTGAATGCTCCGTGTCGCCGGCTCATTCCATTCAAGCACTGCAGGCAAGGTGATGCATGAGGTCACGCCATGAGGAACTGCGAATGCACCGCCGAGAACGTGCCCAAGGGCATGGCTGCCGCCCATCCGCATCCCGCCAACGATCCCCGTCATCGACATCCAGGCACCCACCATGCAGTCCAACCTTGCTGCCACATCATCAGCATCTGCAGCCACCGCTTTGAGGCCTGGTCCAAGAAGCCTGAGTGCTTGAATCGCCAGTCCATCGGTGTAGGGGTTGGCGTCCAAGGAACAGAGCGTCTCTACCGCATGGTCAATGGCCCGAACGCCGGTGGACAAGAAGAGCTCTGAAGGGGTTCTGCATGCCAGGTGCGGATCGAGAATGATCGAGCACGGAGTCAAACTTTTGTGATCGAAGCTTCGCTTGATCCGGCTTCGCGTGTCGGTTATCCCGGCCCGAGAATTGAATTCGCCTCCGGACAAAGTCGTCGGAACACACACGACTTTCACGGCTATGCCCGGATACTCCGGATAAGAACGAGTGCCGTTCACATCAACCTGCGTGTAGTATTTTTCGACCGCCTCAAGATCGCTTACGTGGTTCGATACGCACAGCGCTACGGCTTTTGCCCCGTCCGTCACCGACCCGCCACCGATGCTGACGATGACATCCGCCTTCAGCGAGCTTGCGAGCTTCATACACTCCACGACCGCCGTGTCCGGCGTGTGCGACGGCATGCGATCAAAAACACCAACACAACGCGGCCCGAGGGCTGTGACGATCGACGTGATCGAGTCAGCTTTGGAATTCAGGCTGCCGCTAACGATAAGAAATGCTCGATGAAGGTTCAAGCGTGCCAACTCGGCGGGAAGAACACACTCCGCCGAACCACTCAGCACTTGATCGGGCATTGCAAGCTTTACACCCCAAGCTGCCAGACTCTTCTCGCGTGACTTTTCCATGTCATCTCCGGAACATGCGGTTCAGATTGGATGCGGGCGTAAGTTAGGGGCTACGCGGCGCGCTGTGAATCGTCTGTGGGCAGCCGTGCAAGTTCGTGGCGAAGCACCTTGCCCGTGGTACTTCGAGGCAACTCGTCGCTTTCCAAAAATTGCAAGTAGCGTGGCCTCTTGTACCCTGACAGACGCTCGCGGCACCAGGCTGCGATCTCATCGCGGGTCACCTCGCTCCCGGTTCGCGCGACAACCACCGCTTTGACGGACTCGCCCCAATGATCGTCCGGCACGCCGAAAACGCAGGCCTCCTGCACTGCGGGGTGCTGACCAATCACTGCTTCTACTTCGGCGGGATAGACGTTCTCCCCACCAGTTTTCACCAGATAGCGCTTCCGATCGACGAATGTCAACGTGCCGTCGGCCTCGCGTCGCAAGAGGTCGCCTGTATGGACCCAGCCGCCGCGGAAGACTTCTTCGTTTGCCGCGTCGTCGTCGATGTAGCCGGACATAACCGTGGGACCCCGTACGACGCACTCGCCTGCCTCCCCTACCGGCATGTCCTTCATGTCATCGTCGACGATGCGCACCTCCAAAAGTGGAGCAGGTGTCTTGCGTAGGCTGGGCACCTCACCTGGCCCCGAACGGCCGTGGGCCAGCAAATAGCTGACTTCACTTTGTCCGTAGGCATCATAGAAGTGAAGCTTGCACTCCTGCGTGAGGCGGGCGATGACCTGCGGCATCATGTTCGCGTAGCCAAGCGCGAAGCGGAGACTGGAAAGGTCGTGTTGCTTTCGCGCAGGATCATCGAGGAACGCGGTGATGACGCCCGGAAGAAGGCATGTCCAAGTGAGTCGGTCACGCTCGATCAGCCGGTACATCTGAAGCACTTCCGCCCGCCGCAAGGTCGCAAAAGTGCCCCCTGTACAGATGGTGGCATAGAGAGATTCGTCCCCGCCGCAATGAAACAGCGGCAACCACCCGACGAAGCCGTCGTTCTCCGTCAGACCGAACCACTGTGCGATCCGTAGGCCGCGCATAGCCGCGGCCTGCTGGCTGATCAGCGCGCCTTTGGGCGCCCCTGTTGTGCCGCTTGTGAACAGGATGTTGTGCACGTCGTCGCCGCATGCGATACGAAGCGGTTCGTCCTGCGTGCTGTCCTTGAGCAGTGCTTCATAGCTGTCGAAGCCGGGCACCTCGCCAAATACAATCCAGTTCCGCACACCAGGCGCATCCATCCGCAGCTGGCTGGCCAGCATCGCAAACGAATCGGACACCAACAACGCCGTGGGGCGGCACTTGCGAATGCAAGCAGACAACTCCGCGGGGTGGAGGCGGATATTCAGCGCCGCCAGCGTGATCCCGAGTGCGGCAAACGCTGCGTAGGCCTCGACGTATTCCGGTCTTGTGTCGGACAACACCGCGATCGTGTCACCGCGCCGATATCCCAAGCCGCGCAACGCGTTGGCAAGCCGCCACGCACGGTCACCCACCTCGGAATATGTGCGGCTGCCGTCCTCCCACGTGACGGCCGGCCGGCCGGCAAAGGTGCGAAAGGCCCGCCGAAACATCGCGTCAACAGTCACATCGCGGGCACTCGCCGCAGCCTTTTGCCATGCGACGTGGAAGGAACCGCTATTGAGGTTCAATGCCGATCCCCTTCACCAGCGCTCCCTGCCGGGACATGTCCTCAATGATGGTCTTCTTGAAGCTGTCTCCCATAATGGCCACGGGGAAGTTGCCCGTCCGCAGAATGGTGGCGCGAAATTCAGGGTCAGCCGCCATCGCTTGGAGTGCGCTGAGCAGCCGATCGGCGATCTCTCCAGGGAGGCCGGGCGGCGCAATGACGCCATACAACACATCCAGATCGATGCTGCCCAGACCGGCCTCGCGGAACGTAGGCACATTTGGGAGATCTGGATTTCGTGTTTGGCCACTGACTGCAATGGCCGTGAATTTCCCGGCCTTGACCAGCTCCTTGCTGACGGATGTCACGCTCATGTAGTAGTCGATATCGCTCGCCATCAGAGCCGTTGCCAGGGTCTCAGTGGTCTTGAATGGCACGTGCACAGCCTTGGCAATGTTGGCAGCGGAGTTGAATTGCTCGACTCCGAGGTGCATGGAGCTTCCGACACCCGGTGAACCATAGTTCAGCGAACGCTTCTTCGAAAGTTCGGCCAGGTCCTGGGGCGACTTCACTCCGATGTTCGGCGCCGCCAGAAGAACTGACTGTGCCGTCATCAGGCCAGCCAGGTACGTCAGATCACGCGGCTCATAGTTGATCCGTTTATAAATGTGCGGCGCGACGCTGAGAGTCGAATTGAGCCCGATACCGAGCGTGTAGCCGTCCGGTTTCTGCTTGCTTAGATAGGCTGTTCCAATCGTCCCGCCTGCCCCCAACTTCTGTTCGACGATGAACGTTCCACCGAGCCTTTTTGTCAGCTGCTCCGCGACGATTCTTGCGAAGATTTCCGTCGACGAGCCGAACGGGGTAATGATCGTCACAACCTTGCCGGCTGGATAGGCGCTCTGCGCGATCGCACTGCCGGACCACGTGGACAAGATCATTGCGAGCGCCGCTGCCGGCATCAAACTGGCAGCGTGGATAACTTGGCGACGGGTGAATTGATGGCGCATTTCTGAATCTCCTTGATGGTGGCAGATGGCGTTCGGGGGTTGGGCGAACAGCAAACCGGCGCTACTCGAACGAGACGGGCTGAACCTGCCTGACGTCGATCGCCGCCAGATGTTCCTTGATCGGCTTTAACTTCACACGGTCGGGATCAGCGTAGTAGCCAGCGTGAACCTCATCTACGTTGCCCGGGTGGCTGATCGCCCAGGTGAAGATGTTTTTTTCTCGATCCTCGTAAGCGAACTCGATGGTGAACCCGAAGCGCTTGCGGATCGCTGCGACCTGACGCCACATGAAGAGAAAGTCGTCCCAATGTCCGGGCTTGATGAAATACGTTCGCAGCAATGTCGTGGGCATGGTGGTCCGGGCCTTGTTCGATGAGATACAGCAGTCAAGCGAGGCGGCTGGGAGAGGTCCGCCGAAACGCTCAACAAAAAGAGCTATTGCTTCTGCTCATCGAGCGTTTGCTTAGTCTACATCCGCCACGCAGACTGTCAACGAGTTGACACCTAGGGTCTCCCCTCGGTCGATTGCATTTTTTTCTGCGAGTTGGGCGCGCCTACAGCGAATGCAGCACAAGCAGCGTGGTGGGTTCAGCTGGCAGCGCGGCCGACCGACGGGCTGCGGTTTGGTCCTGCAAGGGCGTCACGGTGCGGACCAGGACGGCTCTTCATCGACCTAGTGATCTGCTTCCGTTTCGCGTGACTTTGTGTTGAATGCCGTGTATGGTAAGCGCTTGCTTGAACTAGAAAAGCAATAGAGTTCCAGAGCCGGGCCCGAAGGCGGCTTCAATTTCCGTTGAGCAGTGGAAGGACCTTATGACCGAATCAAACCGAATGGCGCGTTCTACTTGGCCAAGCAATTTCAGATCAATCAACCGAATTCGTTCGCGACTCGATGTCGGCGAGGCAGCGGTGGGGGCGTTCCTGCAACTGGGGAGCACCGGCATCGCCGAGATTGCCGGCGAGGTCGGGTATGACTTCGTTGTTATTGACTGTGAGCACGGGGCATTTGGGTTCGACACCGCGGTGCAACTCATTCGGACCGCCGAGGCAGCCGGGACCATGCCGATCGTGCGCGTCGCGGGCGGTACGCTCAAGGAGCTAGGACAGTTTCTCGATGCGGGCGCCATGGGACTCCTGGTGCCCCAGATTGCATCAGCTGAGCAAGCGCAAGCCGTGGTCGCTGCGTCGAAATACAGAACGGAGAAGTATCCACTGGGAACGCGTGGTGCTTGCCCAAGCGTTCGTTCCACCCGCTATAGCTCGCCAGGGTGGGCGGAGCATGCCACGCGTGCCAACCGCGACTGTGCAGTGTGGCTTCTCGTGGAGTCAGCTGAAGGTATGGATAATTTGTCGGAGATCCTGGACGTCCCTGGCATCGATGGAATCCAGTTCGGCGAATTCGATCTTGCTGTCTCGATGGGCTGCGACGGGGATCGAAGCCACCCTGCAGTGCTTGCCAAGCTCGAAGGTGCGATGGAGTTGGTGCGCAGTCGCGGCATCGAGGTCGTTTGTTTCCTCGATGGTTGGGAGCCGGCGGCTGCCGCTGCATCGCGCGAGCGACTTGCGGCAAAGGGCTGCAGGATCTTTCTCGGGGCGGTCGATGCCCGCATCGTCTTCAATGTGTTCCGAGACATGTGCGCTGCGGCGCGGCGCGGCGCGGTGCGCATTCCCTGAAGGGAGTTTGAAGCTGGCGGCACTTCTTTACCACGACAGCTGGTCGCGTTCGACTACGCCGAGGGCGCTAGGCGGACGGCATGCAATGAGTGGCTACGACTGCGCATAGCAGTCTGGAGACGCCGGCGCGACGCCGGCGCACCAGCCTAACTGCTAAGGACGCAGAGAGTGCACCTGGTCATCCAGGAACCTCCGGCAACTTGTAGTCCTTCAGCTGTTCTCGCAGACGGCTCTTGAGGACTTTCCCCGTGGCGCCCACGGGGATGGACTCCACCAGCACCACATCATCCGGGATCTGCCACTTGGCGATCTTGCCGGAGTAGAACGCCAGCAGTTCCTCCCGGCTCACCTCTGCCCCGGGCATCCTGACCACCACGAGGACGGGCCGTTCATCCCACTTGGGATGGAAGACTCCAATGCACGCAGCCATCGCGACGCCCGGATGGGCAGCAGCGACGTTTTCGACGTCGATGGAGCTGATCCACTCGCCGCCGGACTTGATCACGTCCTTGCTGCGGTCGGTGATCTGCATCAAGCCGTCGGAATCGATCGTCGCAACGTCACCGGTCGGAAACCAGCCATCACCCTCCTGGTGAATGGCGGAGTGTTTACCACCTTCTGCCTCGTAATATCGGCTGACCACCCAGGGCCCTCTGACCATCAAGTTGCCGGGGGTCTTGCCGTCCCAAGGCAGCTCTTCACCCTGATCGTTCGTGAGTTTCATGTCGACGCCGAAGATCGCCCGTCCCTGCTTGATGCGCACCGCCAGCTGTTGCTCCGGGGCCAGCGAGAGGTGCTTGTTCTTCAGCGTGCAGACCGTCCCGAGAGGACTCATCTCCGTCATTCCCCACGCGTGCACCGCATCAACGCCATACTGTTCACGAAAGGTCTGGAGCATGGCTGGCGGGCATGCCGCTCCGCCAATCATGGTTCGACGCAGCGTACTGAACCCCAGATCGTTTGCCTGCATATGGCCAAGCAGCCCCTGCCAGACCGTGGGAACACCGGCCGCGAAGGTGACCTTCTCGGCCTCGATCAGGCCGTGAACCGACGGGCCATCCAAAGCGGGGCCCGGCAACACGAGCTTGCATCCAGCCAGCGCAGCGGAAAACGGAATTCCCCAAGCGTTGACATGGAACATCGGCACCATCGGCAAAAGCGAGTCCCGCGCAGAGAGATTCATGGCATCCGGAAGAGCGATCGCATACGCATGAAGCGTGCTGGATCGGTGGCTGTAGAGGACGCCCTTGGGATTGCCCGTCGTGCCGCTCGTATAGCACAGGCTCGAAGCGGAGTTTTCATCCAACTGGGGCCAGTGGTAGTCCGACGGGTGGCGCCCCATCCACTCCTCATAACTGACCAGACCGGGCATGCCGCCCGTGTCCGGCAACCGCTCTGCGCTGCAGAGGGCAACCCACTTCCTCACGCTCGTGCATCTCTCGTGGATGGCGTTGACGAGCGGCAGGAAGCTGAGGTCGAAGCACAGAACCTTATCTTGGGCATGGTTCACGATCCATGCGACCTGGTCAGGATGAAGGCGCGGATTGATCGTGTGCAATACGCGGCCGGAACCGGACACGCCGTAGTAGAGCTCGAGGTGGCGGTAGCCATTCCAGGCGAGCGTCCCGACACGGTCGGAGACACGCAGGGCCTCGGCCTCCAGCGCGTTCGCCACCTGCCGCGCGCGCACAGCGCACTCACGCCAGGTGCTCCGGTGGATGTCGCCCTCGACGCGACGCGAAACGATCTCCGTGTCGCCGTGGTGCCTTTCGGCAAAGCAGATGAGATTCGAGATCAGCAGAGGCTGATCCTGCATGAGTCCGTGAAGCATGATTTCAGCCCGCAGCGATCCCGCGCGGGTCCGCGAGGTCAGGTGGAAGGGAAGGAGAGCTGCCCCGGGCGTCAAGAGATGACAGCATCCGCTTCACTGGGCTACGAATCCGCCGTCACAATTGAAGACGGAGCCCGTGATGAAGCTGGCCCGGGACGAAAGCAAGAAGGTGATCAGATCGGCCACCTCGGTGACGGTACCGATCCTTTTCATCGGCTGAAGCGGCGCGAGTCTGTCAAGACCGCCCTCTGCCGGAACCACGCTGCCAAGCAAAGGCGTCGCGATGAAGCCGGGCGCGACGGCGTTGACACGGATGGACCTTGCGTAGTCCAGCGCACATGCCTTGGTGAGCCCGATCACCCCGTGTTTCGACGCGCAATACGAACTTGATCCCGCCATTCCGACCAGGCCAGCGATCGACGCAATGTTCACGATGGCGGGCCGGTCCCTCGAAAGCATGAGCGGGATCTGCACCTTCAGACAGTTGAACAAGCCGGTGAGGTTCACTCCGACGACCCGGTCCCAATCTTCGGCGCTGCATTCGTGCAACTGCGCTGGCTTCGACGCCACTCCTGCCGCGTTGACAGCGAGATCAATGCCGCCATGCCTGGCTGACACCGCCTGTAGTGCCGGTTGCAACTGCGCGAAGTCCGTGACGTCGGCCGTGATCGCAGTGGCCGCGCCGCCGGAGTCCTGGATGCACTTCACCCTCTCCTCGACTGCAGCCGCCGATCGATCCATCAGGATGACCTCCGATCCCATCGCGGCGAGTTGGCGGGCAACTTCCGCACCGATTCCCGATCCGCCGCCTACGACCAAGGCAATCCGCCCCCGAAACTCGAGATCCGGCGGCAGCCTTGCTTCGTCCGCGGAAGAGCCGGTATCCGTCGACATTCCACACCGTCCTTTGTATTGCACAACCCCAACGGTGGCCACGAGCCACCGCACTTCAGCTGGACTTCGTAGCCCTCGCCTTCAGGAACTGGGCGACGCCCTCCTTGAACGCAGGTCGCTCGATCAACACACCTTGCCGGTCCGCTTCCAAGGCAAGTTGCTGCGTGAGCGTATTGCGCTCCGCGACATCAAAAGCGTCGCAAAGCTCCCCGAAGACACCTTCAGGCAATTGAGCCATCTTCGCGGCGAGGGCCTGTGCTTCCTGCATCAGGTCCGCGTCGTCGACGCAGCGGTGGATCAATCCCATTTCTGCCGCATCTTCGCCAGACAGGCGCTCGCCAAGCAAGCAGAGGGAGAGAGCCCGGGAACGGCCGATAAAGCGCGGGAGAAACCAGGTGGCCCCCATGTCCGGGATCAAGCCCAGCTTTGGGACGAACGGCAAGTTGAAATAAGCCGAGCGAGCAGCAATCACGATGTGGCACGCTATGGCAAGCCCGAATCCGCCGCCGACCGCTGGACCGTTGATGGCACCGATGACGGGCACCTGCATCGTTCTGATCGCTTCGATGACGGGAGAGCACACCGAGTGCATGAAGTGAGCTACTCCTGCCCCGAAGCTCTTATCCGCCATTCGGGAATCCATCGCCCCCAGCTCTGCGCCGACGGAAAACCCGCGCCCGGCGCCCGTCAGAACGACGGCTCTGGCGCGCTTGTCGGCCTTGACGACATCGAGGCTTCGGCTGAAGTCGTCGAGAAGTTCATACGACATCGCATTCAGCTTCTCCGGCGCATTCAGCGTCAGCGTGTAGACGCCCTCTTCCTCAGTGATCAGCGACAACTTCATGGTTTACGCTCGTTCTCGTTCATCAGAGGCCCAGGAACACCGCTGGCCGTTTTTCCATGAAAGCTGTGACGCCTTCGATGAAATCCTTGCTCTTGCCAAGATCCGACTGACAGCTCGTTTCGATGTCGAGCTGGTCATCCATGCCTTGATGGCAGGCAACGCTCAGGACCTGTCGCAAGGCGGCGAGGGCCCGGGTCGGCATGCTCGCGAGCTCGGTTGCCAAGCGGATCGAATCGGCCAGACAGGATTCGCTCACGTCCCACACGAGGCCCCATTCCTTCGCCTGGTTCGCATCCAAGCGCTTTCCAGTCATGCACAAGCCCATGGCCCGGCCATAGCCGATGCGGTTCACCAGACTCCAGGTGGCACCTGCATCCGGAATCATCCCAATTCTCGCGAACGACTGCACGAAATAGGATTTCGGGTCCGCGATGATCAGGTCACACAGGATCGCCAGTGACGCCCCTGCCCCCGCCGCCACGCCGTTGACCGCAGCAATCGTGGGCACCCTGAGCTTCTTCAGGAGCCGGACCGTGGGGTTGTACGCCTCGCTCAGCAGCTTGCCGGGGTCGATGCGATCCAGCAGTTCCTCATCCGGAGTCATGTCGATCTGCGATAGATCGGCCCCTGCACAGAAACCCCGTCCGGTGCCCGTAATGACGAGCGCACGGTACTTTGTCGATGATTCGATTTCGTCCAAGGCTTCCCTGATCCTGACGTGCATCTCCCGGGTCAGGCTGTTCAGCACCTCCGGCCTGTTCAACTTCAGGATCGCGACACTACCCTCGCGCTCGAATACAACCGACTCGTTTGTCATCGATGACGCTCCATGATTTCAACTGATTTGTCGGGTCTGGCGCCCGACGAGAGTTCCTCCAGCACCTCCTGCGTGTGTTCACCGAGACGCGGGGCGTGCCCGACCTCTGGCGAGCCGACAGCGCTGAATTTGACGGGGGGCTGCATCTGGATGTAAGAACCCTCCGTAGGATGCTCGACTACCTTGAAGAAGCCCCCGGCGGCAAGTTGCGGGTCTTCGAGAATATCTTCGATCTTCCGCACCGGCATCGCCGGAACATTGATCTGGTTCAAGAGCTTCATCCAGGCCGCGGTCGTGCGCATCGGTGTCCTTTCGGCGATGGCCGCATAGAACTGGCCAACGTGCTGGACTCGCAGCAGCGAACCCTCGACGGGCTGGGCGGAAAGAATCTCGGGGCACTCGAGCAGCTTGAAGAGATCTTTCCAGTTCTGGTCCGTATAAGCCAGGATGCTGATAAAGCCATCCGAGGTCGGAAAGGGCTTCCGATCCTTGTCCATGATCCGGCGGTACCCGAAGTTGCCGACCGGCGGTTCGTACGTCCTTTCGAAGAGATGCTCTTCGAGGAGGAAGTGGACGAAGCTCTCGAACATCGGGATCTCGACGTGCTGACCTTTGCCGGTCTGCAGCTTGTGGATGTACGCCGCGAGCACGCCCTGGGCCGCGTAAAGGCCGCTAACCTTGTCCGCCACGATCGTGGGAATGAACTTCGGGCTGTAGGTTTCCGAGGTCCGCGCGCAAAGGTCGATCAGCCCGCTCGCCGCCTGGATCGTGTCGTCGTACGCGGGGAAATCAGCATAGGGCCCGACGGACGCGTACCCGACGCAGTGAACATAGATGACGTTGGGCGCTTGGGTCGCGACTGTCTCGTAGTCGAACCCCAGCTTCTTGATCGCGGCGCTTCTGACGTTGTGGATGAAGACGTCGGCACTGCGAATCAGGTCGATCAGCGCCTGCTTCCCGGAGTCCGACTTCAGGTCGAGGACGACGGACTTCTTGCCCCGGTTCAGCGTCATGTGGATCGGACCCATGTCGTCGGAGGTCCGGGCCTTGCCGCTCTGGCGGAAGAAGTCACCCTCGGGTGCTTCGACCTTGATGACCTCGGCCCCCATGTCCGCCAGCATCTGCGTGCAGTAAGGGCCGAACACGATCGTGGAAAGATCCACGATCCGCAGGCCGCTCAGGACCCCGGCGTTCGGATTCATGGCAGCGTCAATCCTTGTTGTCGATGAAGTCGAAGAGCACGGCGTGGTACTCGTCAAAGCCTTCCACCATGGGCACATGCGCGCATCCGGACAGGACGGCCAAGCGGCTGTCGGCAATCAGCTCATGTGACGACTGTGCCAATCCCAGCGGAGTCACCGTGTCCACTTCCCCCGCGATGATCAACGTGGGTACTTTCAGCCCCTTCATCACCTCTCGCTGGTCGAGGGGCCCCAGGGCCTCCAGCGTCTGGAGGGCCATCGGACCGGTGTCCAGAAACATCCGTTGCACCCACTCGATGTCGTTCGCCGGACGACCTGGTGCAAAGCATGCGGTGGCGACAGCCAAGCTGGTTGCGGCCTTGTCGCGCCGGAAGGCCGACGCCATACCATCCAGATCGGCCTGCTGCACCCCCGCGGTGAAGCCCGCGCCATTGGTGTAGCGGGGCGCCGCGGCACAGGTCAGGACGAGTCCCTTGCACACCGCACCCAATTGGTGCGCAGCCTCGACCGCGATGGCGCCGCCAAGTGACCAGCCGTTCAGCACGACCTCCTGCAGCCCGAGGGACTTCACCAGGTTGGCCACGTCACCGGCTCCGTCTTCGATGGTTGCGGTCTGGAAATCCATGTCGGACTTGCCGCAAGCCCGCTGATCGAAGGCAACGACCGCGCGCCCTTTGCCGATGAGAGCGTTGAGGGTCGCATCCCAGGCTCGAACGTTGAGTCCCCAGCCATGGACAAGAACGACGACTGGGCCGCGACCAGGGTAATACTCGTAATAGATAGATTTATCGTCCGGGGTTCTCAATTGGGTCATGTGCATCTCCAGGCAAGTCAGGCGGGCTCAAAGACAGGCAGAGCAAATTCATCATCCACCAACTCAACCTTCAGCTTTAGCTTGCGCCCGATGGCTAAATCGTCGTTGTTGAAATTGGCAAGTCGGGAAACGAGGCGCGGGCCTTCTTCGAGTTGGACCAACGCCACGGTAAATGGAACGTCTTCCTGCAGAGACGGTAGCGGCGCTGTCCTTGTTTCGGTCCAGGAGAACAGCTCAGCTTCTCCTGAACACGCCGCCCATCGCAGGTCGAAAGAGCCGCAGTTTGCGCATCTCTCTCTCGGAATGTGATGCCAGGCGTCACACGCGCTGCACCTCTGAATGCAGAAGTTGCCGTTCAAAAAGTGACTGTAGAACTCGTCCGACAATTTGGAGGGGGCCGGAGCGATAAAGGCGATTTTGTCGTTCATGTCAGTCATTCCGCAGGATTGCCAAGCCGCCGTCGCCGAAATCGCCCCAACCGGTTACCACGCCGACCTTGGCACCGGACACCTGCCGGTCGCCGCACTCTCCACGCAGTTGCTTGACGGCTTCATTGATGTGGTTCATGCCCCAGACATGGGCTTCGGAGTGCAGGCCGCCGTGCGTGTTCATCGGCATCGCGCCTCCAAGACGCAGCCGCCCGTCGCTCACGAACTGGCCGACCTCCCCCCTCTCGCAGAACCCCATGGCTTCGAGCTGAAGCAATGCGACGAAGGTGAAGCAGTCGTACACCTCGAGAAAGTCGACGTCCTTGTGAGTGATGCCTGCGTCGGCGAAAGCACCAGGGGCTGCGTCGGACAACCCGATTCTGAAGATGTCCTCGCGTGAACAGAAATCATCGGCGGGATAGGGGTGTCCCTCGCCAATGCCTGCAATGAAGACCGGCTTCTTGCGCAGGTCTCTTGCTCGCTCGGGCGAACAGACGATCGCCGCGCACGCACCGTCCGTTTCCAGACAACAGTCGAACATCCGGAAGGGCTTGGATATCCAGCGCGAACTGTCGTACTGGTCGCGTGTCAGCGGCCGGCCATGCATCAGTGCATCGGGGTTCATCTGCGCGTGCGCCCTGCTGTTCAAGGCAACCTCTGCGAGTGCATCCTCGCTGGTCCCGTACATCGCCATGTGCCGCGTGGCGAGCCACGCGTACCATTGCACCGGGGACACCGCGCCGTGCGGGATGTAATAGGATCCAAGCGAACCTGCGATCGCCTTGACATCCGTGCCGACCTTGCTGATGCGCCGATCGGTGAAACCGTTCCATCCCATGGGCACGAGCACGTATTCCGCCACCCCGGTGGCAACCGCCATGGCGGCGGTTTGCAACGCGACCACTGGGCTCGCCCCGCCCATCAAGACGGTGGATGCGTATTTCAGATTCCTGATTCCCAGATTGGCGGCAAGTTGCTCAGCGGTCGCGGCGACCGGCGGCCCGACGATGCCGTCAATTTGATGGGCGTCGAGCCCACAGTCCTGCAGGGCCTTGTCTGTGGCTTCGAGAAGCAGTTGCAGCTCGCTCTTTGCAGTGCCCCTCGTGAACTCGGTTTGCCCGATTCCCACGATGCACGATTTATCGGAAAGTTTGTTCATATGCTTCTTAGCGGCCGACGTAAACGGGGCGCCTCTTTTCCATGAATGCCAAGGGCCCCTCTTTCGCATCTTGCGAGCTGGCTACCGAGTCCCAGGCCTTGTCCTCGATCAGATAAGCCTGGTCAAGAGGCATCCCAGATGTCTCGATCATTGCCTTCTTGGCTGCAGCCACCGCCAGTGGCCCGTTCTGGCTGATCTCTCGGGCAATTTCCATCGCCTTGGCAAGTAGTTGGTCTCGGGAGGTCACGTAATTGACAAAGCCATGCTCGAGTGCTTCTGCAGCGGTGATCGATCGTCCCGTGAGGATCACTTCCATTGCCTTGCAAAACGGCATTTGGCGAGTCAGACGGGTCAGCGAGCCGCCCGCAGGGAGGATGGCGTGCTTGACTTCGGGCAGACCGAAGGTGGCGCTTTCCGTGCAGATCCGAATGTCTGTTCCCTCGATAACTTCCGTTCCGCCGGCGACACAGAATCCGTTGATGGCTGCGATCACCGGCTTCGGAAAAAACGTGCGGAGCATTGCAACGTCCCGAACGCGAGGATGCGTTTCCAGCATCGTCGTCTCGAACTCATCTTGCGGCGGTCGGGCCCGCGTAAGAACCGGGATCAATGAGCCGAGGTCACCGCCGGCTGAAAAGGCCCGTTCGCCTGCACCGGTAATGACAACGCATCGCACATTGGGATCGACTGCCCACGCGTCCCACGTCTGAGCCATTCTGACGAACATTTCTGCGTTCATCGCGTTGTGTTTTTCGGGCCTGTTCAGGGTCATGACTCCCACGAACTCTCGAACTTCTGTAAGCAGTACCGACATAGAGGGGATACCTTTGGATCAGGTTCAGGGGCATCGGACAGCACTGACTGCACATCCGTCGCTTCGCTTCTTAGATCATTTGCTAGCATTTCCTAAGCATTTGCTTATGTTAGCCGCGGCTTTGCCGGCCGTCAAACCCAGG
This sequence comes from Variovorax sp. Soil_C_12, assembly GCF_057657375.1. Taxonomy (NCBI): domain Bacteria; kingdom Pseudomonadati; phylum Pseudomonadota; class Betaproteobacteria; order Burkholderiales; family Comamonadaceae; genus Variovorax; species Variovorax sp. Soil_C_12. The sequence continues at coordinate 4,305 of NZ_JBDGIO010000014.1, read as the reverse complement.
CTTTAGGGAGTTACCCTAGGAACGGGCGAGCCGCCTTGTCTTGGACGGTGAACGCGCCACAAGCTCTTCGTAGTTGCGATGAAGTGAAACGGGCGCGCGGGCATGCCGAGAACGGCGCTCATCGGCTAAAAGCAGTCGCTGGATTCGACTAAGTGATCGCTATAATCACGGCCCATGGCGCAGCAACAGCAAGCGACACGCGAAAAGGTTGTCAATAGCATGAGTGATGAAGATCGCAAGAGCCAGCGCCTGTACGCGCGGCTGCGTCCCCGAACCCAGTTTCCCCAAACGCCGGAGGAGCTCTTTGGCGCCCGCACGCATGTGGACTCGTTACGGAACATCCTGGTCGCGGCGACCGAGTGTTTTTCCGATCGAGGCTACCACGGCTCCAGTACCCGCGACATCGCGGATCGGGCGAACATGAGCCCCGCCGCTGTATACACGCACTTCAGCACGAAAGAGCAAGTCCTCTTTACCATCATCCGGATCGTCGGCGAATGGATCATCGAGGAACTTGTCAACACCGCAAAAAGCTTTCCAGATCCGCAAGAGCGCCTCGCAGCTCTGGTGAAGCTGCATGTCGTTTGTCACGCGATCATGCGGCGACCGTTGCGAGTTGCCACTACCGAATTTCGATTCTTGAACGCCGAATACCGGAAGTCCATCGATGACATTGGCAAGGAGATCGAATCGTTGTTCTACGACACGCTCGTGGAAGGATGCAAGGCAAAGAATTTCGACATTGCCGATCCTCGCATCATGTGCACGAGTATTCTCGCTTTGTGCAGTTCCGTGGCGCGCTGGTTCTCCGATTCGGGAAAGTTGACGCCGGACGCTATCGGCGAGCAATACACGCAGATTGTCTTTCGGATGGTGGCTGCGGACGCGAATACCGCGGCCGACCCCAAAGCCAGGGCGCTCGTATCGCGGCAACGTTGAGTGCCCACTCACCGGGCTCCCATTACGGCCCGGGGTGAGGACGACTTAGCACGCCTGTTGCTTGTTGAACGCGGCGTCCGGGCGAGCTAGGCGCTAGGCAAGCCGACTGCCGCGCGTTCACGGTAAAGAGGATCGCCCTTGTCTCGGCGGCCGATGTTCCAGTGCGGCAAGGGAGCCGGCCCGCCGCTGTCAAAGGGCTGGACCCCCTTCCAGTCAGCCACGGCTGTCCTTTTGGCAATGCGCCATTGTCCGTCGCGTTTCTCGACCCGATCGACGTAGCGGGCGCATCCCATCAGGTCCATCCCGGTGCCATCATTTCCGGGCACGCCATTCGTCAGCGCAATAAGAGACTCCTTTGCTTCCGGAGGATACCGCTGGATGTACCAGACGTACGTTTCCGAAAGGGCGAGTTCTGGGCTTGCGAACTCGATAACCATGTTGCCGACCATGTGCATCGAGAAGGTGATTGTGCTGTGCCGCTCCTTGATCCATTTGAGCAGCCCGGGGATGTCACCGCTATAGCGGTTGTGGTCGTCGATGGCTTCAGGATGGAAGATGTCTTGCATCGCCTCGAAGTCGAGGCGGTCGACCGCGCGACACCAGCGGTGGATCAGGTCCTGAATGGCCAGACGATCAGCCACTCGCTCCGGTGTGAAGGTGTCCGCTTGAAATCTTGTCATGAGAGGCTCCAGGCATGAAAGGGGTCAAACAAGTGACGCGCCCGATGAGGACGCGCAGTGGAAGCGCGCTATCGCAGTCAACCACCATCGATGGCGTTGTACCGTTCCAGGTGCAAGGCCTTGAAAACATCGAGCAGCAGGGGAAATTCGCCATCCTTGTAGCTGCGATCGTCGGCCCCCGATTCCTTGATCTCGCGATACAGCTTGGCCAGCCCGTTGACCGTCGTCAGGACCGCCGACGAGGCGAACATGACGAACCGAAAGCCTGCGGCCGCAAGGTCATCGGCCGTAAAACCTGCAGGGGGTAGCGACCCCTGCGCCATGACCGGCCCGCGGATGCGGGAACACATCTTCCGGAGGAAGTCCATTTGTTCAAGCGGCGACAGCCCCTTGATGAACTCGCCATACATCGGCATCACCATGTCGGCACCGGCCTCCTTAAACATCTCACAACGGTCCAACGTCTCTTGCAGCGAGTTCACGTCGGCGTCAGTTCGCGCGATGATGACCAGGTCCGAGCTTCGGCGCGCATCCAGCGCCGCCTTCAGACGATCCAGTGCTGCCTCACGGCTGACGACCGCGCGGCCAGGGAGTACCGGGCATTTCTTGGGTTGAACCTGGTCTTCTATCTGCAGCCCGGCGATGCCCGCACGTTCCATGGCTCTCACGGTTCGGTAAACGTTGATGTTCCCGCCAAACCCTGCGTCGATGTCCGCCACCACCGGCAACTCCACGGCGTCAACGACGCGTGCGGCATGGCTGGCAAGCTCGGACATCGTGATCAGGCCGATGTCCGGAGCACCGAGTTGACTGACCTCCACTCCCATGCCGCTCAGGTAAAGGGCATCGAAGCCGACGACTTCGGCGATGCGCGCAGAGAGCGAGTCATAACAAGCTGCTGCCATCACTGGCGCCAAAGCCAGGCGTTCCCTGAGTTGCGCCGCAGAATTCATTTGTGGTTCCTTGTCGAATGCTCGCATTCGTACTAGGCCATGTATGTGTTCGGCATGCCGAACGCCTCGGCCTGCCTCCGCTCGAAGGCGAGGAAAGCCGGGGTGATCTGCCCTCCTCTCAACCCGCCGCGGACGGCACCCGCCCGCACATCGTGGAACGCATCCCGCCAGTCGTCCGGCAGCGGCTGCGAATCGGGCACAGCCATCCACAGCCTGAGCAAGTGGCGCTTCTCGTCCGGTTCGTCGAAGTCTTCGAAGTCCGTGCGAGAGTGGACCACCACGTAGTTGTTCAGAAGTTGAAGGTCACCTTCTTGCAAGTCCATCGAATAGCAGAAGCGGTCATCCGCCAGCAAGCGCTCCACCGTGTCCACGGCTTCCATTTGCGTAGAGGTGAGCCGAGGAACATCCGGAAAATCAAGCTGCCCTCGCTCGATCGAATGTCGGTTGATCCGGAACGCGCGCACTCCATTCACGACCCCTGTCAGCGACGACAGGTAGACGGGCAGCTCCCCTTTCCCCTGGGCGCCAACCCGGCTCATTGCGAACGGCTGCAGCAGGGCTTTGGCGCACTCCGGATGAACGCGCGTCAATTCGTCGACGACCGCCAGAGAACTGCCGATCAGGCTGCGGCCACCCTTGCGGGCCGCACGTCGGCACAGGAGCGCAACGACGTCGCAGAGGTCGATGTGGAAATCGAGCTTGGAATTCGTGTTGTAGCCTCGGCCTTCGCGTGTGCGGTACTGGTTGCCCTCGTCACGCACGTCGTTCATGACATCGCTGTTCTTGTTCTGGGGGCGTGCGACGCCGACGTGCAACGCAAGCCCCCACAACGCGAGCCGGCTCTCTGCTTCGGACCATTCGCGAACCGGGAATCCCCTCATCAGGCACAGGCCCCATCGGCGCTGCACGGCTGCAAATGCGTCGCGAATCTCCCTCACCGCAGCAGCATTAAGGGGGAAATCCTGCTGTGTCATCTCGAGGATCTGCTTGTTCAGACTCGATGCATGACGCACGGCCGCCCGCAGCTCCGCGACCAGATTGTCGGTCAGCTTGTGAATCCAGCTGGAATCGCGCTGCAGGTCGCGCGCTAGCCAAGGGGCCGGATGTTCGGTGTTGGGCATGATGAACAGCTCCTGATGAAGGTAGGAAAAACTGGAAACAAGCGCCGGGGAAGCGCGATGGGGAGGGATCTGTGTCCGGTTCAGGTTTCAATGAGCAATCAACGTCGAAAACGACAGACTCAGCAGGCAGCGCGCGGGTGCCGAGCATTCGCACGCTTGCTGCATTCGTTCGCTCGAATTCCAAAAGCACTTGCTTAGAAGAATACATCCGTGCGTTTTGAAAGTCACGTGGTTACTGGTAGGGGAGAACCCGCAGAACCGCCGGAACATTGCCGCGTCGCCGACCCTATGTCCTCGCTTTGATCTGCAGGGCAGGAGGTGGCCTGCTACGCGAGGGCTCGCTGCTCCGGCACACGTGCAGCCTGCCGGTGCCGCGGCGCTTTGAGCTGGCGGAAAGTCCTATATGGGCGCGCCCAAGCCTGATTGGCCCGGCCGATCGCCGCCTTGCGCCGAGGCGCCTCTGTCGTCGAGCGATCCATCCTTCTGACGCCAGAACCGCCCTCGTCAAAAAGTATCGGTGTGGCCCCCATCAGTTGTAAGCGGTCAATGAACCACGCCCTTCTCACTGCGGCGGAGGTTGGATAGGAGCCGCTCAGGCGGCGGTGAGATCAA
>NZ_JBDGIO010000013.1:0-199793 GCF_057657375.1 Variovorax sp. Soil_C_12 | reverse complement strand
TGGTCGACCTCACGGTAGAGCTGGTGAAGGAGGCCACGTACAAGGAGATCTGCGCCGAGATGAAGGCACAGAGCGAAGGCGCGCTCAAGGGCGTGCTCGGCTACACCGAAGACAAGGTGGTGGCCACCGACTTCCGCGGCGACCCGCGCACCTCCATCTTCGACGCCGAGGCCGGCATCGCGCTCGACGGCACCTTCATCAAGCTGGTGAGCTGGTATGACAACGAGTGGGGCTACTCCAACAAGTGCCTGGAGATGGTGCGGGTGGTGGCAGCCAAGTAGGTCGCCTCTTCTCTTGCGATTGAAACGCGCCCTCGGGCGCGTTTTCTCATTTTGATGGCCGGTGCTCACGCAGCCGCCCCTACCGGCCCGGCCGGAAGCCAGTCGCGCTGGGGCATCTCATGGGCATGGTGCAGTTGCGGCCCCTGGGTCTGGAAGCTCAGGACGCCTCGGCGCATCAGCGCGTCGGTCACGATCGTGTAGCCCATGGGCGGTGCATCGCGGGCCGCAGACATGAAGGCCGTCTTCGTGTAGTGCCGTTGATCGCGCGGCAGGCGCTCGCCCACCAGGCGGTCCAGCACGCGGCTCGAGAGATGGTCGGGCTTGCCGTCATTCGGCACCTGCATCAGCCGGAGATTCGAGGGCAGACCCAGGCCCAGGTATTCGGCGAAGGTGCAGGCGTCGCTCAGCGCACGCACGCCTGCATTGCCCGTCAGCAGACGCCGCGACCTTCGAACTCGCCGTACAGCACCACGCTCGACTCGTCCTCCGCCGATGTGGCCGGATCGCGGGGAAGCGTCTCGACATTCAATTCAGGCGCGCGGCATGACCGTAAGCAAGTCCGACGTTGCTCTTCGCGCCCTCTCCTCGATCAGCTACTACCGTTTAAGTGGGTACTGGTATCCATTTCGCTTGCGCAATTCCGATGGAGAGGCTTCTAGCGACTTCGAATCGTCGGTGAGCTTCGACGATGTGCTGATGTTGTACGAGTTCGATCGCCGGCTTCGACTGCTCGTGCTCGATGCCCTTGAGCGCGCCGAAGTGGCTCTCAGGACAGCGGTGACCTATGAACTCGGGCATCGATATGGCCCTTTCGGCCACGAAGACGCCGCCAACTTTCACCCGCGCTTTGCCCATGCGGGATGGATCGCCAAACTTCACGAAGAAGCTGCCCGCTCACAGGATGCATTCGTCTCGCACTACCGCCGCCGTTATGCGAGCTTTCCGGTACTCCCAGTGTGGATGCTGACCGAAGTCATGAGTCTGGGCAGCTTGTCGCGTCTTGTGCAGGGTTTGAAATCCGACGAGAAGCGGGCTATGGGTACGCGATTCGAGCTTCACCCCAAGCGGCTGCAAGATTGGCTCCACGTACTTACATACGTACGCAACGTTTGCGCGCACCACAGCCGCCTATGGAATCGCGAACTGGCGATTCGGCCGGATCTCAAAGGCGGCAAGCATTGGCTGCCACCTCTTACTCCGAGAAATGACCGAATCTTCTACGTACTGCTGATGCTTCGTCACTTGTTGAGATGTTGTGCCAACGGAAACGATTGGACATCGAGCTGCGAGGCCTTGATCGATCCCATGGCGTCGGTCCCGCGCTGGAGGGCCGCGATGGGGTTTCCTGAGGACTGGACAAACCATCCTCTCTGGAAAACGGAGGCGCAATGACAGCGGGCGCGCCGACTCGCGAACAGTACAGCGCCCGGATTTCCGCGCTGCGCATGCTCTGCAATCTCGGGTGGAACTACCTCAGCGCCGCCGACTGCCTCACCCTGCGCGGCTCGACGCGCGAAGTCCTCCTCAAGCCGCGGCTCATCGAAGTCCTGCAGACCCGCCGCTTCGACTACAAGGGCGAGGCCTATCACCTCTCACCCAGCGCCATCGACCAGATCCTGCGCGAGCTGTCGACCGTCGGCCTCGGCGAGGGCCTGCTGACGGCCAACGAGCGCCTCTACGCCAAGCTCGCCTATGGCATCACGGTCACCGAATTCATGCCGGACGGCAGGCGGCACCAGCCGACGATTCATGTCATCGACTGGATGAACCCGAACGCCAACCGCTTCGACGCGACGGAAGCGCTGCGCGTCGTCTCCACCCGGGGCGCGCACGAATGCGCGCCGGACATCGTCGGCTATGTCAACGGCATCCCGCTGGTCGTCATCGAAGCCAGGCAGCCCCACGGCCGGCACGGTGGAAACCTCGCCGAAGCGATGGTGCTCGAAGGCATCGGTCAGCACCTGCTCAACCAGCGCGACGATGAGATCCCGCACCTGTTCGTCTACGCGCAATTGCTCTTGTCCGTCAGCGAGACCGACGCCCGCTACGGCACCACGACCACACCGGAAAGATTCTGGGCGCACTGGGCACTGGAAGAAGAGTTCGACGATGCGCACGTCCTCGCCCTGAAGAACGCGCCTTTGCCCGCCGCGTTGCATGCGGCGCTCTTCGAATGCCCGCCTGCCGCGGTGCGCGCGTACTTCGAGTCGAGCGGGTTCCTGTCGATGCCGCCCAACGAACAAGACCGCCTGATGGTCAGCCTGCTGACGCGAGAGCGGCTGCTCGAACTCATGCGCGGCTTCGTGGTCTTCGACAGCCGGATCGGAAAGATCGTGGCACGCCATCAGCAGTTTTTCGCGGTGCGCGCGCTGCTTGCGCGCCTGTCCGGGCAACGACCCGATGGCGCGCGCGAGGACGGCGTGATCTGGCACACCACGGGCTCGGGCAAGAGCTTCACGATGGTGTTCCTCACCAAGGCGCTGCTGCTGCACGACGGCTTGAAGGAGTGCCGGCTCGTGGTGATCACCGACCGGCGCGATCTCGAAACGCAGCTCGCACGCAACTTCATGGCCGGCGGGGCGTTCGGGTCCTCCATTGCCACGCACAAGGAGGGCGAGCACAGCAAGGCCGCGAGCGGGCGCGACCTGGCCCGGCGCATCGGCCAGGGCACGAAGCGCATCACCTTCGCACTGGTGCAGAAGTTCAACACCGCTTCCAGGCTTGCGGAGTGCCGCAACGATTCGCCCAACGTCGTGGTGCTGGTGGACGAAGGCCATCGCAGCCATGGCGGGGAGACGCACGAGCGCATGAAGAAGGCGCTGCCTCGCGCGGCCTACGTGGCTTTCACCGGGACGCCGCTGTTGAAGGACGAGAAGACAGCGCAGAAGTTCGGCCCGATCATCCACGCGTACACGATGCAGCGCGCGGTGGAGGACCGTGCCGTCGCGCCGCTTCTCTACGAAGAGCGGGTGCCCGAGCTGTTCATCGACGCCGGCGCCGTCGACCGCTGGTTCGACAGGATCACCGCAGGCCTCGCCGAGGCGCAGCGGGCCGACCTCAAGAAGAGGTACGCGAGGAGCGGCGCCATCCACGGCGCGGCCAAGCGCATCCAGCTGATCGCATGGGACATCGCCACGCACTTCCATGACAACTTCAAGAGGATGACGCCAGGCCTGAAGGGCCAGGTCGCCACGGCCAGCAAGGCCGACGCGATCCGCTACAAGAAGGCGCTCGACGCGACGGGCCTGGTCACGAGCATGGTCGTGATCTCCCCGCCCGAGATGCGCGAAGGCGACGCCGAGATCGACGAAGGCGGCCTGTCCGAGGTGCAGAAATGGTGGCAGCAGAACATGCTGCATCATGGCGTCGACGCGTCGCACCACGAAAGGCAGGTGCTGCAGGACTTCGGGACCGACGGCGACCCCGACCTGCTGATCGTGGTCGATCGCCTTCTCACCGGCTTCGACGAGCCGCGCAACGCGGTGCTCTACCTCGACAAGCCACTGAAGGGCCACAACCTGATCCAGGCCGTCGCCCGGGTGAATCGTCTGCACGACGCCAAGCGCCACGGCCTGCTGGTGGACTATCGCGGCATTCTCAAGGAGCTCGACACGACGATCCGTGCCTACCAGGACCTCGAAGCCCGCACGCAAGGCGGCTTCGACATCGGCGATCTGCAAGAACTCTACGCACAGCTCAGTACCGAGTACAGGCAACTGCCGGCGCGGCACGAGGCGGTCTGGTCCTTCTTCAAGGGCGTCGCCAACCGCAAGGACGCCGAACAGCTGCGCCAGGCCTTGAGCCCTCGCATGGCCAGCGACGGGCAGGGCGGCGACTACGACCAGCGGCAGAAGCTTCGGGACGACTTCTACGCCGCGCTGACGGCCTTCGGCCTCTGCCTGAAGACCGCGCTGTCGTCGCGCGGCTTCTTCGAGGACCCTGACTTTTCGGAGGCGTTGGTCGAGGGATACAAGGCAGACCTCAAGATCTTGATCCAGGTGCGGCAAGCGGCGCGAAGCGATGCCATGGAGACGGCCGAACCCAGCGAATACGACGAGCAGATCCGCAGGCTGATCGACGAGCAGGTCGTTGGTACCAAAGCCCGCATCACCGGTGGCCGCTTCATGCTGCAAAAGCGGGGCGTGCCCGACGTTTCCGAGTCCTGGTCGCAGGACAAGACGCGCAACGAGGCAGATTTGATCAAGACCCGCGTGCGCAAGACCATCGAGCAGGAGTTGGCCGACGACCCCTATGCGCAGAAGGTATTTTCCGACCTGCTGAAGGCGGCGATCGAGCAGGCCGAGGCCATGTTCGAACACCCGCGCACGCAGCACGCGCTGTTCAGGGAATTCGAGCGCGACGTGGATCGGCGCGCCACGCCCGGCATGCCGGAACTCCTGGCCCACAACCCGCGAGCCAGGGCGTACGGCGCGATCCTGCTGGCGCTGGGCGATGGCGAGGTGGCGGCGCTCGACGAAGCCCAGCGAAACGCGCACGTCCATCATGCGCTCGCCATCAGCGCGGTGGTGCAGAACGCGGTGGCCGAGCATTCCCTGAACGCGCAGAACATCGAAGCCGCGATCCGCAAGGGTCTGCTGAAGCTGCTCTATGTGCCGCTCGGGCTCGACCGGGCGAACGACGTGATCGCTCGTGTGCTGCAGATGACCCGCATCGGCCTGGGGCAACGCGCTTGAGCGATGCAACGCTTCGAAGCCTTCGCTACGGCGATGAGCTCATTGCCTTCAGCCTGCGCGTCCAGCCGGCGCGCAAGGCGCACCGCATCGCCATTCACGTCGAACCCGATGGGCGCGTGCGGGTCGATGTGCCGCAAGAGACATCCGACGCCGCGCTGCAGGCGACCCTGCAGCGGCGCGCGCGCTGGATCAGCAGCCAGGTCGCAGCGGTTCGAGAGCGTCTTGCGCATGCGGTACCCCGCGCTCATGTCAGCGGCGAGTCCCTGCTCTACCTCGGCCGGCGCTGCGTGCTCAAGGTCGTCGTCGATGAAAGCCGCGACGGCCAGGTGCGCCTGCGCGGCACTCGCATCGAAGTTGCGGTGGCCCAGGGCGACGCGGTCCGCGTGCGCACCTTGCTCGATACGTGGTACCGCAAGCGCGCCGGCGAGGTGCTGGCCGCGCGCCTCGCCGCCCTCGCACCCTTGTTGCAATCGGTCGGCACGCCGCCGCCGATGCAACTGCGCGTCATGCAGACGCGATGGGGCAGTTGCTCGCCGGGAGGCCGCCTCACGCTGAACCCGAATCTGGTGAAGGCGCCGCGCGAATGCATCGACTACGTGCTCATCCACGAGTTGTGCCACCTCGGCGAGCACAACCACGGCCCGCGTTTCCATCGGCTGCTGGAGACGCTGATGCCGCAGTGGCGCAGCGTCAAGGCGCGCCTGGACGGCCTGGTGGAGCAGCTGATGCCCGCCTGAGGCCCTGCGCGGCCCAGCGCCCCACCTGCGCCGCAAGCCAGGCGCCGTCATCCAGCGGCAGGTCATGCCCGGCGCTGGGATGCTCCGCGATCTCCACGCTCCACTGCCGCGCGAGCCGCCGCGAGCAGCGCGGATTCACCAGCCCATCGCAGCCACTCGCCAGCACCAGCAGCGGCACGGAAGGCGCCCGCGCCGGCGCCCGGTAGCGCACCGCCGCCAGCACCTGGCGCACCGCGTTTGCCGGCGACACCGGCCGCGCTTCGCGGATGGCCGTCCAGTCGTCGAGCACGGCCGTGCCGCCGTGGGGGTGGCGCGTGGTGAGCCGCAGGATCGTCGCCTCCCGCTCGCGAGCGCGCTGGCGACCGAAGGCCAGGCCGAGCAGCGCGCCGTAGTTGCCCGGGCGCAGGCGCTCGTAAAAGGGACTGAAGGGCCGCAAGCTGGTGTTGATCAGCACGCAGCCCGCGAGCTCGCGCGGGTGTTGCGCCGCCCAGTCCACCGCCACCATCGCGCCCAGCGACATCGCCAGCAGGTGGTAGGGCGGCGCGATGCCGAGCGCGCGCAGCTGTTCGCGGCAGGCTTGCGTCGTGGCCTCGATGCGCAGCGGGCTGCGCACCTCGTTCAGCCGCCCGTTGCCGGGCAGGTCGAGCGCCACGATCCGCGCGGTGGGAAAGCAGTCCTCCAGCAGGCCGACGAAGCGCCCCCAGTGCCCGCTCTCGCGCGTGAGGCCGCGCATCAGCACCCAGGTGTCCATCAGGGCCTCCCGTACCAGCGCGCCAGCGCTTGCTGCTCATGATGCGCCCGTTGCGTGCCGGCGGGCAGCCAGCGTTCGTGGCTGCCCACGGCGCGGGTGATGAAGTCCAGCCACGCGATGTGCTGGCGCAGCACCCGCTGGTGCCGGTGCTCGATCACCGGATTGAAGATGCCGTGGCGCGAGAAGAGCTGGCGCGGGTTCTTCTTGACCCACAACCACGAGCCCATTTCCAGCGTCACCGGCAGGAACACGCTGCCCGGCCGGTGGTCGGCGCCCAGGTAGAGGTGGTCCCAGAGATCGCCGTGGGCCAGGTACTGCCGGCTCTGCGGCTCCAGCTTGTAGCGATGGTGCAGCAGGCTCTGGTCGAGGATCTCGCACAGCGCGTGCATCTCCGCCAGATGGCCGATCGGCCGCGCGGTGTGCGCATAGGGGAACCAGATGCGGTCGGTCAGGCCGAAACCCGAGTGGCAGTCCACCGCGACGCTGAGCGGCCGGCCCAGCAGCTCCGTCTCGACCAGCGTGCAGAGCGCCGCGCTCTCGCATTCCATCGGCTTGCCGGCGGCGCCGCGGTACCAGGGCAGGCTGGCGCTGATGCGTTGGCCGCCGATCAGGTAGGGAACGCGCTCCTTCGACTCGACCGGCGCGTTGCGCATCAAATCGACGCCATTGGGATTGGCGCGCGTGCCCAGCCACGTGCCGCCCGGGTTGACCAGCGGCATGAAGACCAGCCGCATCGTCTCGAGCTGTCGGTGCAGCGTCTCGTCCCAGGCGAGCCGCATCACCAGGCTGCGCAGGTAGGCGATCGCGACCTGCGCGCCGATGCGCTCCAGGCCGTGCACGCCGCCGAAGAAACCCACGGCCGGCGCATCGGGCCGCGTGCTGCCGAGCAGAAAGGCCTGGACCGGGAAGCGCCGCGCGCCTGCGGCCACTTCGCACAGGACGCGCGTTTCCAGGTGCGGGCCGGCCAGCTGGATCAGCTGCGCCAGCTCCAGCAGTTCGGGCAGGTCCGAGGGGTTCACGCGTGGTGGATGGGGGATCGGGTGCGCGGAGGATAGCGGCAATGCGCGCCATCAACATGTCACACAAGGCCCTTAGGGTGACGCAAGGGCCGCCCATCGAGGGTGCCCGGCCTTCCATGAACTCCTCCCTCTTCTGGCGTCCGAACCCCCACACCTTCCGCGCGCTCGGCGGTGCCTTGGTATGGGGACTGATCGAGTTCGTCGCATTGGCGCGCTCGCGCCACAGTGCGCGGCGGGCCAGCAAGATCTGACTCGCAGCCCGCAGAGCTCGCGACGGTTGCTCAGTCGGCGAGGAACTTCGGCAGGCCCGCGAACACCTCGCTTTTTGCCAGCACGTCGGCGTGCCGGTTGCGAAATTTCTGCCAAAGACGGTCTAAGGCCTCTGCGCCCGCCTTGAAGGAATCCGTTTTCTCCTTGGCGGTGCTCTTCTCGTGGATGGGCGTGATGGAGAAGCCCGCCTTGTTGAGGAGCTTGATCATGTCGACTGCAAAAAACGCCTGCTGGAAAAAGTCGGTGGCGAAGTGAAGAAAGGGCTCGCCGCTGGGCGACGACCTTCTAAACTTCAATGTCAGCCGCTCGTCTTCATGGAGCAAGTAGAAAAGCACGACCGAGTCCTCTTTCACCTCTGAGACAGGCATGCCGCTGTCTGGACTTGTCAATTTGCGATAGATCGGCATCAAATCGGGGGCGACCTTGCTCAACACCTTGTCCTTGAACAACACCTCGAGGTGGCCGCAGTCGTGGCGCAGCGTGGAAAGATGACGCTGCTTGTACGTGTTGTTGTGCACAGCGGAAGGCTTGCGAGTGGCGCCACTCAGCAAGACCTTGCCATGAAGATGCCGTGCAAGATGGCCAGCACGCCCTGCGAACCCGTTGGCGCGAACGAAGGCACGGTCAACTTCTCCATATTCGGAAGCTGCCATTGAGTGTTTAGGCATGCCTTGCAGAGCTCCGCGTCTGTCTCTGTTAGCGGGCCTGGCGAGAAGAGCTCACTGCGGATTCCTTCCGCTTTCAGGTAGGCCTTTATTATTTGATTCTCCTCTTCGACTTTCGCCATGTACGGCCTGGCATCTTCGCGTCTAACAGCAGGGTCGAGATCGTCCATCCTCCCGTGCAGCCCGTCCACGGCGTCCGAAAGCATGGCGTGTGCGAACAGTAGGAAGCACACTTTTTCCCGGGTCGGTCTGAAGCCCTGAGGATCAGTCCGAACAGCCAGCAGATTCCTCTCAATTTCTTCGAACCTTGCAACCATGCCCCGGACGAGCGGAAGTAGGTTGTTCGGGGACTTCCGCTCGCCTTTAGGGAGGGTCTTGAGCAACGCGTCGTATCGCCGCGAACATTCTTCGATCTTGATGCCGAGGGGCTGCAGCAGTTCGACAGACTTCTTTAACAGGTACTGCGCCGGTCGGTCATATTGGTCCTCAATTTCTCCGGGCTCAATCCTCTCGAAAAAGCCGGTCTCGATCTTCTCGAAGAAATCGGTGAACAGCACACTCTGGAAGAGGCAATCGTCGAAGATTTGCTCACCGGTCGTGCGGACCTCATGCTCTTTCAGGTATGCGGCGATGCCCTCGTTCGTAAATGGCTTCTCCAGCGTCTCCAGGTTGATGTCTCGCAAGCTATGGATCGGCGAACGGACGGGCGGATGCTGCACCAGCAGCTGGTTCGGGGATCCCTGCGGGCTGAAAGTCGCGACAGGATGGTTGGCGACGGGTCTCATGGAAAAACTCCTGGAACCGACGACGGTCGGCTGTCCTGGAGTTCGTAACTATTCGACCAACTGCGTTCCGTAGCTCAGGCGCAGGGCGTGCCTACTAGTTCACACAGTTGAACGGCCGGACGCGCGAGGCCTACGCCCACTGCTCGCCCAGCTCGTGAGCTCTGCAGCGCGAAGCCTCAAGGTGAGCTATTTCTGCACGATCACCATCCACCCGACCCCGAAGCGGTCCTGCACCATCCCGAAGCAAGGCGAGAAGAAAGTCGGCCCGAGCGGCATCTGCACCTGGCCGCCTTCGCCGAGCGCCGCGAACTTGCGCTTGGCGTCGGCTTCGTCTGCGACGGTCAGCGACAGCGAGAAACCGCGGAAGACGGGTGCCTCCTTGGCCATGCCGTCGGAAGCCATCAGGGTCGTGTCGCCGATCTTGATCTCGGCGTGCATCACGTTGTTCTCGGCCGGCGGGCCGGACATCTCGGCGCCGCCGCACATCTCGGCGTTGCCCGCAGGCTCGGGGCTGTCCTTGAAGCGCATCAGCATGGTCACTTCGGCGCCGAGCTTGGCACGGTAGAACTCGAGCGCTTCCTCGCAGCGGCCTTCGAAGAACAGGTAGGGCTGGACATGCATGGCAATCTCCTTGGGAGGGGGTGGTGGTGGAAGGGAATCGAATCGCGCGGGGATCAGGCCTGGGGAAAGGCGCTCATGTCCATGTACGCCAGCTCCCACATGTGACCGTCCAGGTCCTGGAAGCCGTGCTGGTACATGAAGCCGTGGTCCTTCGCCTCGGTCGGCGTGCTGCCGCCGGCGGCCACGGCCTTGGCGACCTGGCCGTCGACCTCGGCCCGGCTCTCGCACGACAGGCACAGCAGCACCTCGGTGCTCTTCGTCGCATCGGCGATGGCCTTGGGCGTGAAGGTCTTGAAGAAGCTCTCGACCAGCAGCATCGCGTAGATGTCCTCGCTGATCACCATGCAGGCGCCCTGCTCGTTGGTGAAGCGCGGGTCGAAGCTGTAGCCCAGCGCGCCGTAGAAGGCCTTGGACTTCTCGAGGTTCTTGACGGGCAGGTTCACGAAGATCTTGGTGCTCATTGGGATTCCTTGAAAAAACGCACGGTGGTCGAGGGAAATTCCGTTGTTGTGTACAACGTCCACAAGACAATAGCAAAGATAATGGACGGTGTCCACATGGAAAAGAAAATGATGCTCCCGAGCCCCGTGCCACCCGCGCGCAGCACCTATCGCCACGGCGATCTGCGCCGGGCCCTGCTGGAGGCGGGCGTCGAGCTGGCCCGCCAGGGCGGGCCGGAGGCGGTGGTGCTGCGCGAGGCCACGCGGCGCGCAGGCGTGGTGCCCAACGCGGCCTACCGGCACTTCGCCAGCCGCCAGGCGCTGCTGCTGGCCGTGCGCGCCGCGGCCCTGTCGGCGGCGGCCGGCGCCATGGAGGCCGAGCTCGCCGCCGTGCCGCGCGACGGCTCGCCGGCAGAGATCGCCCGCGCCAGCGTTCGCGCCATCGGTGCCGGCTACCTGCGCTTCGCCCAGGAGCAGACGGGCCTGTTCCGCACCGCCTTCGGCGCCCCGGTGGAGCTGGCGGATCCGCCCACCGACGCCAAGGGCGGCGCGAGCGGCCTCAACCCCTTCGAGCTGCTGGGCGCCGCGCTCGACCAGCTGGTGGCGGCCGGCGTGCTGCCGCCCGAGCGCCGCCCCGGCGCCGAGTTCCTGGCCTGGTCGGCGGTGCATGGCCTGGCCTTGCTGATCATCGATGGCCCGCTGCGCGGCGTGCCGCGCGAGCAGACCGATCCGCTGGGCCTGCGCTTGCTGGAGATGGTGGAGAAAGGCCTTTGATCGTCCCGACTTCCGGCAGCATGGCGCCGTGAACCCGCGCTCCCCCGCCGACATCGATTTCCTCGCGCCCTCGCACGAGGTCGCCCCCCGCCTGATCGGCCTGGTGCTGCTGGTCGGTGGCGTCGGCGGCCGCATCGTCGAGACCGAGGCCTACGACCGCGAGGACCCGGCCTCGCACAGCTTCGGCGGCCCCACGCTGCGCAATGCGGCCATGTTCGGTCCGCCCGGGCGCGCGTACGTCTACCGCTCCTACGGCATCCACTGGTGCCTCAATTTCGTTTGCCGCGAGGAAGGCCATGGCGCCGGGGTGCTGATCCGCGCGCTGGCCCCGACCGCCGGGCTCGAGCGCATGCGCGCGCGCCGCGGCGTGGAAGACCTCCGCCTGCTGTGCGCCGGCCCCGGCCGGGTGGCTCAGGCGCTGGGCGTCGATGCCGGCTTCAACGGCAAGCGGCTGGACCGTCCGCCCTTCGCGCTGCTCGCCGCGCCCGACGATCACCCCGCGGTCGTGGTCGAGGCCGGGCCGCGCATCGGCATCTCCAAGGCGGCCGACGTGCCGTGGCGCTTCGGCGAGAAGGGCTCGCCCTTCCTGAGCAAGCCCTTCAGCCGCGCGAAGGCTCAGCGCGCCTGAAGGTTCTCTTCGCGCGCGATCTGCTGCAGGCTCTCGTAGATGAGCCGGCGCGGCGCGACCTTCCAGCCCATCAGCGACTCGATCGCGGCCACCGCCCGCATGGCCAGCAGCGAGTGCCCGCCCAGGTCGAAGAAGTTGTCGGTGCGCCCGATCTGCTCGACGCCCAGCAGATCCGACCAGATGCCGGCGACGAGCTGCTCGCCGTGCGTGGCCGGGGCCACGTAGCTGCGGCCGTCGGCCAGGACGACGTCCATCACCGGTGCCGGCAGCGCGGCGCGATTGACCTTGCCGTTGGGCAAGAGCGGCATCGCGTCGAGCGAGACGAAGTGCTGCGGGATCATGTAGTGCGGCAAGCGCGTGCGCAGGTGCTCGCGCAGCATCGGCGTCGCGGGCGGCACCGGCCCGCGCGCGACGAAGTAGGCCACCAGCCGCACGTCGTCCTCGCGCTCGGCGCGCGTCACCGCCACGCAGTGCGCCAACTCGGGATGGTCGAGCAGCGCCGACTCGATCTCGCCCATCTCGACGCGGAAGCCCCGCAGCTTGACCTGGTGGTCGGCCCGCCCCAGCAGTTCGATCAGGCCGTCGTGGCGCCAGCGGCCCAGGTCGCCGGTGCGGTAGAGCCGGGCGCCGGGCTCTTCGCCGAAGGGGTCGGGCACAAAGCGCTCGGCCGTGAGCGCGTCGCGGTGGTAGTAGCCGAGGGTCACGCCGGCGCCGCCGATGTAGAGCTCGCCCGGCACGCCGATCGGGCAGGCGTGGCCTTGCTCGTCGAGCACCCAGCAGCTGACGTTGTCGATGGGCTGCCCCACCGCGATCGCCTTGCGCGGTTCTTCCACCTTCCACGCCGTGGCCCAGACCGTGGTTTCGGTGGGCCCGTAGATGTTCCAGAGCTCGGCCATTCGCGCCAGCAGCTGCTCGGCCAGCACGGGCGGCAGCGACTCGCCGCCGATCAGCCCGCGGAAGCGCGGCGTGCCGCTCCAGCCGGTCTCGATCAGCGCGCGCCAGGCCGAGGGCGTGGCCTGCAGCAGGGTCACCGCGTGCGTCTCGAGCAGCGAGCGCAGCGCGGCCGGCTCGTGCACCTGCTGCTGCGAAGCGATCACCACCCGGGCCCGCACCACCAGCGGCAGCAGCAGGTCCAGCACCGAGGGGTCGAAGGAAGGGCTGGTGATCGCCAGTAAGCAGTCATCGGCCGCCAGGCCCGGCGTCTTCACCATGCCGGCGAGGAAGTTGACCACCCCGCGGTGCGGCACCCGCACGCCCTTGGGCTGGCCGGTGGAGCCCGAGGTGTAGATCAGGTAGGCCTCGTCCAGCGGCGTGGCGTCGAGCGCCGGATCGCGCACCAGCGGCGTCTCCGGGTGGCCGCCCGCGAGCCGTTTGTCTTCGATCTCCAGCATCGGAATGGCCAGCCCTTCGAGGATGCCGAGCGTGTCCTGCTGCGCGAGCACGGCAGTCAGGTCGGCGTCCTTCGCCATGAATCGCAGGCGGTCCGCCGGGTAGTCGGGGTCCAGCGGCACATAGGCGGCGCCGGCTTTCATCACCCCCAGCTGTGCGATCAGCATCTCGGGGCTGCGCGCGATGCACAGGCCGATGCGCTGGCCGCGGGCGATGCCGCGCAGGCGCAGCGCGTGGGCCAGCTGGTTCGAGCGCGCCTCCAGATCACCGTAGCTCAGCGTGCCGCCCGCCGCGTCAATGACTGCCACGCGCTCCCGCACCTCCGGCGCGCCCAGGTCCAGGTAGTCATGCACCAGCTGCCGTGCGGGCACCGGCGAGCGCGCGCCGTTCCAGCCGTGGCGCAGCAGGTTGAGCTGCGCCGGCGCGAGCATCTCGTGCTCGGAGATGCGGCGCTCGGGCTGCGCCAGCAGGCGCTCGACCAGCGACAGGTAGTTCTCCAGCATGCGCTCGGCGCTCGCCTCGCTATAGAGATCGCTCGCGTACTCCAGGTGAATGCGCTGCGAGAACTCGGTGTCGATGTGCATCGACAGGTCGAACTGCGCGGCCACGCGCTCGAAGTCGAACTCGTCCACCTCCAGACCGAAGAGCTCGGGCTCGCCCACCGGCGCGTTGAGCACGTTGAAGAGCACGCGCACCGGGCCCTCGGGCTGCAGCGTGCGGTCGTGGCCCAGCGCGTCGATCAGCTCGTCGAATGGCGCGTCCTGGTGGGCGTAGGCCTCGAGCGCATTGCGGCGCACACGGTGCACCAGCTCAGTGAAGCTGGGGTCGCCCGCCAGGTCGGTGCGCATCACCAGCGTGTTGACCAGCGTGCCCACCAGCGGCTCGGCGGCGAAGCGGTGGCGGTTCGCGATCGGCGTGCCGATGGCGATGTCCTCGCTCTTCGCGTGGCGCGACAGCATCAGCACGAAGGCCGACAGGTAGACCACGAAGGGCGTGACCGCCTCGCGCCCGCCGAAGCCGCGCATCGCCTCGCGCAGCCGCGGCGGCAGCCCGGCCGAGACGCGCGCCCCCCGGTGGCTGGCCTTGGCCGGCCGCGGGAAGTCGGTGGGCAGGTCCAGGTCGGGCAGGTCGCGCAGGCGCTCCAGCCAGTAATCCAGGTGCGGCCGGCGTGCCTCCACCGCCGCGGGGCTGCGCTGCCAGGCGGCGTAGTCGGCATAGGCGATGGCTGGCGGCGCCGACACCGGTTCGCGCCCGGCCGCCAGCGCGCCGTAGGCCGCGAGGGCCTCGCGCATCAGCAGCGCGCTGGCCCAGTTGTCGGTGATGGCGTGGTGCAGCACCCAGAACAGCACATGCTCGCGTTCGCCCAGCCGGATCAACGTCGGCCGGTGCAGCGGGGCCTGCGCCAGGTCGAAGGGCTGCGCGGCGCGCTCGGCGAGCAGCACGCGCGCCTGCGCATTGCGCTCGCGTTCCGACAGCCGGCTCAGGTCGATCTGCTCGATCGGCACGGCCAGCGCCGGCACGATGGACTGCATCGGCTCGTGCTCGCCCATCACGAAGCAGGTGCGCAGGCCTTCGTGCCGCTGCACCATGGCATCCAGCGCCTGCTGGCACAGGGCCGGGTCGAAGGCGCCGCGCAGCCGGATCGCGATCGGCACGTTGTACGCGGTCGATGCCGGGTCGAAACGCTGGATCACCCACATGCGCCGCTGCGAGAGCGAGACCGGCAGCGCCGCGCCGCGCGGCACGGGCGCGATGCCGGCCGGTGCCTTGGCGCTGTGCGGCTGCTGCGCCGCGTGGGCCGCATGCGTCGCCATCGCGGCCACGCTCGCATGCTCGAACAGCTCGGCCAGCGGCAGCGCCACGCCGAAGTGCGCCGACAGGCGCGACACCACCTGCGTCATGCGCAGCGAATTGCCGCCGAGCTCGAAGAAGCTCTCGTGTACGCCGAAGGCGCGCGTGCCCAGCACCTCGCACCAGATGTCCCACACCGCCTGCTCCCGCGCGTCGCGCGGCAGCACGTAGCCCAGGCGGTCCCGGCGATCGCCGTCCTCCGGGCTCTCCTGCGAGCTCCCTTCGGGCAGCGCCTCGGTGCCGGCGTCGAGCGGCACCGCCAGCGGCAGCTCGTGGGCGAGGAAGGCCTCGCGGCAACGGTGGCGCTGCACCTTGCCGCTGGAAGTGCGCGGCAGCCCGCCCGCGCGCAGCAGCGCGATCGCATGCACCGGCAGCCCGTGCTCCACCGCGATCGCGCGCCGCACGGCGCGGAACACCGCTTCGGCATCGGCCTCGGCGCCGGCCTGCGCGCGCCGGTCCAGCTCCAGCGCCAGCACCACGCCCTCGCCGGCCGGCGTGTCGACCGCGAAGGCGGCGCCGAAGCCCGGCCGCAGCGCGGGATGGGCGCGCTCGGCGCTCCATTCCAGGTCCTGCGGATAGTGGTTCTCGCCGTGAACGATGATCAGGTCCTTCAGCCGGCCGGTGACGAACAGCTCGCCGCCGTCCAGGAAGCCCAGGTCGCCGGTCCGCAGCCAGGGGCCGGTGCCGTCCGCCAGGTGGCCGCCGAAGGTGGCTTCGCTGGCCTCGGGCTGCATCCAGTAGCCGCCGCCGACGCCGGGCGAGCGCACCCAGATCTCGCCGATGCGGCGATCGGCGCAGGCGTGCTGGTTCTCGTCGACGATCAGGATCTCGGTGGCCTGCATCGCCTTCCCGCAGCCCACCAGGTTGCGCCCTTGCGGCGACCCTTCCGGCAGCGGCTCGAAGCGGTGGGCCAGCAGCGCCGCCGGGTCGGCGGACACGATGCGCGGCGGCGCCTCCAGCTTCCCAGCGCTCACGCCCAGCACTGCCTCGGCCAAGCCGTAGGAAGGCGCGAACACCTGCGGCGCCATGCCAGCGGCACCGAAAACCGCCAGCACGCGCTCCACCGTGGCGGCCTTGATCGGCTCGGCGCCGCAGTTGAGCGAGACCAGGCTGTCCAGCCGCGCGCCCAGCGGCTTGTCGCCCAGCGCCTGCAGGCAGGCGGCAAAGGCCGATTCCGGCGCGCCCGTGTGCGTGATGCGGTGGGTCTCGATGGCATCCAGCCAGCGCAGCGGCCGGCGCAGGAAGGCCAGCGGCGACATCAGGTAGCCCGTGGCGCCCGCCACCACCGGCGCCAGCACCCCGAAGGCCAGGCCGTAGTCGTGGAAATGCGGCAGCCAGCTGAGCGCGCGCGAGGCCGCGCTGCCGCGGCCCGCGGCGATCAGCGCGCGCACGTTGGCCAGCACGTTCGCATGCGAGAGCCGCACGCCGCGCGGCGCGGAGGTGGAGCCCGAGGTGTATTGCAGGTAGGCCAGCGTCTGGGCCTCGAGCGCCGGCTGGGCGAAGTCCTGCCCCGCCGCGGCCAGCTGCGCCGCATCGGGCAGCGCGGTCCAGCGCGCCATCGCAAAGGTGGCCGGGTCCAGCGCGGCGGCCGCGGCGTCCAGCAGCGTCGCGTTGGTCAGCACCAGGGCGGCGCGCGAATCGGCGATCACGCTGCGCAGGCGAGGCGCGGCGTGGTGCAGGCGCATCGGGTCGGGTGCAGGCACCGGCACCGCCACCCGGCCGCTGAGCATGCAGGCCCAGAACACCCGCACGAAGTCCAGGCCCGGCGGGAAGGCCAGGAGCACGCGGTCGCCCGGACGGGTCGCGGCGGCGAGCCAGGCCGCGATGCGGTGGACCTCGTCACGCAGCTGGGCGTAGCTGCTCTGCTGGGCGAGCGACAGGTCGTCCGTGAGAAAACCGTAGGCCAGCTGCGCCGGTCGCGCCCTGCATTGCGCCTCGAAGGCAAGGGCCAGGGTGTCCTGCGACAGTCGGGTGGCGGCGGGCGACAGGCTTTCGAGCGACGGGGGATTGAACATGTGCGGGGGGGCCCTGGCGGTTGAGGAGGTGTCCCGTCGCGCTGGACGATGGAACAAAAACAAGGCGTTCTGACATTATGTTGCGCTGCAACAAGCAGGCCATCTTCGTCGACTCATTGGCGGCGTTGTCCGACAAGGCGGCTCCTCCGACCCAGCGCCGGGTGCCGCAGTGACAGCGTCACACGAGTTTGCGATCATTTGCGGCATGGAACCCATCACCTCCATCGACCGCTACGAGCCCGACTATGCCCACAGCTGCGAGGTGTGCGGCAGCACGCCGGTGGTGTCGGGCGTGAAGAACGGCAAGACCGTCTACGTCGCCACCATGTGCGGCCCCTGCCTCTGGAACGAGCCCGGGGCCGGCGACCCGGCGACCTGGAACGAGGCCTCCGGGGCTTGAGCACCCTCGCCGCCGCGCGCGGCTACTTCCACTCGAAGAACTCGCCGCGGGTGTTGCCCTCCGAATCGACCTCGAACTCGAACAGCACCGCCAGGCTGTTCAGGCGCGCCCACCTGGGCGAGGTCGTCTGGCAGTACACCGCGCCGCGGTAGCTCACCGCGCCGCCCTTCTGGAGCGTGCCCACGCCCTGCCCGACCCAGCTCAGCACATCGCCCTCCCGGCTCATCGTGATGCCCTGCCCTTCGCCGAACAGGGATCCGTCGGGCCGCACGACCGCGACGTAGGTGCCGGTCTCCGTGTCGGCCACGCCCAGCAGGGAGCCGCTGCTCTGGAAAGAGGTCTCCATCTTCGGCCCGCCGCCCAGATTGGGCAGCACCCGCTGCGTCGTCACCCTGCCCCGGCCTTCACCAATGCGCTCGCCAAGCATCTCGTTCTCCTTCACGGCGCCATGCGGCCGTGCCGGCTAAACATAGTTCGCTGTCCGGTGCTCTGCAAACCTTTGCTCAAAAAAAGAAGCGGGCGCAGGTTGTCCTTCTTAAAACAAAAGAATTAATCAAATTCAGGGTTTTGGTGCGGGAATCATTGGTGCTTTCGGGTTACTCACCAGGTAGCCGGCATCCAACGAACCGCTCCACATGCAAGTCCCTACTCGCGCACGTTTCTTCTCGCTCGACCCGACCGGAACTAGCCGCGCGTGGCACACGTCATCACAGACGGCGCGAAACGTCGTTTTCGGCGACGAGGGCTTCTGCCAGATCTTGAGCGACGAAACGGTGCTCCTCCAGGTTGATCCTTCAGCTCCGACCGACACCAGCTTCCAAGCCCAGGCTCGAATGGAATGGCTGTTGCGCAGAGAAAACCCGGACATGCGCGAGTTCATCCTCCAAGCGTTGGCCAAGGGCCCGAACATTGGCATCGATGCCTGCGCCTTGCGCCATGCGCTTCAATTGAGTCCGCCGCAAATGGCCGTGCTCCGCTACGGCTTCTTTGCCAGGCCCCTGCGCAGGCTGATCGCGGAACAGCCGCCATTCCTGTCGCCCTGCCCCATGGTGGTCGATGCATTGGTGCAGGACGTCGATGACCACAGCGCGTACCTGTCGATCCATGACGTGCAGGCGATGGTCATGACTGCCGCCATCGAGGTGGGACGGCGAATGTCTGAAGACGTGAATTCGAGCTACACGCAATTGCTTCAGATCACGATGACTCGCACGGCTGGCCATTTCAGCAACCGGACATTGGACAACGATCCGTGGTTGACGCCGCGTGGGATGGGCTCCATCGAATCGCATGTCACCGGTCGACTCGCGAAAGCGAACGACGTCTTGCCGGCCCTGCTCAGGGCACCCGCGCGCTGGCTGGACATGCTGCTCAGTCAGGCAATGGCTGACGTCGAACAGTTGCCCTATGAGGACAAGCATCGGCTGGTGGCGATCATCCTGGAGGCCTATGAAAAGCTGCTGAACCAGTGCTTCGCTCTGACTCTAGACCCCAAGATCGAAGCCGGCGCCCAGGTCATCGACCGTGTGCTCAACGGGCTCAAGCGAAATCAGTTCGAAATGCTGCTCACGATGTCACGCAATTGGTTGAGATCGAATCCGCCGAATCTAGCAGCTTCTCAGCGCCTTGCCGTGCTGTTCCTCGTGGGTGGGCCAGTCCCGAAGCTCGACGATCAAATCGAACTCCTGCCTTCCGAAATTCCGCCGAGTCTTGCGCCTTACACCGACCGCATTCGAGCCAACGTTTTACGCTGGAAGATCCAAAACATCAGCGATGGTGTGCTAGCCAAGCTCTGGCCAAAGCCAACCATTGACTTGACGTAACCCAAGCGAGGCTCGCGGCCGGTCTTGAGGACTGCAGACTCCTTCGTGCGCTCAGGCGTCCACCTTCACCTTCGCATCCCGCACCACCCGCCCCCACTTCTCGATCTCGGCCGCGATGAACTTCTGGAACTTCTCCCGCGACCCGCCGCCGTCCTCGGCGCCGTAAGTGTCGAGCCGCTCCTGCACATCAGGCATCGCCAGCACGGTGTTCACGTCGCGGTTGATCTTGTCGGCGATCGGCGTCGGCAGCTTGCCGGGCCCGGCCAGGCCGTACCAGGTGGTGGCCTCGAAGCCTTCGAAGCCCTGCTCCTGCATGGTCGGCACGCCCGGGTGGCCCTTGGCGCGCTTCAGCCGCGTCTGCGCCACCGCCGTCACCTTGCCGCTCTTCACATGCGGCGTGGCGGCGGTCATGGTCTCGAAGCTGTACTGGATCTGGTTGCCCATCAGGTCGGCCAAGAGCGGCCCGCTGCCCTTGTAAGGCACGTGCAGCGCATCGACCTTGGCCTGCAGCTTGAACATCTCCAGCGCCAGGTGCTGGGCCGAGCCGGCGCCGGCCGAGCCGAAGCTCACCTTGCCGGGCTCCGCGGTGCACAGCGCGACGATGTCCTTCACCGTCACCGCCTTCTGCGCCGGGCCCGCGATCAGCAGGTTGGGCGTGACGCCCACCAGCACGATGGGCACGAAGTCGCGCTCCACGCTGTAGCGCAGCTTGGGCTGCAGGCTGGGCGCGAGCGCATGGCTGTTGATGTGTGCCATCAGCAGCGTCGAGCCGTCGCTCGGCTGCGTCGACACGTACTCGGCCGCGAGCACCCCGGCCACGCCGCCCTTGTTCTCCACGATCACCGACTGGTTCCACATCACCGAAAGCTTCTGCGCCACCACCCGCGCCAGCGCATCGGTGCCGCCGCCCGGCGGAAAGCCCACCACGATGCGCACCGGCCCGTTGGGCCATTCCTGTGCGAACACGCGCGGCACGCCGAGGGTGGCGGCCGCGGCGCCCGCGGCCTGGATCAGGGAACGTCGTTGCATGGATGGGTCTCCTGGTTGTGGATGGGCTCGAATGCCCGAATTCAGGCCGCCTTCTTCAGCGCCGCCGGCGCCGCATGGCTCGCGAAATACGCCATCGCCGCCTGCACGCCGCCGCCCGCGAACTTCACGCCCGCGAGCTTCAGCCCCATCTCCACGCCCGCCACCATGGCCACCAGCGTGAGGTCGTTGCTGTCGCCCAGGTGGCCCATGCGGAACATGCGGCCCTTGAGCTTGCCCAGGCCGGTGCCCAGCGAGAGGTCGAAGCGCTCGTGGATCAGGCGCCGCAGCGCGTCGGCATCGACGCCCTCGGGCGTGATCACGCCCGTCAGCACCGGCGAATGCACGGCCGGGTCGGCGCACTGCGTCGGCAAGCCCCAGGCCTGCACGGCAGCGCGCACCCCCGCGGCCCAGCGCTGGTGGCGCGCGAACACCTGCGGCAGGCCCTCGTCCAGCAGCATGTCCAGCGACTCGGCCAGGCCGTACAAGAGGTTGGTGTTGGGCGTGTAGGGCCAGTAGCCGCTCTGGTTCATCTCCACGATCTCGTCCCAGGCCCAGAAGGCCTTGGGCAGCTTCGCCGACTTGCTGCGTTCGAGCGCCTTGGGCGACAGCGCGTTGAAGCTGATGCCCGGCGGCAGCATCAGCCCCTTCTGCGAGCCGCTGATGGTCACGTCCACGCCCCATTCGTCATGGCGGTAGTCGGCGCTGGCCAGGCCCGAGATGCTGTCCACCATCAACAGGGCCGGATGCCCGGCCGCATCGATCGCGCGGCGCACTGCGGCGATGTCGGAGGTCACGCCGGTGGAGGTCTCGTTGTGCACCACGCACACGGCACGGATCTTCTTCTCCGTGTCCTGGCGCAGACGTGCTTCGACCAGGTCGGCCTGCACCCCATGGCGCCAGCTGCGCGGCAGCCCGGTCTCGTCGACTCCCGGCAGGGCCAGGAACTCGGGCTCCAGCCCCAGACGCAGCGCCATCTTCTGCCACAGCGTGGCGAAGTGGCCCGTCTCGTACATCAGCACCGCATCGCCCGGGCTCATCACGTTGGCGAGCGCCGCCTCCCACGCGCCGGTGCCCGAGGCCGGATAGATCACCACCGGGTGCCGGGTCTGGAACACCTGCCGGATGCCCGACAGCACCTTCAGCCCCAGCGCGCCGAACTCGGGCCCGCGGTGGTCGATGGTGGGCAGGCTGATCGCGCGCAGGATGCGGTCCGGCACCGGGCTGGGGCCCGGAATCTGCAGGAAATGGCGGCCGGTCGGATGGGAGTCGAGTTGCAGCATGGGCGGTCCTTTCTTTTTTAGTTTTGCATGCAAAATTCATCCGGCCATGATGGATTACCCTGAAGAGCCGCTGTTGATGTGTGTCAGTTTTGCATTCAAAATGCGTTCAGAGGAAATCAAGCCATGGCAGAAGTGATCGAAATCTCACGGCTGGCGCTGCACGACCAAGTGGCCGCGCGCCTGCGCACCATGCTGGTCGAAGGCCAGATCGCCCCCGGTGCCAAGCTCAACGAGCGCGAGCTGTGCGAGAAGCTGCGCGTTTCGCGCACGCCACTGCGCGAGGCCATCAAGCTGCTGGCGGCTGAGGGCCTGGTCGACCTGCTGCCCAACCGCGGCGCGGTGGCCGTCAAGCTGACCGAGGCCGACATCCAGAACACCTTCGAGCTGCTGGCCGCGCTCGAAGGCATGTCGGGCGAGCTGGCGGCGCGCCGCATCACCGATGCCGAGCTGGCCGAGCTGCGCGCCCTGCACTACGAAATGCTGGCCAGCTTCGCGCGCCGCGATCTCTCGGGCTACTACCGCATCAACGCGCGCATCCACACCGCCATCAACGACGCCGCCAAGAACCCGGTGCTGACCAGCACGTATCGCGCGATCAACGCACGCGTGCAGTCGCTGCGCTTTCGCACCAACCAGGACGAGGCCAAGTGGAAGCACGCGGTGGCGGAACACGAACGCATGATCGAAGCGCTCGCCGCGCACGACGCCACGGCCATGCGCGAGGTGCTGGTCGAGCACCTCAACCGCAAGCGCGACACGGTGCTGGCGCTGCTGCGCGCCGGCGAGATCTACCCTGAGGCCCTGGCGGGCAAGCGCTGATGCGCATCGATCCCCCCAGCCATCTGCAGCCGGCCGGCACCGTGCTGCCGCCCAACGAGGTCTGCGCCGCGCTGGCGCGCCGCCTCGCAGCCGAGACCGAGGGCGAGGTCCTGTTCGACGCGGCCTCGCGCGGCCGCTACGCCACCGACGCCTCCATCTACCAGATCATGCCGGTGGGCGTGCTGGTGCCGAAGAGCGAGCGCGACGTCGCCACCGCCATCGACATCGCGCGCGACCTGCAGGTGCCGGTGCTGGCGCGCGGCGGCGGCACCAGCCAGTGCGGCCAGACCACCGGCGCGGCCCTGGTCATCGACAACAGCAAGCACCTGCGCCGCGTGCTCGAGCTCGACGTGGCCGGGCGCCGCGTCACCGTGGAGCCGGGCCTGGTGCTCGACCATCTCAACGCCCAGCTCAAGCCGCACGGCCTGTGGTTCCCGGTCGACGTCTCCACCAGCGCCCAGGCCACGCTGGGCGGCATGGCGGGCAACAACTCCTGCGGCTCGCGCTCCATCGCCTACGGCAACATGGTGCACAACGTGCTGGGCGCGAGCGCCTGGCTGTCGGATGGCGAGCTGGTGGACTTCGGCCCGGTCGCCACGCTCGGCGCCCGCGCCGCCGACATCGCGCAGCACGTGAAGCAGCTGGCCCGCCAGCACCGCGCGGAGATCGCCGAGCGCTGGCCCAAGGTGATGCGGCGCGTCGCCGGCTACAACCTCGACATCTTCGACAACCAGAGCGAGCGGCCCTACACCGCCGACGGCAGCGTCAACCTCGCGCACCTGCTGATCGGCGCCGAGGGCACGCTGGCCTACACCCGCAGCCTGACGCTGCAGCTGTGCGAGCTGCCGCGCGCGAAGGTGCTGGGCGTCGTCAACTTCGCGAGCTTCCACGCGGCGATGGATTCGGCCCAGCACATCGTGAAGCTGGGCCCGACCGCCGTCGAGCTGGTCGACCGCACCATGATCGAGCTGAGCCTGGCCAACCCGGCCTTCAAGCCGACCGTCGAGAAGGCGCTGATCGGCAAGCCCGCCGCCATCCTGCTGGTCGAGTTCTCGGGCGAGGACCGCGCCGCCCTGCTGCAGCGCCTGCAGCAGCTGGCCGAGCTGATGGGCGACCTGGGCCTGCCCGACAGCGTGATGCGCATGCCCGAGGAGGCCGCGCAGAAGGCCCTGTGGGAAGTGCGCAAGGCCGGCCTCAACATCATGATGAGCCTCAAGGGCGACGGCAAGCCGGTCAGCTTCATCGAGGACTGCGCCGTGCCGCTCGAGCACCTGGCCGCCTACACCGACGGCCTGACCGAGGTCTTCGCGAAGCACGGCACGCGCGGCACCTGGTACGCCCATGCCTCGGTGGGCACGCTGCATGTGCGGCCCATCCTCGACATGCGCATCGACGGCGCCGCGAAGATGCGCGCCATCGCCGAGGAAGCCGGCGAGCTGGTGCGCAAGTACAAGGGCGCCTTCAGCGGCGAGCATGGCGACGGCCTGTGCCGCGGCGAATGGATCGAGTGGCAGTTCGGCCCCGCGATCAACGAGGCCTTCCGCGCCATCAAGAACAAGCTCGACCCGATCGGCCTCTTCAACCCCGGCAAGATCATCGACCCGCCGAAGATGGACGACGGCGCCCTCTTCCGCTTCGCGCCCGCCTCCGCGCCGCAGCCCTACAAGCGCATCCCCATCACCCCCGTGCTCGACTGGTCGGCCTGGAACGTGCAGGCCGACCCGGTGACCGAGGAGACCACCCCGCCCGGCAGCGGCGGCGACGTCACCGGCGGCTTCGCCAAGGCCGTCGAGATGTGCAACAACAACGGCCACTGCCGCAAGTTCGACGCCGGCACCATGTGCCCCAGCTACCGCGTCACGCGCGACGAGCAGCACCTCACGCGCGGGCGCGCCAACACGCTGCGGCTGGCGCTCTCGGGCCAGCTCGGCCCGGGCGCCTTCACCGGCGAGGCCGTTCGCGAGGCCATGGACTTGTGCGTGGGCTGCAAGGGCTGCAAGCGCGACTGCCCGACCGGCGTGGACATGGCGAAGATGAAGATCGAGTTCCTCGCCCACTACAAGAAGAAGCACGGCCACACCCTCGCGGATCGCCTGGTCGCCCGGTTGCCGGAGTACCTGCACGCCGCCAGCCGCATGCCCTGGCTCTTCAACCTGCGCAACCGCCTGCCCGGCGCCGCCTGGCTGGGCGAGCGCCTGCTGGGGCTGTCGGCCAAACGCTCGCTGCCCGAGTTCCGCACCGACACCTTCTGGACCACCCCCGACCCGACGCTCTTCACCAGCCGCGACATGGTCATCGCCGCGGCTTGCAGCGGCCGAAAGTCGGCGGTGCTCTTCGTCGACACCTTCAACGGCGGCTTCGAGAGCGAGAACGCCTGGGCCGCCGCGCGCGTGCTCAAGGCCGCGGGCTATCTGCTGCACACCGTCGAGAAATTCAGCGGCCACCATTGCTGCGGCCGCACCTACCTGGCCAACGGCATGGTCGACGAGGCCAAGGCGCGCGCCGGCGCGCTGATCGATGCGTTGCTACCGCTGGCCGAAGCGGGCGTTCCCATCGTGGGCCTGGAACCTTCATGCCTGCTGACCCTGCGCGACGAGACCCTCGCGATGGGCCTGGGCGACAAGGCGAAGACCGTCGCGGCCCAGGCGCTGCTCTTCGAGGAGTTCATCGCGCGCGAGATGCGCGTGGGCCTTTTCAAGCTCGCCCTCAAGCCGGCGGAGAAGCCCATCCTGCTGCACGGCCACTGCCACCAGAAGGCCTTCGGCGCGGTCAGCCCCATCCTCGAGGTGCTGAAGCTCATCCCCGATGCGAAGCCCGAGCTGATCGAGAGCTCCTGCTGCGGCATGGCCGGCAGTTTCGGCTACGAGGCCTCGCACTACGAAGTGTCGATGCGCATGGCCGAGGCCGCCCTGCTGCCCGCGGTGCGCAGCCAGCCCGACGCCATCGTGCTGGCCGACGGCACCAGCTGCCGCCACCAGATCGCCGACGGCGCGCAGCGCCAGGCGGTGCATGTGGCCCGGCTGCTCGACGCGCTGATCGCCTGAAGCGGACCGGCGCCGGAGCGCCCCCCGCTACGCCTCGCCGTCCTCGATCTCGCCCCGGATCTCGTTGGCGAGCCGGACCGCTTCGGCCAGGTGCGACGGCTCCAGCGCATGCAGCTGCGCGAGCAACGCCAGCACCTTGCGCCCCTTGGGCAGCAAGTGCCTTCGACCAGCCGGCGATCGACGGTGCTGGGCTTGCGCCTGACCAGGCCCGCTTCCTCGCAGCGCGACACCAGCGCCACCACCCCGTGCGGCTGCGCCTGCAGCCGCTCGGCGATCTCGCCGACCGAGGCCCATTCGCGGCCCCTCCGATGTGCTCGCCCCCTCACCCCGCCTCCGGCACCCCCGCCCCCCGCGCCGGCCCCGCGCTCATCGCCCACTGCACCGCCAGAATGCTCACCAGCACCGCGACCAGCCCGACAAACGAAAGACCCCGCATCGCCTGCCCCAGCAGCGCCCACCCCAGCACCACCGCCGTCAGCGGGCTCAACAGCCCCAGCGATGACACCGCCACCGGCGACAGCCGCGCGATCCCGCGGAACCACAGCGCATAGGCCACCAGCGCACCGACGATCGAGAGATATGCATAGGCCCCGACCTGCGTCCCGGTCAGCACCGGCAGCGGCGGATCGAAGGCCCAGGTCATCGGCAGCAGGATCAACCCACCCAGCAGCAACTGCCAGCCCGTGAGAGCCAGCACCGGCATGCGCGGCTGCCAGCGCCGCGTCAGGTAGGTGCCGGCGGCCATGAGCGCCGCGCCGGCCAGCGCGGCGGCAATGCCGACCCCATCCCACGCCGAGCCCGGCGACAGCAGCAGTGCCGCCATGCCCGCGATGCCCAGCACCGCCGCACCGACCGCGAGCTGCGGCGGGCGCCGATGGTCCAGCGCCCATGCCAGCCCCATCACCAGCAACGGCTGGATCGCACCCACCACCGCCGCAAGCCCGCCGGGCAAGCGGTAGGCTGCCACGAACAGCAGCGCCTGGAAGAAGCCGATGTTCAGCGCCGACAGCACGAACACCCGGCCCCATTCGCCCCGCGCCGGCAGCCGGCGGCTGAACAACACCAGCAGCAGCCCGGCCGGCAGCGCGCGCAGCAGCGCCGCGGTGAAGGGCCGGTCCGGCGGCAGCAGCTCGGTGGCCACGATGTAGGTCGAGCCCCAGATGGCCGGCGCGAAGGCGGTCAGCAGGACATCGCCCCAGGAGACGGAAGCTTGGCGACTGGACATGGATTTGTCTCTAGTTCAAGATAAATCGAGCGTAGCAGATAATCTCGACATCAAGATAAACGGGGGCTTTTTGCATGGCTGCGAAGAAGCGGGCCGCGGACGCGGTCGATGCCATCCTCGACCAGTGGCGCCGCGAGCGCCCGGATCTCGACGTCGGTGCGATGGGCACCATCGGCCGCATCAAGCGCTGCGCCGCGCTGCTGCAGCGCGAGCTCGACCGCTGCTTCTCCGACTTCGGCATGACGCGCTGGGAATTCGACGTGCTCGCCACGCTGCGCCGCTCGGGCGCGCCCTACTGCATGGCACCCACGGAGCTTTTCTCATCGCTGATGATCAGCTCGGGCACGATGACCCACCGCCTCAAGGGCCTGGAGTCGCGCAGCCTGGTCAAGCGCGTGCCCAACCGCGACGATGCGCGCAGCATGCTGGTGCAGCTGACGGCGGCGGGGTTGAAGCTGATCGATCGCGCGGTCGACGCGCACGTGGCCAACGAGCAGCGGCTGCTGGCCTCGATCAAGGCCGCGGACCTCGCGGCACTCGATGCCCGCCTGGCGATCCTGCTGGCCGCGCTGGAGCCGAAGGAGTAGTCGATGCGGCTCGATGACCCTCTGCGCGCCTCGATCGCCGAACGACTGCGCTGCTTCGAGCTGCAGCCGCTCCCTGCGCCCGGCTCCCGGCGCGCTGCCGTCGCGCTGGCGATCGTCGAGGAAGGCTTCGGCGCCGCGCTCCCCGGAATCCCCGCGCCGACGGCGTGGAGCCGCGAAGCCGCCGTACTGCTGACGCGGCGCCCCACGCACATGCGCAACCATCCGCGGCAGTGGGCCCTGCCCGGCGGAAGCATCGACGGCGACGAAACCCCCGAGCAGGCCGCGCTGCGCGAGCTGCACGAAGAAGTGGGCCTGCAGCTCGACGAATCGGCGATCCTCGGCCGCCTCGACGACTTCGCGACGCACTCCGGCTTTGCCATCACACCGGTCGTCGTCTGGGCCGGCGCCGCGCGCGAGCTGGTGCCGAGCGAGGCCGAGGTCGAGAGCATCCACCGCATCCCCATCGCCGAGTTCATGCGCGCGGATGCGCCGCTGCTCGACGCGATCGAGGACAGCGTGTACCCCGTGCTGCGCATGCCCGTCGGCGACACCTGGATCGCAGCGCCGACCGCCGCCTTTCTCTACCAGTTTCGCGAGTGGTGCTTCGCCGGGCGCATGACGCGCGTCGCGCACTTCGAGCAACCCTTGTTCGCGCGGAAATAGGCGCGAACACGCCGAGGGCCTGGACCCGTGACCCCTGTGTTCTGCCAGTTGTAGGCATCGCGGCGCTCAGGCCCGCGCCGGCCTTCTCGCGCCGCGCCGCGCCGGCCCCGACGGCCCCACCTCCCCGCGCGCCGTCTCCTCCAGCAGCTCCAGAAAGCGCTGCGCCAGCGGCGGCAGCGCCACCCCCTTGCGCGTCAGCGCGCCGATGGTGCGGGTGAAGCGAGCGTCCGCCATCGGCAGCGGCGCCAGCCCTTGGCCGCTCGCCATGCCCAGTTGCGACTCGCTCATGATCGACACCAGGTCGCTCTGCGCGACCAGCCGGTTGAGCTGCCCGCCCGCCGTGTTGCTCACCTCCACCGTCACCCGCGGCGGCGGCAGCCCGGCCTCGGCCAGCCGCCCCTCGACGCTGCGCCGCGCCGCGACCGCCGGCCCGGGCAGGATCCACTGCGCATCGACCAGGTCCGCCAGCCGCAGGCGCCGCTTCGACAGCAGCGGGTGGTGCTCGCGCACCACCAGGCACAGCGCGTCGTCCATCAGCGGCAGCGCCTGCAGGTCCGGCGGGATCACGCCGGGCAGCGCGTTGATCGACAGGTCGATGTCGCCCAGCCGCAGCGCCGCGACCAGCGCATCGTTCAGGTTCAGCATCAGCCGCAGCCGTGCCGCCGGCCGCTGCCGGTGCAGCGCCACCGTCGCCGGCACGAACAGCCGCTGCGCATAGAGCGGCGACACGCCCACGCGCAGCAGTCCCAGCTCGCCGAGGTGCATGTCCGCCGCCTCCTTGATCGCATCGCCGAGGCTCGCGCGCAGGGCCTGCGTGCGCTCGCGGAACTGCGTGGCCACCGCCGTCAGCTGCATGCCGCGGCTGCTGCGCTCGAAGAGCGGAAAGCCCAGCTCCTTTTCCAGCCGCTGCAGGCCCTGCGTGATCGCCGGTTGCGACACGTTCAGCGCCGCGGCCGCGGCCCGCACCTTGCCGTGCGCGGCCACCGCCAGGAAGTAGTCGATGTCGTCGAGCCGCACGCCCATGTGGATGTCTCCGAGGCCCCGCCGGGTGATCACGCCAGCTTATCAAACCCGGCCGCTCGCTTATCCACCGGCGCCCCTTTGCTTCCTAGACTGCCAGCCATACGAGACACCGGAGACACGAAATGAACCTTGGCATGTACACCGCGCGCAGTGCGCGCTTCTGGGCCGACCGGCCCGCCATCCTCTTCCGCGACCGCGCCCTGAGCTACGCGGAGCTCGAGCGCCGTTCCAACCGCCTCGCGCACGCCCTGCTCGCACTCGGCCTGCAACGCGGCGACCGCGTCGCCGTGGTTTCCCCCAACCGGCCGGAGATCGTCGAACTCGAATGCGCGCTCTACAAGGCCGGCCTGGTCAAGGTCGCGCTCAACTCGCGCCTGGCACCGGCCGAGCTGGCCGATGCCCTCGCCAACGCCGAGCCGGCCGCCTGCCTCGCCGGCCCCGAGCATCGCGCCATGGTGGACGAGGCCGCCGCCCCCGTGCCGGGCCTCAAGCATCGCATCGCCTTCGCGCCCGCGCCGGCCGAGGGCGGCTGGCTCGACTACGAAGCCCTGCTGGCGCAGGCCTGCGACGCGCACATCCACGTCGAGATGCGCCCCGACGAGCTTGCCGTGCTGCATTACACCTCCGGCTCCACCGGCAAGCTCAAGGCCGCGATGCAGACCGTCGGCAACCGCATGGCCTCGCTGCGCAAGATCGTCATGGGCCGCATGCATGCCCAGCGCAACGACGTGCTGATGCTGTGCGGCCCCATCACCCACGCGAGCGGCATGTTCATCCAGCCCATGCTCTACCAGGGCGTCACCGTGCTGCTGATGGAGCGCTTCCAGCCGGCCGAGATCCTGGAGGCGATCGAGAAGCACCGCGTCACCATGTGCTTCTTCGTCCCCGCGATGATCAACGCCCTGCTGGCCGAGCCCAGCATCCGCACCCGCGACCTGAGCAGCCTGCGCCTGGTCTCCTACGGCGCGGCGCCGATGTCGCCTTCGCGCATCCGCGAAGCCTGGGCCGCCTTCGGCCCGGTGATGGCCCAGGGCTACGGTGCCGGCGAGACCACCGGCGGCGTCATCGCCCTCGGCATCGACGACCACGCGCTCGCCATCGAAGGCGGCCGCCCCGAGCTGCTGTCCGCCTGCGGCCGTCCCGCCTGCGAATCCGACGTGCAGGTGCTCGATGCGCGAGGCCGCCCGGTCGAGGGCGAGGAGATCGGCGAGATCTGCGTGCGCGGCCCCGACGTCTTCGCCGGCTTCTGGCGCGCGCCCGAGCCCACCCGCGAGGCCCTCGGCGAAGACGGCTGGCTGCACACCGGCGACCTCGCGCGCGTGGACCGCGAGGGCTACATCCACATCGTCGACCGCAAGAAGGAGATGCTCGTCTCCGGCGGCTTCAACGTCTACCCCACCGAGGTCGAGGCCGTGCTCGCGCAGCACGACGCGGTGTACGAGGTCTGCGTCATCGGCGTGCCCGACGACCACTGGGGCGAATCGGTCAAGGCCATCGTCGTGCTGCGCGAAGGCGCCCGCGCCGAGGCCGGCGAGCTGATGGACTTCTGCCGCGGCCGGCTCGCCGACTTCAAGCGCCCGCGCTCGGTCGACTTCACCGAGCACCTGCCCAAGAACGCCAACGGAAAGCTCTCACGCAAGGATGTGCGCGAGCCCTACTGGCGCGGCCGCGAGCGGCGCGTCAACTGAGCGAAAGACCACCATGGACGCCACCACCACCCCCGCCCCGCAGCGCAGCAGCCCCACCGCCGCGCTCTTCGAAGGCTCCGAAGCCGCTCGCGCGTTCATCGCGCGCGTCGAGGCCTTCATCCACGACGAGTTGCAGCCCCTCGTTGCCGAGCACGGCATCAGCTACGAATCCGGCGCGCCGCGCCCGCTGCTCGAAGAGGTCTGGCGCCGCTCGCGCGACCAGGGCTTCTACGGCATCACCCTGCCGAAGAACCTCGGCGGCGCCGGCTTCAGCGTGCTGGACCACTGCCTCATCAAGGAGGCCATCTACGCCACCGGCTCCCCACTGGCCGCGCACGTGCTCGGCGAGCTCTCCGGCCCGCCCCGCGTCGGCGCGCTGGCGAAGTACGCCACGCCCGACCAGATGGCGCGCTTCATCCTCCCCGTGGCCCGCGCCGAGAAGGCCATCTGCTTCGCCATCACCGAGCCCGAGGCCGGCTCGGATGCCGGCGCCGTGCAGACCCGCGCCGAACGCGTGGGCGACGAGTTCGTGCTCAACGGCACCAAGCGCTTCATCTCCGGCTCGCCCTTCTGCGACATGGCCGTCGTCATCGCCTCCACCAGCGACGACCCCGCGCGCCGCGAGACCACCGCCTTCTTCGTCGAGCGCGACCGCCCCGGCTTCCGCGTCGAGAGCGGCTACAAGACCCTGGCCGGCCAGTCGGGCACCGGCAACATCATCCTCACCGACTGCCGCATCCCCGCCGCCAACCTCATCGGCGAACAGGGCAAGGGCCTGGCGCTGGCGCTCGGCCGCATCACCGTCAACCGCCTGCTGCACTGCCCGGCGATGCTCGGCCTTGCGCGCCTCGCGCTGCAGGATTCGATCGCCCATGCCACGCGGCGGCGCCAGTTCGGCCAGCCTATCGGCGCCTTCCAGGCGGTGCAGCACATGCTGGCCGACATGGCCACCGAGCTTGCCGCCGCCCGCGCGCTCATGCTCAGCGTGGCCCGCACCCTCGACGCCGGCGGCGAGGCCCGCGCCGACGCCTCCATGGCCAAGCTGTTCTGCTCCGAGACCGCCTTCCGCATCGCCGACCGCGCCGTGCAGGTGCATGGCGGCGAGGGCATCGTC
Source organism: Variovorax sp. Soil_C_12 (assembly GCF_057657375.1). Lineage (NCBI taxonomy): Bacteria > Pseudomonadati > Pseudomonadota > Betaproteobacteria > Burkholderiales > Comamonadaceae > Variovorax > Variovorax sp. Soil_C_12. The sequence goes on along the minus strand of NZ_JBDGIO010000013.1, from coordinate 168,178 downwards.
CAGGGCAGCCGCGTCGAGTTCTTGTTCCGCCTGCTGCGCATGTACCGCGTGCTCACCGGCACCAGCGAAATCCAGCGCAACACCATCGCCCGCGAGCTGCTGGGCGATGCCCTGCGCTGACCCATAAAGACCCAAGGAGACAAAACATGAAAGCCATCACCCGTACTGCTGCCTCGGCCCTCTTCTTCGCCGGCGCCGCGCTTGCCGCCGCCACCGGCGCGCAGGCGCAGCCGGACTATCCCTCGCGCCCCATCAAGTGGATCGTGCCCTACCTCGCCGGCACTGCGCCCGACACCACCGTGCGCATCACCGGCGACGCCATGTCGAAGATCCTGGGCCAGCCCATCGTCGTCGAGAACCGCGGCGGCGTGGCCGGCAACCTCGGCGCCCAGCTCGCCGCCAAGGCCCCCGCCGACGGCTACACCTGGGTGTATTCGAGCTCGCCGATGGCAACCAACATGCGCATGTACCGCAACCCCGGCTTCGATGTGATGAAGGACTTCGTCCACGTCGGCCGCATCACGCAGTCGGATTCGGTCATCGTCGCGCAGCCCGACTCGGGCATCGGGAACGTCAAGGACCTGGTCGAGCGCCTGCGCAAGAACCCCGGCAAGCTTGCCTATGCCTCCGGCGGGGTCGGCAGCCCCTCGCACATGGGCGCCGAGTTGTTCCTCGCGGCCACCAAGACGCAGGCGCTCCACGTGCCGTACAAGGGCGCCTCCGAGTCCACCAATGCCGTGGCCGGCAAGCAGGTCGACTTTGCCATCGCGCTCGTCAGCCCCGCGCTGCCCCACATCCAGGGCGGCAAGCTCAAGCCCCTGGCCGTGCTTTCGTCCCAGCGCAACGCGCGCCTCGACAAGGTGCCCACTCTGGCCGAGGCCGGCGTGCCCGGCATCGCGCTCGTCTCCTTCGGCGGCCTGGCCGTGCCCAAGGGCACGCCGGCCCCGGTGGTGCAGAAGATGCGCGACGCCCTCGCGCAGGCGCTCGCCATGCCCGATGTCCGCGAGAAGCTCGAAGCCGCCGGCGCGTCCGTGGTGCCCAGCACGCCGGAGGAGTTTGCGCAGAGCCTGCAGGCGGAGATTGCGCTGACGGAGAAGCTGATGAAGGCGGCGAATATCGAGGCGCAGTAGCGGCGGCGCCGGGAGCCGCATGCCCGCGCGGCACACGCGGCCACGGCGAGGCCGCTAGCATCGACGGGTGCCACTGCCTCCCATCACCGATGCGTTCTCGGCCCGCAAGGTCCTGCAACAGATCGAGGCCCGCCTCCGGGCCGAGGGCGTCGAGGGCTTTCGAGAACCGCCGGAGGAACCCACCAGCTGCTGCGGGCGGGGGTGCGAAGGGTGCGTTTGGGAGGGCTACTTCGCGGCGGTGGGGTGGTGGCGGGATGATGCGCTGGAGCTCCTGGCACGCGAACGAGGCTGAGCGGCGTACGCGCATCGCCGTGCGGCTGAACGAGGACCGAAACGTGGTGCATGCGCGAGCGGTGGGGACGAAGATTTGCTTCAACACGACGCCGGGGGATACGGCGGAGGCGGTGCAGAGGTGGGTGTAGCCTCGCGCGCGACTGCTCCTCTGACCATCATGTGGTGTTCTTGCCCGCGCGGACCTGGAGCGCCATCCAGCCCGATGGCGTGATCTCGCTCACGACAACGCCGGGTTGCGGGAATCCGCCTCGGGGGTCGAAGACGACCTGCATCACCGCCTTGGCTTGGCCTGCGTGGACTAAAGCGCAGATGGCTTCAATGTCTTCATCGTCCGTAAGGACGAGCGGGAGGGATGAATCGCGATCTCTCTGCGCAAGGTGCGGCGGCCCGAGGGCACCGTGATCCCTGCTTTCGATGGCTGCGTTGAGATGCGGCTTGAACACCACGTGAGTGTCCCGGCGTTCGCATCCGGAGTACACACACTATCGGTTTGATATGAGAAAGTCGGTCGGCTGCCAATTGTTGCTTTGCAGCGGTTGCAGTCTTTCCCGGCCGCTCGGCGAGCTCACGCTATGAGGCCGATTTCGGTCATCTACGTGCCAAGGAATCTCAGCATCGACGACCGGTCTCAAGGTGGTGCGGACACGCAGAGCACCAGCGCGAGCACACTTTACATGTTGAGCTTTCAAGGCAGCAGTTCCGCGTACGTCTGTCGGTCGGCGGCATAGCAGCGGCACGCCATCGCCTCGAGCCCGCGGCGATCGAGCACCGTCAGGTCACCGCGGTGGTATTCGATCAGCCCGCTGCGCTGCAAGGCACTGGCCGCCGTCGTGATGCCGACGCGGCGCACGCCGAGCAGGAGGGCAAGAACCTCGTGCGTCACATGGAAGCTGTTGGAGTGAGCGCGGTCCTGGCTCATCAGCAGCCAGCGAGCCAGGCGCGGACCGATCAGATGAAAGCGCAGGCATGCGGCCGCAGCGGCCAATTGAGACATCAGGACATAGATGTAGCGGTCCAGACTGCGACGCAGTGCCGCGCTGCGTGCAAGTTCACGCCGCAGGTCAGCCGTGGCTATGCGCCATGCTGCTCCGGGGCCTTGCACCAGTGCGTGCAAGGGCACAGTGGCCACGCCCAGGGCCAGTTGCGCGCCCAGCATTCCCTCACGGCCGATCATGCCGACTTCGAGTCCGGTATGGCTGTCGGTCCGCGCGACCAGCGATATGAAGCCGTCGATCGGGAAGTAGGCATGCTGAGTCGGCTTGCCGGGATCGCACAGGACCTCGGCGAGCACCAATTGGATCGGCTCGCACAGGGCCAGCAAGCTCCGGCGATCGTTGCGAGGAAGCAATTCGATAAGGTGGTTCTCGACGGTGCCCAATTGGCTCTCCGATCTAGCACTCGCAAGTGCGTTGTTCCCACTCCTTGGCGGTCCAGTACCGAACGCGGCCGCGCGCGTAGCAGATCAGCCCGGCTTGCTTCGGAGCGCGGCGAGCAGGTGCTTCCTTCTTGAGGCAGGCGGAACGGCCATCAGGGAGCTCCAGGGTAGGTCTGGCTTCCAGGATTACCGTGGTGCTGCTCTTCATAGCACTTGCAGGAGCATAGGCTGCCGATACCGTCTTGTATGTTCGCCAGCGCACAGACGATCGCCATCGTTTGACTAGGATTGCAGGTGGGGCGTCGTGCCAACTGCCGAATTCAATGGCGGAGATCGCGTAGTCCCATAACAGACCTCATGATGCAACTCCATCTGCTCGATCTGCCCTGGTGGGGGCTTGTGCTGGCCACGCTGGGCTTGACCCACGTCACCATCGCCGCGGTCACCATTTTTCTGCATCGGCATCAAGCGCACCGCGCGCTGGAACTGCATCCGCTGGCCAGCCACTTTTTCCGCTTCTGGCTGTGGCTCACCACCGGAATGGTGACCAGGGAATGGGCGGCGATTCACCGCAAGCATCACGCCCGCTGCGAAACCCCCGAAGACCCCCACAGCCCGCAGGTCCATGGCATCGGAAAAGTGCTGCTCGAAGGCGCCGAGCTTTATCGCGTGGAAGCCGGGAACGCCGAAACGCTCGAACGGTATGGCCGCGGAACCCCCGACGACTGGATCGAGCGCACGCTGTACGCACGACACCCGGTATTGGGCATTGGCCTCATGCTGGGCATCGACATCGTGCTGTTCGGCCCGATCGGAATCACCGTGTGGGCGGTGCAGATGCTGTGGATCCCGGTCTTTGCCGCGGGCGTGATCAACGGCATCGGCCACTATTGGGGGTACCGCAATTTCGCGTCGAACGACAGCTCCAGCAACGTCATGCCATGGGGCATCCTGATCGGCGGCGAAGAGCTGCATAACAACCACCACGCCTATGTGACCTCCGCCAAGCTGTCGAGCCGGTGGTGGGAGCTCGACATCGGCTGGGTGTACATCCGCGTGCTGGAGGTGATCCACCTGGCGAAGGTACGCAACGTCGCGCCGAGGGTTCGCTACGACCCGTCGAAGACCCGTTGCGACGTGGGCACGGTGCAGGCGGTCATCACCCACCGCTACGACGTGCTGGCCAAGTTTGCGAGGTCCTTGCGCCCGACGGCCGTGGAAGAGCTCCTCCGGCTGCGGGGCACCGGGATCATGACGAAGTCCAAGGCACTGGACCCTGTCAAGTACCTGCTGCAAAGGGATGCGACGGAGTTGCCGGAGAAGGAAAGCGCCGTCTTGCAGCAGGCTTTGCACGCCAGCACGGTCCTGAGCACCATCTACGCGATGCGACAGGATCTCACCGCCCTGTGGAGCCGATCTGCCGCCTCCAAGGAGCAGCTGGTGAAACAGCTGGAAGACTGGTGCGGACGCGCCGAGGACAGCGGCATTGGTGCGCTGCGTGCGTTTTCCCGGACGCTGCGCTGCTACGACTCACTGGCTGGAGAGATGAAATGACACTCGGAACAATTCTGCTGATCATTGTGGTCCTGCTGCTCATCGGCACGATTCCAACCTGGCCCCACAGTCGGGGATGGGGCTACGGTCCCAGTGGTGGCATCGGGCTGGTGTTGCTGGTCGTGGTCGTTCTGCTGCTGATGGGAAAGATCTAGCGCGATGCCGGAGACCCTGCTGGCTGGCGGCACGAAGACTCAAACGTGCCACCGTCATCCGTGCCCGGCGGACCACGCCAGCACACTTGACTGTTCGGTAGCGCACAGACGAGACGGTCCCGGCCTTTGTATAGTTTGAAGACAAGGCAATGCCGGCACTGAGCCTCAGGCGGCGCAGTGCTCGACCTGCGAATGCTCTACCGGCGCGCCTGGCAGAAGGGACTCGTATGAACAGGATTTTCAACCTCAAGGCTTCACTTCTTGTTGTTGCCATGCTGGTGCTGCCGCTCGCACAGGCAGCCAAGATAACCAAGGCCGACTACGAGGCCGGCAAGACCCGCATCAGTGCTGACTCCAAGGCCGACAAGGCGGCGTGCGCTGCGTTGACCGCCAATGCCAAGGACATCTGTCTCGAGGAAGCCAAGGCCAAGGAGAAGGTTGCGCGCGCCGAACTGGAATACGCCTACACCGCCAAGTCCAGCGACCAGAACAAGATGCTCAAGGCAAAGGCTGACTCGGCCTATGCGGTCGCCAAGGAAAAGTGCGACGACCAGTCGGGCAATGCCAAGGACGTTTGCGTCCAGGAGGCCAAGGCCATCCAGACCAAGGCGCTGGCCAACGCCAGGATGGGCAAGGAGATCGGCGAGGCCAAGGTGGATGCCAGCCAAGAGAAGCGCGATGCCGACTACAAGGTCGCAACCGAGAAGTGCGACGGTATGTCGGGTGATGCCAAGGCTGGTTGTATGGCGGCCGCAAAGGCAAGGTTCGGCAAGAACTGAGCCTCAGGACGCATTTGCATCCATCGGCTAGATGGGGAAGCGTCGCCGCACACTGGTGCGGCGGCGCTACCGTTTTGGCTTCAGGAATCAGCGTAGGGAACTCATCCCTGCACCAGGGGTTTTATTCATGATGTCGTCGACGGGGAATGCCTATCGCTCGCCCCGACGAGGCTTGCTCGACGGTGTTGCGTTCGCTCGGCGCTCGAGCCCTCGTCCGCTGAACGGTTCGACGTCCCACGGAGCCGGGGCCACTGACGGAGCACCACATGCATAAATTTCTATCCAACAACCGAGAGGAGTTGATTGCACGCTGCAAGGCGAAAGTTGCGCTGCGACCCAGACGGGCCGCGACCGCAGCGCAGCTGGCCAACGGCATTCCACTGTTCCTGGACCAGTTGATGAGAACGCTGGAAGCACAGGAAAACGGCGAGGTCGACGAGAGCTTCAGGATTTCCGGTGCCGCTGGCGGTGATGCGAGTGATTTGTCCGAGATGGGTCTGAGCGCCGCTGCGCATGGAAAGGAGCTCTTGGAGCTTGGTTTTTCCGTAGACCAAGTAGTTCACGACTACGGCGACCTTTGTCAAGCCATCACCGACCTTGCGGTCGAGCGCGATGCCCCATTCTCCGTCGATGAGTTCCGCACGTTGAATCGTTGTCTCGACAACGCCATCGCCGATGCAGTTACCGAGTTCGGCGTCTCGCGTGACGCGAACGTCGCTCTGCAGCAGTCCGCCGAGGAGAACGAGCGTCTCGGCGTTCTGGTACATGAGTTCCGAAATTACCTGCATACCGCAACGCTTGCGTTTGCGGCACTGGAATCGGGGAGGGTTCCAATCGGTGGTGCCACGGGCGCCGTGTTGAAAAGGAGCTTGGCTGCTCTGGCGGCCCTGCTCGACGTGTCGCTATCGCGGGTCAGAGGCGCAGTTGAAACGCCGCATGCGGAGCCTTTTTCGCTCGCGTTGTTTGCGGCAGAGGCCAGGAACGCGGCTTCGTTGGACGCGAGCGCAAAAGGCTGCACGTTTTCGGTCACCGACGTGGACGCCACGCTGGGCATTTCTGGGAATCGAGAACGTCTCTTGGCAGCCTTGGTGAACTTGCTCCACAACGCATTCAAGTTCACCCACCCTCAAACGGAGGTCACGCTGAGCGCCTATGCCAAAGGTGACCGTGTTCTGGTCGACGTCAAGGACAACTGCGGGGGGCTCCCTCCAGGCGCTACCGCAAGCATCTTTCGGCCTTTCGTGCAGGTCGGCGACGATAAGAGCGGGTTGGGGCTTGGTCTTTCCATCGCGCGACGGCATGTCGAGGCTGACGGCGGTGTCTTGAGCGTGCGGGACGTACCTGGCATCGGATGCGTTTTCACCATCGAACTGCCGCGCAGGACGCTTCAGTAGCAAATCCTGTCGCCCCTGCCCCGGCCAGTTCGTAGATCAGAGAGCGGAGGGGCGCCATGTCGAAATGCCTCAGCGTGCCACCAGAGTTCGCTGCCGGCTGTGCCGAGGCTCAATCGATCAGCTTGTTCTTCATGGCGTAGTACGTGAGTTCGCTGTTGGAGGAAAGGTTCATCTTCTCCATCAGCCGCGTGCGGTAGGTGCTGATCGTCTTGACGGACAGGGACAGGGTCTTGGCGATGTCTCCCGTCGTCTCGCCCTTGGCGAGCCTGAGGAAGACCTGGAACTCGCGTTCTGACAACTGCTCGTGCGGGGCCGCGTCGTCCTTGCGATCGAGCTGCCGCGCCAGCAGCTCGGCCACGCCCGGGGTGATGTAGTGGCGGCCCCGTGAGATGACGCGGATCGCGTTCACGATTTCCATCGGCTCGCATTCCTTGTTGAGGTAGCCGCTCGCGCCCTGGCGGATCAGGTTCATCGCGTAGTGCTCCTCGGGGTAGCCGCTCAGGATCAGGACGCCGACGTCCGGCGCCTTGGCATGGATCATCGCCAGCGCGTCAATGCCGCTTTGCCCGGGCATCGCGAGATCCATCACGAGCACATCGAGTTCGGTGGTGCGCACAAGCTCGATCGCTTCGCGAGCACTGGCTGCTTCGCCCGTCACGCGCAGGTCGACATACTCCGAGAAGAACTGGCGCAAGCCGGAGCGCACGATGGCATGGTCGTCCACGACGCCGATCTTGATCATTTTTGTTGCCTCTTTTCTGTCGCATTTGCCGAGCAGGCGCGCCAAGGCCAATATCGTCGATCTTTTCATTTGCGTCTGTGCGCAAGCGCACAAGCGAGCCGGGTTCTGCGTCTGTCAAATTGCAAATCGCACCGTTGCCGTGCCAACGCGCGAACGTGGCCAGTGTTCTCCGCCGGTGTTGCGCGTGCGGCCATGAAACTGATGCAAAAAGTGGGTTTTGCAATAGCACAAAGGCTGCGCTACATTCAGACACAATGACGCATTTCTGGGGCTCCGGCTTGTCATGACCTCGACTCCGAACTCGTTTTCGCCGCGCCCACCTTCGGCGCGCAACGGCCTGCTGGAAGTGATGCCCTCGGCGGTGCGAGCCGGTCTGACGCCGCTCCTCGAACTGGTCCAGCTTAAGTTGGGCGAGGTCCTCTACGAGTCGGGGGTGGTCCAGCAGCATGTGTACTTCCCGACCGATTGCATCGTGTCGCTGTTGTACGTGCTCGAGAACGGACAATCCGCCGAAATCGCGGTCGTAGGATTCGAGGGCATGGTCGGCGTGTCGCTCTTGATGGGCGGAGGCAGCACGCCAAACCGGGCGGTGGTGCAAAGTGCGGGCTATGCGTTTCGCCTGAGCGCAAGCCACATCAAGCAACTGGTCGAGCAGGGCGGGCCGTTGCTCCATCTTCTGCTGCGCTATACCCAGGCGCTGATCACACAGATGTCGCAAACGGCGGTATGCAATCGACACCATTCGCTCGAGCAGCAGTTGTGTCGCTGGCTCTTGTTGAGCCTTGACAGGTTGCCGAGCAACGAATTGGTCATGACTCAGGAACTCATCGCCAACATGCTCGGTGTGCGACGCGAGGGGGTGACGGAGGCGGCCGGCAAGCTGCACCGCCTGAACCTGATCCAGTATTCCCGCGGTCACATCACCGTGTTGGACCGTCCGGGTCTCGAACGGCACGTGTGCGAATGCTACGAGGTGGTGAAGCGAGAGACTGATCGCTTGCTACCGAACAAGATTGCTACCTGACACGCCTGCACGTGCCGGCAATGGCCTTGGCATGCATGTCCCGTCTGAGGGGGCGGTGCATTCACGGATAGCTTCGGGGGCAGTACGGTCTTTGCCGACCTACCCTCGGGAACGACGCTGAGAGTTGCGTCCAACCGTCCTGTGGGACGCCCGGTGCAAGGGGGCGCCGATCCATTCGACTTGCCATGCACGAACTCGCCGAAGTGCTGCTCGAAGGTCAGTGCAGGTGAGTCGCGGTCCAAGGGTCGTGGAGCTGCTGCGCAGCTATGGCTACACGGATTTCCATTCCATCGATCGCCTGCCACCAACGCACAATGCGGGAAAGCTCGGCAAGTTCTGGTTCTTCGCATGCTCGCTGGTGCGGGGCATGCGTTGAGGTTCGCCCCCTCGACGGGGTGCCGCCCGCGTTCTACGAGATGCTCGTCGCGCGTAAGCCGTTGCACTAGCGAGTCGCGTCGCAACGTGAATCCGAAAGGCAAACCGGGCTCCGTCGGGTCCTACGGGCTGACCCGGCACATGGCTACACCATCGCTGTGCGGGCGGCCTAGATTGGTTTTGGAGCGATGTCGCTCTGCACACTTAAGGAGACGTCCATGGCAAATCAACCAGGTCAAAACAATCCGAATCAACCGGGGAACCAACCAAGTCAGCCGGGTCAGCAAGAGCAAAACAATCCCGGACGGCAGCAGCCGGGCCAGGGCAGCCCGACAACACCTCAGCAGCCGGGGCAAGGTCAGAAGGGCTAGGCCTTTCGAAACTCGCTCCGCTCCAGGGGCGCCAAAAGCCGCCGCCGATCGGCGGCTTTTTCTTGTGCGCCCAGCGTGGGCGCGATCTTGGCACTCTCGGCGACGGCTCCGACCTCGGAGTGCTACCACGACGGCAAGGCACTCACTGCCTTCGGGCCGATCACGATGCAAGATGAACCCATTGATGCCGCATCGCGATCTGTTCGAGCGCAAGGCAGCGTCGTACAGCGCGCGTTGGCCGTGGCTGCGGATCTCGACTGGCGCCGCTCACGCATCCAGAGTCGAAGCGGATCAAATCCACCAACGATGCCCCCACGATGAGGGCAACTCAGGCCTTCCAGTCACTCGACCAATGTGCGCAAACAAGTCGTCCATGTCGCGCGCGTTCTCCCATTGAAGAAGCGTTTCGCAGTAGCCCCCAGCAGATCTTTCGCGCCCCCAAGCAGCGGACTATCGATGCCGGCGATGATCGCGAATCGAGCGGCTTCCCACGTCTTGATCGCACCGCGCTCGGACCCAGCGCGGAAGCGTAGTATGGGTGGACTTCCATTGTCGACGAGGTGGTTCAGTGACAGATCGGCGAGCGTTCATCGGCAGCGTTGCGGGTGGCCTTGTTACCTCGCCCCTCGTCACCTCCGCGCAGCAGCACACGAACGCGCCCCGGATCGGGATTCTCGGCAGCACCTACGGGACAGCTTGGGACGCCTTTCGTCGGGTACTTCGCGAACTGGGCTACGCCGAAGGCCGCAATATCACGATCGAGTGGCGATGGGCGGAAGGGAAGGCTGATCGATTTCCCGAGCTTGCTGCCGAACTCGTCGAATCGAAGGTGAACCTCATCGTTACGTCGAGCACGCAGGCGGCCCTGGCCGCCAAGCAGGCGACAAGCTCCATCCCGATCGTCATGGCGATCTCCTCTTATCCAGAAAAAATGGGCCTCGCCGAGAGCCTCGCGCACCCGGGCGGCAACATCACGGGGTTTAGCAACGTCGCACCGGAACTCATAGGCAAGCGCCTCGAGCTGCTCAAGGCGATCGCACCCAAGGTCTCCCGGGTCGCCGTGGTGTGGAATCCGGTGAGCCGGATCGAGACATACGGGTTCCGGGAAATGCTGGCGGGCGCTGCTGTGGTCGGTGTGCAGATCCAGACCATCGAGGTGCGTACGCCGGACGACTACCCCGCCGCCTTCGCGACCCTGACTGCCAGCCGAGCAGATGCCTTGCACGCCTTCGGCAATCCAGTCAGCTTCAAGCACCCGCAGCTTATTGCAGACTTCGCATTGAGGAACATGCTTCCGAGCAGCTACGACGAGAAGCTGTTCGTTGAGGCGGGCGGTCTTTTGTCGTATGGGCCAAGCTTCATCGATCTCTTCCAACGCGCCGCGAGCTACGTCGACAAGATTCTCAAGGGTGCAAAACCAGGGGACCTGCCGATCCAGCAGCCAACAAAATTCGAGTTCGTGATCAACTCAAAAACGGCGAAAGCGTTAGGCCTGACGGTACCCAGATCGCTGCTGGTGCTCGCAGACGAGGTCATTCAGTGACTCACAGTCGTGCCGCGCACCCAATTCCTGCAGGCCATTGCGGGACGTGCGCAAACGCCGATCCGGCGCGCGAAATGATCGCTAATCGTGCTCGGCAGGCAGCTGCAGCTGCAGCTGCAGCCGCTGCGCTAATGGGCTGCCTGCTGGCCGCGCACGGCACGGCGGCCGCCGATGCTGCAGCTGGCGCGCGGCTCGCCGCGGCGCGCTGCGCATCTTGCCATTCGTCGACCCAAACGATCCACTCGACGGTGCCGCTGCTCGAAGGGCAGCCGAAGGCCTACTTCATTGCGCAGTGGCGTGCATTCCGCGAGCGCAAACGTACGGCCCCGGTGATGGTGAGCCTCGCCGCGGAGTTGAGCGAGCAGGACGTCGCCGACCTCGCCGAACACTATGCGGCACTGGCGCCCCCACCTGCCACCCAAACGTCGGGCCGCGATACGGGACGCGCTTTGGCCGATCGCCTGCGATGTGCCGCCTGCCACGGTTCGGGGTTGCAGGGGACCAACGCCGGCGCGGCACGGCTCGCTGGGCAAAAGGTGCAATACACCACTTGGTCGTTGCAGTTGATGCGCAGCGGCACGCGGTCGCACGGAACCGCGGCGAAGCCCGATCCGCTGTTTGCCGACCTCAGCAACGCCGAGATCGAATCGCTGGCCGCGCATTTGGCTTCGCTGCGCTGACCTCGACGCCGCTGCTCAATAGCGCTTGTTCTCGTTCGCTCTGGCCGCGTCGGCGCTACCGCGCTTTCCCGCCCAACTCCAAGACCCCTCTCTCGAAGTTCATCGGCCCGAACCTCCGCCGGTACTCCGCCGGCGTCATGCTCGTATGCCGCTTGAACACCTCACGGAAGAACGCCACATCCTCATATCCCACAGCCTCCGCAATCTCCTGCAGCGTCTCGTTGCTCCGCTCCAGCAAGCTGCGCCCAGCGGCTACCCGCAGCGCCTGCTGGTATGCCCCAGGCACTTGCCCCGTCGCCGCCTTGAATCGCCTCAAGAGATTGCGCGGGCTCATCGCGAGCATCCGAGCCAGCGCATCGAGCTGCACAGACTCGGCAAAGTGCGTCTGCAGATGCTCTTCTGCGCGCCGCACCATGTCGTCCTTGTGCGGCCTGCTGAGGGACGCGATGCCATACCCCATCTGCTGGCTCGCACGCGGCATGCTGACCAGGAGTGAGCGGGCGCACTGCAGCGCAATCTCCGATCCGCAGAATCGCTCGACGAGGTACAGGCTCAGGTCGATGGCCGCATACACGCCGCCACTGCAAAGCACGCCGCCATCCTCCGTGACGAAGCGCTCCGGTTGCCACAGCACGCGTGGAAAGCGCTCGCGCATGGCGTCGGCAAGCGCCCAGTGGGTCGTGGCCCGCCGCCCGTCGAGCAGCCCGGTCTCGGCCACATAGGCCACGCCGGAGCAGATGCCGCCCACCAAAGCCCCGTGCGCATGCTCGCTTCGCAGCCATGTCAGCAGGGCTGCCTTGCGCTTGGGCGTTTCGACTGACCCCGGGCCGGGTGCGGCCAGGAGTGCGATATCGCTGTCATCGATCTCCGAGATCGCGTGCTGTGGCGTAAGGCCCAGCGCGCAGGCGCTCTGCACGGGCCTGCCGCTGATCGACGCGGTGCGCACGCGAAAGCGGGGCTGCTCGGGCGTTCCCAGCAGCCGGTTCCAGAGCAGGCCTGCCGAATGAAAGACCTCGATGGCTGCAACCGATGTCGAGGCGAACCCGCCATCCAGCAGCACGACGGTGACGTTGAGCGGCTCGGTCCGCCCTTCCACACGCCGGCGGCCGTTGCCGCGCACGAGGTCTTTCCCGGCCATGGAGGTATCAGGCCGCGGTCATCGGATCGATGACCCCCTGCACTTCTGTCACCTTGGAGGCCGGAAAGCCGCTGAGCCGCGCGTGCTCCTGCACGGAGGCTTCGCTGTCGGCCAGGTAGATGCAGAAGGTCTTGTCGTCCGCGACGAAGGACTGCACCCATTGCACCTTGCCGCCCAGGCGGTCGAGTGCGGTGTTGGAGGTGTTGGCCGCGGCCTTGAGCTGGTCGCCACTCATGCTGCCCACGCCGGGCAGTTCCCGTTCGATCACATAGCGCTTCATAACTTGCTCCTTCAGGTTGGTTGAGGAAGCGTGATCGTCGCGCGGCTCGGGGGGCGGGCCAAGGCGGCGGAAATGACATTGTGCATGGAGCATCGCGCCATGTGCCCCTTGTGACCTGGGAAGGTTGAAGCGCTCTGGCAGCCAACGGCTAGCATGCCGCCATGAGCAACACCTACATCACCGTCGAAGAAGCGATCTCCCGCCGCGGGCTCCGCATGGTCGTCGTGGGCCAGGTCCCCAGTCCGTGGTCGGAGGCCGCGAAGGGCATCTTCCACGTCAAGCGAATTCCGTGGACGGGAGTCCGCTTGGCTTACGACAGCCAGGCGCTCAAGGACTGGGCCGGTCAGCGCAATGCGCCCGTCGTCGTCTACGACGACGAGGCACCGCGGTCTGGATGGGCCGAGATCCTGCTGTTGGCGGAGCGCCTTGCACCTTCCCCGGCGCTGCTGCCCAAAGACCCGGCCGATCGGGCGCTGGCGTTCGGGCTGGCGCACGAGATCATGGGGCAGCAAGGCTTGGGCTGGTCGCGCCGGCTTCAACTGGTCGAGGCCGGGCTTCTCGGGCTGGGCGGATTCGAGCCGAAGGTGGCGGCGTACATCGGCAAGAAGTATGGCTACAGCCCGGAAGCTGGCGCCGCGGCAACGTCCCGGGTCGTCGAATTGCTGACCATGCTGGCCGCTCGGCTGAAGGCGCAAGACGCAGCAGGCAGCCCTTACTACGTCGGGGAGGCTCTCACTGCAGTCGACATCTACAGCGCCAGCGTCCTCGCGTTGCTACGCCCCCTGCCGCAGGAGGTCTGCCCCATGCACGCCGGCACACGGGCCGCCTTCGAATTCGGCGAGCCGGCCACCGAGGCGGCCCTGGACGAGGTCCTGCTGCGGCACCGGGACATGATGTACCAGCGCCACCTGGCGTTGCCCTTATCCCTTTGAAGGCCTTCTTGGGGAGGTACGGCGATACATCGCCCACTTCAAAGTCAAGATGTCTGCGGCGATCTTGGCAGCGTTGACCCCCGCATACGCCTCGGCCGGATCGAATTGGAATGCCTCTTGGTATCGGGTGATTTGCGCATAGTCCTTGTCGAAGACCATCGGCCCCGTGAGGTCGCTCGGATCGACGCCGGCCGGAATCGCCAGAAACTTGTCTGGATTGGTAGCACTCTGGTAGAGGTCCACGCTCAACAGGTTCATACATCGGCCCTCGACATTCTGAGAATGGTGGAAGCGAAGCCTGGCGCTGCCGCACGGGCTCGACGAATAATTACTCGCATCCGCGCCGCGTGCAATCAGCGCGGGCCTACATGGCCAGCGTGAAATGCACCGAGAGACGGCGCCCTATGCAATGATGCTGCGCCGGCGCAGGCTTTTGTGCCGGGCCCAACCCACCAGGAGACATGCTATGGCAACAGATCCGTTTGGCGATATGAAGAAGATGCTGGAGCAGTTCAAGATGCCAGGTGTCGACATGACGGCCATCCTCGAGTCGCAGCGAAAGGACGTCGAGGCGCTGGTGGAGGCCAACAAATCGGCCTACGAGGCCATGCAGGCCATCGCGCGCAAGCAAACCGAAATGATGGCCGAGTCGGTGCAAGTCATGCAACAAGCTGCGAAGAGCGCCGCGGACCCGGCGAAACAGACCGAGGTGGTTCGCAGCGCCTTCGAGAAGACGATTGCCGATATGAAAGAACTCGCCGAGATGGCGCGCCGTTCACAGTCCGATGCGATGACCCACATCTCCCAGCGTGCCGCTCAGCACATGGAGGAGATCAGGAAGATGATGCTGCCCAAGTAGGTTCTGGGCGCGCGCCGCCCTTCACCCATACGCCAGCAGCATCTTCATGAACGAGATGCCATTGCGCTGTCCCTTGTCTTCATCGCAGTTGTTGAAGATGACATGCGCATGCTTGACCTTGTAGGCCAGGCGAACGACTTCCGCCATGATCTCCTGCAACTCCTGATCCGGATAGTCGTAGTCGAAGCGCTCGGCTGCCGAGGCCGCCCCTTTCACGTTGTAGGTGCCCACGTTGCGCCCGTGCAGACGCACCAGCGCGTAGTCGGGGTTCGTGGTCTCGGCCAGCAGGGGCACGCTGTTGGCGAAGCCCTGCGGCCCATCGACGATGGTGTGCACGGCGCGCAGCTCGCGCAGGAAGTCGATGGTGCCGCCGCGGTGCGCTTCGGTCCACCACGACTCGTGCCGAAACTCGACGCTGCAGGCATGGCCCGCCATCATTTCGATGCAATGCTCGACATGCGCATGGCCTTCGCGATTGCATTGCAGCCAGGGCGGAAACTGGAAGTGCACCAGGCCGAGCTTGCCGGCGTCCTTGAGCGGTGAGATCGCGTCGATGAAGCGGCGCCACAGCTCGTCGCGGATCTCGACGGGGGTGCTGCGGTAGTAGAGCGTCTTCGCCGAGGCCAGCGCTTCCTTGATGTCCTTGTGCAGGACCTTCGGGTCGGTCTGGTGGCCCGTGAAGAGGCGGAAGGCCTTGACGTTGAAGGTGAAGTGCTCGGGGGTGCGCTCGGCCCAGTTGTTCGCGTTGGCGGGCGCAGGGATGCCGTAGTAGCTCGAATCGATCTCGACCAAGGGGAAGATCGACGCGTAGTAGCGCAGCCGCGCCTCGGGCGTCTTCGCTTCCTTGGGATAGAAGCGCCCGCAGTCGATGAGGGTCTTGTCAGTCCACGAGGCGGTTCCGACCAGGATGCTCATGACGGGATGCTAATGGCTCCAGCCATTGCGTGCCAGCCTCGTCCGGCGTGCCTTCCGCAGGCACGCGATGAGCTAGCGCAGGCGCAGTTGATGGTCCGATTCGCCCTTGCGCATCTCCACAACGGCATCGAGTGCCTTCACCATCTCCACGAAGCTGGCGTGGCCGTGGTCTTTCGTGTCGAAGGTCGGGTCCAGGCGCTTGATCATGTGCCAGGTCGCCCCCTTGTTGACCCAGGCCTCCCCCTTCGTTTCAGAGAGCAGGCGCACTGCGCGCTTGAGTATGTCGGCGGCGGGATCGACAGGCGCAGGTGGTGGCTGGACTGAGTTCTGGGCTTCGCCCTCCACAGCCGCCGGGCTCTCGTCGACTTCCTCGACGAGGTTCTCGTAGTAGCGGAACTCGTGGCAGCTCTTGGCCCAGTGCCGGTTGGTGTTCTTCCTCGTGCCGATGCCGACCAGCGTGCGGCCTGCAGCCTTGATCTTCTGGGCCACAGGCATGAAGTCGCTGTCGCCGCCCACGATGATGATCGTGCCGATGTGATCGAACCGGCTCATGTCCTCCGTGGCATCGAGGCAGAGCTTGATGTCGGCTCCGTTCTTTGCCGAAGCACCGGGCGAAAACAGCTGGATGAGTTCGACCCCGCCCTGAAGCAGCGCATCCCGGTAACGCCCGAAGAACTGCCAATTGCAGTAGGCGCGATTGATCGCCACCGGCCCGAAAGAAGCCGCAAGCTCCACGACGGCCTGAATGTCGATCAGCGGTTCCTGTGGCTTGAAGCGCGAATCGCTGCGCCCGTAGAAGCCTTCGCCAAACTTGACCTCTGCCAAGCCGGCGTGAAGGTTCTCGAAATCCCAGTACAACGCGACGGAGCGGCTCTCTTCGCTGTCACTTCGGTTCATCTCTGGCTCCTCTGATCTGGGAGGCACCATAGTATGCGAACCTGTTCACAGGAGATTCAATGAGAAATCGGCAGGACGCTCGTGGCGAGCGGCACCATCGCGCTGTTGGCCGCCTGCACGGCAGCTGTCCAATCCGGCGAATGGACACCCAATCCACCCAATCCGAACGCCCCCTGTCCAGCCGAATCGGCCGCGGCCAAGGAACAGGGGACGGTCCTGCTGCGCGTGCAGCCGACGCCGGCAGGCCGGCCGACGATCGTCGAAGTCAAGGCATCGAGCGGCTAGCGTGAACTGAGGGCCTGGTCCGCGTCTTAGTCCTTCGTCGGATTGAGCTTCTTCGGATCGCCGTCGTAGGCATAGAACAGCAAGTCCGGCATCTCGAAACGATTGCTGTCCTTGCCCGGCCCGAACTCCACCTGGAATGGGCGGTTGAGCAGCGAAATCTTCGAGGCCTGCATCGCACGATGGAAGGTCTCGGCAACGATCCGGGCGCCCACGCCGGCGAGCTTGCCGTTGCCGAACTCCGCCTCCCGAAGAATGTAGAACCACAGCGGCGTCTTGCCCTTCATCTCGTCCAGGCGCGGGATATCAGCTTTGGTCAGCACGACGCCCACGTTCGGCGTGCCGGTGCCGTTGTTGATGTCGGATTCCGAGAGCGGATCCACGTCCAGGGCCAACTGGCTCATGACCTCGAACAACTGCTCGCCGCTGGGCAGGCCGAGCATGTTGCCCCGGACCAGGTTGCGGAATGCAAGATTGCGCTTGCTGGCCACAGAGCTGGTGGCACCGAACGAGCCGGCCGGAAGCGACTCCAGCGGGTTCACCAGCGTCGTGTCCATGAACGCTGCGAAGTTGAATTCGTTCGGAGCGCGCGTACCCGCTGCATCGGGAATCTTCCCGAAGTCGAACAGACGAGGCCAATCGGCCACCCAGTTGCTCGGCAAGGCAGTGCCGAACGGGCCGCTCTCCAGGTTGTCGATATCTTCCTGGCTGCCGGGCGGGTGCTGGGTCGGCAGCAGCGTGCCGCTGGTGCCGCTGAAGCGGAAGAGCCGGAAGATGTGGCCTTCCCGGAACTCCGAAAAGATGGTGTTCCAGCTGTAACCCGTGCGGATCATGCTGTGGCCCAGACGGAACGCCGCGCCCGAGAATTCGACCGGCATGGTGGCATTGAAAGCGTCCCCGTCCACTTCGAAGACCTTGCGGCCGTGGCCGTAGACATCGTCGACCACCGCCTTCTTGGCGATGCGCGGAAGATAGTCGGTTCTCAGGAGGAACTGGTAGTGCAGAACGACCTTTTCCTGGGCCCGCTCGAACAAGCCCGCGCTGGGGCTGCCGCTGGCAATCAGGTCGTCCACCACCCGGTTGTGGAATCGAATGAACGCGAGGTGTACCTGGGCGACGGCCAGGTTCTCGTCGTTCCGGCCATCCGGGATGAGTGCCTGCCTGGCAGGCCCGGCGGCACTGTCGACTTGCCTGCGCGGCAGGTCGAAGCCCTTTTGCGCGGCCAGTGCGGGAATGCCAGGCACGGGGAAGGGTGCATGCGTCTTGATGTGAAGCTTGTCGGCTTCGTAGATGTCCGGGTCGAGATCCGGGCCTCGGCCATAGAGGCTGTCCAGGTCGAGCGTCGGTGAACGCAGCGACTGCAGGTCCCTGATGGGCGTGGCGTTGATGTCCAACTGCGTCGGATCCAGCGTCATGTCGTGATCGACGAACTGCCCGAGGTAGGTGTAGCCGGCCGGGATGTCGCCGTCCTTGCGCTGGTTGGCAGTGCTGGTCATCTTCGCGGCCACGCCGGCCAGCAGCTCGATATTCAGCGGGGTGCCAACGACCCCGTCGCCGGCGAAGTGCGAGAAGCGGAACTGTGTCGATAGATCCAGCGTGCTGGCTTCTGCGGATTTGGCAGTTCCGTCCTCCTGCATGGTGACCAGCTTCGTACCGATGAGATAGCTCTCCCGGCCATGACGTCCACGTTGTCCCATCATCGTCCTCTCCTTTGCTTGCAATACGTCGACCCGACGCGAGCAGCGAAGGTACGCCCCGGACGTGCGCCGGCACATCCCCCGCACTAAGGATGTGGATCCAGGCCTTGCTGGACCGATCGGCCAGCAAAGGCCTGCACACGGCCGCCAGTTTTGTACGCCACTGTGTCTCACAGGCGTACAAACACACCGCAATGCAAATCGGCCGCCGTTCGACAAATCACGGATACCAACGCCGCGTTCAATACATCCATCGTTTCTTGCTCGATCTCAACCACGAAGGAAGTCATATGAAAGCGACACGCATCCTCGCAGCAGCGCTGCTGATTGCCGCAAACGGCTTGACACTGGCCCAGGCCCAACAGCCCGCCATCGGCCGCACCGAGGTCGTCCGGCACGACCTCGTCACGCCGGGACGCGAGGCCGTCCAGGTGCGCGTCGACTTCGGCCCCGGGGCCTCGTTCGGCATGCACACGCATCCGGGCGAGGAGATCGCCTATGTGCTGGAAGGCACGCTGGAATACCAGTTCGAAGGCAAGCCGCCGGTCACGCTCAAGGCCGGCGACTCCCTGTTCATCCCGGCCGGCGCGGCTCACGCGGCAAGGAACGTGGGCAGCGGCAAGGCATCGGAGCTGGCCACTTACCTCGTCGACAAGGGAAAGCCGCTCGTCGCGGTCAAGTGAGCGCGCGCCGAAGAACGCCACCTGATTCAGTCACTCGACAGCCGGCCACCGAGACGCCAGTTCATGCAGCGCGCAGCCGGCACGCGCTACCCACAAGGAGACAACACCATGCGATCCCTCTTCAAGCACGTTGCCGTCGCCGCCGTCGGCGCGATCTTCTGCCTCACAGCCGGGGCGCAGACGGCCACCGAGGCCGGCCGTCCCGCAGCCGTGCTTCCGCTCGCAGCGGAAGCGCCGCCCAAGCTCGTCGTGTACCCGCCGCTGGCCGAGCCTCTGGCGCGGGGCGTCGTCATCCTCCAGTACCGGACCGAGAACTTGCGGGTCATTCCGGTCTTCGGCATGGGCGCGCTGGAGGTGTCGCCGCGTGTGGGGCATCTGCACGTGACGGTCGACGACCGGCCCGGCACGTGGGCGCACACGAGCGGCGACCCGATCATCGTCGTTGGCCTGGAGCCCGGCGTGCACAAGATGCTGATCGAAGTGGCCGACCCGGTCCACAAGATCTTGACCAGCGAAACGGTCACCGTGACGGTGCCGGCGCAGCCGGGATCATCCACCACTCCCCACAAGCACTGATCGCCGCGATCGTGCACGGCTTCCACGCGGGCCCCATCGGGTGATCGGGACCGCAGCAATTCCACCCATTCGAAACAACCCCTGTCCAAGGAGCTAAACATGAGCGTCATCCACCAACCCGAAGCCAGCAACCAGAGCACCGCCGACCTGCCGCGGATCGACATGAAGCTGGAAGTCATCACCCTCCCCGTCTCTGACGTCGAGCGCGCCAGGCGCTTCTACGAAAGCCTCGGCTGGCGGCTCGACGCCGACGTCCAGGGCGAAGGGTTCCACGTCCTGCAGTTCACGCCGCCGGGCTCTTCATCCTCCGTGCATGTCGGCAAGGGCATCTCTTCGGCGGCCCCGGGCTCGGTGCAAGGGCTCTTTCTCGCGGTGTCGGACATCGAAGCGGCGCGGGCCGACGTGGCCCGGCGAGGCATCGAGGTCGGCGACGTCTTCCACCGCGCGCCGGGAGAGGTGCCCGGGACGGGGCCGCACCCGACCCGCCGCACGTACTCCTCCTATGCCGCGTTCAGCGACCCGGACGGCAACGGATGGCTGCTGCAGGAGGTCACGTCGCGCTTGCCGGGCCGTGTCGACACGGAGGCCGTGACGTTCAGCTCCCGCGCGGAGCTGGTTGCCGCGCTCTGGCGGGCTGCCGTCGCGCATGGAGAGCATGAGAAGCGAATGGGCGGGCAGCACGACGCCAACTGGCCCGATTGGTATGCCGACCATGTCTTTGCCGAGCAGACCGGCGGCGCGCTTCCGACCTGAACGCCGACGGGAGCGCGCGAGAGGAAGCCACTTCCGCTCGCGCGCTCCTGCCAGAGACCCAACGGAGCAGTGAAATGCCGAAATTCCCCATAACCAGGCTCGTTGCCATCGCTTTTGCCCTCGGCTTCTCCATTCTTGCCGGGTGCGCTCAATATGCCCGCAAGCAGGACCCGAAGACGGAGATCGGTTTCCTGCAAATCGATTCCGACATCAAGCTCAGAAGGATGGTCGTTCACAACGCCAGGCCGAAGGGGGTCGTGCTCTTCCTGCATGGATTTCCCGAGACCCTTTACGCCTGGAAGGAGATTGCACCCGATCTCGCCCGAGACTACGAAGTCCACGCCTTCGATTGGCCGGGGTTTGGCCTTTCATCAAGACCGCCTGTCGATAAATTCTCCTACGCGCCCAGGGACTATGCGCGCGTTCTGAAGGCGTACATCGAGAAGGCCGGCATCGACAAATCAAGATTGGTCATCTACGCCACCGACATTGGTTCTTTGCCGGCGCTTCTTCTTGCCCTTGAAGACCCCGAACTTGCCAAGTCGATGATCGTTGGAGACTTCGCCCCTTTCAACAGGCCTCAATACATGCAGGAGAACCTGCAGAACCTGAAGTCGAAGCCGACTTCTGACCTGGTTCGCGCTGCCCTGAACAAGAATCGCGATGAAATTCTGGAAAACGCGTTCAGAAGAGGTTTGCGGAAGGATGAGCAGTTCGATCTTCCGCAAGAATTCAAGGACGACATGTTGCGAGGATGGAATCAGGGCGACATGACATCGGCTGACGCCTTCTATCACTACTATTCGAATTTCACCCGCGACCAGGACTACTTCGAGCTCAACCTGGCCAGGCTCAAGACGCCGGTCAAGGTCATTTGGGGTGAAAAGGATTTCTATATCGACAAGGAAATGGGCGTCGAGTTTGCGAAGAAGGCAAAGCTGGAATTTCATCTTCTTCCCGACCTTGGGCACTATCCGCATCTCCAAAGCCCCAGACGAACCATCGAAGAAGTTCGAGCCGCGTTCGGCAGCAGACAGCTTTCAAGAGCGGACTGACCGGCAAGCTGATCGCGAACGGTGTCAAAATCGTTTTCCTCCAATATTCGAGGAATCTAAGCGTTTCGATGCGCTCGTAACGATTTTCCGCGAAGCACTCCCAGATGAAATCGAAAAGCCTGCGCGATCCCGGCGATGCATCCGACCCGATCGGCGGCGCCTACCTGGTCCGCGAATACGGCCTCGAGCTCGTCCAGCCCCTGCCCGTGCAGAGCGAAGTCGGCTCTCGCAGGCGGACGGTTCACGAGGCAGGCCATCGCCGGGAGGTCTACCAGGAATCCGTGCGGCCTGGCCCCAGTCCGGCGGCGCACCTGACGTTCATGCTCAAACACGAGGGGGTGCACCTCGAGATGCTGGCTCGACTTTTCGAGCGGATGAACCCGGCGGATCTGGCGGCATGGGTGCGGGCTGAACCGACCGGCCGGTACGCCCGCCGCACTGGCTTTCTGTACGAATGGCTCACCCGACATCGGCTGCCCGTCGACGACGGCGTGGTGAGGGGCAACTACGTCGATGCATTGGATGCTGACGAGATGCTGGTCGCGTCGACCGCCATTCCGGTCGCGCGCTGGCGCGTCCGCGACAACATGCCGGGAACGAGCGACTTCTGTCCGACGGTGCGGCTGACACCCGCGGTGCGCGAGGCGCTTCGCCTTGACCTGGCTGGGGCGCTCGGTCGCGAGGAGGCCGAATTCGGGGCAGAAGTCCTGCGCCGCAGCGCGGTTTGGATGACCCTGCGCGAGAGTCGCTCCAGCTTCCAGATCGAAGGAGAAGAGGACCAGCTCACGCGTGTCCAACGCTTCGCAGCGGTGATGGAGATGCGCACGGGTGCCGGCGAGATCCCGCTCGATGCCGAGGCCCTCGCTGCGCTCCAAAGGGACATCCTTGGAGAGCGGACGACCCTGCCGTCATTCGGCCTTCGAAGATCGTCCGTTTTCGTCGGACAGACAGTCAACTTCGAGAATGTCGTCCACTACGTGGCGCCCCATTGGCAGGATGTCCCGCTCATGCTCGAAGGCCTGAGGAGCTTTATCGCACGCACCGGCGGGGCCTCCGCGGTGGCTCGTGCCGCAGTCGCGTCATTCGCTTTCGTGTACATCCATCCTCTGGCAGACGGCAATGGGCGAATTCATCGCTTCCTCATCAACGATGTCCTGCGGCGCGACGGCGCCTTCCATGCCCCTTTGATCCTCCCCATTTCGTCCCTGATCACGGAGCACGCGGCGGAGCGTGCGGGCTACGACGCCGCGCTGGAAGTCTTTTCGCGTCCGCTGATGAGGCGCTATGCCGAAAGGTACGGGTTCACGAGGGAGCCCGAGGAACAGCCCGACGGTGTCATGTCCAATTTTCGATTCGACGCCTATGACGATGCAAAGGCGGCTTGGCGCCTTCTCGACCTGACGGACCATGTGGCGTACACGGCTGGCCTGCTCGATCGAACGATCCGGCAGGAGATGCATGCGCAAGCCTCCTTCTTTCGCGGCCTTGGCCGGGCTCGTGCGGCGGTCAAGGAAATCATCGAAGGGCCCGACGCCGACGTGGACGCGATCATTCGCTCTGCCCACGAGAATGGCGGCATGAGATCAGGCAAGCTGGCGAGGCGCTTCCCTGCCTTGCAGGACGATGCCACGTGGGCCAGCGTTGCGGCCGCAGTGGCCGCCGCGTTGACGGACGACTCGCCGCCGGCACCCGCGTGACGCGCTGACCTCATCGACCTTCCTCTGATCAGAAGCCGCTGCCCTCCTGGCAGCGGCTTTTTCGTTCAGGCATCGCGAGCGGGCAAGGGAGGCATCGCAAGTGAAATTTATTGTGATGAGAAGCGGCCTGGATACACAGCCGTACAAGCGCGGCGCTCCAGGCCATGTTCCGCCACAACAATTCGCTCTGTCAGCCCTGCACCACCCATACGAAGGACCTTTCCATGTCAGACACGTTCCTCCTGCCCAGGCGCTCGTTCCTCGGCGCCGCCGCGATCGGCGTTGCGGCCTCTCAACTTGCCGCCAGCCCCGCATTCGCACAGTCCACCGATTCGCCGAACACGCGCCGCGCATCGCCGCAGAAGCGCCTCGAGCCCCTGAAGAACATCGATGCCGGCGTGCTCAACGTGGAGTACTTCGAAGCCGGCCCGGCCCACGGAGCCCCCGTGATTCTTCTGCACGGCTGGCCCTATGACATCCACACCTACGTCGACGTCGCGCCGCTGCTGGCCGCGGCCGGCTATCGGGTGATCGTTCCGCACCTGCGCGGCTACGGCAAGACCCGGTTCCTTTCGGACACGACGCCCCGCAACGGCCAGCAGAGCGCGGTCGCGGTGGACATCATCGCCCTGATGGATGCCCTGAAGATCGAGAAGGCCACGGTGGCAGGTTGCGACTGGGGCGCACGCACGGCCTGCATCATGGCGGCGCTGTGGCCGGCGCGCGTGAACGCGCTGGTCTCCGTCAGCGGCTACCTGATCGGCAGCCAGCAAGCCGGCAAGCTTCCGCTGTCGCCGGAGGCCGAACTGCAGTGGTGGTATCAGTACTACTTCGCCACCGAGCGCGGCCGCCTGGGCTACGAGAAGAACCGCAATGAATTCGCCAAGCTGATCTGGCAGATCGCATCGCCGAAGTGGGCCTTCGACGCCGCCACCTTCGAACGCAGCGCAAGAGCCTTCGACAACCCGGATCACGTGAGCATCGTGGTCCACAACTATCGCTGGCGGCTCGGCCTGGCGGAAGGCGAAGCGAAGTATGGCGATTACGAGGCGCGCCTGGCGCAGGGCCCGGTCATCGGCGTGCCGACCATCACCCTGGAAGGAGACGCCAACGGCGCACCGCACCCGCAACCGAGCGCCTATGCCAAGAAGTTCTCGGGCCCCTACCAGCACCGGAACATCACCGGCGGCATCGGGCACAACCTGCCCCAGGAGGCACCCGAAGCCTTCGCGGCCGCCGTGATGGATGTGGCGCGCCTTTGACTCGGCGCGCTGAGCGCTGCCCTCGCAGCGATCCGGCAATGGGGCTGGCAGACCGCTTCTGATCACCCCACAATCGCCCGATGAACAAACGACACTTCCTCGGAACGGCGGCACTCGCCGGATTGCTGCCTTCGGTCAACGCATCGGCTGCGGAGCCGGCACGCAAGAGCCCCGGCCTCCTCACCGTCAGCGGGGCGGTCGGCAAGACCAACCGCGGCCCCGTCGATCCGGCGCTCGACCAGTTGATGGCGAAGCACGGCGTCAAGTTCGACAAGGCCTACGTCTTCGACGCCGAGGCCTTGCGCCGCCTGCCGGTCGTGCGGATCAAGCCGACGCTCGAGTACGACGCCAAGGTGCATGCGCTCGCCGGCCCCTTGCTGACCAGTGTGATGGAGGCCGCGGGCGTCGCAGCCGATGCGATGCTGGCCTTGCGCGCGGTGGACGGCTACGTCGTGCCGCTGCGCATGGCGGACGCGCGCAGCTACCGGATGATCGTGGCCACCGAGATGGATGGCGCCCCCCTCGCGCTCGGCGGGCTGGGGCCGCAGTGGGCGATCTACGAGGCCGACACGCTGCCCGCGTTCAAGGACAAGCCGCTGAAGGAACGCTTCGCCCTGTGCCCGTGGGGGCTGTACAGCGTCGAGGTCACGCGCGGCTGAGGGCGCCTGCGTTCACATCGGCGGCATCCTGTCGAACTTCGGCAGTGCCGGATCCAAGGCATCCCATGCGTGCCCTCGCACCGCATACCTGAATCGCGGCGGGTCTTCCGGGGTCAACCCCGCTGTTCAACCGCGCGTGCCGCTCCCATAATGCGCCCAGCCTGAAGCAGGTCGCCGAGCCACGGCGCGAATAACAATCCACCGACGAAGGAGACGAACCATGGCAAAACCTCTTTCCTGGCCCTTGCGGGCCGTGCTGATTGGCCTTCCCCTTGCCGTTGCAGCGTGCACGGCGATGAAGTCCGGCGGGATGGGGAGCGC
Source organism: Variovorax sp. Soil_C_12 (assembly GCF_057657375.1). Classification (NCBI taxonomy): domain Bacteria; kingdom Pseudomonadati; phylum Pseudomonadota; class Betaproteobacteria; order Burkholderiales; family Comamonadaceae; genus Variovorax; species Variovorax sp. Soil_C_12. The sequence continues at coordinate 142,756 of NZ_JBDGIO010000013.1, read as the reverse complement.
AGGGATGAGTTTCTTCGTGACCAGCGTCGGCACCGGCAAGGGCGCCGATCTGGGTGGGCTGGAAGGGGCGGACCGCCATTGCCAGTCGCTGGCGGCGGCGGCCGGTGCGGGCGGCAAGACATGGCGCGCCTACCTGAGCACCCAGGGCAAGGACGGTGTGCCCACCGTCAATGCGCGCGACCGCATCGGCAAGGGTCCCTGGAGCAACGCGAAGGGCGATCTGGTCGCGCGTGATGTCGAGCAATTGCACGGCGCCAACAACATCTCCAAGCAGACCGCGCTGAACGAGAAGGGTGAGCTCGTCCTTGGGCGCAGCGACACGCCCACCCGCCACGACATCCTGACGGGTTCGCGCGCCGATGGGACCGCCTTCTCGCCGAACGACACCGACATGACCTGCGGGAACTGGACGCGCAGCGGCGCCGAAGGGGTCGCCATGGTGGGCCACCACGATCGCATGGGCCCGACGACGGACCCCTGGTCCACGTCGTGGAACTCCTCGCATCAATCGCGCGGTGGGTGCAGCCAGCAGGCCTTGCGCGGAACGGGCGGGGACGGCTTGCTCTACTGCTTCGCCACGAACTAGGGCTTTTGTTCCCTGGCTGGCGTGCCGGCGCAAGGTGCCTGCCTTTGCAGGGTGCGGCTTATTTGCCGGGGAGCGTTGTCGGGCGATGCGGGTGCGGCGAAGCCGGCCCTCGCATCTTCCGGCTGACGATGGGCTGCACGAAATCGGGCTGGAAGCAGCGGCGGCTCCCGTCGGCGAACTCGATCGTGATCGACAACGCATCCGCGCTCACCACGCAGCCCTCGCCGTACCGCTTGACCCTGACCGGCTGGCGGGCGACGAAGGCCGGTGGCGGCAGCCGGGGCCGTGCGGGATGCCGCAGCTTCGGTGCCTCGCGGTCCACCGCGCTCGACACTGCCATGGCCGCCTCGTGCTTGGCGATGCGGCGGCAGTTGTCGCAATTGCCGCAGCGCTCCTGCGGTGCCTCTTCCTCCAGATAGGCGAGCAGCACCTGCCAGCGGCACTGCCCGCTTTGGGCATAGAACACCATGCGCTCCAGCGTCGCGTGGTCCTGCTCGCGCTTGCGGCGGTAGGCGGCCAGGAGTTCATGCACTTCGGCCGCGGCGAGATCGGCGCGCAGCAGGCGCACGCGGCCTTCGCGATCCACTCCCACGATGCGCCGGTTGCGCAGCAGGCCGACCGCCGCCTTCAGCTTGTTCTGCGGCAGGCCGGTGCTGTCCTTCAGCTTGGCGAGCGTATGGCCGCTCGCGTGCGGCGAATCCAGTTCGAGTACACGAAGGAGTGCGTCGAGCTCCTCTTCCGTGGGATAACGCCCCATCAGGAAAAACTGCTGCAGCGCCCGATCGCGACGCAGGAACAGCAGCGTGCAGGCCGAAGGCGCGCCGTCGCGCCCGGCGCGGCCCGACTCCTGGTAGTAGGCGTCCAGGCCCGAGGGCATCTGGTAGTGCAGGACGAATCGGATGTCGGCCTTGTCGATCCCCATGCCGAACGCATTGGTCGCCACCATCACGCGCAGGTGATCCGCCATGAAGGCGTCTTGTGCCTCGCGCCGTTCGGCCGCAGTGCGCCGGCCGTGGTACAGCCCAACCGATTCGCCGTCCGAGCGCAGGGCCTCGTACACCGCTTCCGCCGCCTTCACGGTCGCGGCGTAGACGATGCCGCTGCCCTTCGCCGAGCCGACCAGCGCGAGCGTTCGCCGCAGTCTTTCCTCCTCGCGTGCATGCTGTTCCACCGCGAAGTGCAGGTTGGGCCGGTACGTCCCCGTATCGATCCAGCCGGCCCTGGGAATGCCCAGCTTCTCCATGATGTCGGCCGCGACCTCGCTGTTCGCCGTCGCCGTGAGTGCCAGCACGGGCGGGTCGCCGATCTCCTTCGCGACGGTGCCGATGCCGAGGAAGGCCGGTCGGAAGTCATGCCCCCACTGCGAGATGCAATGCGCCTCGTCGACCACCAGCAGCGAGATCTCGCGGCCCCGAAGCAGTGCCGCGAAGCCGGCGTCGGCAAGCCTCTCCGGCGTCGCGAACACCAGGCGCGCCGAGCCGTCGCGAACAGCCTCCTCGGCCGAACGGATCTCGTCGGCTTCCACGTGGCTGTTGAACTGCACCGCGGGAATGCCCAGCGACAGCAGCTTCTCGCATTGGTCTTTCATGAGCGCGATCAAGGGCGAGATCACCACCGTGCAGCCTTCGAGCAGCAAGGCCGGGAGCTGGTAGCACAGCGACTTGCCCGCCCCCGTGGGCATGACCGCGAGCGTGGAGCGTCCGCCAAGCACGCGCTCGATGACCTGCCGCTGGCCCGGGCGCAAGGCCTGCAGTCCGAAGACGGTGCGCAGCGTGCGCTGCAGTCGGCGCTCCGGAATGTGCATGACGGGTCTCCTTCGATGTCACCCGCGATCTGACATGAGCAGCCCCGGTCCGGCGAGTAGGACGACAGAGGGTTTCGCGGACCGGCGCCTCGCGCTACGTGAGCTGGCGGCAAAGCCATGCGTTCCTGCCGCTTCCGCTTTGCCGATATTTCTCCCGCGGCGCGCTCCTACGCGAGTCCAGATCGCGTCATCACAAGCTGTGCTTCCCCGCAACCACCCGACCACCACTGGAGCCCAAGATGCCCACCACCACCAAACGCGCAGAGCCCGACGCCTGCAGCCTGCTCGACACCGACCATCGCAACGTCAAGAAGATGTTCAAGGAGTACGAGACGCTGACCAGTTCGAAGGCGGCCAGTGCGTCCCAGAAGAAGCGCGACCTCGCCAACCAGATCTGCATGGAGCTGACCGTGCATGCGCAGATCGAGGAAGAGATCTTCTATCCCGCCCTGCGAGAGGCCATCAAGGACACCGACCTGCTCGACGAAGCCGAGGTCGAGCACGCGAGCGCCAAGGACCTGATCGCGCAGATCCAGGACGCGGCCGAGGTCGACGACAAGTTCGACGCCAAGGTCACCGTGCTCGGCGAGTACATCGACCACCACGTGAAGGAAGAACGCAACGAGATCTTCGTCAAGGCGCGCGCGGCCCGGGGACTCGATCTGGTCGGCATGCGCGAGCAGCTGGAGACTCGCAAGGAAGAGCTGATGGGCGAGCTCACCGGAGCGGCCGCCTGACCCTCTCTCCGCGGGCATGCTGCCGTGGGCTGATCGCGCAGGCGAGCATATCGGCATGCCACTCGACTGGATCCAATGGCCTGCGTTCGCGGCTTCGGTCGCGGCGGCCTATCTCGTGGCGTCGAACGTCCGCGCACGGCGCAACGCGGGCTTCTGGATCTTTCTGCTCAGCAACGTTCTCTGGGTTGCGTGGGGGATTCCTGCCGGCGCGTGGGCATTGATTGCCCTGCAGCTTTGTCTTGCGGTGCTCAACATCCGCGGGTTGTTCAAGACGGAATCCTGAGAACTACAGGCCCCGGGTCCTGGTGGATCGCTCGCGCCGCGAGAGGGAGCGAGTCCGGCCCGCGTGCGGGCGCCTACGCTGCGTGCTCCTCGCGCAGCACCCGGGCCGCCGCGACCATCGCCCGCAGCTTGCCAATCGCCGCCTCGCGCGGCAGATACTTCATGCCGCAGTCCGGCGCCAGGATCACGTTCTCCGCCTTCACGTAAGGCAGCGCGCGCCGGATGCGCTCGACGATGGTGCCGACCGACTCCACCTCCGGCGTCGACAGGTCGATGCAGCCCACCATCACCCGCTTGCCGTCCAGCGCGGCCAGTGCCGAGCAGTCCAGGTGCGATTGCGCCGTCTCCACCGACACCTGCCGGCAGCTGCACTGCGCCAGCTCGGGCAGAAAGGAATATCCGCTCGGCCGCTCATGAATGATCGCCGCGTAGCCGAAGCAGATATGCACTGCCGTCGTGCCGGTGATGCCCTCGAGCGCACGGTTCAGCGCCGCCAGCCCGTACTGCCGCGCCTTCTCGGGCCGCGCCTGCATGTAGGGCTCGTCGATCTGCACCACGTCGGCACCGGCCGCGAACAGGTCGCGGATCTCCGCGTTCACCGCCTCGGCATAGTCCATCGCCGCCTCTTCCTCGGTCTTGTAGAAATCGTTCTGCGCCTGCTGCAGCATGGTGAAGGGGCCGGGCACGGTGATCTTCACCTGCCGGTCGGTGTGGGCGCGCAGGAACTTCAGGTCCTCCACCTCCACCGGATGCCGCCGCCGGATGCGCCCGACGATGCGCGGCACCGGGTTCGGATGCCCCGAGCGGTCCAGCGCCGTTCCGGGGTTGTCCAGGTCCACGCCGTCGAGCGCGGTCGCGAAGCGGTTCGAATAGCTCTCGCGCCGGATCTCGCCGTCGCTCACGATGTCCAGTCCGGCCTCTTCCTGCGCCCGAATCGCCATCAGTGTCGCGTCGTTCTGCGCCTCCTCCAGGTATTGCGGCGGAATGCGCCACAGCTCGCGCGCCCGCACCCGCGGCGGGAAGCGGCCCGCCAGCTTGGCGCGGTCGATCAGCCACTCGGGCTGCGGAAAACTGCCGACGATCGTGGTGGGGAACAACATGGGCTTCTCCATACAAAATCAGACGCCGAGGTACACGCGCTGGATCTCCGGCCGCGCCAGCAGCTCCTGCGGCAGGCCCTCGGCCACCATGCGGCCCTCCTCCAGCACATAGGCGCGCTGCGACACCTCCATTGCCATCGCGACGTTCTGCTCCACCAGCAGCACCGACACGCCGTCGGCGTTGATGCGCCGGATGGCCGCGAACATGTCACCCACGATGCGCGGCGACAGGCCCAGCGAAGGCTCGTCCAGCAGCAGCAGGCGGGGCCGCGCCATCAGCGCGCGGGCGATCGCCACCATCTGCTGCTGCCCGCCCGAGAGCTCGCCGGCCGGGCTCGCGAGCTTCTCCTTCAGCGCCGGAAACAGCTCGAGCACCTGCGCCATCGTCTGCTGCCGCTGCGCCTTGGCTTGCGGCAGCAGGCTGCCGAGCTCGAGGTTCTCCTGCACCGTCATGCCGGTGAAGAGCCGCCGGCCCTCCGGCACCAGCGCGATGCCGGCCGCGCAGAAGCGATGCGCCGGCAGCCGCGTGATGTCCTTGCCGTCGAACACGATGCGCCCGCCGCGCGCGCGCAGCATGCCGGCCAGCGTGGCGATCAGCGTGGTCTTGCCGGCGCCGTTGGGCCCGACCACGCACAGCAGCTCGCCGCGCCGCAGCTCCAGCGACACCCCCCACAGCGCGTTCGCCGCGCCGTAGGCCACTTGAAGATCGCGCACTTCAAGCATGGGCGACCTTTCCAAGATAGGCGCTCATCACCTCGGGCCGCTGCATCACGTCGCGCGCCGTGCCCTCGGCCAGCAGCTCGCCGTGGTTGAAGACCACGATGCGGTCGGTCAGCGCCATCACCGCGCGCATCACGTGCTCGACGAAGACGATGGTGGAGCCTTGCTCACGGATGCGCCGGATCAGCGCCACCGCATCGTCGATCTCGCCGGGCGTCAGCCCGCACAGCACCTCGTCCAGCAGCACCAAGCGCGGGCGCGAGGCCAGCGCGCGCGCCAGCTCCAGGAACTTGCGCTGGTGCAGATTCAGGTCTTCGGGCCTTGCATCGCGCTTCGCCTCCAGGCCGGTGAATTCCAGCCAGCGCATCGCCTGCCGCTGCGCGTCCGAGGGGTCGCGCACTGCGCCGCCGAACATGGTGGCAATCGCCACGTTCTGCAGCACGCTCAGGTGCGCGAACGGCCGCGGGATCTGGTAGGTGCGCGCAATGCCGCTGCCCGCGATGCGGTGCGCCGGCAGGCCGTTGAGGCTGCGGCCCTCGAACTCGATGTGCCCGCTGGTGGGCGTGTAATGGCCGCTGACGACATTGATGAACGTGGACTTGCCCGAGCCGTTCGGCCCCAGCAGGCCGAGGATCTCGCCGCGCCGCACCTCGACGTCCACCCCGGCCAGCGCACGCACGCCCTTGAAGGACTTGCTCAATCCCTTCACGCGCAGCAGCACTTCGCCTTGCGCACCCGCGCTCGTCACCACCGGCGCAGGCCCGCCCGCTTCAGCGCACGCCGATGACTTGCTCCCTCTCCCTCCGGGAGAGGGTTGGGGTGAGGGCACCGGGCCTGTCCCGTCGCCGGACCTCTGCAAGCGCCCGGCGCCCTCACCCCCGCCCTCTCCCAGAGGGAGAGGGCGCAAGGCAGGGCCGACCCGCGCACGGCGCCACAGCCGCTTCACCCGCTCGAGGATGCCGTCGGGCATGAAAAGAATCGCCGCGATCAGGATCACCCCGATCAGCGCCTTGCCCGCCACCGCATGGTCCGCCGCGGTAAAGCTGTAGAGCAGCCCCGTGATCGCCACCGCGCCGATGGCAGGCCCGGCCCAGTGGCGCGTGCCGCCGAGCACGCTCATCAGCACCACCGTCAGCGGCACCGTGATCGTGAACACCTCGCCCGCCGTCACGTACGACAGGAAGAGCGCGTGGATGCCCCCCGCCACACCCGCCAGCCCGCAGGACACCGCCAGCGCCATCAGCTTGTAGCGGTAGGTGGGCACGCCCAGCACCTCGGCCGCTTCCTCGTCGTCGTGGATCGCGAACAGCCCGGCGCCGAACTTCGACACCTGGATGCCCCAGGCGATCAGCAGCGTCGCCACCGCCGCGGCCAGCGCCAGCAGGTAGAAGGTCGACGAGGCCGTGGGCCCGATCTTCGGCACCGCCACCGCCGCCAGCGAGACGCCGTTGCCGCCGTCCAGCGGCGTGTTGACCACGATGGTGCCGATCACGAAGGTGATCGCCAGCGTCAAGAGCGCGAACAGCTCGCCGCGCACGCCCTTCACGCGGAACACGATCGCGCCCAGCGCCACGCCCAGCACCATCGCGACCAGGGCCGCGGCGGGCAGCGTCCAGAGGAAGGGCCAGTCGTAGCGGGCCATCAGGTTGGCGCTGGTGTAGATGCCGGCGCCGAAGAAGGCGCCGTGGCCGAAGGAGAAGTAGCCCGAGTAGCCGGAGAGGATGTTCCACGAGGTGGCGAGCACCACCCAGTGCAGCATCAGGTAGAGCAGGGAGTCGTAGAAGGCCGGGAGGCCGAGCTGGGGCACGAAGGCGAGCAGCACGCCGGCGCCGAGGATCAGGAGGGGGGTCAGCTTCCTGCGGGGCGGCGGCGATGCGACCGCGCGCATGGCCCCTCTTGCTCCCTCTCCCTCCGGGAGAGGGCTGGGGTGAGGGCGCCGGGCGGTGGATGGGTCTGTGCCGCTTGATACGCCGCGTGCCCTCACCCTCACCCTCTCCCAGAGGGAGAGGGGACCAAGTCCGATGCTTTGCGGCTTCATCTACGCACTCTTTCCCGGCCTGAACAGAAGAATCAGGATCAACAGCGTGAACGACACGATCGGCGCCCACGAAGGCGCCGTCACCGCCATCGTCACCGCCTCGCTCACGCCGATCAGCACCCCCGCGACCAGCGGCCCGAGCGCGCTGCCCAGCCCGCCCAGCATCACCGCCGCGAACACCACCCCGATCCAGGCGTACATCTGCGAAGGCGTGAGCGTGAAGCTCAGCGCCAGGCACACGCCCGCGATGCTCGCGAGCGCCGCGCAGGTGCCGGCCAGCAGCAGCCCCAGCGCCTTCTCGTTGACGCCGAAGGCCGAGGCCACCGGCCCGTCCTGCGCGGCAGCGCGCAGCGCCCGGCCCAGGTCGGTGTAGCGCAGCACGCCCCACACCGCGAAGGCGAGCGCCACCGCGATCACCAGCGTGATCAGCTCGGGCACCGGGATGTACAAGCCAGCGAGCTTGAACTTCTGCTCCCCGTAGTGCGACTCGAGCTTGCGAAAGTCCGCCGTCCAGATCGACTGCATCACGCTCTCCGCGATGCCCGTCAGCCCGAAGGTCAGCAGCAGCGAGTTGAAGGGCGTCACCGCAAAGCGCGCCATCACCCAGTGCAGCCCCGCGCCGAGCGCGAAGAACAGCGGCACGATGACCAAGAGCGTCAGCAGCGGGTCCATGCCCATCGTCGCCATCTGGTAGCAGAGGTAGGCCGCCAGGAAGGCGAACGCGAAATGCGCCAGGTTGATCAGGCGCAGCAGGCCCCAGCTGAGGCTGAGCCCCAGCCCCATCAATCCGTAGAGCGCACCGACGAAAATGCCGGAGAGGATGGACTGGGACAGCAGCGAGATGCTGGGCAGCGTGAAACCGCTCATAGCGCCCCCACGCTTGTCACTTCGTGTACTGCGCTGCCCCCCGAGGGGGCCTTCGCGCCTTCGGGCGGCCGTGCGGCGCTCATGTCAAGGCACGATCATCTTGGCACCGCCGGAGGTCACTTCCTTCGGCCACACCACCACCCACTTGCCCCCTTGGATCTGCTTGATGCGCATCAGGTCATCGCCGAAGTTGCCCGTGCCGTCGAAGCGCAGCTTGCCCTGCAGCGTGTCGACCTTGTTGGCCTTGAGCCAGGTGCCGATGGCCTTGTCGTCCAGGCTCTTGGTGGCGACCACGCCCGCTTCCAGGATCTGCCACGCGGTGTACGAAGCCGCGGCCTGCGTCTCCACCGAGGTGTCGGGGAAGCCGGCCTTGGCGGCGCGCTCGCTGTAGATCTTCACGAACTCCGCCGCGCCCTTGTTGGCGATAAAGGGCGGCTGCGCCTCGAAGATGGTCGCCGACAGCGCGTTCTTCGCATCCGGCGACGCGAGCAGCGGCCCCGGCGCCGGGTACAGGTAGAAGTGCTGCGGCGGCGAGTAGTCGATCTTCTTCATCGCATCGAGCAGCAGGTTGCCCTCCAGCCCGATGGCGCCGACCCACACGAAATCGGGCTTGGCATCCTTCACGCGATTGGCGATCGGCCCGAAGTCGCGGTTGCCGAAGTCCCATTCGAGGAACAGCACCTCGGTCAGCCCGCGCTTCTTGATCACCTCGCGCGCACCGGCGCTCATGAACTGGATCGAGGGGAACTTGCTCGTCACCACTGCCACCGTCTTCGGCGGCTTGGGCGAGGCCGCGAGCGCATCGAAGAGCGTGTTGGGCACCGTGGTCGCCGGGTCCGAGCCGATCGACCAGGCCGGGAACTGCATGTCGTACTTCGCCAGCGAGGGAATGCCCAGCGTGTGGTGTACCAGCACCTTGTTGTAGCGCTGGGCCACGCCCATGGCCGAGAGGATCGCGCCGGTGGCGTAGGGCCCCATCAGCAGGTCGACCTTGTCGGCGGTGACCAGCTGCTCGTAGAGCGTGCGCGCCAGGTCGGGCTTGGACTGGTCGTCCTTCACCACCCACTCCACCGGCCGGCCCAGCAGGCCGCCGCGCTGGTTGAGCTGCTCGACGTAGATCTCGCCCACCAGCTTGTGGATCTGCGCCGTGGCCGAGAGCGGCCCGGTCAGTGCCAGCGTGCTGCCGATGCGGACCGGCGCCCCCGCCGGCTGCTGTGCCAGCGCGAAGCCGGCCGCGGCCAGCGCGATGGCGCCCACGGCGGTGCGCCGCCCAATGCCTCGAAGGTTCTGCTGCGTCTTCATGGTTCCTGTCTCCTATCAATTCTTGTGAGCGAAACGAACAAAAAAACGAAAGCCTTTCAGTCGACTTGAGCCCCCGAGCGCTTAACAAGCCCGGCCCATTTGGCGAGCTCGGTCTTGTTGAAGGGCTGCATCTCCACCGCGCGCATCGGCCGCGACTCGATGCCCTGCTCGCGCAGCTTGGCCATCACCTCGGGCTGCGCGAGCGCGGTGGCGCCGGCCGTGCGCAGTTGCGCCAGCGTGGCCGCGGGCGTGGCGACGGGCGCGTACAACATGAACCATGCGACCAGGTCGAAGTCGGCGATGCCCTGCTCCATCAGCGTCGGCACGTCGCTCGCCGCCGCGCTGCGCACCGCACCGCTCGCGCCCAGCGCGCGCAGCTTGCCCGCCTTGATCTGCGGCATCACCGCGGCCGGGTGATAGAACATGAAGTCCACCTGCGAGGCGATCACGCCCGTCAGCGCCATCGCGCCTTCCTTGAAGGGCACGTGGATCATCTTGCCGCCCAGCCGCTGCGCCAGCAGCTCGCCCGCCAGGTGGCCCGAGGTGCCGTTGCCGGCCGAGGCGAAGGTCACGCCCTGCGGCCGGGCGGCCGCCTGCGCCAGGTCCTTCAGCGACTTGATCGGCGAATCCGCCGCCACCACCAGCAGCGTCGGCGTGTAGCCGACGAAGGCCACCGGCGCGAAGTCGCGCATCGGGTCGTAGGGCAGCTTGCTGAAGAGCGCGGCATTGATCGCGTGCGTGCCCACCGTGCCCATCACCAGCGTGCGGCCGTCGGGCGCCGACTTCGCGACCATGTCGCTGCCGGTCGAGCCGCCCGCGCCCGCGCGGTTGTCGACGATCACCGGCTGCTGCAGCGCCTTGCCCAGCGCCTCGCCGACCACGCGCGCCACCGTGTCGGTGGTGGTGCCGGCGCCGAAGGGCACCACCATCCTGATCGGGCCCCCTTTGTCTTGCGCCTGGGCCTGCGCCGCCGCGCCCGCGAGCAGCACGCCTGCGGCGAGCAGGGTGCGCATCGTTGTCCTGAAAGTCATTCGCTTGTCTCCGTTTTGCTTGTCTGTCTACTTGCGCTTCAGTGCCGCGCGGATCTCGTCGTTGTGCTCGCCCAGCATCGGCGGCGGCCGCACCTGCAGCGCGCGCTCGCCGTCGAAGCTCACCGGCGAGCGCACCGTGCGAAAGAGCCCCATCACCGGATGCTCGGCCGAGGTCATCAACTGCAGGTGCTTGGCCTGCGGGTCTTCCAGCGCCTCGCTGGTGTCGTACATCGGCGCGTTGGGCACGTCCTCGCGCTGCAGGCGGCGGCACCATTCGTCGCGCGTCTGCGTGGCGAAGCGCGTGCCCAGCAGCGCGATCAGCGCCTCCTGGTTCTCGATGCGCGCATCGCGCGTGGCGAAACGCGCATCCTCGAAGATGTCGGGCTGCTCGATCGCCACCGCCAGCCCGCGCCAGAACTTCTCCGGCGATGACATGTGCAGCGCGATCCACTTGTCGTCCGCGCAGCGCAGCACATACGACTGCGACACGCTCGGCCGGCTGTAAGGGCCCATCACCTCGTCCACCTGGAAGAAGTGCGTGAAGGCATCGAGGTTGAAATGCGCCATCGCCTCCAGCATCGACACCTCGACCTTGCGCCCGACGCCCGTGCGGCCGCGCTCGTACAGCGCGCCCAGCACGCCGTAGGCGGCGTAAAAGCCGGTCAGCGAATCGGCAATGGCCGGCCCCACCACGCGCGGGTTCTCGGGATTCACCAGCAGGTTGAGAAAGCCGCTCGCCGCCTGCGCCACCGTGTCGTAGGCCGGCCTGTTCGCGGCCGGGCCCGTCGAGCCGAAGCCGCTGATCGCCACGTAGATCAGCTTCGGGTTCAGCGCCTGCAGTCGCTGCGCGCCCACGCCCAGCTTCTCGGCCACGCCGGGGCGGAAGTTCTGGATGTACACGTCGGCATCGGCGATCAGCGCGTCCAGCACCTCGCGGTCTTCGCTGCTCTTGGTGTCCAGCGTGATGCTGCGCTTGTTGCGGTTGTAGGTCTGGTAGTGCGGGCTGTACAGCCCGTTCTTGAAGGCGCGGAAGGGGTCGCCCGTGCCCGGCTGCTCCACCTTGATCACGTCGGCCCCCAGGTCGCCCAGCAGCATGCCGGCGGCCGGCCCCGTGATGAAGGTGCCCTGCTCGATGACCTTAAGGCCTTGCAGTACAGGGATCATGCGTGCTTCCCGAAGCCCGGCGGCACGTCGCCGTCGTATTCCATCTCGCGCGTCGCCTGGTAGGAGAGCGCGAAGCCGATCGGCTGGCGGATCTCTTCCACCATGTGCGCGATCAGCCCCGCGGTGCGCGCGAGCATCGGTATGCCCTTGAGCGCTTCGACCGGGAAGCCGGCGCCCAGCAGCACCGAGGGGATCGCGCCCGATACGTTGAGCTTGAGCGGCTTGCCCAGCAGTTCGGGCAGGAGCCGCTCGCAGGTTTCCGCGATCTCGACGAAGTGCAGGCTCGTGCCGGCTGCCTTGGCCGCGTCGAACAGCGCACCCACGCGCGCGTCGCGTTCCTTGTGCAGCGGATGGCCGTAGCCGGGAACCGAGCGCCCGGCCGCGCGCCAGGCCTTCATGACCGCGAGCGACGCCTCGTCCATTGCCATGCCGGCCTGCATCTTCTCGTCGATCTCGACATACATGCGCCCCGCCGTCTCCGACGAGCCCAGCACCACCGAGCCGCAGCCCAGGATGCCCGCCGCCACCGCGCCCTGCATCGCATCGGGCGCCGCCGCGAAGGTCATGCGCGCGGCCTGCACGCTGGGCACCAGCCCGTGCTCGGCGATCGCCACCAGCGTCGCGTTCAGCACCGCGGCCTGCCCCGGCGTCGGCATCTGCCCCGTCAGCAGCAGGAAGAAGTGGTCGACGAAGGAGATCTTGCCGATCAGCTCCTTCGAGAGGTCGCGCCCGCGGATCACGATCGTGTGCTCGTCCGAGGTGCAGATGGCCGTGCGCGGCACGGTGGCCTTGCCGATCTTCATGAGGGTCCTTGCAAAGAGAGAAGAGAAAGAAAAGAGGGATTCAGGCCGCCGGCGCGAGCCGCACGTCGAAGCTCGCCGAGTAGTACGGCTCGCGCATCTCGCGCCCGTCCACCGCCTTGCCCGGCGCGTGCTTCTCGAAGTCCACCACCAGGCTGTCGCGCTTGCCGAACACGGCGTCCTGGTCGATGTACGGGCTGCCGCCGACGAAGACCTGCGTGGTCAACGTCACATGCCCCGGTGCCGAGACCTGCAGGTGGATGTGGCCCGGCCGGTAGATGCTGCGCTCGGTGGCATGCATCATCTGCCCCACCGGCCCGTCGTCGGGGATCGGGTAGTACGCCGGCCGGATCGACCAGAACCAGTAGCGCCCCTGCGCATCGGTGCGGAAGCGCCCGCGCGCCGCCATCGTCGGCTCGGTGCTCAGCTGCACGTCGTACTTGCCTTCGCCGTCCCCCGACCACACGTCGAGCAGGGCGCCTTCCAGCGGCTTGCCGTGCACATCGGTCACGCGGCCCATGTAGAAGGTCGGCTCGCCGCGTGCGCTCCCGCGGATGTCGGCGCCCAGCGGCATGTCCGGCGCGCCGGCCCAGTAGAACGGGCCTTCCACCGTGGCCTCCGTCGCCTCGGTCGCGCCCTTGGCCCCGCCGCCGGCGCGCGCCTGGTCCAGCGCCACCACCATCATCGACAGGCCCAGCGTGTCGGACAGCAGGATGAACTCCGGCCGCTTGTCGGTCGAGATCTGCCCCGTCGCCTCGAGAAACTTCATCGCCGCGAGCCACTCCTCGGGCTTCAGGTCGACCTCGCGCGCGAAGGCGTGCATGTGCTTCACCAGCGCGGTCATGAGCTGGCGCAGGCGCGGGTCGGGCGTCTTCGCGAAGGCGTCGAGCACGTCCTGCGTGATGCTGTCCTGGTTGTAGTCCGCCATGACTTGTCTCCTGTTCTGGCCGGACGATAGGCCTCGAAAGACACGGCGACAAATGATGAATTTCCATCGATATCATCGATGGCATCGATCATTTGCAGGGGTTTGTATGGAGATGAGGCATCTGCGCTACTTCGTCGCACTGGCCGATTGCCTGAGCTTCACGCGCGCCGCCGAGCGCGTGCATGTGACCCAGTCGACCCTCTCGCACCAGATCAAGCAGCTCGAAGACGAGCTCGGCCAGCCCCTCTTCGAGCGCATCGGCAAGAAGGTCGTGACCACCGAGGCCGGCGAGCTGCTGCGCGGCTTCGCCTCCCGCGCCCTGAAGGAGGTCGACCAGGGCGTGGCGCTGCTCAAGCCCGGCGCCGGCAACCTCACGGGCAAGGTGCGCATCGGCGCCACCCACACCTTCAACATCGGCCTCATCCCGGAGTGCGTGGCGCAGTTCCTGGCGCGCCACCCCACCGTGCGCATCAGCGTCGAAGAGCTGGCGGCCGAGGTCATTGCCGCGCGGCTGGCGGCCGGCGAGCTGGATCTGGGCATCTCCTACCGCCCGCAGGACCCGACCGGCCTGTGGTTCGAGCCGCTCTACAACGAGGAGATGGTGCTGGTCGTCTCCACGGGCCACCCCCTGGCCGGCCGCAAGCGCATCCGCATGGTGGAACTGCACCGGCAGGACCTGGTGCTCGTCTCGTCCAGCTTCTCGACCCGCACCATGCTCGACGAGTGCTTCCACGCCTGCGGCGCCGAGCCGACCGTCGTGGCCGAGATGTCGACCGTGGCACCGATGCTGGCGCTGGTGGCCCGCACCATGATCGGCTCGATCGTGGCCATCAACGCCGTGCCGGAGGCGATGGCGGGGCTGAAGGTGATCCCGCTGGAGAGCCCGACGCCGGTGCGGACACCGGGAATCTTGTGGAGGCTGGGGGAGAGCAAGCCGGCGGCGGTGCAGTCGTTTGCGGTGATCTTGCGGAAGACGGCGTTGAGCAACAGCTTGCGGCGGGAAGGGCCTGGCTGAAATTCACTGCACAGCGAATATTCACTGCGCAGTAAATATGCCGTTTCCAGTGAATATCGAGCTGCTTCAAGCAGTTGCCCGCGCTCGAACCTGGCCTGAAAAGAAGCTGCGCGATCTGAGGTGCGGGCGTATCCTCGCAAGCGCTTCCCCAACGCGACACCCAACCGGACGATGCGTGCATGCCGAGCCCCATCGCCGCGCGCCCATCGAACGGCCGTCGACAGGTAGCGAATGATGAAGACCATGCTCCAGTGGCTTGCCGAGATCGGCATGGAGCACTATGCCCCGATGTTCGAGGCGCAGCGCATCGAGCTGGACGTCCTGCCTGAGCTCACCGACGCGGACCTGAAAGAGATCGGTATCTCGGCGCTGGGCGATCGCAAGCGCATCCTGCACGTGATCGCGCAGGGCCATCAGGAAGCTCCTGACATCAGCCCCATCGCCCCACCCGCCCCGAGCTCGCCCGCAACATCGCAAGTCGCCGAGCGCCGGCAACTCACCGTGATGTTCTGCGACCTCGTCGGCTCCACCGAGCTCGCCGCCCTGCTCGACCCCGAGGACCTGCGCGCCGTCATCGGCGACTACCACGCCGCGGTGACCGCCGCCGTGGCGGCGCACGACGGCTACGTCGCCCAACTGCTCGGCGACGGCGTGCTCGTCTACTTCGGCTACCCGCACGCCAACGAGGACGATGCAGCGCGCGCCATCCACGCCGCCCTGGAGGTCATCGCCGCCATCGGCCGGCTCGCGACAAACGGCCAGCACACCCTGCACACCCGCATCGGCATCGCGACCGGCCTCGTCGTCGTCGGGCAGATAGGATCGGGCACGCCGGCCGCCGAGCTCAGCGCGAGCGGCGAAACCCCCAGCCTGGCCGCCCGCCTTCAGGCCCAGGCCGCGCCCGACTGCATCGTCATCGCCGACCGCACGCGCCAGCTCCTCGGCGAAGAGTTCGAGCTCGAGGCCCTCGGCGGGCTCGCGCTCAAGGGCTTCGAGGCGCCGGTGCAGGCGTGGCAGGTGCTGCGCGAGCGTCGCACCGCCAGCCGCTTCGAGGCCATCCACACGCAGCAGCTGTCGCAGCTGGTCGGGCGCGACAGCGAGCTGGCCCTGCTGCTCGAGCGCTGGAACACCGCCTGCGAGGGCGAGGGCCAGATCGTGCTGCTCTCGGGCGAGCCGGGCATCGGCAAGTCGCGCATCACCCAGGCCCTGCGCGAACGCACCGCCGCCGAAGGACGCGAGACGATCGTGCTGCAATGCTCGCCCTCCCACAGCAACAGCGCCCTCTACCCGCTGGTGCGCTGCATCGAGATCGCCGCGAACCTCGCGCCGGCCGATGCGCCCGACCAGCGCGCCGCGCGCTTCGAGCAGTACCTGGCCGAGCACGGCGTCGCGCTCGGGCCCGAAGCCCTGGGCTGCCTGCTCCGGCTGATGACGCTGCCCGACGGCGGCCGCCCCGCCCCGGTCGGCCAGACGCAGCAGCAGCAGAAGGCCGCCACCTTGCAGGCCGCCATCGACGTCGTGCGCGGCCTTTCGTTGCGCGCGCCGCTGCTCGTGCTCATCGAAGACGCGCACTGGATCGACCCCACCACCGAGGAATGGATCGGCCTGGCCGTCGACGGCCTGCGCGACGCCCGCGTGCTGATGCTGCTGACCTGCCGCCCGCAGTACCTGCCCTCCTGGGGCAACCCCGTCAACTCGACCCGGCTGACGATGAACCGCCTGAGCCACCGCCAGTCGGCCGCGCTGATCGACACCGTCACCGGCGGCAAGCCGCTGCCCGCGGAGCTGGTCGACGAGATCATCCGCAAGACCGACGGCGTGCCGCTCTTCGTCGAGGAGCTGACCAAGACCGTGCTGGCCTCCGCGCTCGTCGAGGACACCCCGGCCGGCTACCGCCTGCACGGCCCCCTGCAGACGCTCGCGATCCCCTCGACCCTGCAGGATTCGCTGATGGCGCGCCTCGACCGGCTCGCGCCCGCCAAGGAGATCGCCCAGGTGGCCGCCGCCATCGGGCGCGAGTTCAGCCACGCCCTGCTCGCCCAGGTCATGCAGATCCTCGCCGCGCAGCTCGAGCAGGCGCTCGATGAGCTGCTGCGCGCCGAGCTCGTGTTCCGCCGCGGCACGCCTGCCGAGGCGGGCTATGCCTTCAAGCATGCGCTGATCCGCGACACCGCTTACAACAGCATGGTCCGCAGCCAGCGCGCGCTGCGGCATGCGCAGATCGCGCACGCCCTGGAGCGCAACGAGCCGCAGACCGTCGCCATCCATCCCGAGCTGCTGGCCCAGCACCACCAGGAAGCCGGCCACGTGAGCGAAGCCGTACGCTACTGGACCGCAGCCGGCGACCTGGCGCAACAACGCTGTGCCAGCCGCGAGGCCAGCATCCACTACAAGGCCGCGGTCGCCCTCGTCGCGCGCCTGCCCGCCGGCCCATCGCGCAGCGAGCTCGAACTGGCCCTGCACCTGAAGCTCGGCAACGCGCTGACCGTCTCGGAGGGCTACGGCTCGGGCGCCACCGACCAGAGCTACGCCAAGGCACGCGAGCTGGCGCGCGAGCTCGGGCGCGTCGAGGACTATGTGAGCGCCTGGGTCGGCTCCGCGCCGTCGATGAACTCGGCCGGGCGCAACGGCGAGCTGATCGCCGGCATCCACGGCATCGAGGCGGCGCAGCTGGCGGCGCTGGCGCCGCGGTGGCGCATCAACGTCTCGATCGTCCTCGGCGCCGCCCACTACCTGCGCGGCGAGATCGCCGAGGCGTGGCAGCACCTGGAAGACGCGAGGCTGCTCGACGACAGCGTGCAGCTCACGCACGAGCACCCCGTCGCGGGCGCCGACCCGGCCATCATGATCCGCGCCATCAGCATGCGCGTGCGTGGCATGCAGGGCTACCTGGAGCAGGCCGAGGCCCTCGCGGCCGAGGCTGTGCGCATCGCCGAAGCCAGGGCCCACCCGCCCACCATCGCCATGGCGAAGCAGGCGTCGATCAGGGCCCTGCTGTCGAAAGGCGAGCATGCCCAGGCGGCTGAGGAAGCGAAGCAGATGCTGGCGTTGTCGGAACGCTTCGGCATCCAGACGCGCGTCGCCAACGCCTGGATGTTCCTGGGCCGGGCCGGCATCGCGCTGGGCGATGTCGAGCCCGGCATCGCCCTTCTGCGCAAGGGCTACGAGCTCTGGGTATCCGCCGGCGGCAAGCAGCAGTGTTCGCAGTACGGCGCCCAGGCGGCCGATGCGCTCTTGCGGGTCGGCCGAAGCGAAGAGGCCAGGCGCTACCTCGCCGAAGCGCAGGCCGCCCAGGCCGAGACAGACGAGCGCTTTTACGAAAGCGAACTGCTGCGGCTCGCCGGCCGCCTGCTGGAGGGCGACCGAGACGACGCTGGGGCCGAGGCACGGTACCGCGAGGCTATCGCCATTGCCGAGGCACGCGGCCTCAAGCTCTTTGCCTTGCGCACGGCCCGCGATCTGGCGGCGCTCTGGCAGCGCCAGGGCAAAGGCACCGAGGCGCGGCAGGTGCTGCAGCCGCCTTATGCGTGGTTTACCGAAGGCTTCGGCTTCAGCGAGCTGCGCGAAGCGAAAGGCGTACTCGACGCGCTGCAGAAGGGACAGGCGAAGACCGAGCGTTGAGCATCGGCTTGATATTCCTTCGGTCGCATGCTCCAAATGCTTACGCAGCGAGCTCCGATGGGCACAAAGACTGAGCAAGCATCAAGTTCAAACGAACGAGAGGTACTGACATGCAGATACAAGTGAACACCAGCAACGGCGTCCAGAACAAGGACGCCCTCGAACGCTGGGCCAACGAGGAGATCACGCAGTCGCTGGACCGTTTCTCTGCCGACGTGACGCGCATCGAGGTCCACCTGAGCGACGAGAACCACGACCCAAGCGGCGGCGGCGACAAGCGCTGCGCGATGGAAGCACGCGTCGCCGGGCGCCACCCGGTGACCGTGACGCAGCATGCGCCCAGCCTCGACGAGGCCTTTCGCGGCGCGGCAGACAAGCTCAAGCGCGCGCTCGACAGCGCCCTGGGCCGCCACGACAAGCACCGCGACCGCGAATCGATCCGCAAGGATGGCGACACACTCGGCGAATAGGGGCTCATCCGGGTATGCACGAAGGCGCACGACGCCCTCGGCGACTCCAATATGATCGAGCTCGCGAGCGCCATCGAGCGCCATCGCGTGCGCTCAGGCGATTGATGACACAGCAACAAGGAAAGAAATCACCATGGCAAAAGCCTATTGGGTCAGCGCATATCGAGCCGTCAAGGATGCCGACAAACTTGCGGCCTACGCCAAACTGGCCGGCCCCGCCATCACTGCCGGCGGCGGGCGCTTTCTGGCGCGCGGTGTGCCGGCCAAGGTCTACGAGTTCGGGTTGTCCGAACGCACCGTCTTGATCGAGTTCGACAGCGTCGAGCAGGCCACCGCCACGCATGACAGCCCCGACTACCAAGCCGCGCTGGCCGCGCTGGGCGACGGGGCCGAACGGGATCTCCGGATCATCGAAGGCGCTTGAGTTTTGCTCGGTGTCGTCGGTGTCGCATTTCTTCAAGATCGAGGCGCACGACAAAGACTAATGTCGTGCCCATGCCGCACACCGAACGAAGCACCGACATCGAAGACCTGGTCCTGCGTGCCACGGAGGCCCACGCTGCGTTGATGCGTGGGGACCTGCACGGCTATCGCAGCTTGATCAAGGCCACGGACGACTTCACCCTGATGGCCCCGTTCGGCGGCAAGCCGACGCGGGCCGCCGATCTTTCGAACGAACGGTGGGCGTCGATCGCGCGCTTCTTCCGCAACGGCAGGGATTCATCGCTGGAGCTGGTCCAGGCCTATCGCTCGGCCGACATGGTGGTTCTTGCCGCCATCGAACGCACGCATGTCGAAGTCGGCGGGCTGGCGGGGCAGGACTGGTCGCTTCGCGTCACGCTTGTCTTTCGCAAGGAGAAGGAAGAATGGATGCTCGCGCATCGTCATGCCGATCCGCTCGTCGAGGGCATCAGCCTGGAACAGGCGGCCGTACTCGCGCGATCGGCAACTGCCGCTTGAGCTAGCAAAGTCCGGCTGAATACGCGTGGGTTCAGGTTCGGATGGACATGTCCGTTTTCGGCGAGGTGACTCCGGCGGCGTCACTACGATCACGAGCTACTCAACCAACAGAGGAAGCATCGTGAGTCCAAAAGAGACCGTCATTGCTCTCTATGCCGCCTACGGCTCGGGGGACCCGGAGCGAATAGCCGATCTGCTGCATGAGGACGTCGCCTGGGTTGCACCACCAGGCAACGCAACGCAGGTCGCACTCGGACTTGGAAACTCGGAAGACGCCGGGGCGCCGATTGGATCGAACACCCTGGGCAAGCACCAGATCGTTCAATTCATGGCGCACAACTTCCCACGCATGTTCATGAGCCCGAAGAACGAGTTTCGCGCAATGGTTGCAGAAGGCCCAGTCGTGTTTGCCGAACACCGCCTGTCTGCGACCCTGCCAAATGGACGGCAGTACGTGAACGACTATTGCTTTGCCTATGAAGTTCGCGACGGCAAGGTACAGCACATCCGCGAGTACATGGATACGCGAGGTGGCTGGGCGCAGGTCTTCGGCCAAGAAGAACCCCAAACGCTCCTGGCGTTCATCGAACGGTAAGCGAGGCCAGCCGCGGGCGAAGCCGCGAGATTTCCGGGGCAAGCGAGACTTTTTGCCTCGCGCCCACGGCCGGGTGCCGCCAACAATCGCGGCCTCATAAAAACAATTGGAGCCCCGGCCCGTGCCCCCGAAGAAAGAACAACGACGCGGCAGCAGACCCGCCAAGACCCTCATCGCCATCACCGCCCTCGCCCTCGCCTTGAGCGGCTGCAGCACGATGGTGGCGTACACCCCCAAGGCGAAAGAGCCGATTCAGACCCTGAAGTACACCCAGGGCGTCGGCACCGTCGCCGAGAAGAACGAGAGCCATGAGATCTTCATGTACCCGACGTTCCGGACGCAGGGTACGACCATGCCGACCTTCACCATCGGCTACGCCAACAACGGCGGCGAGGCCATCAACTTCACGACGGACAACGTCAAGGCCTTCTTCCGCGGCCAGCCGGTGCCGATTTACACGTACACCGAGCGCATCGCCGAGATCCAGAGCGAGAAGCAGGCCAAGCAGATCGCCCTGGCCATCGTCGGCGGCCTCGCGGCCGGCGCTGCCGCCTACGGCGCGTCGCGCCAGACCTATCGATCGAACTACTCTGGCTACACCGCCGGGCCGCGCGGCGTGAGGACCTTCGCGGGCACCAGCACCGTGCGCGTGTACGACCCGCTCGCCGGCATCGTGGCCGGCGCGGCCGTCGGCGGCGCGACGGGGCTGGGCATCCAGCAACTCGAATACAACGCGCAGAACCAGGAGCAGGCGGCCCATTCGATCCTGCAAGCCAACACCGTCGAGCCGCTGCAGATGGTGACGGGGGATTTGGTGTTGAAGGGGTGCTGCGATCCGTATCCGAAGGGGCAGGATGTGATTCGGTTTGAGGTTACGGCGGGTGGGAGGGTGGCGGTGTTTGAGTTTGAGAGGGTGAAGGTTTCGAAGTAGGTGATTGAGCGTTGATGGGCTCGACGGCCGCTGGCAAAGCTAACTGTCGACGTTCAACGATGTCTGGAAGCGCTGCATTGACGAAGTTGAGGACATGCGTGACCTGCGAAGAGGTGCGGCGTGGAGGGAACCGGATGAAGAAAGCGGTTACCCAATGCGGCACCCACTCAGTTTACGACCATGCGCCCCACCAGCAACACGAACAGCCCACGCAACTTCTACGTGCCCGGCACCCGCTCTTCCGGCACCGGCTTGAATGAGGAGCCGAAGCCGTCTACCGTTCGGCGCGACCTGCTCGCCGCCATCCCTGACTTGGAAATACCGCCGAGAGGCACGAGCCGGACGGCCGCCCTCTACAAGTTCATCGACGGCGACACGCTTTCACACAGGGACAGCCTGGAGCTATCGGAATGGTTGGGTGAAGACATTCTGCAAAACCTCAATCTGCTCGTTCAAATGCAGAAACTGGAGCCCTCATTCGTTCCCATGCTGGACTTGACGACAGGCTTAGCAAGCCAAGCCAGCAAGCTACTCGAACAAGCCCGTAGAAGCGGCCTGAAGTTTGGCGTAAGCGTGAGCGATCACCTTCCGGACATCATCATGCCCGTGCTGGGTAAGGCGATGACAGACGCAAATTCTCACGTTACGAGTATCGACTTTTCGAGTTTGTCGTTCTATGCAAACGAACAAACCGAGGCCACCAGAGCGCTTCTGCGCCGGTACATCAGTGATTCCAAGACGCTGGAATGCGTCAGCGGATCTCCGTCGGTTTTGACACTGCTTGAACAGGGTGTTAAGGAACTCCGGGTGAGTTCCTATGGGTGCTCCTTGGAGAAGTTTTCAACCGAACTGCTTCGCGTCCTGAAGTTGGGCGGCGTCGAGAAATTCTCGCTGGAGCGCAAGGACAGGTCCATGGACCACTCATCGCAATTGGTCGTCCACCAATTGGTTGTCGACGCGGTTGCCGAAGCCAACGCAGGGCTGCCACCGCAGCGCAGCGTCCGGCAGGTTGAACTGAGCACCCGTGGGCTGAGGGCCGACGGCGACATCCGAGATGAAGACCGCGCAAGAATCGTGGACCGCCTGTTCTCGGCAAAGCATGTGACTGCGATTACCCTTCCGGGCCCGAACTGGGTTCCGAGCTTCTCTACCGTACAGAAGGCGCACCAGGAGAGGCGTTGGCTGCAATCGCTGCAATCTCTGACGTTCATGCCATCGGACGGCTACGTCAGCGAGAAGCTCGAAAAGCCCATCACGGAGCAAAAGATGGACTGGCTCCCGCCAATTCTTCAGCGCAACAAGCAAGCCGCACTTTTGGCGACTAGCTATGCAGGGGGTGCGCTCTCCGCTGCCGTGACTTGGAATCTGTTCGAGAACGACCGAACCTTTCATCTGAGCCAACACGCCGGCATCGGGATTGAGCCTCTGGCCAGGCACCTCGGCGAGGCCTTTGCAAACACGAGCTATGCCCAGACGTTGACCGTCCTCAACAAGAGCGCTGCCAATGCAGCAGAAAAAGGCCGCACCGAAGCCGATACGCAATACCAGGAAAATCTCCAGGTCCGGTCGTCAGCTCAGCCCACCGCCGAGGGGTCAACGGGCAGCCACACACATCCCAACCCTCGCGAGGTCTAGGAGCCTTTCGCCGCGATGGCGACCGGTTCGCTCCAAAGCCGGAGGACGGCTATGCAGCGAGTCGATGCTCGCAGAACGGCCGCTCACGATCATCAAGGACCTGTCGCATCGACTGTCTGTAACGCTGCCTTAACGAAGTTCAGGGCCAGGCAAGTCAGAGGCGCCGACCAAGCACTCAACGCCTGCGTCGCAAATCATGTCTGGTGACCAACCGTTCGTAGAGCGATTCCAGTACCAGAGCGATTGGCCCCCCGGTTCCCGCAGCCGTAAGCGACCAGTGCAGCGCGCTGTCTTCCAGCGGCAGAACCGAGCGGATCAGTGCCTCGATGCATGAGCCTTCACGCGCGCGCACTTCGGAACAACGGGCAGCGTCCATGGCGTCGAAGGATGCCTGCAGCCGCTTCATGCGAGCAAGAAAGACCTCGGCATCCAATGATGGAAACGCCCCGTTCACGCGCCTGCAGTCGCTCGTGAACCTCGCCGCCACGCAGGGCGCGTCGCTTAAGGCAACGACAACCCCCACCTTGATGAATTCAGCCGTCCCAATGTCGTGAACGTATCGAAGAATCCTGTACGTATAAGGGCCTTCCATCCCCTCAATATTCCACGAACGCCCCTGCGTTCGCTCTACGAAAAACGTAGAGTCTTGCGCCCTAGATTTCCTTCAGCACCTCCGCCCCCGGCGCTGTCATGCTCGGCCTGAACTCGATCACCTCCACCCGCGCGCACCCGTTCTTGACAAAGGGGTCTTCCTTCAACAGCTTCTCAAGCTCCGCCCGGTCCCCAGACCGCGCCAATATCACGCCCCCCTTGCGCGGCACCTGCCGCCCAGACACAAGAAAAAGCCCGCTGCGGTAGTGCTTCTTCAGCCAAGCAACATGCTTCGGCATCAGCGCATCGAGCTCCGCCAGAGGCCGGACATAGGTCAAGGTCACAACAAACATGATCCAGCAGCCTCAAGCCTTGCGCTTGCGCGCAGGCGGAGCCACAAACCCCAGCATCTTCATCGCACCAGCCAGCGGCTGCTTGGCCGTCCAGTCATGGCGGATCGCAACTGCGCCCGCATCCACGCTTGCAGCGGCGAGGCATCCTGCCGTCCCGTCCAGGCCATTGAGATGCGCATGGTGCGCAAGGGCTCGGGCACCTGCAGGATGGCCAGCGGGAGATGCCGCTGATGCAGCCGGCCACGCATTGCGGCATGGGAGGCGCGGTCCGGGTGGTCTTCGCAGATCCAACCCGAGTCTCGGCATTTAACGCACCGCACGGCTAGCGCGCTTCGCCGCGAGGTACTCGCGCACCTTGTCGGCCGAGTTGCCCACGCCCCTCACGGCGTCGCGTAGCTGCTCAGGCGTGCAGCCCAGGCCCTTCGCCCAATCTCGCACCTCGTAGTCTTGCTCGAGCGAGATGAGCTTCCTGTCGCTGGCGGTCTTGCTGGTGTCGTCAGGCATGGTGTTCTCCCGTTGGTGCGGCCCAGATTCGCGCTGCGTTGCCGGAAGCGTCGAGTAGCCCCGGCAACTCAACTGCTCAGAGGTCGCGATTGCGCCCGCCCAGCGTTGCACAGTACGCGGCGACCAAAGCCCCAATCACCAGGGAGATGAAGATCCAGAGTGACCCGTACGAGGTCGCTTTGCGCGTGGCGTCTGCCGCCGCCTTCGCCTTGTTCCGGGCTTCCTCGACCGAGGCCTTCGCGCGAGCGTAGCTATCGTTCACCCGCTTTTCGGCATCCTGCTGACTCAGGCCCGTGCGTTGCGCAACGACTTGTGCCGCATAGCGGCTGTCTTCCGCAGGAAGCGAGCCCGTGCGCAGGGCGTTGGCAAAAATGCGGCTGAGCTCTGCTGTTGAAGCCGAGTCGCCGGCTGGTGCGCCGCGGCCCGAGGCTCCCGTCGATGCGCCAGGGTCCGTGCTGGTCGATGCGGGTTGAGCGCCAGGGTCCCTTCGGAGCAAGGAATCGACCCAGTAGCCCATCGGGCCGCTGGAGGTCTCTTCGCCGGGGCGGCTGACTGCCGCCGCGCCCACGGCACCGGTTGCCATCCCACTCGCGACGCTGCTCGCCACTCCCGCTCCGACCCGTGCGCCGGCGCTCAACGTGGAGCCGACGACAGACGCCAGCAGAGCCGAGGTGATCAAGGTCGCCACGCCCCAGGCGAGAAATCCGTGCGCGGTGTCACGGAAGCGCGCCTCGTCGGTGTGGACACCGCTCCATTTGGTTCTCAGGCGACCGGCGAGGTATCCGCCGAGACCGGATGCAGCCACCTGCGTGAACGTGATCCAGAAGATGCCGGCGATGCCGATCGTCTTCGCTTCTGCGCCTTCACCTTCCCAGGGCGAGGTCATCCCCAGGCCCATCCCCGTGCCAAGCAACAGCATGATCAGCGAAAGTGCGGCCGCAGCCGTTGCACCGGCAAAAATGGCGGGCCATGAAACGCCGCTGCGAACGGTGTCATCGGCCTCCACCCGCTCGGCGCGAATCGTGGCGCCCGGAACTGGAACCGTGTCGTGTGTATACGCGCTCATCTTCGTCTCCTTTAGATGGGAAGCCCGATGGGAGGTGTTGCGCGCGGTCGCTTCTGTACGTCAGACGCGCTTTGGGGAGTAGGTCGCGCACTCATGGCAACTCTCCACGCGCCTGCGCGCCGCGCGCTCGGCGGAGCGCTGAGACGTGAATCACGGCGGAAGCATCACACCCTCCGGAGCGCCGAATCGTCGCAGCGCTCACCTACGCCTGGCAGCGCTTGTCCCTCACAAGACAGTCCACGGCGTCCTCCTAAAAAGTCAGTGGCGGCCTCGATCTGAGGTTGAACGACCACTTCCAGGAGACATCATGAAACAGGGAATCATCGCCATAGCTGCCGTTATCGGACTACTGAGCCTGACGGGCGCACCGCTTGCTCAAACAAGCGCGGTACCCGCGACACCTGACCCGGCCAAAGGGGGGCAAGCGAGCACAAAAACGCCCGCTGGAGTGGCGAATCCAACGCAGCGACCCGACGGAAGCAATCCTGCATCCCGTGAAGTCGTGAAATCCGAAGCCCGGACGGAGAACCGCAATCCGGCCAATACGAAGGTTCCGAAGGGTGAGCCTTCGACTATGACCAACAATCAGCCCAATGCTGCTCAGCCTACCGGTGCCATGAGTCGTGCCGAGGTGAAGCCGAGCAAGACCGATCTGAAACCGCAGGCGGGTGTGAAGGGCGAGCGGCCTGATGTCCCAACAAACCCCAAGGAGAAAACCGGAACCCCTCAATAATCGGTAGACGAGACGTGGGTCGGGCCACCGTGGCCCAAAGCAGTCTCCCGAGCGCGACAAACATGATCCAGCCGCTTCAAGCCTTGCGCTTGCGCGCAGGCGGAGCCACGAACCCCAACATCTTCATCGCACCAGCCAGCGGCTGCTTGGCCGTCCAGTACCCCGCCCAGGGGTCCTCCGTCTGAAACGACAAATACTCCCGCGCAGTCGCAACAGTCCACTGCGCGCCGCTCTTCAGCTTCGCCAGATCATCCCAACTCACCGGCATCGACACCCCCAGCCCAGGCCGCGCCCGTGCCGAGAACGCCGCCGCCGTCGTCGCACCATGCCCATTCCGCAGATAGTCCACAAACAGCTTGCCGACTCGATTCGAAGGCCCGCTCTTCGCCACGAAGCGTGACGGAATGGTCCTCGCCAGGTGCTGCACCACCGCCTGCGAAAACCCCTTGACGGTGTCGTAGTCGAAGCGCGGCGCCAGCGGCACAACGACATGCAGCCCCTTGCCCCCGCTCGTCTTCAGCCAGGACGCCAACCCAAGCTCCGAGAGGATCGTGCGCACGAGCGTCGCCCCCTCCTGCACCTGTTGCCAATTCGTGCCCTCCCCGGGATCGATGTCGAAAATCATGCGGTCCGGCTTGTCGATGTTCCTGGCCAGCGAGTTCCAGGTGTGGAACTCGATGACGTTCATCTGCGCCGCGCTGGCGAGTGCCTGCGCGGTGCCGACTTCGAGCAGCGCGCCATGGCCCGGCCAAAGGTCCGGGTCCAGGTTCTTCAGGCCGGGGATGCTGATCTTGTCGTCATGCTTCTGGAAGAACAGCTCCCCGGTCACGCCGGTCGGCCCACGCACGAGGGAGCATGGACGGCCCTTGAGATGCGGCAGTATCCAGTCGGCGACCGACTCGTAGTAGCGCACGAGGTCGAGCTTGGTGAGTTTGCTGCTGGGGTCGATGATCCGCTCGGCATTGCTCACCTTGATGCCGCCGACCGCGGTCTTGCCCGCAGACCTCACCGGCGCGGCGTCGAGCTGCTTCGCGGTTTCGCGCACGATGGTCTTCGCCGGCTTGTCGGTGCGTAGCGCGACGTAGGTGGCATGCCGGATCTGGCCGTCAGGCGTCCACTCTGCGAAGGAGACCTCGGCGACGAGCCGTGGTTCGACCCAGCGTTCGCTGCCGGCCGGGCGCCTCGACCATCGCCCCGGCTTGGCTGCACCTGCCGCAAACGGCGGCTTCGGAATTTCGAGCTTCGAGAGCTTGCGCTTGAGGCTCGTGGCTTCGCTCGAATCCCATCCGGTTCCGACGCTGCCCACCGACACCAGCTCGCCGCCCGGTGCATGCACGCCCAGCAGCAGGCTGCCGATCTGGGGAGAGCCGTCGCTGCGGTCCGTGTAGCCGCAGACGACGAACTCCTGCCGCTGCTTGCACTTGAGCTTGAGCCAGGTCTCGGTGCGTCGCGAGACATACGGTGCGTCGGTTCGCTTGGCGATCACGCCCTCGAGGTTCATGCGGCACGCGGAGCTCAGGATGGACGCCGGGTCCGCTTCGAAGTCGGCGCTGTAGCGCACGTGGTCGGTACTGCGTTCGTCGAGCAGGGCCTTGAGGAGCTTGCGGCGTGACAGCAGGTCCACACCTCGCAGGTCGTATCCTTCGAAGTAGGGCGCGTCGAACAGAAAGTAGGTGATGTCTGCGTTAGTGGCTCGGCTGTCGAAGGCCTGCTGCAAGGCATTGAAGCTGGGCATTCCGCTTTCGTCCATCACGACGATCTCTCCGTCGAGCCAGGCGGACCCGACGCCCAGTTGCTCCAGTTCGTGGATGAGCGTCTTCATCTTGGCCGACCAGTCGTGGCCTCCGCGGGTGATGATCGACGCCTTGCCGTTCTTGATTCGCGTCATCACGCGATAGCCGTCGAACTTGATCTCATAGACCCACTGGCCGTCGGCAGGCACACCGGTGGCCAGCGTGGCCAGTTGCGGGGCGATCTTGTCCGGCATGGGCGCCTTCACCGCGCCTGGAACGCCGGAGTCCTGGCGTTCAGATGCTTTCGATGTCTTGTTGCCTGCTCCCGCCTTGGCGCTCGCCTTCAGCGGCTTGGCAATCACGCTGTCGGGGAGCGCGGTCACGACGTCGAACTCGGCCCTGGGGCGGGCGAACTCGTCGCGCTTCTTGAACAGGATCCAGGGCTCCTGCTTCTCGCCGCCCTTGGCGATTTTCACGAGCTCCCACAAGCCCGCCATCTTCTGGCCGTGCAGGTGGAAGACCAGCTTTCCCTTTGCAAGGCTTTCGCGCGGGTCGCCGACGGGCTCCCAGGTTCCGTTGTCCCAGACGATGACGGTTCCCGCGCCGTACTGCTTCGGGGGAATGGTTCCTTCGAACGAGCCGTACGACAGCGGATGGTCCTCGACGTGAATGGCCATGCGCTTGTCGGCGGGGTCGTAGCTCGGACCCTTGGGCACGGCCCACGAGAGCAGGACACCATCCAGCTCGAGGCGGAAGTCGTAGTGCAGCCTGGACGCCGCGTGCTTCTGGATGACGAAGCTGAGCGACTTGCCGGCTTTGCCCTTCTGTCCGCGCGGCTCCGAGGTGATCGAGAAATCGCGCTTCGACCAGTAGCGTGCGAGCGGGTCTGAGGACGAGCCAGGTGCAGCCATGTGCCGAGAATACCCCGCACCGCAGCTACTCGAAGCCTCTGAACTTCATGGCCTCCCTCGCGTAGCGCGCCTCTTCACTCGGCGTCAACATGGCCTCGATCTGCTCCAGCTCCATGCATTCGAGGTCATACGCCACCCATTCGAAAAGCCGCGACTTCGGCATGTCCTCCAGCTCGTCCTCGTCGACCCAGTCCTGCAGCCGCTTCGGCGCGCTGTCGAGCAGCATTCGCAGATAGATGGCCCGCTTGATCTTCAGGTCGCTCAGGTCCTGCGCGGTCATCGCCAGCTGCAGTATCACGACATGGTTCTCCCACGCGAGCTCGCGCCCCGGCCGCTCCTTCAGCCGCGTCGACCGGTCCTGTGCGCGTGACGACCACGCCACCCGCCGGCTCTGCGCGACCGCCCTGGCATGGGCGAGCCCTTGCAAACTCCGGAGTGCTGCTTGAACGATCGGGCGCATGGTGAGGCGCATCAAACAGTCGAGTGCATCCCTGCGCAAGTAGGACGATGATGGCTTCCGCGGCAGTCGCAAGCGGACTTCATGTCAAAAGACATGACGGAAGTAACGAATGGCAGGTCCACCTACGCATTGCATCGCTTCTGTCCCAAGGCGCGGTTCCCGGCGCGTCACCTACCTTGGGCGCTCCCGACGCCAACGAGATGAGAAACCGCCATGCGCACCGCAGCCCTTGCCCGCCCCGCCCAGCCCCCTTCCAAATTCCTCCTGCTGGCCGAGAGCCGCGTGCTCTGGGAAGCCAGCGCGACGCTTGCGCTCTGGCCGCTGCTTCAATGTGCGCCGCGAGGCGATGGCCATTCGGTCATCGTGCTGCCCGGCCTGGGCGCCGGCGACGGCTCGACGGAGCTGCTTCGGCGCTATCTCGAAAGCCGCGGCTACGCCGTGCAGGGCTGGGGCCTGGGCACCAACTGCGGCCCCTTGCCGGGTGTCGAGAGCGGCTTGCTGGATCTGCTGCGTCGCCAGCACGAGCGCTCGGGCAAGGTGAGCCTGGTGGGCTGGAGTCTCGGCGGCGTGTTCGCTCGCATGCTCGCCAGCAAAGTCCCCGAGGCCGTGCGCGGCGTCATCACCCTCGGCAGCCCCCTGCACGGCAGCCCGAAAGCCACCCGCGCGGCCAAGGCCTACGAACTGCTGAGCGGCCAGCCGGCCAACGACCCCCGGCGCCAGCGCTGGGTCAGGGCCACGCCGCTGGTGCCCGCCACCTCCATCTTCAGCCGCTCCGACGGCATCGTGTCGTGGCGCAGCAGCGTCGAGGAAGAGACGCCGTCCTCCGAGAACATCGAGGTCGAGGCGAGCCACCTCGGCTTGGGCGTTCACCCGGCCGTGCTCTATGCGGTGGCAGACCGGCTGTCGATGCCGGAGAACAGTTGGGCGCGCTTCGCCGCGCCGGCGGCCCTGCGTCCGTTCTATCCCGACCCGGCCAGGCCTTGAGGGGGCCGTTCGCTGTAGGCCATTGCCTCTGGCATTTGTTGCCGCTCAGGCCTACCCTCTTCACATGGCTGATTTGTACCGCCGCCTTGCCGTCTTCGTGGACCGTCCGAGTCCCGGCAACTTCGTCTGGGTTCTGATCGAAAGCACGGACGACCCAGCTGTCTGGCTCGACCTGGAGACCGGCGAGGAGGGCTTCGACAACTGGCGCGACGCGTACGACGCCGGCAACGAGGCTCTGATGGCGTACGTCGACGACGAGCTTGCCGGCCCGGTAGAGGCGTCGCCGGACGACACCGACGCCGACTAGCCTACAGCCTTGAACGAAGTTCGGGGCTTTGCTGCCGGGCACGCGCCGGCGAGTGTTGTCGCATGGACAGCAGCAACGATGGGCCCAAATCCTTCCTGCATCGTGGGCGCCGCGTCACCATCACGCATTGGACGGACGGCGGCAAGATCCACGCGCGGGCGGAAATTCACCAGGCGAACAAGCTGGTCTGCGTGCTGTCGAGGTCCGGCACCGTGGAGCGGGCGCACAGGCTCCTCTCCGGCCTGCACGCCGCTGCCATCAAATGGGCCGAGCACCACGCGGCCGTGTCGAAGCGGCCGACGCAGTGGACGCCTCGCATTGCTGCGACTAGACCCGCACCTCGCTGATCTTCGAGCCCTGGAGCGAAACCCCCGCCTCCAGCCCCAGGTTGGTCAGCACGAAGCCGACCACCGGCTGACGCATCGTGTTGGTGTCGATCCTGCCGTTGGCGCCCATGGTCACAGCGGCGACCGAGGCGTCGGCGCCCGCCGTCCAGCCCTTGCTGTTGCGGAACTTGTCCAGCGCGTCCTGCGTGGTGAAGAGGTAGATCACGGCCCTGGAATGCGCCCCGGCCTGGAAGCCGATCGAGCCGCCCGTGGTGCTGTAGTAGGCCTGGGTCCGGTTGCCCACGCGCAGCGCGCCGCGCCCGTACTCGGCGCCGACGCCCAGGCTCCCGCCAATCACCGACGGGAACACCAGCACGCCCTTGGACTTGGCGACCATCTCGCGCGAATCCGGTACGGCGTTGTAGAGCTTGGAGAGCGTGGCGTCGATCTGCGCGTCGATGGACGTGCGCGCCGATGCGCTGCTTGCGTTGTCGTCGGGCCGTGTCGTGGTGCAGCCGACGAAGGCAATGCTGCTGGCGGCAAGAGCTGCCGCGGTGAAGACGGTGCGGAGCTTGAGGGTGTTCATGGCCGGTCCTTTCGTAACCTTACGATGCAATTCCTGCTTGCGAACGGTGCCAGTCCGTTGCGCATCGAGGTGTAGGACGGCCCTGCGGGGGCACAGCCAGCCTGGCGCCTCCACTTCTGCACTCGTCGAGTTGTCCAGATCAGCTCGCCGGCCCCTGCAACGCACCCTTCCTCCGCTCACCAAGAGCCCCCGCCCCCGCCGCCTTCAGAAGCCGTCGAAACGTGGGGCACTCCATATGACTCGGCGCCGGGCAAACCGCAGCATGCCGAAGCCCGTCGCGCATCGCACTCAACTTCCGAATCGTCCTGTCCAGCTCATCCGCCTTCGCCGCAAGCATTTGCCGGTCAAGCCGCGGCTGCCCCTCCGGCGCGAACATGTGCGCGATCTCGTCAAGCGTAAAACCGGAGGCTCGCCCCAGCGAGATCAGCGCCAGCCGTTCGATCACGCCGGGGTCGAACAGCCGCCGCAGCCCGCGCCTTCCGGTGGAGGCGATCAGCCCCTTCTCTTCATAAAAGCGCAGCGCCGACGCCGGGACGCCGGATTGCTGTGCGACCTCGGCAATGTCCAGGTGTCTCATGCTCGTACTCGTGCTCTTGACTTGAAGTCGGCTTGAAGTTGCACAGTCTAGCTTTCGCCCCCTGGGCCAGCAGAGGAAAGATGACCATGGACACCACCACACCCCAGTCCGGCAACGACCAGACGGCCTTCTGGAACGGCCGCGCCGGACGCGCCTGGGTCGACGAACAGCAGGTGCTCGACGCCGTGCTTCAGCCCTTCGAAGACCTGCTCGTCGAAGAGGTCGGCACCACGACCGCGCAGCGCGTGCTCGACGTCGGCTGCGGCACCGGCAGCACGACGCTCGCCATCGCGCGGCGGCTCGGCGCCACGGGCAGCAGCATCGGCGTCGACGTCTCGGAGCCGATGATCGCCCTCGCACGGGCGCGCGCCGAACGCGAAGGCGTGCCGGCCAGCTTCGTCTGCGCCGACGCGCAGCGCCACGCCTTCGAGCCCGCGAGCTTCGACATGATCGTCTCGCGCTTTGGCGTCATGTTCTTCGACGATCCGGTCCTGGCCTTCGCGAACCTGCGGCGGGCGGCAAGCAAGGATGCGAGGCTCCACGCCATCGTCTGGCGCAGCGCCGCGGAAAACCCGTTCATGACGACGGCCGAGCGTGCTGCGGCACCACTGCTGACCCTTCCCCCTCGGCAGCCGGGCGCGCCGGGCCAGTTCGCCTTCGCGGATCGCGGGCGAGTTGCTTCCATCCTCGAATCGAGCGGCTGGAGCGGCATCGACATCCAACCGATCGATGTCACCTGCACCTTGCCCGAGAAGGAACTGGTCGGCTATTTCACCCGGCTGGGTCCAGTCGGCTTGGTGCTTCAGGACGCGGACGAGCGGACGCGTGCGCGCGTCATCGCAACCGTCCGCGCGGCCTTCGACCCGTTTGTGCAGGCAAGCGAAGTTCGCTTCTCTGCCGCCTGCTGGAGGGTTAGCGCGGGCGCCGCCTAGCTAAGCTAGCCCGCGACGAGGAAGCGAACCAGAGCCACGAGACACCCCGCAGCAAAGAACGCTGCGAGGGTTGTCGGCACCAGGCCGAAAGGCCCCTTCTTCGCTTCCTGCCGCGCAGGCGAGGCGACGCTGGGCATCCTCTGCGTCGTCTCGAACGAGGGGCTGAACGGGTTGTAGAGCGCGCCGCCCGGGCTCACGAAGTCTGCCTCGGCGCTCTGCGGATCGACGCCTGCGGGCTTGCGCGCACCGGCCTCGATGGACAGCGCCTTCTCGCCTTCGGCTGCCAGTAATGGCGCGCCCAGGGCCAGCGAAAGCGCGGCCACCCACAAGACAGCCCATGCCCGGCGCGCTCGATGCTTTCGGTTGGCCACGAAAGCCCCTAGCGAGTTGCCAAGCCCCAGCTACTGACCGCCGCCCGTCGGCTTGTGCGCCTGATGGTTGCCGAAAGTGAGAGGGAAGGCAGCCTGGTTGCAGACCAACGCGGGCGTCGTCCCTCCCGTCGGGGTAATGATGACGCTGGCCGTGTCCTTCGTGCCAGGCTCTCCGCCATCGGTGAAGGTGAAGACGATCGTTGCGGGCTGGCCGTTGAAGGTCCCGGTTCCTTCGCCAAGGAATGTGTCGAAGGGCGCATTCGGCGGCTGCTGGATCGCGGCGGTATCGCTGCAAAGGCCCTTGGTCAACGTGGTCAGGTGGAAGTTGTCACCACCGGAAAAATTGATCTCGAGGTTGTTCGGCTCCGCAGGGTCGGCGCCTTCGAACGCGCCGCCGGTTCCGCAGTGCAACTCGAATCCGTGGGTCACTCTCTGGGTCCCACCGTAGTAGGGGCAGAAAAAGCTGCCGCCGCCAGTCATTCGGCCCGGTTCGTGGGCCCACGCAGGACTCATCACCATCATCGCCACCGCTGCTGCACCAGCGCAGAACACGGCCATACCGCAAGGCTTGTCCATGATCCCTCTCCTGCCCCGCCACGGGCGGTGAAACCAGGGCCGAAGCCGATCGCCTCATGACGTCGAACATGCTGTGACAGACGCTCAGCCCGTCGGGCGCAAATGTTGTACGCCCAAAACGGGGGGGCCTCCATATGGCGGATGGCCTACCTTGGCTCAGTACTGCAGCTTCGGATACCAATCGGTCCCGCGTCCCTCCGGCGTCAAGTCCAGGATGGTCCAGAGCGATGCGATATCGGGCGCGTCGCGCGGGTCCTGCCCCGGGTCGGCCATCTCGCGCGACATCTCATCGGGCACGGCCGCTCGCGCTGCGGGCCGTACATCCTTTCATGGCTTGCTCCTGTGGATGGCCATTTCAAGTTGGAACTTGCATGCTCGACGCGGGGTAGGCAAGGCGTCCCGCGGTGCGAAGGCCTCGTCCTGCAATGCGCTGCGTTCAATCGCACCGCAACCGAAACGCCTGCACCGGCCGCGCAAACCCCTTCAACACCAGCGCCCCCGCCGCCTCGCCGTCCACGATGCCTTCGATCGCCCCCCACACGCGCTGCGACACCAGGACCTCGCCCCCTTGCGCCTCCCCGCACAGCCGCGCCGCCAGGTTGGTCACGGTGCCGATCGCCCCGTAGTCGATGCGCCCGGGAAAGCCAATTCCGCCCAGCGTCGCGAAGCCCTGCGCGATGCCCACGCCCATCTGCAGCTCGTGCCCGCGCTTGCGCCAGCGCTCGGCCAGCAGCGCCACGTCGCCCTGCATCGCCAGCGCCATGCGTGCCGCACGCGGCGCCGGGTCGGGGATCGGCGTGGGGTCGTTGAAGAACACCATGATCCCGTCGCCGGTGAAGCGTTCGAGCGTGCCTTCGAACTCGAGAATGCGCCGCCCCATCGCCGCGTGGTAGTCGGCGAGCACGGCCATCACCTCCTCCGGGTCGGCGGTCTCGGTGAAGGCGGTGAAGCCGCGCAGGTCGAGAAAGACGACGGTGATCTCGCAGCGGTGGCTCTTCAGCGGATCTTCGGCGCCGCCGTTGACGATGGCCTCGGCGAGCTGCGGCGAGAAGAAGCGCCGCAGCCGGCCGACCCGCTCGAGCTCCTGCACGCCCTCTTGCACCCGCTGCTCCAGCGTGCGGTTCCATTCGGCCAGCGCGCTCCGTTGGCGCTCGACCTCGTCGTACAGCTGCTTGATGCGAAGCAGCGACTTCACGCGCGCCAGCAGCTCGGCCTGCGCCACCGGCTTGCTCAGGAAGTCGTCGGCGCCGGCCTCCAGGCCCTTCACGCGCTCCACCGCCGGGTCGAGCGCGGTGACCAGCACCACCGGCAGCATCGCGTGCGCCGGATCGGCGCGGATGGCGGCGCAGACCTCGTAGCCGCTCATCCCGGGCATCATCACGTCGAGCAGCACCAGGTCGGGTTTCTCGTCGGCCAGCTTGCGAAGCGCTTCGGGGCCGGAGGCCGCGGTCACCGACCGGTAGCCCTTGGCGCCCAGCAGGTCGGCCAGCAGCTTGGCGTTGAGCGGCGTGTCGTCGACGACGAGAATGGTCGCGCTCAAGACAATGCCCCCACGCTTGTCACTTCGTGTACTGCGCTGCCCCCCGAGGGGGCCTTCGCGCCTTCGGGCGGCCGGGCGGCGCTCATCGGACAGGGCGCCCTTCCCGCAGCATGCGCTGCACGGTCTCGCGAAACTGCTGCAGCTGGATCGGCTTGGTGATGAAGGCATCGAAGCCGGAGCTGACGATCTTCTGCTGTTCGTCGGGCATCACCGAGGCCGACACCGCCAGCACCGGCACCGCGTCGAGCGCGGCATGGCGGCGGATCTCGCGCAGCACGGCGATGCCGTCGATGTCGGGCAGCTGGATGTCCATCAGCACCAGGTCGGGCTGCGCGTCGACGGCCAGGCGCAGGCCCTCGCGGCCGGTCGCCGCCTCGAGCGTGGCGTGGCCTGCGTGCTGGAGGATGTCGCGCACCAGCTTCATGTTCTTCTCGTTGTCCTCGACGATCAGGATGGTGCTCATGCTGTTTCTCCCCGCGTCATTCGATCACCCGGTCGGCCTGCAGCAGCAGCGACGGCGTGACCGACAGGCCAAGAGCCTCGGCGGTTTTCCGGTTGATGACCAGCTCGTAGCGGGTCGGCTGCTCCACCGGCAGGTCGGCGGGCTTGACGCCATCGAGGACCTTCGCGACGTAGTAGGCGACGCGCTCGAACAGGAAGCGCAGGTTCACGCCGTAGGAACACAGGCCGCCGGCAAGCACGTGCTCCTGCAGAGCATAAATGGCGGGCAGCCGGTGCTTCAGCGAGAGCTCGGCCAGCAGCGTGCGGTGCTGCAGCAGGAAGGGGCTTTCGATGGGCGACAGTGCCGTGCCGTGCCGCGTTGCGAACGAGGCGAACAGGCTGCCCCATTGCGTCGGGTCGGGAGCCGCCTCGATGAACTCGAAGCCCAGGCGCAGCTTGCGTGCGGCCGCCTCGCTCTCGCGCACCCACTGGACCACGAGCGGAACATCCAGCGCGCCGGGACCGGTGCAGAAGCCGATCACTCGCCGGGTACCCGGGTACAGCTCCTTCATCAGCTCGAGCCTCTTGCGCACCAGTTCGGTGGAGATCAGCGTCAGGCCGGTGATATTGCCTCCGGGGTGCGCCATGCTGTCGACGAGCCCGGCGCCGACGGCATCGGCGCTCACCATCACGACAGGGACGGTGAGCGTCGCGGCCTTCGCGGCACTGGTCGCGATGGTGCCCACGGTCCAGATCACGTCGACGCCGAGGCCCACGAGCTCGGCCGCGAGCTCGGGCAGCCTGGCGTAGTTGCCGGCGGAATTCCGTGCTTCGATCACGATATCCGGGTAGCCGAACTCGCGCATTGCCTTGCGGAATCCGTCCAGCGTGTCCGCGCTCGGCGGCCCGCCTTCGGAAAGGCGGCCGATCTTCGCGGCTCGTGCGCCAGCAGGCGCCGCGCGCGCGAGGCCGGCCAGCGCAGCTGCGGCGAGGAGCATCGTGACGTCGCGCCGTTTCATTCGATCACCTGGTCGGCGCTCACCAGCACGCTCTGCGGAATGGTCAGGCCGAGCGTCTTGGCCGCCTTGAGGTTGACGGCGAGTTCCAGCTTGGTGCCCTGCTCGAAGGGGATGTCGCCCGGCTTGGTGCCCTTGAGGATCTTGTCGACGAAGCCGGCGGCGCGGTAGAAGAGCGCGGACCAGTCGCCCTGGTAAGACAGCAGGCCGCCGGCCTCAAGGTAGGCCGCGCCGCCCCAGACCGACGGCAGGCGGTGCTTCACGCACAGCGCGCCGAGCTTGGCGCGCTCGGTCCAGATCATGGGGTCCGCCAAGAGAGCGACCGCGTTCGTGCCTGCGCCGACGATGGACGCGAAGGCGGGCTCGAAATCATCCGGCCCGCGTACCGCCTCGATCTGCAGCGCCACGCCGAGGGCCGGCTCCCAGCTGGCCACGCCGCGGGCGAGTTCCTCGCGCGGCAGGGTGTTCGGATTGAACACGATGGCAAAGCGGCGCGCCGCCGGCAGGATATCTTTGAGCAGTTGCAGGCGCTTCTGCAGGAGGCCGTCGAACGCGGCCGAGATGCCGGTGATGTTGCCGCCCGGGCGTATGTGGTCGGCGACCAGTCCCGACTTCACCGGGTCATCCACGCCCACGGCGACGATCGGCAAGGTCTTCACCGCCTCCTTCGCGAGCAGCGCCGGGCGCGGGCTGGTGGTCATCAGGATGTCGATGTCGCTTCGGAGCAGTTCGTCCAGCAAGGCGGGCAGCCGGTCGAACTTTCCCTCGGCCCAGCGCATTTCGATGGACAGGTTCCGCCCCTCGACATGGCCGAGCTCGCGCAGCCCCTGGCGCAAGGGCTCGATCTGGGTGCGCAGCGTGATCGGGTCGGGGGTCGAGGCGCTGAGGAGGCCCAGCCGCGCCTTGCCGGCCGTCCGCGGCTGTGCGCCTGACGGCGCGGCGAAAGCCGCGAGCGCGGCGACGATCGCCGCGCGGCGGGACAGCGGGATGACGAGTCGGTTCGATGTCATTCGATCACCTCGTCGGCGCTCACCAGCACGCTCTGCGGAATCGTCACGCCGAGCGCCTTCGCGCCTTTCAGGTTGATGACCAGCTCCAGCTTGGTGCCCTGCTCGAAGGGGATGTCGCCCGGCTTTGTGCCCTGGAGGACCTTGTCGACGAGCACGGCGGCGCGGCGGTACAGCGCGGGCCAGTCGCCCTGGTAGGACAGCAGGCCACCGGCGTCGAGATAGGCACCGCCGCCCCAGATGGACGGCAGCCTGTACTTCAGGCACAGCTCGCCGAGTTTCGCGCGGTGGACCCAGATCACCGTGTCGGCCAGCACGGCGACGGCATCCGTGCGTTCGCGAGCAATCGCGGCGAACGCGCTTTCGTAGTCCTCCGGGACCCGTATCGCCTGCAATAGCACCGTGATGCCCAGGCCCTGTTCCCAGCGCGGCACCGACCCGGTCATGCTTTCGCGCGCGACGCTGTCCGGGTTGAACAGCACGGCGAAGCGCCGCGCCGTCGGCACGACCTCCTTGAGCAGCTGCAGGCGCTTCTGCAGCATGCCGTGGAAGGCGGCCGAGATGCCGGTGATGTTGCCGCCCGGCCGCGCGTGGCTCGCGACCAGGCCCATCTGCACCGGGTCGTCGACCGCCACGGCGACGATCGGCAGGGTCTTCGTCGCATCCTTGGCGACCAGCGCCGGGCGTGGCCCGGAAGCCACCAGCACATCGGGGCCGAGTTGCAGCAGTTCGTCGAGCAGGCCCGGCAGCCGCTCGTAGCGGCCATGGGCCCAGCGGAGGTCGATGGCCAGGTTCTGCCCCTCGACATGGCCCAGTTCGCGCAGCACTTGGCGAAACGGCTCCACCGTGGTGCGCAGGCTGATCGGGTCCGCGATGCCGGCGCCGAGGAAGCCCACCCGCGCCTTGCCCGCGGGCGCCCGCGGCTGCGCCCCGAGCCCTGCGGCCAGCCCGGCAAGCGCCGCGGCCATCGCGGCGCGCCGCGACAGCGCGATCCTTGCCCCGTTCGATGTCATGCCGATCACTCGTGGACGCGCCCCCATGTTCCTCCTCTTGCCCTCGGCGATCAATCCTGTTGTTCATGCAACGAATCCCTCAGCGCTCGCCGCGGCAGGACGAAGGCGAAGGTCGAGCCCTGCCCCAGGGCGCTCTCCACCCGAAGCGTGCCGCCGTGCAGCTCCACGAAGCGCCTGGCCAGCGCCAGCCCCAGGCCGGTGCCCTCGGCCTTGCGCAGGTAGTCGCCGCCGGCCTGGCGGAACTCTTCGAACACCAGCGCCTGCTGGTCGGCGGCGATGCCCACGCCGGTGTCGACGACGGCGATCTCCACCGCATCCTCGAGCGCGCGTGCACGCAGCGTCACGCACCCGCCGGCCGGCGTGAACTTGACGGCGTTCGACAGCAGGTTGATCACCACCTGCTTGAGCTTGCGCGCATCGGCCACCCAGTCGCCGAGGGCCGGGTCGATCTCCAGCGCCAGCGTCAGCCCGTGGCGCAGCGCGCGCTCGCGCACCAGCGTGACGGTGTTGTCGAGCAGCATCGGCAGGTGGAAGCTCGACAAATCCAGCTCCATGCGGCCGGCCTCGATCTTCGAGAGGTCGAGGATGTCGTTGATCAGGCTCAGCAGGTGGTGGCCCGAGGCGTGGATGTCCTTCAGGTATTCGAGCTGCTTGTCGTTGACTTCGCCGAACATGCGCTCGGCGAGCACCTCGCTGAAGCCGATGATCGCGTTCAGCGGCGTGCGCAGCTCGTGCGACATGTTGGCCAGGAACTCCGACTTGTGCTTGTTCGCCAGCTCGAGCTGATGGCCCTTGTCCTGGATTTCGCTGAACAGGCGCGCGTTCTGGATCGCGATGACGGCCTGGTCGGCAAAGGTCTTGAGGAGCGCCAGCTCCTTGGCCGAGAAGGGGCTCGTCGGATCGCGCAGCACCAGCACCGCGCCGACGCCGCGCTGGTCCCACAGCATCGGCGCGATCGCGATGGAGAAGTCGCCGGTGGTTGCGGCCACGTCGCGCAAACCCGCCGGTGCGTCCGCGGCATCGAGCACCACGGGATAGTGAACGACGCGCCGCTCGCGCAGCGCGAGCCCCGTCGCGCTGCCTTCCAGCGGGCGCGGAAAGGCGCCGACGATGGCGCGCAGCAGCTGCTCGCGGGGGCCGCGAAAGCCGCCGTTCTGCAGCATGCCGGCATCGTCGACCAGCGCGATGCCCAGCCCGCTCGCCGAGAGAAAGCGCTCGCAGCTGCCGAGGATGGCGTCGAAGGCCGGCCGCGCGTCGGCCACCGAGCTGCTGATGACCCGCAGCACCTCGGCGCTGGCGGTCTGCTGCGCGAGCGCCTCCTGGGTCTCGTTGATGAGCCGCAGGTTCTCGATGGCGATCGCGGCCTGCCCGGCGAAGGTTTCGAGCAGGTCGATCTGGCGCTGCGGCGTCGTGCCGGGGGCGGTCCAGGCCACCGCGATCGCCCCGATGGGCGCGCCGTCCTTCAGCAGCGGCACGCCCAGCATGCGGCGCCATTGGCCGGTGGCCGCGGTGGAGTGGTCGTAGTCGGAATCGGCCGAGGCGTCGTCGATGGTTACCGCCTTGCGCAACGCGATCACCCGGCCGCTGAGCATGCGCGTGTCCGGCGGCCCGGGGTAGAAGCGCGCCGCGTTCTCGATGGCCGATGGCGACCAGTTGCGGTGCGCCACCAGGTACACCAGCCGCCCGTCGTAGCGGAACACGGCGGCGGTCAGGCTGCCGAGCAGCCGCACCGCACAGTCGAGGATCGCCTCGAAGACCGGCTGCACGTCGGTCGGCGATTCGCTGATGACGCGCAGCACCTCGCTGATGGCGGTCTGGTAGGCGAGCGATTCGCTCAGTTCGGCGGTGCGCAGCTCGACCTTGCGTTCCAGCTCCGCATACGACTCGCGCAACTGCGCGGCCATCTGGTTGAACTGCTCGGCCAGCCCTTCGAGCTCGTCGCCCGTGTGGACCTCGATGCGCCGGTCCAGGTCGCCGGCGCCGATCTGCGCCGCGCCGGCCTGCAGCGCGCGCAGCGGGCGCACCAGCGCGCGCGCCAGGAAGAAGGTGGCGGCCATCGAGGCCAGCAGCGCCAGCACGAGCACAAGGCCCATGCGCTGCAGCATGACGTACAGCGGCGCGAAGGCCTCCTTGCGGGGCGACTCGACGAACACCGTCCACCCGAGCGAGGGGATGGGCATGTGCGCCGCCAGCATGCGCTGACCAGACAGGTCGCGCGCAGGCGCCTGCGACGCGTCGGAGCCGGGCCGCAACCCGGCCGCCACCTGCGGCAGTGCGGCCATGTCGGTCTTCTTCAGCACCAGGCTGATGTCGGGGTGGGCGATCAAGGTGCCCTCGGCATCGATCACGTAGGCCAGGCCCTTCGCTCCGATGCGGATGCGCGAGACCACGTCCCACACGAACTTCAGGTTGAGCTCGGCCATCGTGACGCCGCCGCCGGGCCCGGCGGGGCGCGCGAGCGTCATGTAGGGCTCGGTGCCCATGCGGAAGTAGACCGGGCCGAACCAGGTGCGGCCCTCGATCGCGCTGCGAAAGCCCGGCTCGGCCGACCGGTCGACGCCGCGGCCCAGCTCGTTCATCGCCAGCCGGGAGACGCGCAGCTGCTCGCGCCCGGCGCCGTCGATCCACGCCACGTCGGTGATGGCCGGCGCCTGGCGCAGCAGCTTGAGGTACTCGATGTAGCGGGCCTCGCGCGGATCGCTGCCGGGCGTATCGACGCGCGGCAGCGCGGTCCAGCCCAGCTGCTGCTCGATGTTCAGCACGTACTGCTCGATGCGCGTGGCCGCGGCCTGGGCCTTCTCGGCCTGCAGCGCCACCACGTGGGCCTGGTTCTCGCGATAGGAGAAGTAGGTGACGACAGCGCCGCTCGCGACGAGCATGCTGCAGACCAGCGCGATGATCAGCAGCGCGTACTTGGGGAACAGGTGCCAGCGGCGCGCCGGGCGTGCCCGTGCGCCCTTCTGCTGCACAGGGAGCGGATCCGCCGGCGCTGGCGCCGGTGGCGCGCGAACCATCTCCGAATCCGCGTCGACGAGCATGGACACCTCCGGATGGCATTGTGGTTCAGTCGCGCGATGGCGCACAGGGG
Organism: Variovorax sp. Soil_C_12; assembly: GCF_057657375.1. Taxonomy (NCBI): domain Bacteria; kingdom Pseudomonadati; phylum Pseudomonadota; class Betaproteobacteria; order Burkholderiales; family Comamonadaceae; genus Variovorax; species Variovorax sp. Soil_C_12. The sequence continues at coordinate 101,055 of NZ_JBDGIO010000013.1, read as the reverse complement.
GCCGCCCACGGCGCGGACTCGCGGCGTTGTGCCTTCCTGCGACAAGTGATAGGGTCGAACGCCTGCCCGCTCGACCGAACGACACGACGAAGAGAGGTGCCCCATGGGAGACCCGCTACATCCGCTGCAACCCGGAGACCCGGCGCCCGCGTTCACGCTCCCCGCGGCCAACCGCGAAGGCAGCCTCTCCCTCGCCGACCTGCGTGGCCGCCCCTTCCTGATCGGTCTGTTTCGCGGGCTGCACTGCCCCTTCTGCCGGCGCCAGGTGACGCAGCTGGCCGAGATCCAGCCGGCCCTGCGCGCCGAGGGGATCGAGACCGTGGCGGTGATCAACACGCCCGTGGAGCGCGCCCGCATGTACTTCCGCTACCGCCCGGTGCCGCTGCTGCTCCTGGCCGACCCGGCTTGCGGCACGCACCGGGCCTTCGGCGTGCCGGCCGTCGAGTTCCTGCCCGACGGCAGCACAGAGCCGGCCCAATGGCCTTCCCGCACGCGCATGGCGGACTTCGAGGCGGCACGCGTCAATCCCACCGGCGAGCTGCCCGAGGGCATGCAGCCGATGGCCGCCAATGCCGCGCTCAACGCCAAGGACGGCTTCGAGCCCGACGAATCCGACAGCGCGATCATGGCGAGCCATGCCACGCAGCTGGTCGGGCACTTCCTGATCGATGGCGCCGGCACCATCGCCTGGGCGAACATCGAAGCGCGCGATGGGCCGAGCAGCCTGTGCTACTTTCCGGACGCGGCGCAGATCATGGCCGCGGCGGGTGCCCTCGAGCGCTGATCTGGGAACTGCACCGCTTGTCCCTGCTCTGGCGAATCCTGGCGATCCTGTTTCTTGCGCTCGCGATCGTCGGCGTTGTGCTGCCGCTTCTCCCGACGGTTCCCTTCCTGCTCCTGGCCGCGTGGTGCGCGGGGCGCGGATGGCCGGCGCTCGAGCAATGGCTGCTCGGGCATCCGCGCTACGGGCATTCGCTTCGTGAATGGCGCCGGGGCCAGGTCGTGTCTCGCCGCGCGAAGTGGGCGGCCAGCGTCTCCATGGCCTCCGGCGCTCTGGTCCTGCAGTTCGCGCCAGTGCCGCTGGCGGCGAGGATCGCGGTCCCGCTGATCATGCTGGCCGTGTCGATCTGGCTCTGGCGAAGGCCTGAGCAGTAGGCCCGCGCGGCGCGGCATCGCTTACGCACGAACTTCTTCTTGCCTGACACCGTGGCGCCGTCGCAGCCGCCACGCTCGAAGCGTGCCGATCGTCCATTTGCAAGGAGACACCATGAACACGAAGGAACAGCCCAAGACGACTCGCGAGAGCGTCAAGGACAACATGGAGAAAAGCACCGAGGACCAACCCGGCGAGTTTCGCGACGAGGCCAACGAAGACAAGGTGGTCGAGATCGGGAAGGACGTGACGAAGAATCCGATCGAGGGCATCGACCCCAAGGAATGACGGCTCCGGCCTTCGGTTGCCGGGGGCGGCATGGGCGTTGACCTCCCCGGCTCGCCGTCGTGGCCCACCTGGCTCGCGCTGGCGCTGGCGCTCGTCGTCGTCGTGCTCGGGCTGGTGATCTGGTCGATTCGCCGGCATCGCGACCCCGGCCTGGTGATCGAATGCGATGCGGCCCTCGCCGACCTGATGCCGTCCTTGTCGGGGCTGACGCAGGGCACGGTCTACGAAGGCAACGCGGTCGAGCTGCTGGAGAACGGCGCCTTCTTCGATGCCATGTTCGTTGAGATCCGTGCGGCCAAGGCCTCCGTGCATTTCGAGACCTTCCTGTGGAAGGAGGGCGTGCTGGGGGGACGCCTAGCAGAAGCCCTGCTGGAACGTCATCGCGCGGGCGTGAAGGTGCGCGTGCTCGTCGATGCCGACGGCGGCAAGAAGATGGGGCGCGATGCCTTGCGCCTTCGGGAAGGGGGCTGCCCGGTCAGGATGCATCACCCGCGGCACATCCGGAACATCGGCGTCTTCAACGAGCGCGACCATCGCAAGCTGCTGGTGGTCGATGGCCGGGTGGCGATGGTCGGGGGCCACTGCATCGTCGATGGCTGGATGGGCAATGGCGAGAGCCGCGAGCATGTCCGCGACCTGGGTGTGCGCCTCCACGGGCCGATCGTCCACGCGGTGCAGGGCGCCTTCAGCGAGAACTGGGTGGAGGACACCGGCGAGCTGTTCCTCGGCGACGATGTGTTCCCGCCGCTGCAGCGTGTGGGCGACATCGCCGTTCACGTTGCAAGCCTCAAGCCGGAGGGATCGCCGCCCGCCGTGAAGATCCTGCACCACCTGGTGCTGTGCGTCGCGCGCAAGCGGATCTGGATACAAAACCCCTACTTCCTGCCGGACAGGGAGGCGATCGATGCGATGTGCGACGCGGCGCAGCGCGGGGTCGACGTTCGCGTGATGGTGCCGTCGACCGAAGCGTCGGACATGCCCATGGTCCAGCATGCGGCGCATCGCAACTTCCACCTCCTGCTCGCCGGCGGCGTGCGGATCTTCGAGTATCCGAAGTGCCTGCTGCACCAGAAGGTGATGGCGGTCGACACGGCGTGGTGTGCGATCGGGTCGAGCAATTTCGACGACCGTTCCTTCGAGACCAACGACGAGATCACGCTGGGGGTGCGCGACGAAGCGCTGGCCGCGCAGCTGGAGGCGATCTTCGAGCGCGACGCCCGGGACTGCGTAGAGTTGCGGGCCGACGCATGGGCTGGGCGCGGGCTCTGGCATCGGTGCCAGGACAACTTGCTTTATGCGTTCAACGAGATCTTGTGACCGACGTGCTCGGAGCAACAAGGCGCCTTCCGCGACTACGGCACCGGCTTCGCCAACAGCTTCGCGATCGGGCCGACCTCGGTCACGGCGCTCGGCAACGTCAACCTCGACCTCAAGCTGGACTTCGCCAAGTTCGCCTACAAGTGGTGGATCGGCTCGGGCAACGCGGTGCTGGGCTTGGGCGCGGGGCGGCGTGGTTTTGAGGATTGCCGCCAAGATGTCTTTGAATTCTCGTTCGTCTGAATGGAACATCAAGCGTCCCACCAACAAGGCGTACAACGCAAATTCAGAAATTCCTCGCCAACACCATGGAGATGGTGCGCCACCTCATGTCCCTTGCAGCACCGCCTCAACATGCTGGGGATGGAGATCGAGCACGCAGATACGATACGCTCGAAAAAGCAATCACCAAACATCCGCTCAACGGTGCAATTGCAATCTTGTTCCGCGATCCTTCTTTGCTCGTCGACGGGTTTCTGCAGATGTCTCTGCGCGAGCAAATCAGATTCCTGGCAATTCTTCACAACGATCACGCGAACGCCTTCACCGCTGAACTCCTCACACTGCCACCTGCTGATGTATTGCAATTGTGTGACGCGATCCGGAACCAAAGCGCCGAGGAGGTGCCAGCCAATGTGAAAGAGTTACTCGATAGATGGATCTCCGAGGCCACGCGCCTTTTGTCCTGAGCAACAACAGATCGGTCTGTGCAACGCACAGCGGCCGCTCGGGCATCGCGCGCCGCTCCGGACCGCTGTCAGACCTCCAGCAAAGCAACATGAACGAGTTCGAACTTCGCACCCTGCTGGCTGCCGTCGCTGTGCAGCTGGGACACACCGACCAGTACCTGCTCGCGGACATGCGTCACACCGTCATCGATGATGTCCCCGTGAACTTCATTCACGACACGCGACGCGACCCCAATCGCCTCGTCCTGCATTTCGACATGGGCGACGTGCCCGCGGACGCGCCTTTCCTCGCGCTGCTGAGTCTCATGCACCTGAATCTGCTCAGCGGCAGCAAGACGACGGGTGTGTTCGCGCTGGATTCTGAAGCATCCCGGCTGATTTACGCCGTTCACTTCTTCGAGCCGCACCGCAGTCCGGCGCGGGCGGTCGCGAACGCATTGCGCGAGCACGCTCAGAAGGCCAAGGCCGCGCTTGCGCTCATGAGCTCGGTCATCACTGAAAGCTCTCAGGCTCCGTTGCCCTTGGGCAGCTGAACTGGGGTCCACGCCTCATCCGCAAAGACCTTGCCCGTCTGAACGCGCGGCTTCAAACTTGCCGCAGCCGCTCGAAAGCCGCCACGAGCTGCGCCCCGGCCTCGGCGAGGTGGCCATCATTGCGCACTTCGATGGCATGGGCCGGCGCCCGAAACACCAGCGCCCGCCGCACCCGCGCCTCGACCATCTCCGGCGTCTCGCGCCCGCGCGCCAACAGGCGCTGCCGCAGCACCTCGAGGCTGGCTGTGACGTGCACCACCGTGAGATGCGGAAACTTCGCGACAGCCTGCGGCAGGTACGCCCGCGAGCCATTGACCAGCACCCACTTGCCGCGATGCAGCGGCGCCAGCTCATCGTGCCGCACGCCGTAGCGCAGGCCGTTGGCCTGCCAGTCGAGCGCGAAGGCCTGCGCCTGGTGCAGCAGCGCAAAGGCCTGCTCACTCACGCTCTGGTGCTGCTCGTCGCCGTGGCGGATCGGCCGCGTGATCGTGCGGCGCGCCAGGTGCAGCGGCAGGTGCGGCGGCAGATGGTCCTTGAGCCAGGCGATCAGGCTGTCCTTGCCCGCGCCGGAAGGACCCATCACATAGACCAGCTGACCCTTCATGCGCCGAGCTCCACTTGCTCGACGAGCATGAAGTCCGCGCCCGGCCGGGGCTCGGCGAAGAGCGAAACACTGTCGACGCGGCAGGCCGGCAGCGCATCGAAGCGGTGGCGCGCCGCTTCCTTCAACGCCTCGATCGCCGCGGGCTCCGCATCCTTCAGCGAGCCGGTGAGCGAGAGGTGGAAGCGGAAGCGCTCCAGGACGAAGGGGTAGCCCCAGCGCAGCAGCAGCGCATCTTCCGCGGGCGTGAGCCCGGCCGCGCGGCGCCGTTCCAGTTCGGCGGGTGCGAGCGGCGCCGCCAGCGGCTGCAGGTGGGTCACGCAGGCGGCGGCCAGGGCCTCGACCGCGTGCGCATCGCCATCGGGCACCAGCGCGAGGAAGTCGTCGAGCATCGCGACCTTCAGCGGAGGCAGGGTGAAAGGCGGGAACTCGGCCGCGAGCGCGCGTGTGCTGGCGCGCAGCTGCGCTTCATCGACGCCCGGCGCCAGCGCGAAGGGCGCCTTCAGCGTCGCATGCCAGCCGTAGCGCCGCGGCGCCTTCGTCAGCCGATGCAACTCGGGCGCCGACAGGCCCGGCACCGGCGCCTGCGCAATCGGCTCCCCGCGCCCCGCGCAGCGCCCCAGCCAGCGGCTGCCGGCCAGCCACCACGGGCTGTTCACGCGCGGCGCGAAATAGACCGCGTAGCGATGCACCGGCGCCTCATTCATCGTGCGTCACCGTCAGCGTGACGCGGTCGCCCGCGAACCAGGTGCGCGCGAACTCGATCGGCTGCGCCTCGGTGTCCACGTTCACGCTCTCGACCAGCAGCACGGGCCGTGCGGCCGGCTGGCGCAGCTGCGCCGCCACTTCGGGCTCGGGCATCTGCGCCGTGATGCGGCTCTCGTGGCGCGTGTAGTCGGCCACGCCGTGGGCGGCGAAGGCGGCGGTGATGGAGCCGGTCTCGCGCACCACCGCCTCGAGCTGCGCGAAGCGGGGCAGCGGAAAGAAGCGCTCGCCCACGTGCAGCGGCTGCTGCTCGGCCTCGCCCAGCACCTGCAGGCGCAGCAGCAGGCTGCGCACGGGCACCTGCAGCGCGCGCGCCTGCGCCGCGGTCGCGCGCACGGTGGCCGAGCCCAGCACGCGCAGCTCGCCGCGCAGGCCGGCCAGCGCCATGTTCTGGTGATGCCGCGTGCGCTTGGCCAGCACCAGCTCCACCGCGAACTCCTCCACATAGGTGCCGCTGCCCTGCGTCACGCGCAGCAGGCCCTGGCTGCTGAGGCTGGCCAGCGAGCGGCGGATGGTGTGGCGGTTGACGCCGAACTGCTCGGCCAGCGCGTGCTCCGAGGGCAGGCGCTCGCCGGGCGGATAGACGCCGCGCGCGATGGCATCGGCCAGCTCGGCCGCGATGCGAGTCCAGAACGAATCGCGCGCCGGGCGCGGGGTGAGGGCAAGCGGGGAGGAAGACGTCGTGGTGGTTGTCATGAAAGGGACACGGGTCGCGCCTAAGCTGGCGCCAGTTGTTCGATTTGTCTATACAACTTTCCCAGAGTATCACCCCGATGTTTCATGCCTTTGACAACCACCCTGCGAACCGGCCGCCGGGCCGCGCGCAGTGGATGGCCGTGCTGGCAAGGGCGCCGCTCTCGATGCTGGAGCCGGCGCTGGGCGAGCACGCGAAGCGTGCGCCGCAATGGCTGCGCGCGCCGGAGACGGGTCTCATGATGATCCAGGGCCGCGCCGGCGGCACCGGCGAGCGTTTCAACCTCGGCGAAGTCACGGTCACCCGCTGCGCCCTGCGCTTGGCGGGCGTGGCGCAGGAAGACGCGGCCGTCGGCGTCGCTTACGTGCTGGGCCGCTCGCACCGGCAGGCGCAGCTCGCCGCCGTGGCCGATGCGCTGCTGCAGGACCCTGCGCAGCAGGAGGCGCTCGATGCCAGCCTGCTCGAGCCCGTGCGGCTGCACCTGGCGCAGCAGCGCGCCGAGCGGCATGCGCGCGCGCAGGCCAGCAAGGTCGAGTTCTTCACCGTCGCGCGCGAAGCCGGCGGTGCGGATGGCGACGAAGAGGAAGACGAATGAGCGCCGCCCGGCCGCCCGAAGGCGCTCGCACCGCAGCCGAAGGCGAAGGCGAAGGTGTTTCGATGAGCCAGACCATGACCACCACCGACCTGTCCGCCGTGGGCGCGGGCTTCTCCGACCTGGCGCTCGGCAGCCAGGCCGTGTTCCGTGCGGCGCTGGAGGCACTCTCGCACCCGGGCCGCATCGTCGACCTGCCGCACGATGCCCAGGTGCCTTCGCGCGGGCATGCGGCCTCGGCTGCGCTGCTGCTGGCGCTGCTCGATCCGGACTGCAAGCTGTGGCTTTCGCCTTCGCTTGCAACCAGCGACGCGGCCGCCTGGCTGCGCTTCCACAGCGGCTGCACGCTGGTGGACGATCCGGCCGAGGCCCAGTTCGCCTGGATCGCGAGCAGCGACGAGGCGCCGCCGCTGGAACGCTTCGCGCAGGGCGCCGACGTCGCGCCCGAGCAGTCCGCCACCTGCGTGGTCGATGTGCCCTCGCTGGCCGACGGCGACGAGGACGAGGGCTGGACCTTGCGCGGCCCCGGCATTCGCACGCAGACGCGCCTGTGCGTCGACGGCCTGCCCAGCGAGATGGCGCACCGGCTGGTGGCGCAGCGCGCCGCGCAGCAGGCCGCCTTTCCGCGCGGCGTGGACCTGTTCCTCGCGACGCAGCACCAGATCGTCGGCCTGCCGCGCACCACGCACATCGAACTCGAGGACTGAAGCGGATGTACGTCGCAGTCAAGGGCGGTGAAGCCGCCATCCTCCAGAGCTATCGCCTGCTGGCCGAACAGCGCCGCGGCGACAGCGCCACGCCCGAGCTCTCCGTCACGCAGGTCCGCGGGCAGCTCAAGCTGGCGGTCGATCGCGTGATGACCGAGGGCTCGGTCTACGACCCCGAGCTCGCCGCGCTGGCCATCAAGCAGGCCGCGGGCGACCTGGTCGAAGCCATCTTCCTGCTGCGCGCCTACCGCGCCACGCTGCCGCGCCTGGGCGCGAGCCTGCCGCTGGACACCGCGCGCATGCAGCTGGACCGCCGCATCTCCGCCACCTTCAAGGACCTGCCCGGCGGCCAGGTGCTGGGCCCGACCTACGACTACACGCAGCGCCTGCTCGACTTCACGCTGCTCGCAAACGGCGAGGCGCCGACACGCACCGAGGCCGCGACGGCGCCGGTCGATGCGCCCGCCGCCACCCCGCGGGTGGTGGACCTCCTCAACCACGAGCGCCTGATCGAGACCCGCCCCGTGCCCCCCGGCGATCCTGCGCCGGTGGACCTCACGCGCGAGCCGCTGCGCTTCCCGGCCGACCGCGCCACGCGCCTGCAGAACCTCGCGCGCGGCGACGAGGGCTTCCTGCTCGCGATGGCCTACTCGACCCAGCGCGGCTATTCGCACAGCCATCCCTTCGTCGGCGAGATCCGCTTCGGCAGCGTCGCGCTGGAGCTCGCGCCCGAGGAGCTGGGCTTTCCCATCTCCATTGGCGAGCTGGAGATCACCGAGTGCGAGATGGTCAACCAGTTCGCCGGCAGCAAGACCGAGCCGCCGCAGTTCACCCGCGGCTACGGCCTGGCCTTCGGCCACAGCGAGCGCAAGGCGATGGCGATGAGCCTGGTCGACCGCGCGCTGCGCGCCGACGAGCTGGGCGAGACGGTCGAGTCGCCCGCGCAGATGCAGGAATTCGTGCTCTCGCACAGCGACAGCCTCGAAGCCTCGGGCTTCGTGCAGCACCTGAAGCTGCCGCACTACGTGGACTTCCAGGCCGAGCTGGAGCTGGTGCGCCGCATGCGCGCCGCCCACGCATCGAAGGACGACGAATGAGCGACGCCCACATCAACTTCGCCTACCTCGACGAGCGCACCAAGCGCATGATCCGCCGCGCCATCCTCAAGGCGGTGGCCATCCCCGGCTACCAGGTGCCCTTCGGCTCGCGCGAGATGCCGCTGCCCTACGGCTGGGGCACCGGCGGCATCCAGGTCACGGCCTCGGTGATCGGACCTCGCGATGTGCTCAAGGTCATCGACCAGGGCTCGGACGACACCGTCAACGCGGTCAACATCCGCCGCTTCTTCGAGCGCACGACGGGCGTCGCGACCACCACCCGCACGCAGGAGGCGACGCTGATCCAGACGCGCCACCGCATCCCCGAGATGCCGCTGGCCGAGGGACAGGTGCTGGTCTACCAGGTGCCGGTGCCCGAGCCCATGCAGCGGCTGGAGCCGCGCGAGACCGTCACCCGCACCATGCACGGCCTGGCCGAGTACGGCTTGATGCACGTCAAGCTCTACGAGGACATCGCGCGCTACGGCCACATCGCGACCACCTACGACTACCCGGTGCTGGTCAACGAGCGCTACGTGATGTCGCCCTCGCCCATCCCCAAGTTCGACAACCCCAAGATGCACATGAACCCCGCGTTGCAGCTCTTCGGCGCCGGCCGCGAGAAGCGAATCTACGCCGTGCCGCCCTACACGCCGGTGGAGAGCCTGGGCTTCGAGGACCATCCCTTCGAGGTGCAGCGCTGGGACGCGCGCTGCGCGCTGTGCGGCGCCGGCGACAGCTTCCTCGACGAGCTGATCACCGACGACAGCGGCACGCGCATGCACGTGTGCTCGGACTCGGACTACTGCCAGTCGCGGCAGCAGGATCAGGAGGCGCCCGCGCCCTTGCTGCCCGCCGATCGCGTGACGGAGGCGGCATGAGACGCCGGGCCGCTCCCAAGTCGAATAGCACCGCAGCGCGCAGCGCGGAGGTTACCCAATGAGCGCAGCGATGGCTTCCCCCCAGCCGCTGCTGCGCGTGCGCGGCATCGGCAAGCGCTACGGCGACCGCGTCGCCCTGCAGGACGCGAGCTTCGACCTCTGGCCCGGCGAGGTGCTGGCCATCGTGGGCGAGTCGGGCTCCGGCAAGTCCACCCTGCTCAACGCGGTGGCGGCGCGCGACAAGCCCGATGCCGGCAGCGTGCAGTTCCAGACCCGCAGCGCCGGACTGCGCGAGGTCTTCGCGATGAGCGAGGCCGAGCAGCGCCTGCTCGCGCGCACCGACTGGGGCTTCGTCCACCAGAACGCGGCCGAGGGCCTGCGCATGGACGTCTCGGCCGGCGCCAACGTCGGCGAGCGGCTGATGGGCCTGGGCGAGCGCCACTACGGCCGCCTGCGCGCCACCGCCACGGAATGGCTGGCGCGCGTGGAGATCGATCCGGCGCGCATCGACGACGCGCCGCGCACCTTCTCCGGCGGCATGCGCCAGCGGCTGCAGATCGCGCGCAACCTGGTCACGCGCCCGCGCCTGGTCTTCATGGACGAGCCGACCTCGGGGCTCGACGTTTCTGTGCAGGCGCGCCTGCTGGACCTGCTGCGCCAGCTCACGCGCCAGATGCAGCTGGCCGCCATCGTGGTCACGCACGACCTCGCGGTGGCGCGGCTGCTCGCGCACCGCATGATGGTGATGCAGCGCGGCCGCGTGGTCGAGGCCGGCCTCACCGACCAGCTGCTCGACGACCCGCAGCATCCCTACACCCAGCTCCTCGTCTCCTCGGTGCTGCAACCATGAGCCGCCGGGCCGCTCCCAAGGCGAAGGTACTCCAATGAACCGACCTTTGCTCCAACTCCAGGGGGTGGCCAAGCGCTTCACCCTCCATCACCAGAACCAGCTTTCGCTGCCGGTCTTCGACGGCGTCGAGCTCAGCGTCTCGCCCGGCGAATGCGTGGTGCTCGACGGCGCCTCGGGCCTGGGCAAGAGCACGCTGCTCAAGCTCATCTACGCCAACTACAGCGCCAGTGCCGGCCGCATCACCGTGCATCCGCCCGGGGGCGATGCGGTGGACGTGACCGCGGCCACGCCGCGCGAGCTGGTGCGCCTGCGCCGCGACACCATCGGCTACGTGAGCCAGTTCCTGCGCGTCATCCCGCGCGTGCCGGCGCTGGACGTGGTGGCCGAGCCGCTGGCCGAGGATGCCGGCGACGACGCCGCGGGCCTCGCGGCCGCGCGCGCCGAGGCGCGCCGCTGGCTCGAGCGCCTGCGCATCCCCGAGCGCCTGTGGCACCTGCCGCCCGCCACCTTCTCGGGCGGCGAGCAGCAACGCATCAACATTGCACGCAACATGATCAAGCCCAAGCCCCTTTTGCTGCTGGACGAGCCCACCGCCTCGCTGGATGCGGCCAACACCCGCACCGTGATCGAGCTGATCCGCGAGGCCACGGCGCGCGGCGCAGCGCTGGTGGGCATCTTCCATGACGCCGAGGTGGGTGCGGCGGTGGCGACGCGCCGAGTCAACGTCGCCGACTTCAGGAGCGTGGCATGAGCGAAGCGATCGTGTTCTCCAACGCGCGCATGGTGCTGCCGGGCGAAGTGGTGCGCGGCAGCCTCTCGGTCGCCGAAGGCCGCATCGCCGCGCTGGACGGCGGCAGCACCGCCGCGGGCATCGTCGACCTCGAGAACGACTACCTGCTGCCCGGCCTGGTCGAGGTGCACACCGACAACTTCGAGCGCCACCTGATGCCGCGCCCCAAGGTGCAGTGGGCCGAGATGCCCGCGCTGCTCGCGCACGACGCCGAGGTGGCCGCCGCCGGCATCACCACCGTCTTCGACGCGCTGGGCGTCGGCGAGTCCGACACCGAGAGCCTGCGCGGCAGCACCTGGACCAAGACCCTGGCCACGCTCGACAACTGCGCGGCGAAGGACCTGCTGCGCGCGGACCACCACCTGCATGTGCGCTGCGAGCTGCCCGCGCCCAACACCATCGAGCTCTTCGAGCCCTTCCACGGCCATCCGCGCGTCTCGCTGATCTCGCTGATGGACCACACGCCTGGCCAGCGCCAGTGGGAGAACATCGAGGTCGCGCGTATCTACTACACCGGCAAGAAGGGCTGGAGCGCGGAGAAGTTCGAGCGCCAGGTCGCGCACGCCGCCACGCTGCAGGCCCAGTACGCCGCGCCGCACCGCCGCCATTTCGTGGACTACTGCCGCACCCACGGCATCGCGCTCGCGAGCCATGACGACACCACCGTGGCCCACGTCGAGCAGGCGCATGCCGAGGGCGCGAGCATGTCGGAGTTTCCGACCACGATGGCGGCTGCCTCGGCCGCGCGCGAACGCGGGCTGGCCACCGTGATGGGCGGGCCGAACGTGGTGCGTGGCGGCTCGCATTCGGGCAACGTCGCGGCGGCCGAGCTGGCGCGCCAAGGGCTGCTGGACATCCTCTCGTCCGACTACGTGCCGAGCAGCCTGCTCGGCGCCGTGATGCGCCTGGTGGCCGACGACGTCTTCACCCTGCCGCAGGCAGTGGCCACGGTCACCCGCGCACCGGCGAAGGCCACCGGCCTCCGCGACCGCGGCGCCATCGAGCCCGGCCTGCGCGCGGACCTGGTGCGCGTGCGCATGACCGAGCTGGCCGATGGCTCGCGCCATGCGGTGGTGCGGGGGGTGTGGCGTGAAGGGCGGCGGGTGCTGTAGCGCGCTGTGTCAACGGTCGGCCCAGAGGGCGTACCTCTCCCTCAAGCGATGGCAAGACTTGGAGGCAAATCGACCTCGACCCAGACGGGTGCATGATCGCTCGCCCCAGGACGACCGCGCACCTCGCGGTCCACGCTTGCAGCGCTCAGCATCGGCGCCAGTTCGTCGTTGAGCAGCAGGTGATCGATGCGCAGGCCGGCGTTTCGCGGCCAGCGATTGCGCCAGTAGTCCCAGTAGGTGTAGATCGCCTCATGCGGATGCAAGGCGCGGATCGCATCGGTCCAGCCCTGCTGGAGCAGCCGCGCGAAGGCGGCGCGGCTCTCCGGCTGCAGCAATGCGTCGTCCCGCCACGAGGCCGGGTTGTAGATGTCGGCATCGGTGGGCACCACGTTGAAATCGCCCGCCAGCACCACGGGCAGACCGCAGGCAAAGAGCCTGCGCGCATGGACGCAGAGCCGGTCGAACCATTCCAGCTTGTAGTCGAACTTGGGGCCGGGCCACGGATTGCCATTGGGCAGGTAGAGGCAGCCGATGACGACGCCGTCGACCACGGCCTCGATGTACCGGCTCTGGTCGTCCTGGGCGTTGCCCTCCAGGCCGCGCCCGGTTTCGATCGGATCCTTGCCGCGCGCCAGGATGGCCACGCCGTTCCATGCACGCTGGCCGTGGAAGACAGCCCCGTAGCCTGCCTCGCGCAGCGCGGCCGCCGGAAAGTTCTGGTCGGGGGACTTCAATTCCTGCAGGCACGCCACGTCGGGCCTGGACTCGTCGAGCCATTCGAGCAGCCGCGGCAGCCGGCCGTTGATACCGTTGACGTTGAAGCTGGCGATCTTCATGGTGCTTGCGATCAGCGGAAGAAGGATGTCGACATCATGGTCGGATTTCCTTCAGGAAGCGCGTAGGCGCGGTGGTCCATTGCATCGATGAATTCCGGAACCGCACCGCATGCACCCATCTTGCCGATGCTCGCCAAGACGGCCGCGAGCCTGCCGGAGGGCGAGGACTTCCTGTTCAAGCCGAAGTGGGACGGCTTCCGCGCAATCGTCTTTCGCAACGGCGGCGGGACGATGATCCAAAGCCGCGAGGGCAAGCCGCTCGACCGCTACTTCCCCGATCTGCACGAAGCGTTCGCGGCAGCGCTGCCCGAGGGCTGCGTGCTCGACGGCGAGATCGTCGTCGCCACGCCGCGCGGGCTCGACTTCGACGCCCTCCAGCAACGCGTGCATCCCGCGGCTTCGCGGGTCGCGCGCCTGGCCGCCGAGACGCCCGCTTCCTTCGTCGCCTTCGATCTGCTGGCATGGGAGGGCCGGGAGCTGATGACCCGCCCACAGGCCGAGCGCCGGCTCCTGCTCGAGGCGCTGCTGGCCGAGTCGGCGTCCCCGATCCGGCTCACGCCGATGACCACCGACCGCGCGCTTGCGTTGCGATGGCTGCGGCATTTCGAAGGTGCCGGCCTGGATGGCGTGATCGCCAAGTGGGCGGACCAGCCCTATCTGCCGGCCAAGCGCGCGATGTTGAAGGTCAAGCACCAGCGCACCGCGGACTGCGTGGTGGCGGGGTTCCGGTGGCACAAGAGCGGGCCCCCGGCCGTGGGCTCGCTGCTCCTGGGCCTCTACGATGAACACGATGTGCTCCAGCACGTGGGCGTGACCTCCTCCTTCGACATGGAAACGCGCCGGAGCCTGTCCGCCGAGCTGCAGCCGTTGCGCGACAACGCCCTGGCGGGGCATCCCTGGTCGGGATGGGCAGGCGCGCCGGCTGGCGGGCTGCACCAGCGGATGCCCGGCGCGCGAAGCCGGTGGAGCGGGGGCAAGGATCTGTCGTGGGAGCCCTTGCGCATCGAGCGCGTGTGCGAGGTCCGCTACGACCACTTGCAGGGGGACCGGTTTCGCCATGCGGCCGTGTTCCTGCGCTGGCGGTGGGACAAGTCGCCCGGCGCCTGCCGTTACGACCAGCTGGAAGTCACGCCGCCGTACGAGTTGGCTCGGGTGTTTTCGGGGCATTGACACGCACCCCCTTCGTCGGCGCCGGCCTCGATGGTGGTGGTGTCGGCGCCAGATATGTACAATAACACGTACAGATTCCGGGGCACTGAAACATGGACGCCATCACCTATTCCTCCGCGCGCGCCAATCTGGCCAAGACGATGGATCGCGTTTGCAACGACCACGAGGCGCTGATCATCACGCGCAGCGGGGAGCAGTCGGTCGTGATGCTGTCGTTGGAAGATTACAAGTCGCTGGAGGAGACAGCCTACTTGCTCAGGAGCCCCGCCAACGCCAGGCGCCTGCTGGCGGCAATGGAGGCGCTCGAATCTGGCAAGGGCAAGGTTCGAAAGCTCGCCAAGTGAAGCTGGTCTTTGCCGAGCAGGCGTGGGAAGACTATGTCTATTGGCAGCAGCAGGACAAGCGCATGGTCAAGCGAATCAACGAGTTGATCGAGAACACGATGCGCGAACCCTTCACGGGCATCGGAAAGCCCGAGCCGCTGAAACACGCTCTGAGCGGCTATTGGTCCCGGCGGATCACGGACGAGCACCGGATGGTCTACAAGCCCGAGAAGGAAGGGCTTCTCATCGCTCAGCTGCGCTATCACTACTGACTTGAGCAAGTCAGGGGCACTTCGGCTTCACGTCGGCATTCTTGCCTGACACGCGTTCGTAGCCAAAGCGTCAAGCGCCCGTCACAGGACCCGCGCAGACTTCGGTTGTCTAGACGACTTCGAAGCCGACGATGGAAACAGCCCTGCGCATCCGCCAGCTCAACAAGCATTTCGCCAGCGGCAGGCATGCCCTGCGCAACATCGACCTCGACGTGTGCCGGGGCGAGATGGTCGCGCTCATCGGCGCCTCCGGCTCCGGCAAATCCACCTTGCTGCGCCACGTGGCGGGCCTGGTGGCGGCCGACGGCGAGAGCGATTCGCTGATCGAGATCGACGGCAAGCGCGTGCAGCAGCGCGGCCGCATCGACCGCGACATCCGGCGGGTGCGGGCGCAGATCGGCTTCGTCTTCCAGCAGTTCAACCTGGTGGCGCGGCTGCCGGTGCTGGTGAATGTGCTGGTGGGCTCGCTGCACCGCATGCCCTGGTGGCGCAGCTGGACGCGCGCCTTCACCCGCGAGGAACGCACGCAGGCGCTCGAGGCGCTGGCCCGCGTGGGCATCGCCGACTGCCAGGCGCAGCGCGCTTCCACCCTCTCGGGCGGTCAGCAGCAGCGCGCCGCCATCGCCCGCACCCTGGTGCAGGGCGCGAAGGTGGTGCTGGCCGACGAGCCCATCGCCTCGCTGGACCCGGAGTCCTCGCGCAAGGTGATGGAGATCCTGGCGCGCATCAACCGTGAGGACCGCTGCACGGTGATCGTCTCGCTGCACCAGGTCGACATCGCGATGAAGTACTGCCCGCGCGTGGTCGCCCTCAAGCAGGGCGAGATCGTCTACGACGGCCCTTCGTCGGCCCTCACCGCGCCGCTCCTGCGCGAGCTCTACGGCGTGCAGGCCGACGAGCTGCTGGCGCCGCCTTCGGCCGAAGCGCAGGCGCAGGTGCATGTGCTCCCGCAGCCGGCGCTGGTGCCGCTGGCGGCCGCGGCCTGAGTTCCTCTGTCTTCTCTCCTTCTCTTCTTCCAACCTGGAGCCTCTCCATGATCAAGAAACTGTGTGCGGCCCTGGCGCTGGGCCTCGGCATGACGGCCGCGCTCGCGCAAGACATCAACTTCGGCATCATCTCCACCGAGGCGACCCAGAACCTCAAGCAGGACTGGCAACCGCTGATCGACGACATGAGCCGCCAGACCGGTCTCAAGGTCACGGCCTTCTTCGCGCCCGACTACGCCGGCATCATCGAAGGCATGCGCTTCAACAAGGTGCAGCTCGGCTGGTTCGGCAACAAGTCGGCGATGGAGGCGGTGGACCGCGCCGGCGGCGAGGTGTTCGCGCAGATGGTGAATGCCGACGGCACCCAGGGCTACTACTCGCACCTGATCGTGCACAAGGACAGCCCGCTCAGCACGCTCGACGACGTCATCAAGAACGGCAAGTCGCTGAGCTTCGGCAACGGCGACCCGAACTCCACCTCGGGCTTCCTGGTGCCCAGCTACTACGCCTTCGCGCAGAACAAGGTGGACGCCAAGTCGCTGTTCAAGGTCATCCGCAGCGCCAACCACGAGACCAACGCGCTGGCGGTGGCCAACAAGCAGGTGGACGTGGCGACCAACAACAGCGAGAACATGGAAAAGATCAAGGAGCGCGCGCCTGACAAGTTCAAGGAGATCAAGATCGTCTGGACCTCGCCGCTGAT
This sequence comes from Variovorax sp. Soil_C_12, assembly GCF_057657375.1. Taxonomy (NCBI): domain Bacteria; kingdom Pseudomonadati; phylum Pseudomonadota; class Betaproteobacteria; order Burkholderiales; family Comamonadaceae; genus Variovorax; species Variovorax sp. Soil_C_12. The sequence goes on along the minus strand of NZ_JBDGIO010000013.1, from coordinate 84,696 downwards.
CCCGCTGGACCCGCTGGTGATGCGCAAGGACCTGCCCGAGGCCACCAAGACGAAGCTCAGGAACTTCTTCTACAACTACGCCAAGACCGACGCGCGCGAGAAAGAGATCGTCATGAAGATCTCGAAGCTCTCGGGCTTCAAGGAGTCGAGCGACAAGCAGCTGCTCCCGATCCGCCAGCTCGACCTGTTCGGGCAGCGCAACAAGATCGAGGCCGATGCCGCGATCGGCGAAGCCGACAAGAAGACCCGCCTGGCCGACATCGACAAGAAGCTCTCTGCCCTGAACTGACGACGACGCGGGCGGCGATCGCGCCGCCTGCGCTCCCGCACCCATGCACTCGACGGTCTTGACCTCCCATCCACCGCTGCCGGCCGCGCCGGCCCCGAAGCGCAGCCTGGCCTGGCAGCTCTCCTGGGCCCTGCTGCTGTTGCTGCTGGCCGCCTCCTGGAAGGGCGCCGACATGCGGCCCTTCGAGCTGCTGCGCGACTCCGGCAACATGGCCACCTACGCGGCCGAGTTCTTCCCGCCGGACTTCACCGACTGGCGCATGTATGCGCAGGAGATGGTGATCACGCTGCAGATCGCGCTGTGGGGCACGGCGCTGGCGGTGGTGTCGGCCGTGCCGATGGCGCTGCTGGCCTCCGCCAACATCGTGCCCTGGTGGATCTACCAGCCCATGCGTCGCCTGATGGACGCCTGCCGCGCCATCAACGAGATGGTGTTCGCCATGCTCTTCGTGGTGGCCGTGGGCCTTGGCCCCTTCGCCGGCGTGCTGGCGCTGTGGGTGCATACCACCGGCGTGCTGGCCAAGCTCTTCGCCGAAGCGGTGGAGGCCATCGACCCGCAGCCGGTGGAGGGCATCCGCTCCACCGGCGCCAGCGCGCTGCACGAGATCGTCTACGGCGTGATCCCGCAGGTGATGCCGCTGTGGATCTCCTATGCGCTCTACCGCTTCGAATCCAACGTGCGCTCGGCCTCGGTGGTCGGCATGGTGGGTGCGGGCGGCATCGGCGTGGTGCTGTGGGAGATCATCCGCGGCTTCAAGTACGACCAGACCTGCGCCGTGATGATCATCATCGTGGTGAGCGTGAGCCTGATCGACCTGGTCTCCGCGCGCATCCGCAAGCTGTTGGTCTGAAGCTCACGGCTCGGGCCGGGCGTTTTCACTTTGCAGGATCGGGCAATCTTGCGCCACGATCCGGCATGGGCCCGAGGCCGATCGAGGCAGATACTTCCCAGCCTCATCAAGGAGTGCTCCCCATGCGTTTCAAGAAATTCGGCCGCACCGGCCTCTTCGTTTCGGAACTGTGCCTCGGCACGATGACCTTCGGCGGCGAGAGCGGCATCTGGAGCCAGATCGGCAACCTGGAGCAGCGCCAGGTCGATGAGCTGGTCGGCCGCGCGATCGATGCCGGCATCAACTTCATCGACACCGCGAACGTGTATGCCGAAGGCCGCTCGGAAATCATGACCGGGCAGGCCCTCAAGAACCTGAAGATCCCGCGCGAGAACGTGGTGGTCGCCACGAAGGTGCTGGGCGAAATGGGCCCGGGGCCCAATGCGCGCGGCGCCTCGCGCCATCACATCCTGCATTCGGTGCATGCGAGCCTGAAGCGGCTGCAGCTGGAGCACGTCGATCTCTACCAGATCCACGGCTTCGACCCGGCCACGCCCATCGAGGAGACGCTGCGCGCGCTCGACACGCTGGTTCAGCAGGGCCTGGTGCGCTACGTGGGCGTGTCGAACTGGGCGGCCTGGCAGATCGCGAAGGCGCTGGGTATCTCCGAGCGCCTGGGCCTCGCGCGCTTCGAATCGCTGCAGGCCTACTACACCATCGCCGGACGCGACCTGGAGCGCGAGCTGGTGCCGATGCTGCAGAGCGAGCAGGTGGGCCTGATGGTGTGGAGTCCGCTCGCGGGCGGCCTCTTGAGCGGCAAGTACGGCCGCAGCACCCAGGCCGAGCAGGGCAGCCGCCGAACCACCTTCGACTTCCCGCCGGTGCAGCTCGATCGCGCCTGGGACACCATCGACACGATGCGCGCCATCGCCGAGGGCAAGAAGGTCTCGGTGGCACAGGTCGCGCTGGCCTGGCTGCTGCACCAGCCGGTGGTCACCAGCGTGATCGTCGGCGCCAAGCGCGTGGACCAGCTGGACGACAACATCGCGGCGACGGCGGTGAAGCTGAGCGGCGAGGAGCTGGCGCAGCTGGACAAGGTCAGCGCACTGCCCTCTGAGTACCCGGGATGGATGCTGGAGCGGCAGGGCGGGGCCAGGCGGAAGCAGCTGGCGCAGTAATCGCTGAACCCGTCTGGCTCCTCCCCCGCCCTTAACCCACCCCCTCCCGCCGCGACCTCCGCACCGCCGCACGCGCCGGCGCAGCGCCCGCCCCGAGCGCTTCGTCCAGAAAATCGATCAGCGCCTGGATGCGCGCGGTGCGCTGCTTGCGCGTCGGCACCAGCAGCAGCACCGGCGCGCTGTCGAGCGACCACTGCGGCATCAGCCGCACCAGGGCGCCGCGCGCGATCGCCTCGCCGGCGTCCCATTCGGAGCGGATCACCAGCCCCAGGCCGCGCTCCGCCCAATGGCGCGCCACGCTGCCGTCGTTGCTCACGTACACCGGCGAGACCCGCACCGTCTCGGCCGCGCCGGCGGCAGACTTCGCGCGGCGGAAGCGCCAGAGCGTCACGTCCTCCTCGTTCTCGCGGATGCAGATGCAGTGGTGTGCCAGCACCTCGCGCGGCTGCGTGGGCGTGCCGTGGCGGCGCAGATAGGCGGGGCTGGCGCACAGCCAGCGCTCGTTGTGCATCAGCGTGCGCGCCACCCACGACGAGTCGCGCACCGCGCCGATGTGGATGACGGCGTCGGAGTCGTGCCGGTCCGGCCAGGGCGTCTCGCGCAGGTCGAGTTGCAGGCGCAACTCCGGATGCTGCACGGCGAAGTCGGCGAGCACGGACGCCAGCCGGGTGCGGCCGAAGCCGAAGGGCGCCGAGATGCGCAGCAGGCCGGTGAGCCGGCCGTCGTCGCGCCTGAAGCTCTCCGGCAAGGCGCTGAGCTGCTCCAGCAGCGCGGCGGCCTCGCGCGCGAAGCGCTCGCCCTCGGCCGTCAGGTGCAGCCGGCGCGCAGTGCGCAGCGCGAGGCTGAGGCCCAGCTTCTCCTCCAGCTTGCGCAGCCGCATCGACAGCGCGGGCGGCGTGACGTTCATCGCGCGCGCCGCGGCGCTGAGCGACGGGAAGCGGGCCAGGGCCGCTGCGAGCTGGAGATCCTCGATGCTGAGCATTAAGCAGAACTGAACGATTGCTGCAATTTCATTAAAACACGAGCGCGGTTGCGCTTCCTATAGTCGGGCCCATGACACAGCACACACCGCATGCGGCCTGGCCCCGCGCCGTTCTCTTCGACCTGCTGACCGCGCTGATCGCGCGCCGCGCGGCACGCCGGCGCCCGTGATGGCGCGCCTCACGCAGGCCTTGCAGATCGCCATGGGCGATGCGACCCTTCGCAAGCAGATGGAGGCGTTGGGCGTGGACCTGGCGGTCCCGGCCGAGGCCACGCCGGCCGCCGTCTCGGCGCTGATCGAGCGCGGCCTGCGCGACGACGTGCCCGCCCTCAAGGCCAAGGGCGAATTCATCGACTAGACAGTCCTGCCGCAGGACGAACAACCATGACCGAGCTTTCCCGATTCGCCGTCCTCTCCGGCCTGCAAACCCCGGCGGCCCTCGTCGACGTCGCGCGCATGCAGCACAACATCGAGCGCATGCAGTCGCGCATCGCCGCGCTCGGCGCCAGGCTGCGGCCGCATGTGAAGACCAGCAAGTGCACACCCGTCGTGCGGGCCCAGCTCGCCGCGGGCGCGAGCGGCATCACGGTCTCGACGCTGAAGGAGGCGGAGCGGTTCTTCGCCGACGGCATCACCGACATCCTCTATGCCGTCGGCATCGCGCCGCACCGCATGGCGCAGGCCCTGGCGCTGCGGCGGCGCGGCTGCAGGCTGATTCTTCTCACCGACAACCTGGCGTCCGCGCAGGCGCTGGTCGACTTCGGCCAGGCGAACGGCGAGGCCTTCGACGTCTGGATCGAGGTCGACACCGACGGCCATCGCTCCGGCATCCACCCCTCCGATCGCGAGCTGCTGGCCGTCGGCCGCGCGCTGCACGAGGGCGGCATGCGCCTGGGCGGCGTGCTTACCCACGCCGGCTCCAGCTACGAGCTCGACACGCCGCAGGCTCTGCGCGCGCTGGCCGAGCAGGAGCGCGCCGGCTGCGTGCTGGCGGCCGAGCGCCTGCGCGCGGCGGGCCTGCCTTGCGCCGAGGTCAGCATCGGCTCGACTCCGACCGCGCTGGCGGTAACCGCGCTGGACGGCGTCACCGAAGTGCGCGCCGGCGTCTATGTCTTCTTCGACCTGGTGATGCGCAACGTGGGCGTGTGCCGCGCGGACGAGCTCGCGCTCAGCGTGCTCACGCGAGTCATCGGCCACCAGCGCGACAAGGGCTGGGCCATCGTCGATGCCGGCTGGATGGCGATGAGCCGCGACCGCGGCACGGCCGGGCAGCGCTGCGACTTCGGCTACGGCCAGGCCTGCACCGCCGAGGGCACGGTGCTCGAGGGCTACCTGCTGTCCAGCGCCAACCAGGAACACGGCATCCTCGCGCGCACGGGCGAGCCCGATCCGGACATCGTGGCGCGCTTCCCCCTCGGCACCTTGCTGCGCGTGCTGCCCAACCATGCCTGCGCCACGGGCGCGCAGTTCCCGGCCTACCAGGCGCTGGGTGCCGACGGCCGCATCGAGGAATGGGAGCGTCTCCATGGCTGGTGAGCCGCGTTCCGCGTCGCCGCGGGTGGTCGAGCCCGCGGGCTTGGCCGCGCCCGGGGGCCACTACAGCCATGCGGTGGTGGCGGGCGGCCTGGTGTTCGTGTCGGGCCAACTGCCGATCGCCGCGGACGGCAGCAGGCTCGGCGGCGCGCCCTTCGAGGTGCAGGCGCGGCAGGTGCTGCGCAACGTCGAGCTGGCCCTGCAGGCCGCGGGCAGCGGCGTCGGGCGCCTGGTGCAGGTGCGCGTGTACCTCGACGACATCGCGAACTGGCCCGCCTTCGATGCGTTGTACGCCGCCTGGGCCGGCGCCGCGCGCCCGGCGCGTGCGGTGGTGCCGACCGGGGCGCTGCATTTCGGGCTCGCCGTGGAGGTGGAAGCCGTGGCGCTGGTTTGAGTTCGGCGACGCTGTTTCGCCGCACGCCATTGCGCCCGCGAATTCGTTCTTGACTTGCCGCATGATGCGGCTCCGTCGAAAGACGGTCGTGCGAGGCTCAATCGATCAGCTTGTTCTTCATGGCGTAGTACGTGAGTTCGCTGTTGGAGGAGAGGTTCATCTTCTCCATCAGCCGCGTGCGGTAGGTGCTGATCGTCTTGACGGACAGGGACAGGGTCTTGGCGATGTCTCCCGTGGTCTCGCCCTTGGCGAGCTTGATGAACACCTGGAATTCGCGCTCCGACAGTTGCTCGTGCGGTGCCGCATCGTCCTTGTGGTCGAGCTGGCGCACCAACAATTCGGCTACGCCCGGCGTGATGTAGTGGCGGCCCCGTGAGATGACGCGGATTGCGTTCACGATCTCCATCGGCTCGCATTCCTTGTTGAGGTAGCCGCTCGCGCCCTGGCGGATCAGGTTCATCGCGTAGTGTTCCTCGGGGTAGCCGCTCAGGATGAGGACGCCGACGTCCGGCGCCTTGGCATGGATCATCGCCAGCGCGTCAATGCCGCTTTGCCCGGGCATCGCGAGATCCATCACGAGTACATCGAGTTCGGTGGTGCGCACAAGCTCGATCGCTTCGCGAGCACTGGCTGCTTCGCCCGTCACGCGCAGGTCGACATACTCCGAGAAGAACTGGCGCAAGCCGGAGCGCACGATGGCATGGTCGTCCACGACGCCGATCTTGATCATTTTTGTTTCCTCTTTTCTGTCGCATTCGTCCAGCAGGCGCGCCAAGGCCAATATCGTCGATCTTTTCATTTGCGTCTGTGCGCAAGCGCACCAACCTCGATGCGGTCGGCGCGCGACCCGTTCGAGCACCTGCTGCAAGAGATGCGAGGGAAATGGCCTGCGACGAAGGGTCGCGCAAAAAAAAACGTGCCCGGAGGCACGTCTTCGTCAAAGCGGAAGCGTTCAGTAGCGTGGACCGTTGTTTGGATAGTAGCCACGGTTGTTGTAGTTGTTGCGCTGGTCCGCGTTTCGCCCCACTTCGTTGCCGATCAGGCCACCTACGGCGGCTCCTCCCAATGTAGAAGCTGCGTTGCCGCCGATCGCGTTGCCAACCACCGCTCCGCCGACCGCTCCGCCGGCGATGCCGAGCTGCTGGTTAGGGCCGGTCCCGGCGCATCCGGCCAGAGTCAAGAGGGAACTGATGGCCGCGGCCGTCATCCAGGATGTCGTTTTCATGATGTCCACCTTTCAGTGCGTCCAGAGGCCGCATCACTCACTGTGACCGGACGCGCGCACGCCGTCTGTTCGGTGTCGCGCATAGAAGGTCCGGCATCGGCGGAGAAAGCACGTAGGCACGATGCAGCAGCGCACAGACGGCTGGTACCTCGGACCTTGCCTGAGAAGCGTGGCCGCGACGCTGCGCTGCTCCGGCCTGGTTGTCGATGTCTGTCCGCATCGTCGTGTCCAGGACCGGCATCATCCCGCCGGCCAACCGCTTTTCAGCCATCCACACAACGGCTCTGAACAGGATGGGTTCCATGCTGCGGCCGTCCAGGTAGGTGCGAACCAGGGATTCGGCGGCAAATTCGGAAGTGGTCATGGCGTTGCTCCATGCGCTGGGTGAACGCACAGGAAACAGTACTGCTGAACCGATTCCAGGTCCGTGCGGTGTCGCACACAGTGAGCGCTCGGGCTGGCCGGCGACGGCCTCCGCTTCCTGCACGACCCAGGCCTCGAAGACCTTGCTCATCTCCTGCGCACCTGCGGCTGGCCGTCGGCATCGCTCTCTTCCATCGCCTCGGCCTCTTTCACGATCCAGTCCTCGAAGACGCGCACCCGCTCGGGCAGCGGCGCCTGGTCGCGCCAGGCCAGGTAGTAGGCGCCCTCCGTGCGGACCTTCAGCGGGAAAGGCGCCACCAGCCGGCCCGAGGCCAGGTCGTCGCGCACGAAGGCATCGAGCGCGACCATCACGCCCAGCTGGTCGGCCGCGGCCTGGTAGGCCAGCGCGGCGTTCTCGAACTCGAGGCCGCTGTTGCCGTCGATCTGCGGCGCGCCGGCCGCGGCCAGCCAGGCCGGCCAGTCCTTGGGCCGGTTCATCGAGCACAGCAGCACGTGCCGCGCGAGGTCGGCGGGCTTGCGCAGCCGCGGGCCGCGCTCCAGCAGGCCCGGCGCGCACACCGGCACCAGCGTCTCTCCGAACAAGCGCCGCAAGCCCGAGCCCGCGGGCGGCTCGGGCTCCGAATGGATGCTCACGTCCACCTCCTCGCGCGCGAAATCGGCGCGCTCGTGCGAGGTGGTGATCTGCACGTCGATGCGCGGGTGCAGCGCATGGAAGCGCGCCAGCCGCGGCACCAGCCAGCGGATCGCGAAGGTGGGCGGCAGCTTGATGCGCAGGCGACGCTCGTCAGGGCGAGCCTGCAGCTGGCGCGTGCCGTAGTCGATCTGGTCCAGCGCCGCGCGCGCGGTGTCGAAGTAGCGCTGGCCCGCGGGCGTGAGCGCGATGCCGTGCCGGCCGCGTTCGAACAGCGCAAGATCCAGCCAGCCTTCCAGGGTGGCGATATGGCGGCTGACCGCGCCCTGCGTCACGCACAGCTCCTGCGCCGCGCGCGTGAAGTTGCCGCAGCGGGCCGCGGCTTCGAAGGCGCGCAGGGCGTTGAGGGGTGGAAGACGGCGGGTCATGGCTGGGCGAAGCCATGAGGTTTTTTCATGGGGTGCATGCCTTAATTGTGATTGCCGCGGCGTCGTCGCGTCCATAGCATCGACCCCATTACAAGTCCAGGAGACGAGCCCATGGTGACGATGAAGAAAGCGCATGCCTGCCTGCATGCCGGCCTGGCCGCCGCGCTGCTCGCCCTCGCGGGCGCCGCCGCGGCCGACAGCGCCTACCCCAGCCAGCCCATCAAGCTCATGGTGCCCTGGCCCGCCGGCGGTGGCGTCGACACCACCGCGCGCATGATCTCCGAGCCGCTGGCACAGAAGCTGGGCCAGCCGATCGTCATCGACAACCGCGGCGGCGCCGGCGGCAACATCGGCACCGAGCTCGCGGCCCGCGTCAAGCCCGACGGCTACAACCTGCTGATGGGCTCGATCAGCCCGAACGCGGTCAACCTGCATCTCTACAGCAAGCTGGGCTTCGACCCGGTGAAGGACTTCGCGCCCATCGTCTACGTCTCGGCCGTGCCGAACATCCTGGTGGTGCCGGCCTCCTCGCCCTACAAGACCGCCAAGGAGCTGATCGATGCGGCCCAGGCCAACCCCGGCAAGCTCAACTACGGCTCGGGCGGCGTTGGCTCCTCGCAGCACCTGGCGGCGGTGCAGTTCATGTCGGCCGCGAAGATCGACATCGTGCACGTGCCCTACAAGGGCACCGCGCCGGCCGAGGCGGACCTGGCGGCGGGCCACATCTCGCTGATGCTGGACACCACCACCTGCCTGCCCTTCGTGGCGAGCGGCCGCATGCGCGCGCTGGCCGTGGCATCGAAGAAGCGCAACCCGGCGCTGCCGAACGTGCCCACCTTCGACGAAGTGGGGCTGCCAGGCGTCTACGCCTCCTCGTGGTATGGCCTCATGGCGCCGGCCGGGACGCCGCGGCCCATCATCGACAAGCTCAACGCCCAGGCCAACGAGGTGCTGCAGTCGGCCGACATGAAGCGGCGCATGGCCGAGTTCGGCGCCGAGATCGGCGGCGGCACGCCGGAGGAGTTCGGGCAGTTCATCGTGTCGGAGATCAAGCGCTACGAATCGATCGTGCGGCTCTCGGGCGCCAAGCTGGATTGATGCCGATGCCTGATTCGCTGTCTCCCCGCACCCTGTTCGACAAGATCTGGGCGCAGCACGTCGTGATGCAGCGCGACGACGGCCAGAGCCTGCTCTACGTCGACCGCCACCTGGTGCAGGACGGCTCGGCGCCGGCCTTCCAGATGCTGCGCCAGCGCGGCCTGCCGGTGCGCCGGCCCGAGCTGGCCTTCGCCACGCCGGACCACTACGTACCCACCGCCTCGCGCGACCTGGCGCGCATTGCCGATCCGGAGAAGCGCGCGATGGCCCAGGCACTGGCGGACGACTGCGCGGCGTCCGGCATCCGCTTCTTCGGGCTCGACGATCAGCGCCAGGGCATCGTGCACGTGGTCGGCCCCGAGCAGGGCCTGAGCCTGCCGGGCATGCTGATCGTCTGCGGCGACAGCCACACCTCCACCCATGGCGCGCTGGGGGCGCTGGCCTTCGGCATCGGCGCCTCGGAAGTGGCGCATGTGCTGGCCACACAGACCCTGTGGCAGCGCAAGCCGCGCACGCTGCGCGTCAGCGTCGACGGCCGGCTCGGTGCGGGCGTCACGGCCAAGGATCTCATCCTCGCCATCATCGGCCGCATCGGCGCCGCGGGCGCGACCGGCCATGTCGTCGAGTACGCCGGCAAGGCGATCCGCGCGCTGTCGATGGAAGCGCGCATGACCGTGTGCAACATGTCCATCGAGGCCGGCGCGCGCGCCGGGATGATCGCACCCGACGACACCACCTTCGCCTGGCTGGCCGGCCGCCCGCAAGCGCCCAAGGGCGCCGACTGGGACGCCGCGCTCGCGCGCTGGCGCCAGCTCCCCGGCGACGAGGGCGCCGCCTTCGACCGCGAGCTCGCGCTGCATGCCAACGAGATCGCGCCCATGGTCACCTGGGGCACGAGCCCCGAGGACGTGTTGCCCATCTCCGGCCGCGTGCCCGACCCGGCCCAGGCCGGCGACGCCGACCGGCGCGCAGCGATGCAAGGCGCCCTCGCCTACATGGGCCTCGCGCCCGGCCAGCGGCTGCAGGACATCGCGGTGCAGCGCGTCTTCATCGGCTCCTGCACCAACGGCCGCATCGAGGACCTGCGCAGCGCCGCCGCGGTGGCGCGCGGCCGCCGCGTGGCCGAGGGCGTGGAGGCCTGGGTCGTGCCCGGCTCCGGCCTGGTCAAGCAGCAGGCCGAGGACGAGGGCCTGGACGCCGTGTTCCGTGCAGCCGGCTTCCAGTGGCGGCATGCGGGCTGCTCGATGTGCCTGGGCACCAATGGCGACCAGGTCGCGCCGGGCCAGCGCTGTGCCTCCACCTCCAACCGCAACTTCGTCGGCCGCCAGGGACCGGGCGCGCGCACCCACCTGATGAGCCCGGCCATGGCCGCCGCGGCCGCGGTGACCGGGCGGCTGACCGACGTGCGCGGCCTGCTGCCGGCGCATTGAGGACGAGCCCCATGCAAGCCTTCACCCAGCTCGATGCCGTGGCCGCGCCGCTGCCCCGCATCAACGTCGACACCGACCAGATCGTGCCGGCGCTCTACCTGCAGAAGCCGCGCGCTGCCGACTTCGGCGCCTTCCTCTTTCGCGACGTGCGGCACGATGCGCAGGGCGCGCGGCGCGCGGACTTCCCGCTCAACGATCCGGCGTATGCGCAGGCCCGCATCCTCGTGGCCGGCCGCAACTTCGGCTGCGGCTCCTCGCGCGAGCATGCCGTGTGGGCGCTGGCCGACGGCGGCTTCCGCGCGGTGATCGCGCCGAGCTTCGGCGACATCTTCTTCTCGAACGCGCTGAAGAACGGGCTGCTGCCCGTGCGCCTGTCCGAGCGGCGCGTCGAGGCGCTGCTGGCCCTGCTGCAGCGCGAGCCCGGCACGCACCTTCGCATCGACCTGGCCGCGCAGCGCGTGCATGCGGGCGACGGCGGCTGCGATGCCTTCGAGATCGATCCCTTCGCGCGCCACTGCCTGCTCGAGGGCCTGGACGAGCTGGACTACACCCTCGGCCAGTCCGGGCGCATCGAGGCCTTCGAGCGCGAGCGCGCCTTGTCCCTGCCACCTCTCCCATCTGCCTGAAGAAAGAGTTGTCCTCCATGAAGATCGCAGTGTTGCCCGGCGACGGCATCGGTCCCGAAGTCACGGCCGAGGCCGTGCGCGTGTTGAAGGCCGTGCTGGGTTCCAGCCAGGCCGTGGAGCTGGTGGAAGCGCCCATCGGCCAGGCCGGCATCGACAGCGCCGGCGACCCGCTGCCGGAAGCCACGCTCCGGATCGCGCGCGCCGCCGACGCCATCCTGTTCGGCTCCGCCGGCATGCCCGGCGACGAGGCCATTCCCTTCGCCATGCGCCCCGGTGCCAGCCTGCTGCGGCTGCGCCAGCACCTGGGCCTGTTCGCCAACTTCCGGCCGGCCTTCCTCTTTCCCGAGCTCATCGGCGCTTCCACGCTCAAGCCGGAGGTGATCGAGGGCTTGGACCTGATGATCCTGCGCGAGCTCACCGGCGACGTCTACTTCGGCGAGCCGCGCGGCAGCGGCACCAACGCGCGCGGTGAGCGCGAGGCCTTCAACACGATGCGCTATTCGGAGCCCGAGGTGGAGCGCATTGCGCACGTGGCCTTCCGCACCGCGCGTGCGCGCAAACGCAAACTGTGCTCCGTCGACAAGGCCAACGTGCTGGAGGTGATGCAGCTGTGGCGCGAGGTGGTGACACGCGTGGGCGCCGAGTATCCGGATGTCGAGCTCACGCATCTCTTTGTCGACGCGGCGGCGATGCAGCTGATGCGGGCGCCTAAGCAGTTCGACGTGATCGTCACCGGCAACATCTTCGGCGACATCCTCTCGGATGCGGCCGCGATGCTGACGGGCTCGATTGGTATGCTGCCCTCGGCCTCGATGGCCGCCGGCACGAAGGGGCTGTACGAGCCGGTGCACGGCACCGCGCCCGACATCGCCGGCAAGGACCTGGCGAACCCGCTCGCCGCCATCCTCTCGATGGCGATGATGCTGAGGTATTCCTTCGGCCTGGCCGAGCAGGCGGACCGCGTCGAGGGCGCGGTGCGCCGGGTGCTGGCGGAGGGTCTGCGCACCGGCGACATCTTCCAGGGCGGCTGCCGCCGCGTGGGAACGCGCGAGATGGGCGAGGCGGTGGTGGCGGCAGTGCGGGGCTGACCGACGGCTCGGTCCGCGTGCTGTCGCCGCTCCCGTCCAGCAGTGGCCGGCTTCAGCGCGCCAACATGGCCTTGAGCTGCGCGTACGCCTTCGGGTCCTCCTGCCGCAGCGCCTCGATGTCCTTCTGCAGCCGTTCCAGCCTGGGCAGTCGCGCGTTCTCCTTGATCTGCGCCACGTCCTTCACCAGCGCCAGGAACTCCTCGATGCGCCGATCGTCCTTCGCGCTTGCCGGCAGGCGCTCCACCAGCACCGAGAGCGCGTCCATCAGCCGCCCGATCTGGCGCCCGTAGCTGTGCTGCTGCAGCACGTCGCGCTCGATAGCGGGGGCCGAGGAGTTGTTGTTCGTGACATTGATCAACGACCAGCCCGGATTGATCGGCTGGATGAGCGATTGCGGTGCGGCCGGCGGCCACGGCCAAGGCGGCACGGTCCAGTTCCACCACCCGCTGCGGGCGGCGCCGAAGTCCGCCGCGCCGCTGTTCTCTGCTGCTGCCATACGTCCTCCTGCCCGGCGCATCGTGCGCCACGCGCATCGTAGTCCAGTGGCCTGCGCCGTATCATCCGCAACGAGGGGGAGCGCATGTCCCGCAAACCAGTGGCCCTCGCCAAGCTCTCGCGACCGCGGCTGCACGACGTGCTGCCGCGCACGCGCCTCCATGCCCTGCTCGACAAGGCGGCCAGGCGCCCCGTGGTCTGGCTCTGCGCCCAGCCCGGCGCCGGCAAGACCACGCTGCTGGCCGGCCACCTGGAGGCACGCAAGCGCGGCGGCATCTGGTACCAGGTCGATGCCGCCGATGCCGATCCCGCCTCCTTCATCTATCACCTGCGCCTGGCCGCGGCCGGCACATCCGCGCAGCTGCCGCTGCTGACCCCCGAGTACCTGCCCGACCTGCGCGGCTTCGCGCGGCGCTTCTTCCGCGACCTGTTCGCCGGCCTCGGCGAGGACGCCGCCGTGGTGCTCGACAACTTCCAGGAGGTGCCCGAGGATTCCTGCTTCCACGCGATCGTGGCCGAGGGCATGGCCCAGGTGCCGGCGGGTATCAATGTCTTCGTGCTCAGCCGAGCCGAGCCGCCGGCGGCCTATGCCGCGCTGCTCGCCGGCAATGCGCTGGCGCTGGTCGACGGCGAGCCGCTGCGCCTCACGCCGGCCGAGACACGGGCCATCGCGCGCAAGCGCGGTGTGCTGGACGAGGCGCAGGTCGATGCGCTGCAGACGCGCTCGCACGGCTGGGCGGCGGGGCTCACGCTGCTGCTGGCGCGCACGCCCCGGCAGGCCGCCGCCGACGAGGAGGACGAGGCCGAATCCCTGCAGCATGTATTCGGCTACTTCGCGCAGCGCGTGTTCGACGGCGCGGTGCCGGAGCACCGGCAGGCGCTGATGCAGCTGGCCTTCCTCCCGCTGATCACGGTCCCGCTGGCCGAGCGGCTGACTGGGCTGCAGGGCGTGGACCGGCTGCTCGACCACCACTACAGGCGCCACCTGTTCACCGACCGGCGCCGGGTCGCAACGCCCGGTGCCAGCTACGTGTTCCAGTTCCATGCGCTGTTCCGCAGCTTTCTGCAGCATCAGGCGCGCACGGCCTGGAGCGCCGCCGAGCTCGGCGCACTGGCAGGTCGCGCGGCGCAGGCGCTCGAGGGGGAGGGGCACTGGGAGCAGGCCTTCGCGCTGTTCGCGGAGGCCGGCGGCGGGGAGGCCTGCGCACGGCTGGCCACCGCGCATGCCGAGAGCCTGCTCGAACAGGGCCGGCGCCAAACCTTGATCGACTGGCTTGCCCGCATCCCGGAGCCGGCGCGCGAACGCGAGCCCTGGCTGGGCTACTGGGAAGGCCGCGCGCTGATGGCGACCGCGCCGGAGCGGGCTCTGGAGCGCCTGCAGGCCTGCCACCTGCGCTTCGCGGACCAGGCGGACGAGGTGGGTCAGCTCGCCTGCGGCGCGGCGGTGGTGCAGACCTTCTGGCATGCGCGCCTGGGCTGGTCCGAGATCACGCCCTGGGTCGATCGCCTGGAGCCGCTGATGATCGGCGAGCCGGTCTTTCCCTCGCGCGGCATCGAGCTGCTGAGCCTCTCGGCCCTGCATGCCGCGCTGGCCTTCTGCCGGCCCGCGCATCCGGCAGTCCGGACGCTGGGACCGCGGCTGCTGGCGCTGGTCGACGATGCTGCCGTCGACTGGAACCAGCGCCTGGTCACCGCCACGCACCTGATCACGTATTTCCACAACGCGGCCGAGCATGCGCTCGCACTGCGCCTGATCGGCAAGGTCGACCCTGCCGTCGAGACCCTGCCCGCCAGCGCTCTCAACCGCGCCTACTGGTTCGTCTTCCGCGCCTTGCACGACCTGCGGCAGGCCGACTTCGACGCCGCCGCCATGCGCTTCCAGCGGGCCGAGGACCTGGCGCGCGAGGACGGGCTGGCGCATGCCGAGTTCGCCGCGCTGCAGTTCCGCGCCTACCTCGACCTGACCTTCCGCCGCGTTGCCGAGGCCGAGGCCCGCATCGCGCGCATGGAGGCCCACCCGGCGCGCGGGAGCCCTGATGCGGAGATGAACTTCTTCGTCGCCAGCACCATGCTGGCGCAGCTCAAGGGCGAAATCCGGGCGGCGCTGGCCTTTGCGCACCGCGGCCTCGAAGCCGTCGAGCGCGTCGCCGCCGCCTACTTCCAGGCCGTGTTCCCGGTGCTGTTCGCGAGCGCCCTGGCCGACGGCGGCGAGGCCGAGCGCGCGATGGCGATCGTCGAGCGCGCACGCCTCTTGTCGCGCGGCAGCTACCTGGAAGCGATGGAGGCCCAGCTGCTATTGGAGGAGGCCTACATCGCCCACGTGCAGGGCGATGCCGAGCGCGCCCTGGCGCGGCTGGCCGAAGGCTTCGCACTGGCCGCCGCCGACCGTACCCGCGCGGCCTATGCGCACCGGGCGGTCACGCGCAAGCCGGTGCTGCTGCACCTGGCGCTGGCGGCAGGCATCGAGACCGAGTTCGTGCGCCGGATGATCCGGCACTGGCGCATCGCGCCCCCGGCGCAGGAGGCCGCGCAGTGGCCCTGGCCGGTGCGCGTGTACACCCTCGGCGAATTCGAGCTGCTGGTCGAGGACCGCCCCGTCGAATTCGGCCGCAAGGCGCCGCGCAAGACGCTGGCGCTGCTCAAGGCCATCATCGCGCGCGGCGGCAGCGTACACGAGGGCGTGCTGGTCGACACCTTCTGGCCCGACGAGGTCGGCGACGCGGCGGCGCGTTCGCTCGCCGCCGCGGTGCGCCGCCTGCGCGCGCTGCTAGGCGAGGACGAGGCGGTGGTCCAGCAGGGCGGACAAGTCTCGCTCGACCGTGCGCGGGTCTGGGTCGATGCCTGGGCCTTCGAGCGCGCCCTGGCGGCGGCGCACGTCGCCCCCGACGGCGAAGGCGCCGCGCTGGGCGAGGCCCTGGCCCTCTACCGTGGCGCCTTCCTGGCCGAGGAGGAAGGCGAGAGCTGGCCGGTTGCAATGCGCGAACGCCTGCGAGGCAAGTTCATCCAGGTCGTGGCAGAGCATGCCGGCCGGCTGGAGGCCGCGCAGCGCGACGAGGAGGCCATCGCCTGGTACCTGCGCGGACTGGACGCCGACAACGTGGTCGAGCCCTTCTACCAGGGCCTGATGCGCTGCTACCACCGGCTGGACCGGCTGCCTGAGGCGGTCAGCAGCTACCGCCGGCTCAAGCAAACCCTGTCGGTCACGCTCAACCTGCCGCCTTCGGCCGGAACGGAGAAGCTCTACCAGGCCCTGCGTCTGGGTTGAGCGCGCCCGGCACCTCGCGCGCTCAGCGCACGAAGCGCCCTTCCGGCGTCACCCGAACCATCTCGATGAAGCGCGACCCGGTGCCGTTGCCGGCCGTGAAGTCGATGTCCATGCCGGCCAGCCGGAGCTTGAAGGCCCGCAGCGCCGCATGCAGGCGCGCGCGCGTCAGGTCGCGGCCCGTGCGCTTGAGCGCCTCGATCATCACCAGCCCGTTCAGGTAGCCCTCGAAGCTGCCGTAGCCCACCGGCACCTGTGCGCGTTCCGCCAGGCGGCGGTAGTCGCGCGCCACGGTCTCCACCTCGCCCCAGGGATAGGGCATCACCTGCGAGATGGCCAGGCCGCTCCCCTGCAGCTGGACCACTTTGGCCGTGACCTCGCCAGGCACGATCGACATGCCGTAGAACATCGGCTTGTTGCCGGCGGCGTAGGTCGCCTTGATCACTTCGCCGGCCACTGTGCCGGCCAGGTACATCAGCACGGCTTGAGGCTGGCTGTCCGCCAGCGTCTTGCCGACCTCGGCGGCGTTCGAGCCGTCGGCCTTCACCGAGAGCGCGGCCACGGGCGCGAGCTTGTGGGTGGTCATGGCGGCCCCGATCAGCTTGACTGCCTCGGCGCCGCCAGGGTTGTCGAGGTGAGCGATGGCGATCTTGTTGATGCCGACGGTCGTCAGATGCTCGACCAGGGCCTGCGCCTCGCGCGCATTGCTGGCGCGCACGAAGTAGGCGGAGCCCGCGACGCGTTCGCGCGCCGTGTCGGCCACGCCGTAGCCGCCCACGCTGGGCGCGCCGCTTTGCTGCAGCAGCTTGGCCGCGGCGGCCGTGGTGCCGGAGCCGACGCAGCCGAAGAAGGCGAACACGCGGTGGTCGTTCAGCAGCTTGGTGTAGTTCTCGACCGCCTTCTCGGGCTTCAGCTCGTCGTCGAGCGCCACCAGCTTGATCTTGCGGCCGCCGATGCCGCCCTGCTCGTTGACGGCGTCGAAGGCGAGGCCGGCGCCGTTGTGGACCACCTTGATCTGCGAGCCGAGCGGGCCGCTCAGGACGGCGGAGCTGCCCAGCACGATCTCGCCGTCGCTCACGCCGTTCTCGGCGGCCCGCGCGGACGACAGCGGCACCAGGCCGGCGGCAAATGCCGCGCTGGACGCGACAAAACTTCTGCGTTGCATGAAACGAATCCTCTTCCCGGGTAGTGGTTATGTTGAATAAGGATTGGAAGTGGGGCTTGAAGCGTGCCCGGTCAGGGTTTACCCATCCCGCCCCGGGCTTATTTCACGCTGTCGCATGCGGCAAAAAGGCCGGCGGCGGTGCTTTCGTCGCCGGCCGCACGCCCGGTTCGCGAATAAGTAGCCAATAAGTAGGGACCCTCTTTTCACACTGACTCCTCATCGAAAGGAGTCGCCGTGAGAGAGATACGCAGCTACCTGATCCGGGTCTACCGCCACGAGGCCGAGTCGCTCGCCGGCGTGGTGGAGGACGTGCAAAGCAGCCGGATCGTCCCCTTCCAGTCCCTGGCCGAGCTGTGCGAGGTGCTGACCGGCCGGCGCCGCTTCGCGCGCCGCACCGCGCCCCGCCGGAGGGCCGCTCCATGAGCGCCGCCCGGCCGCCCGAAGGCGCTCGCACCCCAGCCGAAGGCGAAGGTACTCCAGTGATTGCAGCCCTGCACCCGGTGCATGCGCGCGCCCAAGGCGACCCCGCCGAGGAATTCAAGTGCGTCTGCGACTTCATGCGCCTGTACGCGACGCTGCGCTTCTACCAGCTGGCGCTGCTGCTGGGGACCACGGGCAGCCTCATCACCGCGCTGTCCTCGAACGCCGTGCGCACCAGCTTCGCCCGCGCGGAGTTCCTGAAGACCGGCGGCTTCGTGGTCACCCTCGCCTTCCTGGTGATGGAGTTCCGCGCCACGAGCTACTGGCACGGCCTGCGCGATCGCGGCAATGCGCTGGCCCGGCAACTGGGTTTTCAACCCTTTCCCACGCCGTCGCGCTGGCACCCGCTGACCACCAGCGGCGCCGGCTTCTACCTGCATGCCTTCGTCGCCGCCCTGTGGCTGGCGAGCCTGTTCCTGCGGCTGCAGCCCGGCGCGTGAGCACCCCTTTCCCCAACCACCCCAAGGAGACTCGCCATGACCAAGACCTTTTCCACCCTCGTCCTGTCGCTCGGCCTCGTCGGCGCCGCCTGCCTGGCGCATGCGGCCGGCGGCACCGCCCCGGCCATCTATCCGGCCAAGGGCCAGAGCGCGAAGCAGCAGGACAAGGACAAGTTCCAGTGCTACGCCTGGGCCCGCGAGCAGACCGGCTTCGACCCGGCCCAGCCCGCGACCGCCTCGGCGCCCGCTTCCGGCATGCCGCCCGGCGCCATGGCCCGCGGCGCGGCCGGCGGTGCGGCGATTGCCGCCATCAGCGATCACGACCCGGCCGGCGGCGCCGCCGCCGGTGTGCTCGGCGCAGCGGTGCGCGCACGCATGAAGGAGCGCCAGGCCGCGCAGCAGCAGCAGGCCGCGCAGGCGCAGCAGAAGGCCGGCTACGACCGCGCCTTCAAGGCCTGCATGGAAGGGCGCGGCTACGTGCTGCGCTGAGCCGATGTCCCTGGACGACGACGAGGAGCTACCGATGAATTCCAGTACCGCGCTGGCCCTGCTCGGCGCCGCCCTGCTGGCCGGCGGCTGCGGCCAGAAGAAGGAGCCGGCCCATGAGGAAGTCCGTCCCGTGCGCAGCATCGTCGCCGGCCAAAGCAGCGGGCCGGTGGGCGCCACCTACTCGGGCCAGGTGCAGGCCCGCTACGAGAGCAAGCTGGGCTTCCAGGCCTCGGGCCGCATCGTGGCGCGGCTGGTCGAGATCGGCAGCCACGTGAAGCGCGGCCAGCCGCTGATGCGCCTGGACCCGGCGCAGGAGTCGCTGCAGGTGGTCGCCGCGGTGGCCAGCGTCGACGCGGCCAGGAGCCGCGTGGCGCAGAACCGCGTCGACCTGCAGCGCACCGAGCAGCTGCTCGCGCGCAAGTTCGCCTCGCAGGCCGAGGTGGACCAGCAGCGCTTGGCGCTGGCGGAATCGGAATCGCAGTTGAAGTCGGCCATGGCGCAGCAGCAGATCCGCGTCAACCAGCGCGGCTACACCGAGCTGCTGGCGGACCGCGACGGCGTGGTCGCGGCGATCAACGCCGAGGCCGGCCAGGTAGTCTCCGCCGGCCAGCAGGTCGTCACGCTGGCGGCCGACGGCGAGCGCGAGGTGCTGGTCAGCGTCCCCGAGTCGCGCGTGGACGAACTGCGCCGCGCGAAAGCCCTGCAGGTCTCGCTGTGGGCCCAGCCGGGCCGGCGCTACGAAGGCGCGCTGCGCGAGCTGGCGCCCGATGCCGACAGCGTGACGCGCACCTACTCCGCGCGCATCGCGGTGAAGGACGCCGACCGCGCGCTGATGCTGGGCATGACGGCCTCGGTCTTCCTGCCCGACGTGGAAGGTGCATCGGCTATCTGCCTGCCGCTCACCGCCATCCACCACCGCGACGGCCAGCCGGTGGTCTGGGTCATCGACGCCGCGAGCGGCCGGGTGGCGCCGCGCCCGGTCGCGCTCGGTAGCGCGCAAAACGACAGCGTGCTCGTGGCCCATGGCCTGCAGGGCGGCGAAACCGTGGTCACGGCCGGCGTGCACATGCTGCACGAGGGGCAGAAGGTAAAGCTGGCCGCGGCACCTTCAGGAACGGCAGGAGCGCAGCCATGAGCCGTATCAACCTCTCGGAGTGGGCGCTCGAGCACCCGCAGATGATCGCCTTCCTGCTGCTCCTGCTCGGCCTGTCCGGCGTCTTCGCCTTTGGCCGCCTGGGTCAGAAGGAGGACCCCGAGTTCACCGTCAAGACCATGGTGGTGCAGGCCTCCTGGCCCGGCAGCTCGGCGCAGCAGATGGCCGAGCAAGTGGCCGACAAATTGGAGAAGAAGCTGCAGGAGATCGCCGAGATCGACTACACCAGCAGCTACGCCAAGCCCGGCGTCACGCAGATCAAGGTCAACCTGCGCGAGGACACGCCGCCGCAGGCCGTGCCCCAGGTCTGGTACCAGGTGCGCAAGAAGCTGGGCGACATCCAGGCCTCGCTGCCGCAGGGCGTGCGCGGGCCCTTCTTCAACGACGAGTTCGGCGACACCTTCGGCAACCTCTACGCCATCACCGGCGAAGGCTTCGGCTACGCGGAGCTGCGCGACTACGCCGACGCGGCGCGCAACGAGTTCCTGCGCGTGGCCGACGTCAACAAGGTCGAGCTCGCCGGCGCGCAGGACCCGAAGATCCACGTCGAGGCCAGCAACGCAAAGCTGGCCTCGCTGGGCATCGACCCGGCGCTGATCGCGTCCACGCTGGCCGCGGCCAACACGGTGGAGGCCGCCGGCACGGTGCAGACCGCGTCGGAGCAGCTGCGCCTCGCGGTGAGCGGCGAGTTCGACTCCGTCGAGAGCATCCGGAACATGGGTATCCGGGCCGGCGGGCGCAGCTTCCGCCTGGGCGACATCGCCGAGGTGCGGCGCGGCGTGGTGGACCCGCCCACCTCCAAGATGCGCTTCAACGGCCGCGAGGCCGTGGGCCTGGCGGTGAGCATGCGCAAGGGCGGCGACGTCATCCGGCTCGGAGAGCAGCTCACGGGCACCGTCGCGCGCATCCAGGCCAACCTGCCGGTGGGCGTGGAGATCCATGCGGTGTCCGACCAGCCGCGCGTGGTCGCGGAGTCGGTGCACGAGTTCAAGAAGAGCCTGCTGGAGGCCGTGGCCATCGTGCTGGTGGTGAGCTTCTTCTCGCTGGGCCTGCGCACCGGACTGGTGGTGGCGCTCAGCATCCCGCTGGTGCTGGCGCTGACCTTCCTCGTCATGTATGTGCTGGGCATCGAGCTGCAGCGGATATCGCTGGGCGCGCTGATCATCGCGCTGGGCCTCTTGGTGGACGACGCGATCATCGCGGTGGAGATGATGGCGCTCAAGCTGGAGCAGGGCTGGGACCGCTTCCGGGCCGCCACCCACGCCTACACCGCGACCGCCTTCCCGATGCTCACCGGCACGCTGATCACCGCGGCGGGCTTCCTGCCGGTGGGCTTCGCCAAGTCGGGCGCAGGCGAGTACGTGTTCTCGCTGTTCCAGGTGGTGGGCATCTCGCTCATCCTGTCGTGGATCGTCGCGGTGCTGTTCACGCCCTGGATCGGCTTCAAGCTGCTGCGCGAGCAGCCTCACGCGGCCGGCCACGACGAGGACGCGATCTACCAGCGCGGCTTCTACCGGCGCTTCCGCGGGCTGGTCGAGCTGTGCCTGGTGCATCGGCGCTGGGTGATCGGCGCCACCGTGCTGCTCTTCGCCGGCGCGATGACGCTCTTCGGCGCGGTGCCCAAGCAGTTCTTCCCGGCCTCCGACCGGCCCGAGCTGATGGTCGACCTCTGGCTGCCGGAGTCCGCCACCTTCGAGGCCAGCCAGCGCGAGGTCGAGGCGCTGGAGGCGCAGCTGAAGGCCGACCCCGACGTCGTGGCCGTCACCAGCTACGTCGGCACCGGCAGCCCGCGCTTCTACCTGCCGCTGGACGTGCAGACGCCCAACCTCAACCTGGGCGAGCTGATGGTGATGACGAAAGGCGGCGAGGCGCGCGAGCGCGTGCTCGCGAAGATCCAGCAGCTCTTCGACGACGGCTTCCCGCTGGTGCGCGGGCGCGTCAACCGGCTGGAGAACGGGCCGCCGGTGGGCTACCCGCTGCAGTTCCGCGTGTTCGGCCAGGAGCCGCAAAAGGTGCGCGCCATCGCCGAGGAGGTGGCCGCCATCCTGCGCGCCGAGCCGCACGTGCGGCGCGTCAACCAGGACTGGGGCGAGCGGCTCAAGCGCGTGCGCGTGGACATCGACCAGGACAAGGCGCGCCAGCTCGGCATCAGCTCGCGCCAGGTCAAGGCGGCGCTGCAGGGCTCGCTCTCGGGCACCTCGATCACGCAGTACCGCGAGGGCGACAAGGACCTCGACGTGGTGGCGCGCCTGATCGCGCCCGAGCGCACCGACCTCAACAACCTGAAGGACGCGCGCATCTACCTGCGCGACGGCAAGTTCGTGCCGGTCTCGCAGGTGGCGCACCTGTCGCTCGACAGCGAGGACAGCGTGCTGTGGCGCCGCAACCGCGTGCCCACGCTCACGGTGCGCGCCGACGTGGCCGGCGCCGAGGCGCCCGACGTCGCGCTGGCGCTGAAGCCGCGCATCGCGCAGCTGGCCTCGGGCCTGCCGCTGGGCTGGGGCATCGAGGTCGGCGGTGCGCTGGAGTCGAGCAGCAAGTCGCAGGCCTCGATCTTCGCGGTGATGCCGCTGATGGCCGCGGCCGTGCTGCTGCTCCTGATGGTGCAGTTGCAGGACCTGAAGAAGACGGCGCTGGTGCTCCTCACCGCGCCGCTGGGGCTGATCGGCGTGGCGGGGATGCTCTTCGCCTTCCGCATTCCCTTCGGCTTCGTCGCCATGCTGGGCGTGATCGCGCTGGCCGGAATGATCATCCGCAACTCGGTGATCCTGGTGGTGCAGATCGACCAGGACGTGCAGGGCGGCGTGCCGCTGTGGACGGCGATCGTCGAGTCCGCGGTGCGCCGCATGCGGCCGATCATCCTGACCGCGCTGGCGGCCATCCTCGCGATGGTGCCGCTCACGCGCTCGGTCTTCTGGGGACCGATGGCCTGGTCGATCATGGGCGGGCTCTTCGTCGCGACCCTGCTCACCCTCCTCTTCCTGCCCGCGCTCTATGCCAGCTGGTATGGCGCCCGGCGGCCGGCCGCCGCATGACCACTGCCCCGACGGGATCGACGATGAACAAGCGCTCTCTCCTTTTCTTCTTCATGCAGCGCAGCGCCCTGGCGGCGCTGCTCGCCGGCCTGTCGGGCGCGGGCTTCGCGCTCGACCTGGTCGCTTCCTACGAGCACGCCCTGCGCGCCGACCCGACCATGCGCGCGGCCGACCAGGCGGTGCTGGCCGGCCGCGAGAAGGCGGTGCAGGGCGATGCCCTGCTCAAGCCGCAGGTCTCGCTCTCGGCCAGCCTGACGCGCGTGAGCGAGAAATCCACCGTCAGCACCGCCACGGGCAGCTCGCAGACGGACGCCAGCGGCAACGTGCGCCAGCTGGCGGTGCAGCTGGTGCAGCCGCTCTACGACGCCAAGGCCAGTGCCGACAAGAAACAGCTGTACCAGCAGACCGCGCTGGCCGAGGTCGGCTGGCGCGATGCGCAGCAGGACCTGGTGCGGCGCGTGGCCGAGGCCTACTTCAACGTGCTGCTGGCGCGCGAGACCCTGCGCGTCGCGCAGGCCGAGAAGACCGCGGTGGCGATGCAGCGCGACCGCGCGCAGGCGCGCTTCGACGTCGGCCGTGGGCGCATCACCGACCTGCAGGAGGCGCAGGCGCGCTACGACACGGTGCTGGCCCGCGAGGTCTCCGCCCAGAGCACGCTGGCGCTGCGGCAGGCGCAGTACCGCGAGCTCACCGGCGTGCCCGCCGAGGGCCTGGCCGCTCTGCGCGCGGGCTTCGTGCCGGTGCCGCCGCAGCCCGACAACCTGGAGGCCTGGCAGACCATTGGGCTGGACCGCAACACGCGCGTGCAAGTCAGGCAGGGCGAGCTCGTCATCGCCGGCGTGGAGATCGACAAGTACAAGCTCAGCAGCCGGCCGACCGTGGACCTGGTCGCCAGCCTCAGCCGCAAGGGCCAGAACGGCAGCCTCTCGCCGGCGGTTTCGCCCGACAGCGCGCGCGGCGCCAGCGTGGGCGTGCAGCTCACGGTGCCGCTCTACACCGCAGGCGCTCTCGACTCGCGCTGGCGGGAATCGATCGCGCGCAAGAATCAGGCGGAGCAGGAGCTCGGCGCGGCGCAGCGCGACGCCCGCCTGCAGGTGCAGGACGCATTCCTCGCGGTGAAGACCGGCGTGGCGCGCATCGGGGCGCTGGAGCAGTCGGTGCTCTCCGCGCGCACTGCCCTCGAGGCCACCACGCTGGGCCGCGACCTCGGCACCCGCACCGAGCTGGACGTGCTCGATGCGCAGCAGCGCCTCTACACGGCCGAGCTGGACCTCGCGCAGGCGAAGAACGACTATCTGCTGGGCCGCGTCCGGTTGGCCTCGGCGGCCGGGGAGTTGCGCGAGGACGATCTTCGCGCGCTCAATGGCTATCTGGTTCGCTGAACCCGGCGGACCAGTGCGGTGGCACAAGACCAAGGAAGGAGACACACCATGGATTGCGATGTCCTCATCGTCGGCGCGGGCCCCACTGGCCTGATGCTGGCCAACCAGCTCGCGCGCCGCGGCGTGCGCACGCTGATCATCGACCGCCATGCCGGCCCCGCGCGCGAGACACGGGCCCTGGGCGTGCAGGCGCGCACGCTGGAGATCTATTCGAAGCTGGGCGTCGTGGATCGCGCGCTCGCGCTCGGCAAGCGCGGCGACGGCGCCAACATGTGGGCGGAGGGCCGCCGCATGGCGCGCGTGCCGCTGGCGGACGCCGGGGCGCGGCTCACGCCCTATCCCTACATCCTGGTGCTCGGGCAGGACGACAACGAGAAGATCCTGGGCGAGCGGCTGCACGACTTCGGCCTGTCGGTGCAGTGGAACACGGAGCTGCTGGCCCTCACCCAGACGCCTGAGCGCGCCGTGGCCACGCTCAAGCAGCCCGACGGCAGCCTGCGCGAGATCGAGGCCGCCTGGGTGGCCGGCTGCGACGGCGCCCACAGCGCGGTGCGCGAGCAGAGCGGCATCGGCTTCCCCGGCGCGCCCTACGAGCACGTGTTCTTCGTCGCCGACGTGCAGGCCACCGGCAGCATGGTGCCCGACGAGGTCAACGTCTACCTGTACAAGGAGGGCTTCCACCTGCTGTTCCCGATGCGCGGGCAGGACCATTGGCGCCTGGTCGGCATCCTGCCGCCGGCACTGCGCGACAGGGAGGGTGTGCGCTTCGATGACGTGATCCCCTCGGTGCGCGAGGAGGCGAGCGCCGGGCTCGCCTTCAAGGAATGCAGCTGGTTCTCCACCTACCGCATCCATCACCGCAGCGCGTCGCGCTTTCGCGAGGGCCGCGCCTTCGTGCTCGGCGACGCGGCGCACATCCACAGCCCGGTCGGTGCGCAGGGCATGAACACCGGATTGCAGGACGCCTACAACCTGGGGTGGAAGCTGGCGCTGGTCACGCAGGGCCGGGCCGACGCGGCGCTGCTGGATTCGTACGAGGTCGAGCGCCTGCCGGTCGCGCGCCGGCTGCTGGACACCACCGACCGCGGCTTCAAGCTGGTGGTGTCGGACAGCTGGTGGGCCGGCCTGCTGCGCACCGAGGTGCTGGCGCGCGTGGGCGCGCTCGCGATGGGCCGGCCGCGCATCCAGCAGACGGCCTTCCGGGTGATCTCGCAGATCGGCATCAACTACCGCGCGAGCGCCCTGTCGGTGTCGCTGGACGACCCGCCCCAGGGCGCGCCCCGCGCGGGCGATCGCTTTCCGTGGATGCGGCTGCGCTTCTCGGCGGACGGGCCGCAGGAGGACCTGTTCGACAAGCTCGACGACCTGCATTTCCATCTGCTCGTGTTCGGGCAGCCGGCGCCGCAGGAGCCCCTGCTGCTTCCCGCCGAGCTGGTGCGCATCCACGCCGTGCCTTCGGACCCCGACAACGCTGCCGAACTGGCACGGCAGAAGCTGCCGGTGCCTTCGTTCTATTTGTTGCGGCCCGACGGGTATGTGGCGCTGTGCGGCGCGCAGCTCGACCTCGCGGCCCTCGCGCGCCATGCGGCCGGGCCCTTGGGCTTGCGAACGCTCCCTCTTGGATAGGTCGCCGCGCTTAGTGCCGGATCGTCATGACGGCTTGTATTCCCAAGGGTTGATCATCGGCGCGTTGGTTCGCGCAAAGTGCTTCACGTTGCGAGTGACGATCGTGAGCTGGCGAGTGATGGCGGAAGCCGCGATGTACGCGTCGGCCGCAGAGATCTGATGCTTCACCACCAGCGTTGCAGCCATGGCTGCAACACTGCCGTCGAGGTCGATGATGCGCTCGGCAAACTCGACCAGTACCTGGCCAGTCAGCCACGCGCGGAGGATGGCGCCTTGCGCAGCATCCGCGCGCTCTTTTTGCTGCACCCCCAGCTCGAGGTCGTAGACAGTGAGGGCCGAGAGAAAGGTTTCGTCCTGGACGATGGCGCTCGCCCATGCGACAACGGCCGGAGAAGCCTTCTCCGGCCTCCGAAGCTCGGAAATGACGTTCGTGTCGAGCAGGAACATCAGCCGAGATCCACGCCGCGCGAATCGATGCTGCCCCGCGGTGGATCAAAGGCGATGTCGTCAGCCGGCCCGCGCTGGGCAACGGCCTGCAGCAGCGACTTCGCGCGGCTGCCTTTGAGTGCTTCGTAGTCCCGATAGGTCAAGAGGACGTGCGAGCGCACGCCGCGATCCGTGATGACCACGGGGCCCTTGTCGGCCTGTTTTTTCAGGCGGCTAGCGTCGCGATTGAACTCGCGGCTGGAAACTTCGGTGACGTTCACGAAGGATCCTCCTTGTGATGTACGTACACAGGATAGTACATATGCAGGCACATTTCGCGATGAAAAGGGGAAATGATTGGCCTCGCGTCGCGGCGCGGCGCGGCGAGCGCTGACAATTCGGACGAACAACCGCGGAGAGGGAGCAAGTCGATGAGTTCAATCAAGCTGACGCGCTGCGTCGCCATCGCCCTGTTCGGGCTGCTCGTGCTGGCGGGCGCGTGGCGGCCCGCCCAGGCCGGCACCACCAGCGCCTTCACCCTGTCCCCCCAGAGTTACTCCGGCTCGCGCGAGCGGCAGTACAAGGTCTACGTGCCCGACGGCATCGCCACCCCGGCGCCGATGGTGATGGCGCTGCACGGCTGCCAGCAGACGCACGACGACGTGCTGCGCGACTGGGGGCTCACGGCCGCGGCCGACCGCTTCGGCTTCATCCTGGTCGCGCCCTTCATCACCAGCTACGACGGGCTGCGCAACACCAACTGCTGGGGCTTCTGGCTCGACCAGCACCGCCACCAGGGCCGCGGCGAGCCCGAGGACCTGCACCAGATCGCGCGGCAGGTAGAGGCGCGCTTCGGCATCGACCCGCGGCGGCGCTATGTCACCGGGCTGTCCTCGGGTGCGGCGATGGCGGTGGTGCTCTCGGTCACGCACAACGAGTACTTCGCCGCGGCGGCCAGCGCCTCGGGCCTGCCTTATGGCGAGGATGCGGCCTCGGTGTCTTTCTCGGGCTGCCCCGGCAACGCCACCTTCCACGCGGTGAGCCAGGTGGTGGGCGACATGCGGCGCGAACGCAATGCAAGCTACGCGATCCCGCTGCTGGTGCTGCAGAACAACCAGGACTGCACCGTGATCCAGCCCGCCGGCCGCAACCTGCGCGATGCGCAGCTGCAGCTCAACGGCGATGCGGCGCATGACACGCCGGCCGAGGCGCTGGCGCGGCAGCGGCCCTGCACGCCGGTTAACGGGCCGGACTACGGCTGCCAGCAGAGCTTCTACACCGTCGATGCGCAGCCCGCCAGCCGCTCGCTTGTGGAGACCGTGTTCTACAACGGGCCCACCGCCACGCCCGCCCCCGGCGACACCGACCACGGCCACTACTGGATCGGCGGGCAGGCGGGCCGCGACGGCAACTGGGCCCTGCAGCGCGGGCCGAGCTATCCGGACATCGTGTGGGATTTCTTCTCGCGCCATGCGGCCGACACCGGCGGCCCTGCGCCGCCGCCTCCACCGCCCCCACCACCGCCCAGTTGCACCAGCGTGGTCGCCGCGCCCGGCGCGCATGTGGGCGCGGGCCGCGCGACCTTGGGCGGATTCTTCAACCTGCGCGCGATCAGCACGGGCGACCTGCGCGACATCGGCTTCGCCTGGGACTACTTCTTCACGAGCGTCGCCCTCCACCAGGGCGCCGATGGCCGCTGGTTCGTGCAGCCGCCGGCCGGCTGCGGCTGAACGACGAGCTCAGCCGCGCGCGGCTGCGCCGGCCACGGCTTCCTCGGGCCGCTCTTCGCGCCCGTCCGGATGCCGCGCAAAGCGCGCCGGACTGCGCCCATGCACCGGCGCGATGTCGCCCCATGGCCAGCCGCCGAACTGCGTACTGCGGTAGTCGGCCATGGCCTGGGCGATCTCGGTCTGCGTGTTCATCACGAAGGGGCCGTACTGCGCCACCGGCTCGCCGATGGGGCGGCCCTGCAGCACCAGGAACTCACTCTCCTCGTCGCCGTTGATGAGCTCCACCCGCGCGTCCGCGCGCAGCTCGATCGAGACATGGTGGTCGACCGGCTGCCCCGCCACGCTGACCGAGCGGCCCTTGAAGAAGTACAGCGTGCGTCGCGTGCCCTCGCCGGTCGCGGCCGGCAGCATCCAGCAGGCCTGGGGCTCCATCTTCACGGTCCAGATGGCCAGGTCCGCATCGGGCTGCGCGGCCCATGAATCGGGTGGCGGCGCCAGCGGACCGCCGGCGCCCGGCTCGCCCTCGATCGGCGCGATGCGCCCGGCAATGCTCGCGACCTCGGTCGAGCGGCCCTCGCCGTCCATGGCGGTGAAGCGGGGAATGTCCTCGGCCCAGAACATCGTGAAATGCGGCTGCGCCATCTTGTTGCGCGCCGGCAGGTTGAGCCAGATCTGGAACAGCTCCAACGGATTGGGCGCGGCCTTGTCGAGCAGCGGGAACATCTCCGCATGCACGATGCCGCGGCCGGCGGTGAGCCATTGCACATCGCCACCGCCGAAGCGCGCCGTGGCGCCCAGCGAATCGGAGTGGTCGATCAGGCCCTTGCGCACCAGGGTCACGGTCTCGAAGCCGCGGTGCGGGTGGCCCGGGAAGCCCGGCACCGTCGTGCCGTGGTACATGCTCCAGCCGTCCTTGCGGCTGAAGTCCTGGCCCAGGTCGCGGCCGGCCAGCGGGGCTTCGGGGCCCATCTGCGCGTTGGCGCGCGGGTAGGCGTCGTCGTGGTAGGCGCAGAAGAGGAAGGGGTCGACGGTCTTCCAGGGGAAGCCCAGGGCTTCGATGCGGACGATGGGGCTGGCGGTGCTCATGATGTTTTTCCTGCTTGACAGTGGCTCATTCTGTTCCGATCGATGCGACGGAATGTGGTTCGCCTCAGATGGGGACGATGCGGCCCGGGTGAAGTGCCGGCCGCAGGACGCTGTCGCCCCGGCAGCGCAACGATCTGCGGGCCCATTGCGCTTCTGTTCGACGAATAGGCGTCGGCAGGGCGGGCCCACAATTCCGGCGCGTACCAGCGCCTTCAAGCCCGACGCGGCAGGCAGCGGCGAGAGAGACCGTCGCGATTTCCACGAGCACAACGACATGGACCAGCAGCCACTTCAGCAGAGTTACCCGGACCGCCGCCATGGGGATGGCGGCGTCCCTACCCGCAGCATGCGCACCCAGCCCTTGGCGCTGGTGCCGGCGGCGGCGTGGCGTCCTGCGCGAAGCCGGCTGACGCGCTTCGCCGTGCCCTTCCTGGCCGTGCTCGGCTACTACGCGCTGGGCGTCGCCACCTTCGCGGTGATGGCCGCGGGCAACGTGCCCGGCGGCGGTGACGTGCCGCAGCTGGCCTGGTACGCCACCGAGATCACCAGCCCGATCGCCTTGGCCATTGCGCTGGCGGCCGGGCGCTGGTGGGTCTGACACCGAACCCGGACGGCGTCCCGTTCCGACCACGGTGCCTTCCTACAGCGCCGAGGCGGGGCCGGGGGCTACCTTGCAAGCAGCAAGGAGTCACGCATCATGCCCATCGCCACGCCGCCCCCTGACTTCGATCCGACCATCGTGCCGCCATCGCACAGAGAGCCCACCCAGGCCGAAACCTGGGAGACGGGGATCGCAACGGACCCGCCCGTGAAGGCCGACGCGCCAGCGAGGAGCGAGAAGCGGGTCACCGACCTCGTCAAGCTCTGGCCTGTGGACCGGACGGCTGCGTTCCTGCTGATCCAGCCGGACATCGCCGGCGAGGGAGCGCCGTGATGGCCGCTATCCTCGCCGTTCGCTATCTGTGGCTGCGCTGCGTGGGGACGACGGAGGTGCGGACCCAGTGAGGGTGGCCGTGCTCGCCACCATTTGGCGATGCGCACTCACGCGCACTACAGCCGCTTCAAGACCAGGGCGGGTCGCCGGCGCGCTTGCGCTCGACCCGCGCCGCGCCCCACACCACATGCAGCCGCCGGCCCTCTCGCGACAGGCTGCCGGCCACTTCCTCGATCACGTGAAGGCGACGCGCCTCGCCGCCAGGCACGTCGAGCTCCCAGATCTGCAATGAGCCATCTGGCCGTTCCTCCACGGTGATGGAGAAGCGGCCGTGGCCATCGCGGTATTTGAGGGTGCGGCAGTACATCGGCTTTCGGTGAGAGGCGCCAATGGGTAACCGCGAAGGCGCGATAGTTCCTTTGTCCGGCGGTCCTCCGGTCGACGATCTTGCCGGTCGTGCGGACTCAGTGATGGTGCCCGTGCTCCCCATGCACATGGCGATGCGCGATTTCTTCCGCCGTCGCGGTGCGCACGCCGGTCACGGTCAGGCTGAACTTGAGCGACTTGCCGGCCAGCGGGTGGTTGCCGTCGAGGATCACCTGCGGGCCCTTGATCTTTACCACGTTGAAGACCTGCGGCTGCCCCTGGTCGTCGCGGCCTTCGAGCTGGCCGCCGACCTTCACGCCGGGCGGGAAGTCCGCCTTCGAGATGGTGCGCATCAGCGACTCGTCGCGCTGGCCGAAGGCGTCGTCGGGCGCCAGGTGCAGCGTGGCCTGGAAGCCCGTTTCCTTGCCTTCCAGTGCAGCCTCGATCTTGGGGAAGGTGTTGTTGTAGCCGCCGTGGAGGTAGACCATGGGGTCGTGGCTCTCGTCGATCAGCTTGTGGGTGGTGGCGTCGGCGACCTTGTAGCGCAGGGTGACGACGGTGTCTTTCTGGATTTTCATGGCGAGGAGGGCTTGACTGTCGGAGGCGGGATTTTCGGTCAGATCGGGGCCTGCCTCTTTGACAGGGCCGGTGCCCCCCACCCCAGCCCTCCCCCAGAAGGGAGGGTGCCGAAGACCGCTCAGAACTCCTGCGACACCGGCCGCAGCACCACCTCGTTGATGTCCACGTTCGCCGGCTGCTCGACCGCGTAGACCACGGCCCGCGCGACCGAGTCCGCCGGAATCTGGTTCGCGTCGTAGAAGGCCTTCACGCCGGCCGCGGCCTCCGCATCGCTGCTGCCGAACTTGAGCTCGGACTCCACCGCGCCCGGCGACACGATGGTCACGCGCACACCGCTGTTGCCCACCTCCACGCGCAGCCCTTCGGAGATCGCGCGCACCGCATGCTTGGTGGCGCTGTAGACGGTGCCGATCGGCGTGAACACCTTCAGCCCCGCGATCGAGGCCACGTTGACGATGTGCCCGCTGCCCTGTGCCTGCATGCGCGGCAGCACCGCGGCGATGCCGTAGAGCACGCCCTTGATGTTGACGTCGATGGTGCGGTCCCACTCGTCGACCCGAAGCCTGGCCAGGGGCGACAGCGGCATCACGCCCGCGTTGTTGACCAGCACGTCGATGCGGCCGAAGGCCTCGACGGTGGCGGCGGCCAGCTTCTCGAGGTCGGCGCGCTTCGCCACGTCGGTGGCGACGGCCATGGCCTCGCCGCCGGCCTCGCGGATCTCGGCGACCAGCTGCTCGAGCCGGTCGGTGCGCCGCGCCGCCAGCACCAGCTTCGCGCCGCGTGCGGCCAGGTGGCGCGCGGTCGATTCGCCGAGCCCGCTGCTCGCGCCGGTGACGATGGCAACCTTGCCGCGGATGTTGTCTTGAACGGATGTCATGGAAGCTTCCTTTCGAGGAGGGGTTGAGGAGGAGTGACGTGAGTGTGGAAAATCCTGGCGTTCCCGTAAATGAAACTCCTGCGCGTTCAGAATTCGCATTTCCGGAACACTGCCTGTTGAAAGCCGCGCGCCCATGTCCAACCGCCTCGAAGCCCTGCGTGTCTTCTGCACCGCCGCCGACGCGGCCAACTTCCGCGATGCGGCGGTCCGCCTGTCGGTCTCACCCCAGGTGGTGACGCGCGCGGTGCGCGAGCTGGAGGAGGAACTGGGCGAGCCGCTGTTCCACCGCAGCACCCGCGGCGTGCAGCTCACCGATTTCGGCCGCGCCCTGGCCGAGCGGGCGCGCACCGCGGTGGGCGGCGTGGATGCGCTCTTCCACCGCACCGACCGCCGCGCGCTCTCGCAGCACGCGGGCACGGTGCGCGTGACCGCGCCCAGCGTGCTCGGCCGCCGCTGGATCCCGCAGGCACTGGCGCCGGTGCTGGCGGGGCACCCCGGGCTGGTGCTGGACCTGCGCCTGTCGGAGCAGCTGGCCGACGCGGTGGGCCAGCAGATCGACGTCGGCGTGCGCGTGGGCGGCCAGCCCGGCGGCCGCTTCGTGGCCCGCACGGTGGAGCGCATGGCGCTGATGGTGGTGGCGGCGCCGGCGCTGGTCGCGCGCACCGGCGTGCCGCGCAGCGTCGAGGAGCTCCAGCGCCTGCCGCTCACGGCGCTGGTCGACCGCGATTCGGGCCGGCTCTGGCCCTGGTCCTTCAGCCGCAAGCGGCAGATGCCGGTGTCCGCGCCGGCCTTCGTCACCGACGACACCGATGCCGAATGCACCGCCGTGCTGGCCGGCCTGGGCTTCGGCCAGCTGGTGGCGCCGCTGGCCGAGCCCTGGCTGCAGACAGGGCAACTGGTCTCGGTGCTCGAGGCCGAGGCTCCCGAGCCGTGGCCGGTGCACGTGTGGCGCGCGCAGCGCTCCCCGGTGCCGGCGCGCGTGCGGCTGGTGTACGACGCACTGGTGCGGGCGTTGGGCGGCGGGGCCAGGCCGGCACGGTGACGCGCGGCTGGCGCCCGCGCCTACTCGAACTTGCAAGCTTGCCGCATGGCGACGGCCGCCGCGCGGAAGACAGTGGCCGCACCAACCGCGAGGCCGCCGCCATGAAACCCAAGCAGCTCTACGAACTCTGCCGCCAGTCCGTCGTCGCATGGGTCGACGACTACGCGCCGAGCATGGGCGCGGCAATCTCCTACTACACGATCTTCTCGCTCGCCCCGCTGCTGGTGATCGTGATCGCGATCGCGGGCGCGCTGTTCGGGCGCGAGGCGGCGCAGGGCCGCATCGTGGCCCAGATCTCGGGCCTGGTCGGGCGCGAGGGCGCGACCGCCGTCGAGGCGATGCTGCGCAGCGTGAGCGAGCCCGACAAGGGCCTGATCGCGGGACTGGTCAGCGCGGTGGTGCTGCTGATCGGCGCCACCACCGTCTTCGCCGAGCTGCAGAGCGCGCTCGACCGCATCTGGCACGTGCCGGAGCGCGAGAAGCCCTCGGGCATCTGGGCGGTGCTGCGCGCGCGGCTGCTGTCCTTCGGCTTGATCCTGGGCCTGGCCTTCCTGCTGATGGTGTCGCTGGTGGTCAGTGCGGGGCTGGCGGCCTTCGGCAGCTGGTTCGGCGGGCTGATGCCGGGCTGGGAGCTGCTGCTGCAGGGGCTCAACGTGCTGATCTCGCTGGGCATCGTGACGCTCCTCTTCGCGCTGATCTACAAGCTGATGCCGACGGCGCGCATCGCGTGGCGCGACGTCTGGATCGGCGCCATGGTGACCGCCGTGCTCTTCGAGCTCGGCAAGCTGGGCATCGGGCTGTACCTGGGCAAGAGCGGCGTCAACGAGTCCTTTGCCGCGGCGGGCTCGCTGGTGCTGCTGGTGGCGTGGGTGTACTACGCGGCGCAGATCTTCCTGCTGGGGGCGGAGTTCACCAAGGTCTATGCCAACGCGCACGGGTCGACCTCGGGCACGAAGGCAGTGGCCGCCACCGAGGCCGCGGCGGCCGAGGCGGAGGCAGGGACGGACCGCGTGGAGGCCGGTGGCGTGCCGGCTGCGGCTGCGACCCCACCGCCTGCGGACTATTCGGGCCTCGGGCGCACGGCGCGCGCGCAGGAGGAGATCGATCGCCGCGTCGACCGCGCGACCGCCACGCTGCTGCGCCAGTTGATGTGGCTGGGCGCGCTCACGCTCGGCAACGTCCTGGCCACCCGTTGGACGCGGCGCCAGCGCAGGGCCGGCCGGCGCCGTGCGGCGCGGCACTGAACCGGCGCGACCGGCACGCTGCCGCTACACCGCGCCCACGCTCCCGGTGATCGGCAGCACGATGCCGGTGATGTAGCTCGAGCAGCAGGGTGCTGCAAGGAACACATAGGCCGGCGACAGCTCCTCCGGCTGGGCCGGCCGCTTCATGTCGGTGTGCTTGCCGAAGTCCTTCACCTCCTCGCCCGAGCGATCGGCGGGGTTGAGCGGCGTCCACACCGGGCCCGGCGCCACCGCGTTGACGCGGATGCCCTTGTCCAGCAGGTTGCTGGCGAGCGACTTGGTGAAGGCATGGATCGCGCCCTTGGTGGTCGAGTAGTCCAGCAGGTGCGGACTGCCTTCCAGCCCGGTCACCGAGCCGGTGTTGATGATGGAGCCGCCGCGCGGCAGGTGCGGCACC
Organism: Variovorax sp. Soil_C_12; assembly: GCF_057657375.1. Classification (NCBI taxonomy): domain Bacteria; kingdom Pseudomonadati; phylum Pseudomonadota; class Betaproteobacteria; order Burkholderiales; family Comamonadaceae; genus Variovorax; species Variovorax sp. Soil_C_12. The sequence continues at coordinate 50,373 of NZ_JBDGIO010000013.1, read as the reverse complement.
GCGGCGCGCGCCATCTGGAAGTAGCCGTAGATGTTGGTCTTGAAGGTGAGGTCCAGCCGCTCGTCCGTGATGTCCTCGATGCTCGCCGCGTGCAGTTGGAAGGCAGCGTTGTTGATCAGGATGTCGAGCTTGCCGAAGGCCTCGATCGTTTCCTTCACCGCGCGCCGGCAGAAGTCCGGGTCGCGCACGTCGCCGGGGATCAGCACGCAGTGGCGGCCCTCTTCGTGGATGCAGCGGCGCGTCTCCTCGGCGTCGACCTGTTCGTCCTCCATGTAGACGATGGCGAGGTCGGCGCCCTCGCGCGCATAGAGCAGCGCCACCGCGCGGCCGATGCCGGAGTCGCCGCCGGTCACCAGCGCCACCATGCCGTCGAGCTTGCCGCTGCCCAGATAGCCCGAGGCCTGGAAGCGCGGCTGCAGGTCCATGTGGGCCTCGAGGCCGGGCTTCTTCAGGTGCTGGGCCGGCATGGGGTTCTCGGGCTCGGGGCGGTGGCCGGCCTGCACGGCCTTCTTGCTGGGCTTGGCGTCGCCGGCCTTGCGGTCCTTGGCGTCCTGTTCGCGCTGCACCTTGCGCTGCTGCTCGGCGACCTCGCTGGTGTCCGACGAGGGGGTGTCCTGGGGGGAAGGCATGGAAAAGCTCCTGCTGGATGAGGGGAATGGAACCCACCGTAGCCAGCCCCCGGGATGCGCCATGTCGTCCGATGCCGCATCGCCCGCACAGACTCGATGACGTCCCACAGCGGGATGCGGCCGGGGCTGATGCGGCCTTCCATGCGGCCCGGCGAACTTGCGCCATCCAACGAAGAACGACCATGAGCGCCCCTCCCCTCAGTACCTCCCCCAGCCCCCGCGAAGGCCGGGAACGATGGTGGACGCGACTCGGACCAGGGCTCATCACCGGCGCCGCCGACGACGACCCGAGCGGCATCGCCACCTATTCGCAGGCCGGCGCGCAGCTGGGCTACGGCGCGTGCTGGACGCTGCTCTTCGCCTACCCGCTGATGGTGGGCATCCAACTCGCCAGCGCACGCATCGGCCGCGTCACCGGCAGGAGCCTGATCGCGAACTTCGCGCAGTTCTGCCCCCGCTGGCTGGTGGCCGCGCTGGTGCTGCTGCTGCTGACCGCCAACGTCATCAACCTGGGGGCCGATCTCAATGCGATGGGCGCCGCGGCCGCGCTGGTGCTGCCGGGCCGCGCCGCCTGGTACGTGCTGGGCTTCGGGCTGGTGTCGCTGCTGCTGCAGGTCTTCCTGCCCTACGAGCGCTATGTGCGCGTGCTCAAGTGGCTGACGCTCTCGCTCTTCGCCTACGTCGCGGTGGTGTTCGCGGTGGACGTGGACTGGCCGGCCGCGCTGAAGGGCACCTTCATTCCGTCCATGCAATGGAACAAGGACTACGTGACGACGGTGGTCGCGATCCTGGGCACCACCATCAGCCCCTACCTCTTCTTCTGGCAGGCGGAACAGGAGGTCGAGGAGATCAAGCGCGTGCCGCGCGACCAGCCGCTGCGCGTGGCCCCCGAGCAGGCGCGCCGGCAGCTGCGGCGGGTGCGCATCGACACCGCGGTCGGCATGGGTTTCTCCAACCTGGTGGCCTTCTTCATGATCGTCGCCACCGCCGCCACGCTGCACGCCCACGGCATCACCGACATCGAGACCACCGAGCAGGCCGCCGAGGCCTTGCGCCCCATCGCGGGCGAGGCGGCCTTCCTGCTTTTCGCGCTCGGCATCGTCGGCACCGGCCTGCTGGCCTTGCCCGTGCTCGCCGGTTCGGCGGCGGATGCGGTGGCCTGCTATTTCCATGTGCGCAGGGGCCTGGACCTGCCGTTGGCCGAAGGCCGCAGCTTCTACGGCATCCTGGCCGCTGCCATGGTCATCGGCCTGGTCATCGGGCTCTCGGGCGTGAACCCGATCTCGGCGTTGTACTGGTCGGCGGTGATCAACGCCGTCATCTCGGTGCCGGTGATGGTGGCCGTGATGATCGCGGCCACCAGCCGCAAGGTGATGGGGCCGATGGTCCTGCCGCTCAAGTGGAAGGTACTGGGCTGGCTGGCCACCGCCGCGATGGCGGCGGCCTCGCTGGCGCTGCTGGTCGTCTCGGTCGGCTGAAGCTTCAGGCCTTGAAGCGACGGTGGTAGTGCGCGATGCGCTGCAGCGCGTAGTCGGCGGCGGCTTCGCGGATCGTGTTGCGATCGCCCTGGAAGCGTTTCGTCTCGGTGAAGCTCTGGGTGCGGCTGCCGTCCCGGAAGGCCCAGGCGAAGCACTGCGTGCCGGCCGGAATGGCGGCGTCGGTATCGTCCGCCACCCCGGTGTTGGCGATCGCCACGTTGGCGCCGCTGTGCGAGAGGGCGCCGCGCGCCATCTCCAGCGCCACGGGTTCGCTGGTGAGGTTGAAGCGCTCCAGCGTCGCCTGCCGGACGCCGAGGTGCCGGTGCTTGGCCTTCGGGTCATAGACCACGAAGGCCGACTCCAGCACCTGGCCCGCACCCGGGGCCGAGGCCAGGCGCGAGGCGATCAGCCCGGCCGTGCAGGACTCGGCGGTGACCAGCACCAGGCCGTGTTCCTGCAGGTACTGCGCTGCGGCATGGCCGGCGCCGTTGCCATCCGTGTTCGCCATGTTGTCTCCTTGTCTCCTGAACGCGAGGTTCACTACGCTAGAAAGCGGGGGCGGCACGGCGTGTCCGTGGCGCGCGGGGGCTGCTGTAGGACGAGGCTTTGAAGGGCGGCCACTGTATATTCATCCAGATTGCCCATGTCCGCCGATCCCTCCTCCTCTTCGCCCGCCGAGCCGCTGCCCGGCGCCGGGCTCGCGGTCTCGGTCAAGGCCCTGTGCGCCTTCGCCGCCCGGGCTGGCGACCTGGACCTGCGTTTCGTGCCGGCACCCAGCGCGCAGGAAGGCGTGGCCGGCCACCGCCTGGTGCAGGGCCGGCGCGGCGCGGACTACGAAAGCGAGCTGAGCCTGGGTTCGCGCTTCGGCCGCCTGCAGGTGCGCGGCCGGGCCGACGGCTACGACCCGCTGCGCCGCCGGCTGGAGGAAATCAAGACCTTCCGTGGCGACTTCGAGGCGATTCGCGCGAACCACCGCGCACTGCATTGGGCGCAGGCGCGCTGCTACGCGTGGATGCTGTGCGAGGCGCGCGGCCTGGACGCCCTCGAGGTGGCGCTGGTCTACCTGGACCTGGGCTCGGACGACGAGCACGTGCTCGCCGAGACGACGACGCGCGAGGCCCTGCGTGCGCATTTCGAGGCGCTGTGCGGGCGCTACCTGGCCTGGGCCGAACAGGAGGCTGCGCACCGCGCGGCGCGCGATGCCGCGCTGGACGCGCTGGCCTTTCCGCATGCAGGCTTCAGGCCCGGCCAACGCGAACTGGCGCAGGCGGTTTTCCGTGCCGCCGTCGCCGAACGCTGTCTGCTGGCGCAGGCGCCCACCGGCATCGGCAAGACCGTCGCCACCCTCTTCCCGCTGCTGAAGGCGGGCGGCCGGCAGCGCATCGACAAGCTCTTCTTCCTCACGGCCAAGACCTCGGGCCGCGCGGTCGCGCTGGAAGGCCTGCGGCTGCTGCGCGACGGCACGGGCCGGCCGCTGCGCGTGCTGGAGCTGGCGGCGCGCGAGAAGGTCTGCGAGCACCCGGACAAGGCCTGCCACGGCGAGTCCTGCCCGCTGGCCCGCGGCTTCTACGACCGCTTGCCGGCCGCGCGTGCCGAGGCCGTGGGCGCGGCCTGGCTGGACCGCGCCGCTCTGCGGCGCATCGCGCTGGCGCACGAGATCTGCCCCTACTTCCTCGCGCAGGAGCTGGCGCGCTGGTGCGACGCCATCGTCGGCGACTACAACTACTACTTCGACGCCAGCGCTTTCTTGTGGGCGCTGACCCAGGAGGAAGGATGGCGCGCGGCCGTGCTGGTCGATGAGGCGCACAACCTGCTGGACCGGGCGCGCGGCATGTACAGCGCGCAGCTCGATGCGGCGGCGCTGCTCGCGGTGCGCCGCCAGGCACCCCCGCTGGTCAAGAAGGCGCTGGGCAAGCTGCAGCGCGAGTGGCGGCGGCAGCAGCAGACGCAGCTCGAGGCCTATTGCGCCTCGGACAGCATCCCGGCCGCCTTCGCGCGGGCCTTGCAGGAGGCAGTGGTCAGCCTCGGCGACCACTTCGCGGCGCAGCCGCAGGAGGCGCAGGGCGCGCTGCAGCAGTGCTTCTTCGACCTGGTGCAGTTCGCGCGGCTGGCGGAGTCCTTTGGCGAGCACTCGGTCTTCGAGTCCACGCTGGAAGAAGACGGCCATCGCGAGGCGCTCGCCATCCGCAACCTGGTGCCCGCGCCCTTCCTGCGTGGCCGCTTCGCCGGCAGCCTCAGCAGCACTTGCTTCTCCGGGACGTTGGCGCCGTTTACCTTCTACCGCGACATGCTGGGCCTGCCGGGGGACACGGCCACGCTGGACGTGGGCTCGCCCTTCCGCAGCGAGCAGCTGAAAGTGCGCATCGCGATGGATGTGTCGACGCGCTTTCGCGATCGCACGCGTTCGCTGGAACGCCTGGTGGGCATCATCGCCGCGCAGTACGCGCAGCAGCCGGGCAACTACCTCGCCTTCTTCAGCAGCTTCGATTACCTGGGCAGCGCCTTCGAAGCCTTCGCCCGGCGGCATCCCGAGGTGCCGGCCTGGGCCCAGGCGCGGGGCATGCGCGAGCCCGAGCGCGAGGCCTTCGTGGCGCGTTTCGCGCCTGGCGGGTGCGGCATCGGCTTTGCGGTGCTGGGCGGTGCCTTCGGCGAGGGCATCGACCTGCCCGGCGACCGGCTGGTCGGCGCCTTCGTCGCCAGCCTGGGCCTGCCGCAGCACAACGCCGCCAACGAACGCATGCGCGAGCGCATGCAGGCGCTGTTCGGGGAGGGCTATGCCTACACCTATGTCTACCCGGGCCTGCAGAAGGTGGTGCAGGCGGCGGGGCGGGTCATCCGCAGCGAGCAGGACGCGGGGGTGCTTTACCTGCTCGACGATCGCTTCGCGCGGCAGGACATCCGGGCGCTGCTGCCCGCCTGGTGGCGGGTGCAGCCGCTCGTCACTCTTCCTTCTTCTTCGGCGTGATGACCTTGTCCACGGTGACCGAGACCGGGTCGCTGGCCGGGAATGATTCCTCGACGCCGCTGTCCAGCGCCTCTTCGCTCGGGTCTTCCCTCACCGGCATGTGGTGCTCGGGCGGCGTGTCGTGCTTCTCCGCGGTGGGGAAGGGGAAGGGATCGGTCGGTGTCGTGCTGCTCATGAAAGCCTCCTCAAGGACGGGAAATCCAAGCTAGGTCCCGCGGCGTCGCCCCCCTGTAGGAAGCCGCGCCAAGGCCCTGCCGAGATTCGTCCCGCCCCGAGGCGCGCGAATTGGCCTACGGCGCCGGGGAGTGCCGGACTGCGTCGGGCGCAGGGCGCCGGCCGCAGGCTGTTCGTACCGATCGACTTCGATCACGACTTCGATCACGTACGACCCCATGCAAGGAGAAATTCCATGACCGACACGAAGACAGCACGCCCCGCGCCCCCCGGACCGCTGGGCGAGCACGAAGCCCGCCTCGGCGACCGCGGCGAGGCCTCGGGCCGCAACATCGAGCAGAACCGTGCCCTGGGCCAGGACGACCCGCTGCATGGCAGCCGCATGGGGCGCCGGCTGTATGACGGGACGGGCCAGCCCGGTATTCCCGACATCGGCACTGACGCGGCGCAGACCGAGGAAGCGGAGCGCAAGGCGCGCGACGACAAGCGCTGAGCCGCGCACCTGCTGCCACGCCGGAGCGCACTGACGCGCAGCGCGTCTGCGCTCCTACCCGCGGGCGCATGCGGGCGCGCAGGATGCGGGCCTCAACCTCGTTCAAGGAGTGACACATGCCCAGAGGTGACAAATCGTCCTATACGGACAAGCAGAAGCGCAAGGCCGAACACATCGAGGAAGGCTACGAGAAGCGCGGCGTGGGCGAGAAGGAAGCCGAGCGCCGCGCGTGGGCCACGGTGAACGCCGAGACCGGCGGCGGCAAGAAGAGCGGCTCCGGCCGCGGCAAGGCCGAGAACCATGCGCCCTCGCGCAAGGGGGGGCACAAGGGCGGGGCAGCTTCGGCCGGCCGCACCGCTGCCCAGCGCTCGGCCTCGGCCAAGAAGGCAGCTGCCACGCGCAAGCGCAACGCAGCCGCGCATTGAGCGCGGCGGCTGTTTCAGGGCAGGGGTTGCGCCCCGCTGCGCTTGAGCACCTCCGCCAACTGAAGCTCGACGGCGAACAGGCGCTCGTTGAGCACCGCGGTCTGAAGCCGGATCGCTTCGATGATGGCGCGCGTCGCCGGATCGGGCGCGTTGTTCGAGAGTTCCTGAAGCTCGTGCAGCTTCCTGCGCAGTTCGTTGCTCATCGTGGTGCCCTCCTTTGACGATCGAGTGGGTGAGATCGTAGGGGCACGTGACATGCTTCGCCAAGCGGTGAATGGGTGCTTGGCGCTTCGAGTGGATGCTTCGGGGCCTAGCGCCGCGGTGGAGGGACGTACATGGGATACCCCGGCGGGGCTGGGCTCGGGCCGACCAGCGGGCCCGTCGGTGGCATGACGACAAGCGGCGGAGATGGGGGCGGCGGGTGCTTCATCCGCTCCCTGATCGCCTGCACGAACTCGATCATGGTCTGGTTGCCCGGACTCTGCGCGGAATAGACCTGCGCGATGCCGACCAGCTTTTGGATAGGCGAATCGGGCGCGGCCTCCGCCAGCAGGGGGCCTGCCTGGGGCGAAATGAGGAAGCTCATGATCTTGCGCTCATCGGTGTTCGGCTGGCTCAATCTCTCCATGATGATTTCGTCCATGCTGCGCCCGGTCTTATGGCTCTCGATGGTGGCACTGGCGCGCAGCCATTCCGCATAGCGAACCGCTGGCACGATGCCGAGCCCGACGGTCGGGCCGAACGTCGGCTCTGTAGCGCGCAGCAGCTCGGCCATATCGTCTGACGACTTGAGAAACGGCGCGGCGTTGAAGTCCTCGCCGCTGTTGAGGGCCGAAACGAGGACGTCACGGCCGATCAAGCTGCCGGCCGCGCGAATTTCAGCGAGAAACTCTCTTTGCTTTTCCGGAGGAGAACTGGGGATCAGATGGGCGAGCTCCTGAAAATAGGAGTCAGTACCGTGGAGTGCCTTCCTCAAAACCAATTCTGTTCCCTGTTGCTATTCGACATGTCTTGCATATTGGATCGCTGCTTGCGCGGCGACCTGCTTGTCGGGGTCGGATGCCATCTGTTTCAGGGTGAGAGCAATATCGGCGTTGGCGCCAGTTGTATTTTCTCGGTTGTAGAGATCTGCCAATATCCGCAACAGAGGGAGTTTCTCGTCTGAGCTTAAAGATCCGCGCAACAGGAGATCACGAGCAAATTTCACAGATTCAGCAGTGACAGGTACACCGTTGACGTCCATTTCATCAAGCAACCTGCGGCCTTCGAGGCCTGGCTGTGGTCTGTAATATTGCAATGGATTTTTTTCCTCTGTCTTGCCGGCGGCAATGGCGATATCATTCTTGTATTTGACCTCTCCGTCTGGTCGGGATTCAACTGCAGAGGAACTTGCGACAGTGCTGCCCTCCATGGCAGCAAATGCAAATATGCAGACCAAGATCGAGACCGTTAGCAGCACCAAAAATAGTCTTTTCATGGTGCTTCAGCCTGCGTAGCTTTTCAGCTTGTCGAAAATGGTTTTTGGAGTCATCGGGAGTTGCAGATATCCCGCCGTGAAGTTGTACCACCGCGCAACAGCGCTGTTTTCAGTGGCCAAAATATTAATGGGTTGGCCGATCGCATCTGTTGGATTGAGGTACAAGGCTTTGTATATATCAATTAGAAAAGTGTCGCATCGATAGCGTCCTTGTTGCGCGGATGCGGTCGACGTTCTGGCGTATGCAGTTCTCGTCGAAGATGCGAAAAAGGTGTATTCGGCGCCAACGAACAGAATTTGAAACGCGCGCATCACCATTCCCCGTCTTGCTTCTACGATTTTATAACTGCTCGGGCCGCAAAAATCATTAAAGCATCCAATGCCATAAAATTGTGGGATTCTAGGGGAGGCTCCACCCCAGTAACCGTTGTACGCGCGCCGCTTGAAATTCTCGAGGGTGTTATATGCCACAGCATTGGGTTGTCCGTCATTTAGGACTTCATAAACCCCACCCTGTCCGTCATACAGACCTATGTGCCCGAGCGATGCGTAGGGCATGTTGTTTTCCATGCTGCGGCCTACTACGTCGGCCTGGAGCCTGGGTTCTTCGACGGAAATGTCGACCCCGATGTCCCAGAATGGGCGCCCATTTTGGTAGATCACCAAATTTCGTCGTCCTGTGCCGCAATGTATGCACCCGGGCGCCCTTGCGTGGTGCTATTCCAGAGCGCATTCCAGGATTGGTCGTATACAACAAAGTTTCCATCCCGTTGCATTACCGCAAGCTGACCGCCGCGGTTCTGGGTAGACGTCGACCATCGTGCCGACCAATCAGATGTTCTGTAGTACACGAGATTGCCGTCATGTTGCATTACCAGCAGATAGCGGCCATCGTCCGAGGAAAGCGACTGACCTTTATAAATAACTTGGTCAGGGTAAAGGATGGCAGCGTTGGCAATGCCAATCATCCAAAGCATGAAGGTTGTGAATACAGCAAGCGCTCTCATGTTTTTTCCTCCGGGGTTTTGGTTGGCGGCAGATCTTAGGGGTTGGTTTGCTCATTCTTTCCAATGTGTGACAATTTGCGAGATTCGGCCAAGACGACCAGATATTGAAGCTGGACTGCAAATGCCGAAGGACTGCCCGGAATGCAGCGCTAAAGGAGCGTCTGCTGGAGCATTGCGCACGCAGTCCTTCCGGCCCTCGGCTGAGCCAGAATGCGTGGCGTCCTTCCTGACACCCTGCCAAACGCCCCATGAACCTCGCCGACTCCTTCGCCGACTTCACCCGCTTCGTCGACATCCGCCGCGACATCCATGCCCACCCCGAGCTGGGCTTCGAGGAACATCGGACCTCCGACAAGGTGGCGACGCTGCTCGCCCAATGGGGCATCGAGGTGCACCGCGGCATCGCCGGCACCGGCCTGGTCGGCGTGCTGCGCCGGGGCAGCGGCACGCGCAGCATCGGCCTGCGCGCCGACATGGACGCGCTGCCGCTCCACGAGGCCAACCAGTTCGCGCACCGCTCCACGCATGACGGGCGCATGCATGCCTGCGGCCACGACGGCCACACCACCATGCTGCTGGCCGCCGCCTGGCACCTCGCGCAGCAGGGCAGCCGCTTCGACGGCACGGTGAACTTCATCTTCCAGCCGGCCGAGGAAATGGGCAAGGCGGGCGCAAAGAAGATGATCGAGGACGGGCTCTTCGAGCGCTTTCCCTGCGACGCCGTCTACGCGCTGCACAACTTCCCGGTCGGCGAGGTCGGCCGCTTCGCGCTCAATGAAGGCGCGCTGATGGCCTCGAGCAACACCTACAAGGTCACGCTGCGCGGGCGTGGCACCCACGCCTCGATGCCGCACACGGGCGTGGACCCGGTCGGCGCGGTGATCGCGCTGGCCCAGCAGCTGCAGACCATCGTGCCGCGCAACGTTGCCAGCACCGAGCGCGCGCTGGTCGCGGTCACGCAGCTGCAGGGCTCCGATGCACCCAACGTGATCCCGGACGTCGCCTCGGTCGGCGGCACGGTACGCACCTTCTCGATTCCCGCGCTGGACCGCATCGAGCAGCGCCTGCGCACGCTGGCCGAGCACATCGCGCTGGCCCACGAGTGCAGTGCCGAGGTGAGCTTCCTGCGCGCCTCGCCGCCGGTCGTGAACCACCGCGACGAGGCCCGCTTCGCCGCCGCGGTGATGCGCGAGGTGGTGGGCGAGCAGATGGTCACCGACGACTTCCCGGCCGTGATGGGCGCCGAGGACTTCGCCCACATGCTGCTGGCGCGGCCGGGCTGCTACGCCTTCCTCGGCAACGGCGACGGCGATCACCGGCTCGAGGGGCACGGGCCGGGGCCGTGCATCATCCACAACACCTCCTTCGACTTCAACGACGAGATCATCCCGATCGGCGCCAGCTACTTCGTGAAGCTGGTGGAGCGCTGGCTCCCCGCCGTCCCCTGAATCCCCTCACCACGAAAGCGGCCGCGACGATGTCCTTCTCCTCCAATCGACGTTCCCTGGTCCTTCTCGCCGCCGGCCTGCCCGCGCTGGCGGGCCTCGGCCGCGCGCAGGCGCAGCAGCAACAACGCGTGATCCGCATGGTGGTGCCCTTCGGCACCGGCGCCGTGCAGGACACGGTGGCGCGCGCCTTCAACAGCGAGCTGGGGGCGGCGCTCAACGCCAGCGTGATCGTCGAGAACCGCGCGGGCGCCGGCGGCACGGTGGGCGCGTCGCTCGTGGCCAAGGCGCCGGCGGACGGCAACACGCTGATCCTGGCGGCGGCCAGCCACCACATCGCCGGCCATCTCTACAGCAAGCTGCCCTACGACCCGCTCAAGGACTTCGTCGGCGTGGCCGAGATCGGCAGCGCGGGCTACGTGGTCGTGGCCTCGAGCGACCTCAAGGTGGCGAACACGGCCGAGTTCATCCGCGAGGTCAAGGCGCATCCCGGCAAGTACAACTACGCCTCGGCCGGCAACGGCAGCGCCACGCACCTGGCCATGGCCTCCTTCCTCGCCAAGGCCGGGCTGCAGATGACGCACATCCCGATGAAGTCCACCGGCGAGGCCGTGAACGAGCTGCTGGCCGGGCGCGTGCAGGCCGTCACCTCGTCGAGCATCGGCGTGATCGGGCTGCAGAGCGATGCGCGCATCAAGCCATTGGCTTCCACCGGCAAGGTGCGCAGCCCCTTCCTGCCCAACTTGCCGACCGCGCACGAGAGCGGCCTGCCGGGCTATGAGTTCGACTCCTGGATCGGCGTGCTCGCGCCGGCCGGCACGCCCCCGGCCGAGGTCGAGAAGCTCCATGCGGCGATAGCCAAGGTGATCGCCGAGCCCGCGATGCAGGAGCGCCTCACGCGCCTGGGCATCGAGCCGCGCAGCTCGAGCACGGCAGCTTTCCAGAAGCTGCTGCGGGCGGACTGGGACACCATGGGCGCGGTGGTCAAGGCGTCGGGCGCGAAGATCGATTAGGGCGAAGCGGGGTTAGGGCGCGCCTGCGCGGACAGTCGCAACGCTCTCACGCAAGCGCATACCTCGCCGCCCGCACGATGCTCGCCGCATCGACCCCGAAGAAGCGCCGCAGCGCCGCACGCGTGTCGCTGCGTCCGAAGCCGTCGGTGCCCAGCGTGAGATAGCGCCGGTCCGCGGGCAGGAAGGCGCGGATGCTTTCGGGCACGGCGCGCACATAGTCCGTGGCGGCGATCACCGGCCCGCTGCCGCCCGCGAGCTGCTGCGCGATGAAGGGCCGGCCCGGCTCGGCCTCGCCCGCCAGCGCGCGCGCCTGGCAGGCCTGCCCGTCGCGCGCCAGCTCGCTCCAGCTGGTGACGCTGAAGACCTCGGCAGCGATGCCCTCTTCAGCGAGCTGTTGCGCGGCCTTGAGCACCTCGGTGAGGATCGCGCCCGAGCCCAGCAGCGTGATCCTGCTGCCCTCTCCCGCGGCCGCCCGGAAGCGATAGCACCCGCGCAGCACATCGGCCTCCACGCCCGGCGGCAGGTCGGGCTGGGCGTAGTTCTCGTTCATCAGCGTCACGTAATAGAACGCGTCCTTCTGCTCGACCATCATCTCGCGGATGCCGGCGTCGACGATCACCGCCATCTCGCCCGCAAAGGCCGGGTCGTAGGCCTTGCAGTTGGGAATGGTGGCCGCGACCAGGTGGCTGGTGCCGTCCTGGTGCTGCAGCCCCTCGCCGCCCAGCGTGGTGCGGCCGGATGTGGCGCCCAGCAGGAAGCCGCGCGGGCGCTGGTCGGCCGCGGCCCAGATCTGGTCGCCCACGCGCTGGAAGCCGAACATCGAGTAGTAGATGTAGAAGGGCAGCATCGCCAGCCCGTGCACGCTGTAGCTGGTGGCGGCGGCCGTCCAGCTCGCGATGGCGCCGGCCTCGCTGATGCCTTCCTCCAGGATCTGGCCGTCGGTCGCCTCGCGGTACGAGAGCACCGAGCCGATGTCCTCCGGCGCATAGCGCTGGCCGACGCTCGAATAGATGCCCACCTGCTTGAAGAGATTGGCCATGCCGAAGGTGCGCGCCTCGTCGGCCACGATGGGCACGATGCGCGGGCCCAGCGCCGCGTCCTTCATGAGGTTGCCCAGCATGCGCACGAAGGCCATGGTGGTGCTCATCTCCTTGCCGGCAGCGGCCACGGCGAACTGGGCGTAGGCGGCGATGTCGGGCTTGGCGACCGGGTCGCACGCGGTCTCGCGCCGCGGCATGCTGCCGCCGAGCGCGGCGCGCTTGTCCTTCAGGTAGCGCATCTCGGGGCTGTCTTCGGCCGGCTTGTAGAAGGCGGCCTGCGTGGCCTGCTCGTCGGACAAGGGCAGGGCGAAGCGGTTGCGGAACTCGATCAGGTCGTGCTCGTCCAGCTTCTTCTGCGAGTGCGTGGTCATCTTGCCCTGGCCCGCTTGCCCCATGCCGTAGCCCTTCTTGGTGTGGGCCAGGATCACCGTGGGCTGGCCGCGGTGCGCGGCGGCCGCGGCGTAGGCGGCGTGGATCTTCACCAGGTCATGGCCGCCGCGCTTGAGGCGGTCGATCTGCTCGTCGGTCAGGCCCTCCACCAGCCGCGCGAGCGCCTCGTTCTGGCCGAAGAAGGTGTCGCGGTTGTAGCGGCCGTCCTTGGCGGCGAAGGTCTGCATCTGGCCGTCCACCGTGTTGGCGAAGGCGCGCATCAGCGCACCGTCGGTGTCGCGCGCGAACAGGCCGTCCCAGTCGCTGCCCCAGACCAGCTTGATCACGTTCCAGCCGGCGCCGGCGAAGAGCTTTTCCAGCTCGTCGATGATGCGGCCGTTGCCGCGGACCGGGCCATCGAGGCGCTGCAGGTTGCAGTTGACCACCCACACCAGGTTGTCCAGCCGCTCGCGCGCGGCCAGCGTCAGGGCGCTCATGGATTCGGGCTCGTCCATCTCGCCGTCGCCGAAGACGCCCCACACACGTCGCTTGTCGATGTGTGTTCCATTGTCATTGCGGCCTTCGCAGTCCAGCAGCCCGCGGTGCGTGAGGTAGCGCATGAAGCGCGCGTGGTAGATCGAGCTGATGGGGCCGATGCCCATCGAGCCGGTGGGGAACTGCCAGAAGTCCGGCATCAGGTACGGGTGCGGGTAGCTGGAGAGGCCGCGCGCGCCGCTGCCGCTTTCGAAGGCAGGCGCCGTGAGCTCCTGGCGATAGTGCTGGAGATCCTCGCCGCTCAAGCGCCCTTCGAGAAAGGCCCGCGCATAGACGCCCGGCGCACTGTGCGGCTGGAAGAAGACGAGGTCGCCGCGATGCGATTCGTCGCGTGCGTGGAAGAAGTGATTGAAGCCCGTCTCGAACAGATCCGCCGCGCTGGCATAGCTGGCGATATGGCCGCCCAGCTCGCCATAGGCCTTGTTGGCGCGCACCACCATCGCGAGCGCGTTCCAGCGCATCAGCGAGGCCAGGCGCTCCTCGATGGCGAGGTCGCCGGGGAACGCCGGCTGCTGCTCGACGGCGATGGTGTTGGCATAGGGCGTGGCCAGCTCCGGCTGCCAGCCGATACGCCGGGTGCGCGCGATGCGCGCCAGCTCGTCCAGCATCCAGCGCGCGCGCTCGGGGCCGTTCGTCTCGGCCAGCGCGGCGAAGGCCTCGCGCCATTCGGCGGTTTCGGCCGGGTCGGGGTCGTCCAGGGGCATGTCGAGCAGCGCGCGCAATGGGTCGGCGGGAATCGGAGCGTTCATGAGCCGCACTTTAGGCCGTGATCCATGGAATGAGCTGCCGTTCGAGCAGCATCCATTCTCATATCGCGGCATAAGATGCTGCGATTGGGTCACTTCAAGGCATTTCATGCAACTGGACGCGATCGACCTGCGCATCCTCGACGAACTGCAGCGCGACGGCGCGCTCTCCAACGTGGCGCTCGCGCGGCGCGTCCACCTGTCGCCCTCGCCCTGCCTGGCGCGGGTGAAGGCGCTGGAGGCGGCGGGCGTGATCCAGCGCTACGTGGCGCTGGCCAACGCGGCGGCCTTGGGCCTGGGGCTCAATGTGTTCATCTCGATCAGCCTGCGCACGCAGAGCAAGCAGTCGCTGGCCGACTTCGAGCAGCGCATCGCCGAGCACGACGAGGTGATGGAGTGCTACCTGATGACCGGCGACAGCGACTACCTGATCCGGGTCGCCGTGGCCGACATCGCGGCGCTCGAGAAGTTCATCCTCGAGCAGCTGACGCCCATTGCGGGCATCGAGAAGATCCGCTCGAGCTTTGCGCTCAAGCAGGTGCGCTACAAGACGGCGCTGCCGTTGCCGGCGGCGCCGCCTTGAAGGCGCTTACAAGCCGACGAGCCCGCCGTCGTCCTTCGTGATGACGACGGTGGCCGAGCGCGGGCGGGCATTGCCGCCGTCGGGCCAGTGGCTGCCGAACAGCGCCGGGTTGCCGATGTTCGCCACCGGCGTGGTCTCGCCCGGATGCTGGATGTTGACGAACAGCGCGCGGCCGTCACCCGATTCGGCGATGCCGGTGATCTCGCAGTCCTTCGGGCCCACCAGGAAGCGGCGCAGGCCCTCCGTGCCAGGCGCCTTGCCGACGAAGGTGGCCTGCTGCCGCGTGGTCGCGCCGTCGACGTTGGTGATGGTCTTGGCCGCGCCGTCGCCCACTCTGCCCGGCAGGGCGGCCAGCAACATGCAGTTGGTGACGTCGGTGTAGGCGCCGTCGTCGGTCTCCAGCCACAGCAGGCCGCCGGTGGCCTGGCTGAACCACAGGCCGTCGGGGCTGGAGAAGTCGTTGTCGGCGACCAGGCCCGAGAGGTTGATGTCGGCCGCGGCGCCGGCGCGGGCGCCGAACAGGTAGACGTCCCACTTGAAGCTCAGGGCCGCCGGATCGCCGTTGTCGTCCGCGAAGCGCACGACGTGGCCGTTGGGGTTGCCGGTCTGCGCGGTGGCGGCGGCGCCCTTCGGGTCGTTGTAGTAGCGCGGGTTGGCGGCGTCGGTGGCGGTGATCGGGCGCGAGGCGCCGTTGGTGTTGGTCAGCGTCACATAGACCTCGCCCGTCTTCGGATTGACGGCCGTCCACTCGGGGCGGTCCATCTTGGTGGCGCCGGCCGCATCGGCCGCGAGGCGCGCGTTGATCACCACGTCGGCCGCGTCGGCGAAGGCATAGGCCGCGTTGCTCGCGGTGATGCCGTTGACGCCGAGCTTGAGCTCCAGCCATGCGCCGGTGCCGTCGGCATTGAACTTCGCGACGTAGAGCCGGCCGTCGTCCATGTACTTGTCGCCGGCGGCCAGGCCGCCGTTGGCATCGGCCGCGTCCCAGTTCTTCGTCGACACGAACTTGTAGATGTACTCGTTGCGCGAATCGTCTCCCATGTACCAGACGAGCGGCTTGCCGGCCACCACCGGCCCGAGGCAAGCGCCTTCATGGCCCATGCGGCCGAGGGCGGTGCGCTTCTTCGGCGTGCTGCCGGGCGTGAAGGGATCGATCTCGACCACCCAGCCGTAGGTGTTGGCGCCGTTGCGAAAGTCGGCTGCGGCATTGGCGGCGCCGGTGATGACCTCGGTGTTCCAGCGGCCGTAGAGGTTGTCGCTCGTGTCGGGCGTGGGCGTGGCCCACAGCTCGCGGCCGGTGCCGGCCACGCCGTAGCGGGTGAAGGAGGCGAGCTCCTTGGCGCTGCGGTTCGGGTTGTCGGTGGCCGTGATGCGGCGGAAGTAGCCGGCCCAGTTCTCCTCGCAGGTCAGGTAGGTGCCCCAGGGGGTGCTGCCGTTGGCGCAGTTGTTGAGCGTGCCGCGGGTCTTGCTGCCGTCGGTGGAGAACTTGGTCACCAGGTAGGGGGTGCCGGCGGCGGGGCCGGAGAAGCTCATCTCGGTCAGCGTGTGGACGCGGCGGTTGAAGCTGGAGTCCTGCTTGTAGCTCCAGCCGCTCGTGCCCTTGTTGACCTCGATCACGCTCACGCCGTGCAGGTAGAACTCGCGCAGCACTTCGTCCGTGACGGTGCGCACCTGCGCATTGCCGGTGCCGGTGGTGGTCTGGCCAGCCGGGTGCAGGAAGAGCGGCGTGATGGCTTCGTGGTTCATCGCCAGCAGGCCGCGCGCGGCGGCGCTCGCGCTCCACTTGTTCGAGGCATCCATGCCGAAGAAGGTCATGCCGTCGTGGTGGTCGCCGGCACGGCGGTCGAAGGTGGCGGCGGCGTCGGTGCCGTCGTTCGCGTAAGCCGGCACGCCGGTCGCGATCGGGTCGCCGAGGCGGTACAGCACAGTGGCGGTATAGCCCACCGGCACGGCGACGACGTCGGCCAAGCTCTTGGAGACCGCGGTGAAGCCGAGCTTGGGCGCGGCGGGAGCCGGCGCAGGCGCGGGTGCAGGAGCCGGCGCGGGCGCCGGTGCGGGGGCGGCCGGCAGCACCGGGAAACCGCCGCTGCCGCCGCCGCCGCAGGCCTGCAGCAGGGCGGTGCCGGCGGTGCCGACGCCCAGGCCGAACAGGTGGCGTCTGCTCAGGCGCGAAGCGATCAGGTCGTTGAACGAAGGGTTTGAACTCTTGTTGTGGCCGATGTCGTCGGGGTCGATGGCGGCGACTTCATGGCGGGTCTTGGCGGTCATGCGCGAATCTTTCAGTGGGGCACGGTTGTTGAAAAACCCCGGTACGCTAAAAGTTCCATATGACGCCAGGAAGTCAGGCGCTGGTCATATTCCTGACATGCCCGCGCCGCGCGGCGGTGCCGCGCGCGCCGCTCAGCGCGCGTGCTGCAGCAGGCCGGTCGCGGCCTCGTACATCGCGGCGTTGTGGAAGGCCGCGAGGCCGGCCGCCAGCAGGGCCATCGCCGCGGCCAGCGTGGGCGGCAGGGCGCGCGTGGCGAACACCGCCACCGCCATCAGCAGCGGCAGGAAATGCGCGGCATAGAGAAAGGTCTCGTCGCCATAGACCAGGTGCAGCGCCACCTGCGCCGCCAGCGTGAGCCCGAGCACCGCGGCGAAGCGCCGCCAGCGTGGGGTGCGCAGCAGGCCGACGACACCGGCCGCCAGCAACAGGCTCCACAGGAGCAGGGCAGCGCCGCCGGCCCAGCCGCCCGAGGCCGGCGTGCTCAGCTGCACCGTGAGCCAGTTGAGCTTGGGCGGGACGGAGGCCACGCTCAGCACCTCGGGCAGGCTGAGCGGATGCCAGAAGATGGCGGCCAGCTTGTTGAGCACCGTGCCGGCGCGCTCCAGGTTCACGTAGTCGGCCTCCTCGCGGCTGCCGAGAAAGAACAGCTTGGCGAAGCGGTAGAGGAAGCGCTGCGCCACCGCGAGGACGGCGACGATGACAAAGGCAGCCGCGCTGATCGCCAGCGCCCGCCGCCAGGGCCGCTGCGCCACGGCCAGCGCCAGCCCCGCCACCCAGTTGGTGACCGTGATGGCGAGGCTGGCGATACTGGCGGCGAGCAGCAGCCCGTCGCTCACCGGCCGGTGCACCGCGAGCGCCGCGACCAGCAGCACCCACAGCAGGCTCAGCGAGCCGAGGGCGTAGGTCTCGGGCACCGAGAACCAGAACTGGAAGGCGGCGCTGCCGATGGCCAGCAGCGAGAAGCACATCGCCACGAAACGTCCATTGCCGAGCAGGCGGCACAGGGCGTAGAAGCACAGCACCCACAGCGCCGCCACCAGGTAGGCGAAGCGCATGGCGGCCTGCAGGTCGCTGCCGGGCCAGAGCGCGCGCAGGCCGGTCACCATCGGATGGATGAGGATCGAGGCGATGGGGTGGACCTTGGTGCGGTAGTGGTTGCTCTGCGCGTCCACCATGTTGCTTAGCACGCGCGGGGTGTCTGACTGGAACCAGGCGTCGAGGCCGCTGTCGCGGGCGAAGAGCTCGGGCGGCAGCTGGCGTGCAAGCGTCGTCAGCAGCAGCACGGCCGCGAGCGCGAGCAGCGCCGCGAAGACCGCATCCCAGGCGAGCGCGCGTCTGGGCACTAGTCCGCCATCCACAGCGCTAGCGCGGCGATGCCCACCGCCCAGCGGCTGACCCAGTCGCGCGCGGCGAAGACCACCGGGTCGTCGTGCAGCGCACCGCGGATCGCCTTGAGCCACACGCGCATGGTCCAGAACAGGAACAGCGGAATCAGCACCCACAGGTACTCGGGGTTGTCGTAGCGCGCCAGCACCTCCTTGTCGTGCAGGTAGAGGCCGAGCAGCAGGACCGACATCTGGCCGGCCGCGATGCCGGTGCACAGCACGAAGGGGGCGTCCACCGGGTGGTAGCCGCGGTCGCGCTTCATGCGCTGCACCTCGAGCGGCGGGCCGCTCAGCTCCACGTAGCGCTTGGCCAGCGCCAGGCTCAGGAAGATGAACATCGAGAAGGACAGGATCCAGAAGGACAGCGGCAGCCCGGTCGCCGCGGTGCCGGCCGCCACGCGGATCGTGTAGAGGCCCGCCAGCGCGAACACGTCGACCACCGCGCGGCGCTTGAGCGTCAGCGAATAGGCGCTGGTCAGGGCCATGTAGAGCAACAGCACGCTCACGAAGGCGCCGGGCAGCAGCGCGAGCGACAGCGCCAGCGAGGCCGCGCACAGGAGCCCGGCCATGACCAGCCCTTCGCGCGCGGTGATCTCGCCGGTGGCGAAGGGCCGCAGGCGCTTGCGGTGGTGGCGCCGGTCCGACTCCAGGTCGAGCAGGTCGTTGAGCACGTAGATGCCCGAGGCCATCAATCCGAAGGCCAGGAAGGCCAGCGCGGCATGCAGCAGGATCGGTTGCGTGAGCTCGTGCAGCACCGGCATCAGCGGCAGGAAGACCAGCACGTTCTTGAGCCACTGGTGCAGCCGCATGCCGTACAGGTAGCGCTTGAGCGGCGTGCGCGGCGGCACGATCCGTGCCTCGACCGCGGTCAGCCCGGCCACGCGGCGCGCCAGCGCCTCGGAGCGGCTGACCACCACCGCGGCCTCGGCCTCGCGCCAGACCGCGAGGTCCACATGGTCATTGCCTGCATAGCTGAAGCTCCGGCCGCCGGCATCGGCCTCGATGGCGGCGTGCTTGCCCGCGCCGCGCAGGTTGTGCTCGCCGTCGGAAGCGAGCACCGCGTCGAACAGGCCCAGGTGCGAGGCCACCGCGCGCGCCACCCGGCCGTCGGTCGCCGTCGCCAGCACGGTGCGCCGGCCGGCGGCGCGGGCGCTACGCAGCAGTTCGAGCACCTCGGGCCGGTAGGGGAGCGTCTGCACGTCGATGGCGGTGCGCTGCGCCACTTCTTTCTTGAGCGCGGCCTTGCCGCGCAGCAGCCACACGGGCAGCGCGAGCAGCGACGCCGGCGAGGCACGCACCAGTTGCAGCAGCGATTCGTGCAGCGAGTCGGTGGCGATCAACGTGCCATCCAAGTCCACATAGAGCGGGCGCATGGCATCACCCACGGCTCAAGACGACCACGCCGACCAGGATGATCGCGATGCCCATCACGCGCGTGGGGTTCAGCGATTCGCCGAAGAACTGCCACGCGAGCAGGGCGGCGATCACGTAGCCCATGGACAGCATGGGGTAGGCGACGGTCACGTCCACCCGCGTCAGCGCGAGGATCCACAGCCCGGCGCTGACGAAGTAGCACACGAGCCCCAGCACGATCCAGGGCTGCGTGGCCGCGTTCCAGGCGGCAGCCGTCAGCGAGGCGCTGCTGCCCATCGCGACGGTGCCCAGCGTCCTGGCGCCGGCCTTGAGCATCAGCTGCGCGGCCGAGTTCAGCAGCACGCCGGCGAAGATGATCGAGAAAGTGTGAAGGTTCATGGTGCTCCCTGCCTGACCCGGTGGACCGTCACAGCCCACACGCAGGAATCATGCCCCTTCAACATGTCATTTCGGCCACAACACCCACAAGCGAAGTGGCTGATTCATGCGCGCCGCCAACCGCCCGGCCTCGGCGCCGGTGCCGGCGAAGTAGTCGGCGCGCACCGCGCCCACGATCGCGCTGCCGGTGTCCTGCGCCACCACCAGCCGCGCCAGCGGCACGGCCGGCCCCGGCGAGGCCAGCCACACCGGCGTGCCGTAGGGAATGCTCTCGCGGTCGACCGCGATCGAGCGGCCCGCGGTGAGCGGCACGCCCTGTGCGCCGATCGGGCCGGTGCCGGCATCGATGTCGGCCAGCGGCTCCTCGCGGAAGAAGACGTAGCGTGGGTTGCTCCACAGCAGCTGCGACAGGCGCTGCGGGTTCTGCGCCACCCACTGCTTGGTATCGTCGGGCCACAGGCTGACCTTGGTCGCGCCCTGGCTCTGCAGCCATTGCTGCACGCTGCGGTAGGGCTGCTCGTTGGTGGCCGAGAAGGCCACGCGCACCGTGCGCTGCGAGCCGTCGGGCTCGGTGATGCGCAGGCGGCCCGAGCCCTGGATGTGCAGCATCAGCACGTCGATGGGGTCGGCCAGCCAGGCGATCTCGCGCCCGCGCAGCTCGGCCTGGGCCTGCGGCAGGGTGTCGATCTCCTGGCGCGTGAACCAGGGGCGGCGGGCCACCAGGCCGGCGGGCGCCTGGTAGAGCGGCACGGTGTGCTGCGCGGTGGGCCGGCGCGAGGCTTCGAACACCGGCTCGTAGTAGCTGGTGAGCTTGCCCTCGACCGGGCCCGTTGGCGATTCCACACGATAGGGCTGCAGCCGCTCGCGCATCCACTGGCGCTGCTCCTCGGTCTCGGCCAGCGCCAGCTGGCGCACTTCGCGGCACAGCGGCGCGAAGGCGGCGTTGGGCCGGGCACAGTTGGTGATCATCGCGCTCCATCCTTCGTGCAGCGCGTCGTCCTCGAAGCCGGGCAGCTCCGACCAGGGCACCGGCACCCAGCGGCTCTTCGGATGGTTGAGCGAGCCGGTCAGCGGGCCCGGCTCGCGCGCGGGCGGCGCGCTCGAGGGCGCAGTCGCCACCGGTGCCTCGGGTTGCAGGGTGCCGACGGAACAGCCGGCCAGCGTTGCTACGATCGCGAGCCCGACCAGCCACTGGAGTCCACTTTTCATGGGTTTGATTTTGCTCGAAGCGCTCGGCGCCGGAATCGTGCTGGTCCTGATCGTGTGGTGGACCATGTTCTCGGGCCGCAAGGGCGGCGAATTGCATGACGAGGACGAGGCTGAAAAAGCGCCTCCGTCCGACGAGCCGCCGGCGGGCGGGTCCAGATAATCGCCAGTTGCTGATTCAACAAGGAGATTGCATGAAGAAGTTCGTCCTCGCCACCACCGCCGCTGCCATTGTCCTGTCAGGCTGCGCCGGCATGAGCGACACGCAACGCAACACCGGCATCGGTGCCGGGATCGGCGCCCTCGGCGGCGCCGTGATCGGCTCCGCAACCGGCGGCGACAGCAAGGCCATCGGCACCGGCGCCGCCGTGGGTGCGGCTGCCGGCGCGCTCGGCGGCTACCTCTGGTCGCAGCGCATGGAAGCGCAGAAGCGCGAGATGCAGGCCGCCACCCAGGGCACCGGCGTCGCCGTTACGCAGACTCCCAACAACGAGCTCAAGCTCGCGATCCCGAGCGACGTATCCTTCGACACCGGCCGCTCCACGATCAAGCCGAATTTCGTGCCCATCCTCAACCAGTTCGCCAACGGCCTGCGCAACAACCCGAATGCGGAGGTGCGCATCATCGGCCACACCGACAGCACGGGCACGGACGCCATCAACAACCCGCTGTCGGTGGACCGTGCGGCCAGCACGCGCGACTACCTGATCTCGCGGGGCGTGTCGCAGCAGGCCTTCCGCATCGAGGGGCGGGGGTCGCGTGAGCCGGTTGCGGACAACGGCAGCGATGCGGGGCGGGCGCAGAACCGAAGGGTCGAGATTTATGTGGGTGAGCGGCCGCAGGGGTGAGAGATGGCTGGGCGATTTGAGCGTCTTGGCTGCGTGGTACGGCGTGAAGTCGCGTTCGGACTCACGACGGAAGACAACATTGCCACGCCCTGCGCAGTGAACACATAAGGGCCAGTGCGTCGACCGCCGCGGCGGCGGGTGTTTGAGGTCACAGGGTGTGACCTCAAAGTTGACCATTCTTCGGCCGATAGCTGGAACATGAAATCGGCAGGAGAGCGCTCGATGTTGCACGCGCAAAAGTAACACCTACCGCATCTTCAAGACATCAACAGTCTTCAAACATCCCTCAACAAATTCGCCAACTCCACCGCCGACTTGACCTCCATCTTCTCGAACACCCGCGCCCGGTGCACCTCCACCGTGCGCACGCTGATCGAGAGCTGATCGGCGATCAGCTTGTTGGGCAGGCCCTCGACCACGCGCCGCATCACCTCGCGCTCGCGCTCCGTCAGTTCCTCGACGCGGCGCAGCAGCAGGCGCCGCGCGCGCTGGGCCTCCACCGCGCGCAACGAGCCGCCGAGTGCCTGCTCGATGCGGTCGACGAGCGCGTTGTCGGAGAAGGGCTTCTCGCAGAAATCGAAGGCGCCGCGCTTGACCGCATCGACGGCGGTGGGCACGTCGGCATGACCGGTCAGGAAGATCACCGGCAGCACATCGAGCAGGCCGCGCTCCGCCAGCCGGTCGAACAGCACCAGCCCGCTCATGCCCGGCATGCGCACGTCCAGCAGCAGGCAGTGCGGCTGATCGGCCAGCGGGCCCTCGGCCAGGCGCAGCTCGAAGTCCTCCGCGCTCGCGTATTGCTCGCTCACGAGCCGCCGCGAGCGCAGCAGCCAGGCCAGCGCCTCGCGCACGCTGGCGTCGTCGTCGACGATGAAGATCAGGGCATCGATCAAGGGTTGCATTGCAGATAAAAGCTCAAGGCAGTTTCATGCCGCAGGGAGCGTGAATCGAAAGACCGTGCCGCGCGGCCGCTGCGGCTCGAACACCAGCGCGCCGCCATGCTGCTCGACCACCGTGCGGCACAGGCTCAGGCCCAGGCCCATGCCATCCGGCCTCGTGGTGAAGAAGGGGGTGAAAAGCCGCGCCGCCACCTCCTCGCTGATGCCGGCGCCGCGGTCGGCCACCGAGAACTCGACCCAGCGGCGCACGTCGGCCTTGTCGGGGGTGTCGCCGCTTTCGCCGACGGCGCGGGCGCGCGCCACGCGCATATGCAGCACGCGCTCGCTCAGCTCGGGCAGGTCCATGGCCTGCATGGCGTTGCGCGCCAGGTTCAGCAGCACCTGCTCGACCAGCGTGCGGTCGCACAGCACGCGCGGCAGGCGCTCCTCGTAGTGCACGTCGACGCGCACGCCGAGCTTGCGCGCCTGCAGGCGCACCAGCGGCAGCACGGCGTCGATCAGCGTGTGCGGCGCGACCGCCTCGCGGATGCGGTCGCGGCGGCGCACGAAGTCGTGCACGCTGCGGATGACCTGGCCCGCGCGATCGGCCTGCTCGGCGATGCGGCGCACGGCCATCGCGACCTCGCCATGATCGCCGTGGTCGCCGCTGGAGGCACCGCGCAGCAGGTTGAGCGAGCCGCTGGCATAGCTCGCGATCGCGGCCAGCGGTTGGGTCAGCTCATGGCTCAGCAGCGAGGCCATCTCGCCCACGGTCGCCAGCCGCGCGCTGGCCTGCAGGCGCTCCTGGCTGGCGCGCGAGAGCTCCTCGATGCGGCGCTGCTCGCTGATGTCGATGAAGGCGCTCATCCAGCCGGTCTGGGCGCGCTGCGCATTGATCAGCGGCGCCTCGAAGATCAGCACCGGGAAGCGCCGGCCGTCCTTGTGCATGAAGACCGACTCGAAGCCCTCGCGCGGCGGCACGCCGCCGGCCATGCGCAAGGCCTGGCGCTGGCGGTATTCCTGCGCGAGCTCGGTCGGCCAGTAAGGGACGTCGCCGACATGGTTCATCAGCTCCTCGGCGCTGAAGCCCACCATCTCGCAGAAGGCCGGGTTGACGTAGGTGATGCGGCCCTGCAGGTCTCGTGCGCGCAGGCCGGTGATGACCGAGTCCTCCATCGCCTTGCGGAAGGCCAGCGCGTCGGCCAGGTCGTGCTCGGCGCGCAGACGCCGGCGCGTGTCGCGCGCCAGCAGCACCAGCACCGACACCAGCGCGATCGAGATCGCCGTGACCAGCGCGGTCAGCAGGTTGGGGAAGAGGTCGGGCGCGGCACGCCAGCCGTCCACGCGCAGCATCAGTGCGGTGCCGGGCAGGTCGACCAGCTGCTGCGCGGTGAAGACGCGCGTGCCCACGCGGCGCGCCGCACCGACGGCCACCAGGCGCGTGCCGTCGGCCTCGGTGAAGGCGACCTCCTGGCCGCGCGTGAGCGTAGGCGCGACCAGCTCGATCAGCGTGTCGCGCAGCGAATAGGCGGCTACGAGGTAGCCGCCACCGTCGACCGGCAGGCACAGCTCCATCACCTCGAGGCCGCCGCTGGGCACGAAGGGAACATAGTGGCTCGGCGAGTAGGCCGGCGCGCCGGCCTTGCGCGCGGCGGCGCAGGCCAGCGCGACGTCGGACTGGTCCGGGCCGCGGCTCCTGTCGTCGAACACGCGCTGGCGGTAGGGCGTGTCGGCGGTGGCCAGCGGGCGCAGCGAGGCGTCGCGCCATTCGACGCGCAGCCATTCGCGATGCTCGCGCAGCAGCGCCGCGGCCTCCGTGGGCCAGCGCTCGCGGTTCATGCCGTTGGCCAGCGAGGCGCGCAGGCTCTGGGCATTGCGCTGCAGGCCGCTGCGCAGGTCGGACACGGCATCGGCGGTGTCGCGGTCGAGCGCGGTCTGCACCTGCTCGACCTCGTGGCGGCCGGCCAGCCACACCACGGTGGCCAGCAGCGCGATCACCAGCACGGCCAGGATCACCCACAGGAACCAGCGCTGCCACAGCGAATGCAGCCTGCGCAGCGAGCGCAGGCCGGCAAAGGCCCCGCGGATCGTTCTTGCGATGGGCAGCGTGGTCGAGGACACCGGCTTCAGAAGGTATTTCAGAGCACGCGATGCGAAAGCGCCGGCAGCTGCGTGCGCGCGCGCTCGATCTGCTGGGCGTCGAGATCGAAGCTCACCACGCCCTCCTCGACGGCACGCTGCGCCACCACCTCGCCCCAGGGGTTGACCACCATCGACTGGCCCCAGGTCTGGCGCCGGTTCTCGTGGGTGCCGCCCTGGGCGGGCGCGACCACCCAGCAGAGGTTCTCGATGGCGCGGGCGCGCAAGAGCACTTCCCAGTGGGCCGAGCCGGTGGTGTGGGTGAAGGCGCTGGGCACCAGCAGCAGCTCGGCGCCCCGTCGGGCCAGCGCTCGGTAGAGCTCGGGAAAGCGCAGGTCGTAGCACACGCTCATGCCGATGCGCCAGCGATGGCCGTCTCGCGAGGGCAGGTCGAAGCAGACGGGCTCGGTGCCGGGCGCGATCACGCGGCGCTCGTCGTAGCGCTCGCGGCCGTTGTCGTAGAAGAAGAGGTGGATCTTGTCGTAGCGCGCCACCTGCTCGCCGTCGGGCGAATAGGCCAGGGAGCTGTTGAAGACGCGGGTCTCGTCGCCGGTCTCCAGCGGCAGCGTGCCGCCGACGATCCACAGGCCGAACTCGCGCGCGGCGTCGGCCAGGAAGCCCTGCACCGTGCCGGCGCCGGCGGTCTCGCGCAGGCCCAGCTTGTCGGTGTCGCGCGCGCCCATCATGCAGAAATACTCGGGCAGCACGGCCAGCTCGGCGCCGCCGGCGGCGGCTTCGCCCAGCAGCGCATGGGCGCGGGCGAGGTTGGCCTCGCGTGCGATGGCCGAGACCATCTGGATGGCGGCGACTTTCATGAGGGGCTCCGTCTTTCTCTTGTGCGCGTCGTTCGTCGTGCGTCAGCGTACCGCGGGCGCGGGCACCGGCGGCGTGCCCAGCGCTTCCGTCCGCGGGCGGCGCGGCACCTTGACAATCTTGGGGTCGGCCCAGGTGCCGTCGATCTGGAACTCCTGCGTGGCGGCGGCGATGAGCGGGCGGCTCAGCACCATCTGCGCCAGGAAGGTGCCCAGGCCGATCGCGGGGTTGATCGCGGTCGCCACCAGTGCGGCGGTACCGGCGTTGATCTCGGGCACCACGACCACGCGCAGGGCCTGCGTCTCGCGCGCGATGTCGGCCGAGCCGTCCATCAGCACCGCGGCGTTGACGCCCTTCATCTGCAGGTTGTTGGTGCTGGCCACGCCCTGGTTGATCCTGGCGTCGCCACGCAGGAAGTCGAAGCTGAAGCCCTGGCTGAACACGTCGCGGAAATCGAGCGTGAGCCGCCGCGGCAGCGCCTGCAGGCTCAGCACACCGAGCAGCTTGGCGATGCCGGGCTCGGCCTTGAGGAACTGGCCGGCCTCGACGTCGATCTTCAGCTGGCCGCCCAGGCTGGGGTAGTCCAGCGCGAAGGGCGAGCCGCTCCAGTGCACCTGGCCTTCGAGGCGGCCGCGGCCGGCGCGCACCACGTCCTTCATGCCGAAGCGCCCGAGCAGGCCGCCGGCGTCGGCGATGTCGAGCTTGAAGTCCATGGTGGTGCGGCGCGGCTCGCCGCGCCCGCGCGCGCTGCTGCTTCCCGCGGGCGCGGCGGCCCAGGCGCCCTGCGCCGTGAAGCTGGCTTCGGGCGTCGTGAAGCTCAGTTTGTTGAGCCGCCATTCGCGCCCGGCGCCGCCGCGGTTCACGGCATCGATCTCGGCCCGGCCCAGCCGCCGGCCCAGCAGCTCGAAGTCGTCGACCACGATGTCCAGCGCGGGCAGGTCGCCCGGCTGCTCGTCCAGCAGCGATTCGACCGCGGTGGCCGTGCTGGGCGCGATCTTGAGCCGCGCCAGCCGCGCATAGAGCCGCCCGGCCTGGGCGCTGCGGTACTCGGCGTAGCCGTTGAGCTCGGCGGCGTCGATGTTGGCGCGCCAGAGCGCCCCCTCGCGGGTGCCGCCCATCACCACGTCGTGCAGCGTGCGCCCGCCGACCGCCAGCTCCTTCGCCCGCACCACGAGCATGGTGGGCAGGTAGGACGAGGCATCGTCGCCGCCGGCGCTCGCTTCGGCCGGCTTGCCGGTGGTGTCGCCGAACAGGGCCTGCCAGGCCGGCACGTCGATGCGCGCGAGCTGGATGTTGGCGAGCACGCCGCGCTCGGGCGCGGCCGCGGATTCGCCCGCGGACAGGCCGATGCCGATGCCGCCGCGCAGCACGCGGACCTCGCTGCCGGAGATGTCGCGCACGTAAGAGGCGGAGCCGACGCGCCCCAGCTCGATCGCGAGCCGGTCCTGCAGCAGCGGGGCGCCGCTCGCGCGGGCGTCGCGCTGCACGATCTTCTTCTCGATCGACAGCGGCATCGCTTCCTCGGCCGGCTTGGCCAGCGGCGCGGGCAGCTGCAGCCCCAGGCCCTGCAGGCTGCTGGCCAGCGAGAACTCGGAGGCGCCGTCGCGCATCGAGAAAGACGCGGTGTAGGGCGTGCTGCCGGTGGTGTGCTTGGCCAGGCGCGCGAGCCAGTCGACCTCGCGCGCCGCGCGCAGGCCCTCGGCGCTGGCGTTGCCTTGGACGCGCAGGCTCAACTCCTGCGTGGCGCCCCAGCGGCCCGCGCCCTCGATGCGCATAGCGCCGCCGAGCGCGCGGCCCTGCACGCCGGCCAGCGAGAAGCCGCCTTCGGTGAAATTCAGCGTGCCGCGCGCCTGGCCCAGGGTGGGGGTCTCGGGCAGGATCTGGATGTCGTTGTCGGCCAGCGCGACGCTGGCCTGCACCTTGGCCTTGTCCATGGCGGCCAGCGGCAGCTCCAGGCGCAGCCGGTAGTCGGCGTTGCCGGTCGCGCGGGCGCCCGCCAGCGTGGGGCCGGCCTCGCCCGCCAGCGGCGCTCCGGCGCGCAGCAGCTCGGCCAGCGGGCCCTTGGCCTGGGCGTCGATCTTGAGAAGCGGCGCGTGGTGGTCCATGTCGGGGATCTGGGCCTCGGCCTTGATGACCTCGATGCCGGGCGCGCCCGCGAGGCGCCCGCGGGCATTGCGCACCTGCATGCCCGAGCGCTCGAAGACCAGCTCGCCGGAGAGGCTGGTCAGGGCCGGCCAGTTCTTGCTCGATCCGGCCACCGGCGGCGCGTAGGCGTACTGCACGTCCGCCACGCGCGCGGCGATGCGGAAGTCGCCCTGCTTGGGGTCCTTGAAGGGCATGTCCCACAGGTCGCCCCTGACCTTGAAGTCCACCGCGCTGGCGATGCCTTTCTGCACCGCGTCGCGCACATAGTCGCGCGTTTCCTTCGGGATGTGCTGCGGCAGGTAGCGGAACACGCGGGTGCCGTCGGCGCGCGTCAGCTTGCCCTGCAGATCCAGCACGCCGGGAAAGCGCGAGCGGCTGCTAGAGCTGGCGGGGTCGCTGGTGCGCCAGCTGGCCTGCGCCTCGCCCTCGGCATCGGCGTTGGCAAACCGGAGGCCCGAGACCTGCAGCTGCGACTTGTCGCCGTCGACCTTCCACACGAGCTGGGCGGACAGCTGGTCGATCGGGATCACCGGGTCTTCGAAGACGCCCGGGAAGTCGAGCGCACCGTTGGCGATGGTCAAGGCGGCGCTGCCGCCGGCCTGGGTGGCGTCGAAGTCGACGGTGGCGCCGCGGATGCCGGGCGCGCCGGCCGGCGGTGTTGGCGCTGCCGCTGCATGCGCCGCCGCAGCCGGGGCGGAGGAACGCGGCGGGACTGCGGGCGCGGGGGCGGTCTCGACAGCGGCCTGCGATGCAACGCCGAAGCCGCTGACGCGGCCACGCGCCTGGTACTTCTCGGGCGCGCCCAGCGCGCCCTGCCAGCTGGCATCGACGCGCTCGATCAGGCCGCGCGGCGCCAGGTCGTCGATCGTCTTGCGGGCCTTGTCGTCCAGCGGCAGCCGGTCGGCGATCATGGCCAGCGCCGCCAGGTCGAGGCGGTCGGCGCGCAACGCGCCGCGCTCGGCGATCCGGCCCTTGGCAGGCAGGTGCTGGAACCAGAGGTTGCCGCCCGGCCAGCGCATGCCGTCGGGGGTCTGGAACTGCAGGTCGGTGGTGGAGAACTCCAGGGCCTCCGGCGTCATGCGCCCGGCCAGCCGGCCGGTGACGGCGCGCAGCACCAGCGGCTCGAGCGACTTGCCCAGCGAGGCGTCCACGCTCAGCAGTGCCAGGTCGGCCGTGCCGCCGGCGATCTGGCCGTCGTCGACATCGGCCCAGACCCGCAGCGCGCCGTTGCCTTCGCGGATGCGGGCGTCGAGCTTCACGTACTGGCCCAATTGGCGGATGTCGATGCGCGGCAGCTCGGCGTAGGCCACGCCGTCCCAGCTGTGCCAGTTGCCGGTGCGCACCGACAGCAGGGGCTGGCGGAAGGCGCCGAGCAGCCTGAAGCGCTCGCCCCAGCCGGCCGGCGGCGTGGCGTCGAGGCGCATCGTGTGGCTGCGGGGGCCGTTGCGGGCGATGAACTGCACGTCGGACAGCAGGAGCGGCGGGGCGCCGCGGCTCTCGTCGGTCCAGCGCACGGTGCCGCCCCGGATCACGAACTCGCGCTGGCCGAAGAACCAGTCGGCCCCGCGGCCTTCGCCGGTGGTGTCGGTGTCCATGCTGAGGCCGGCGACATGCAGCTTGCCGGCGGCATCGCGGCGCACCTCCACCGCGGGGTTCTCGATGTAGAGCTGCTCGAAGTTCAAGCGCCACAGCGAGCGCGGCGAGACGCTGGCCACCACCCGCGCCAAGCGCAGGGCCTCGCGCTGCTGGGAGTCGAGCAGCACCACTTCGCGCAGCTCGAAGCTCGGAAACAGGGTACCGCCCTTGGCCGTGATGGAGCCGATGCGCACCGGTACCCCGATGGTCTTGCTGGCCTGCGCTTCCAGCGCGCCACGGTAGTCGCCGATTCGCGGCACAATCCACGCGTGTAGGACTAGCACTGACAGCGCAAGCAGCAGCCATGCACCGATCAGCAAACCCAACAACCAGCGTGCCGCCACAGCGGTGATCTTGAGCAGACGTGAAGGGGAAGACGTCGTGTCGTTCATTGAGGATCGCGCTGTGACGGGAATTATGACTGCGAGCCTCCCAACGGGTTCCACCGATACCCAGTCCGGCGCAGCGGATGCGCCGCACGTGCCGCCGCTCGCGGCCTCCTCGCGTTTCGTGCAACGCTTGCGGCGCCGCTATGCCGGCGAGCTGGCGCTGCTGCCGGCCGGCGAACCGCGGCGCCCTGACATGGCGCAGGCCTACGCCGCACTGCGCGAGCGCGGCGACAGCGTGGCCGATGCGCTGCGCATCGTGCGCCAGCTGGTGATGGAGCGGCTGATCACGCTGGACTGCGAACAGCAGGCACCGCTGGCGGTGGTCACCACTGCCGTCACCGAGCTGGCCGAGTTCGCCCTCGACGTCGCCTGCCGCGAAGCCTCGGCCGAGCTCGAGACCCAGCACGGCGCGCCGACCGGCCCCGCGGGACAGCGCGCGCAGCTCTGGGTGGTGGGCATGGGCAAGCTCGGCGCGCGCGAGCTCAATGTGTCGAGCGACATCGACCTGATCTACCTCTACGACCACGACGGGGAGACCGCGGGCGATGCGCAGGGGCGCGCGCGGCTGGCCAACCAGGAATTCTTCTCGCGCGCCGTCAAGCGCATCTACGCGATGGTGGGCGACACCACCGAGCACGGCTTCGTGTTCCGCGTCGACCTCGCGCTGCGGCCCAACGGCAACTCGGGGCCCAGCGTGGTCTCGCTGGACGCGCTGGAGGAGTATTTCCAGGTGCAGGGCCGCGAGTGGGAGCGCTTTGCATGGCTCAAGAGCCGGGTGGTGGCGCCGCAAAGCGCGATCGCCGACGGCTCGGCCCACGCGCTGCGCGGCGCGGTGCTGCCCTTCGTCTTTCGCCGCTACCTGGACTACAGCGTATTCGACTCGCTGCGCACCCTGCACCGGCAGATCCGCGAGCAGGCGGCGCGCCGCAGCGCCGGACGGCCCGAGCGCGCCAACGACGTCAAGCTCTCGCGCGGCGGCATCCGCGAGATCGAATTCATCGTGCAGCTGCTGCAGGTGGTGCGCGGCGGCCAGTTCCCCGAGCTGCGCACCCGGCCCACGCTCGACGCCCTGCAGCGCCTGGCGCGCGCCAACCTGATGCCGCAGGAAACGGCCGATGCGCTGGCCGCAGCCTACGAATTCCTGCGCCGCGTCGAGCACCGCATCCAGTACCTGGACGACCAGCAGACCCATGTGCTGCCGGTGCAGGACGAGGACCTGCGCTGGATCGCGCACACGCTGGGCTACGAGGGGTGCTGCCCCTTCCTGGCACAGCTGGACGCGCATCGGGAGTTCGTGGCCCAGGAATTCGACAAGCTGCTGGGCGGCAAGAAGCAGCCCTGCACGCGCTGCAACGGCAAGTCGGCCGGTGCAGCGCCGGCCGACCTGAGCGACCTGATCGAGGCGTTGCCTGCCCCCTTTGCCGAGCGCATCCAGGCCTGGTCCGACAGCCCGCGCGTGCAGGCTCTGCGCGACGAGACCCGTGCCCGACTGCGCCAGCTGATCCAGCGCACCGGCCAGTGGCTGCGCGAGCCCGACGGCGAAGGCGCGGGTCAGATCGCCCACCACATCGACGGTGCGCTGCGCTGGGCCGACTGGATCGAGCCGCTGATGCGGCGCGAGAACTACATCGCCCTGCTGGTCGAGCGGCCGGCGGTGCAGGAGCGGTTGCTGCGCCTGCTGGGCTCGGCACGCTGGCCGGCGCGCTACCTGATGCAGCACCCGGGCGTGATCGACGAGCTGGCCAGCCCCGAGATGCTGGCCGGGCGCTTCTCGGCCGCCGAGTTCGAGCGCGAGCTGGAAGCGCGCCACCTGGCGCTGCGCCAGACCGGCGAGGCCGACGAGGAACGCCTGCTGAACCTGCTGCGCCACGCGCACCACGCGGAGCTGTTCCGCACGCTGGCGCGCGACGTCGAGGGTCACATCACGGTCGAGCAGGTGGCGGACGACCTGAGCGCCCTGGCCGACACGGTGCTGCGCCTGACCGCGCGCTGGTGCTGGCCGCAGGTGCGCAACCCGCACCGCGAGGCGCCGCGCTTCGCGATCATCGGCTACGGAAAACTGGGCGGCAAGGAGCTCGGCTACGGCAGCGACCTGGACATCGTGTTCGTCTACGACGACGACGACGAGCGCGCCGGCGAGGTCTATGCGGCCTATGTGCGCAAGCTGATCAACTGGCTCACGGTCAAGACCCGCGAGGGCGACCTGTTCGAGATCGACACCGCGCTGCGGCCCAACGGCAACTCGGGCCTGCTCACCACCAGCTTCGACGCCTACGAGAAATACCAGCTGGGCCGCGGCAGCAACACCGCATGGACCTGGGAGCACCAGGCCATGACGCGGGCGCGCTTCGTGGACATGGCGACGGGCCCCGACGACAGCGCCGACTGCTCGCTGTGCGATCGCTTCGACCGCATTCGCGAGGCGGTGATCACGGCGCCGCGCGACCGAAGCGCGCTCAAGGCCGAGATCGTCGCGATGCGCGAGAAGGTGCGCGCCGCGCGGCCGGT
This sequence comes from Variovorax sp. Soil_C_12, assembly GCF_057657375.1. Taxonomy (NCBI): domain Bacteria; kingdom Pseudomonadati; phylum Pseudomonadota; class Betaproteobacteria; order Burkholderiales; family Comamonadaceae; genus Variovorax; species Variovorax sp. Soil_C_12. Next base: position 18,007 of record NZ_JBDGIO010000013.1, on the reverse strand, counting down.
CAAGGCCGATCGCTTCGACGTCAAGCACAGCCCGGGCGGCATGGTGGATGCCGAGTTCGCGGTGCAGTTCCTGGTGCTGTCGGAAGCGAAGACGCATCGCGAGCTGATCCCGAACGTGGGCAATATCGCCCTGCTGATCCGCGCCGAGGAGGCGGGCCTGCTGCCCGAGGGCATCGGCCGCAACGCCGCGTCGGCCTACCGCGAGCTGCGCCGCGTGCAGCACCGGGCCCGGCTCAACGAGGAGCCGACGCAGGTGCCGATGAGCGCGCTCGCGGCCGAGCGCGAGGCCATGCTGGCCCTGTGGAAGGCGGTGTTTGGCTAGCCCGGCCCGCACGCGCGCTCTCGCGCTGGTCGCCGGTGCGGTGCTGGCGCTGCTGGCCGGCTGCGCCAGCGGACCGCGCAGCGGCTCCGGCATCGGGCGCGACGGCGCCGACGCGAACCCGCCCTCCGGCCTGGGCCAGGTGGCCGATGCCGAACCGCGCGTCGAGGCCATCCGTGGCAGCGGCGGCACCAGCAAGCCCTATGTGGTGCTGGGCCGCTCCTACGTGCCGATCACCGACGACCGGCCGTGGCGCGAGACCGGGCTGGCCTCCTGGTACGGCCGCAAGTTCCACGCGCAATCCACCGCCAGCGGCGAGCCCTACGACATGTACGCGATGACGGCCGCGCACAAGACCCTGCCGCTGCCCAGCTACGTGCGCGTGCGCAATCCGGCCAACGGGCGCGAGGTGATCGTGCGGGTGAACGACCGCGGGCCCTTCCACGAGGACCGCGTCATCGACCTGAGCTACACCGCGGCCTACAAGCTCGACCTGCTGCGCGGCGTGGCGCCGGTGGAGATCGAGCGCATCACGAATGCGGACATCCGCGCAGGCACCTGGCGGCGCGGCGACACCGCGCTGGCGCAGGCGGCGCCGGCCACTTCGCCGGTTGCGATGGCTGCGGCCCCCGTCGCCGCCGCACCGGCGTCAGACGCCGGCATCGTCACCGTGCCCGCGGCGCTGACTTCGCCCGTCGTGGCCATGCCGCGCACAGAGGTGCGGGAGCTTGGCGCCTTGCCGCCGCTGGCGCCCGAGGCGGCACCGGCGCCGGCCGCCACCGACGAAGCCGCGCCGATGTCGCTGTCCACGGCCACGTCGGGCTTCTGGGTCCAACTGGGCGCCTTCAGCCAGCGCGACGGGGTCGAGCGCTTCCAGCAGCAGGTGGCCCGCGGCATGCCGGCGCTGGCCGGCGCGCTCAACGTGTTCGCGGAGCGCGGCACCTACCGGCTGCAGGCCGGGCCCTACGCCTCGCGCGACCAGGCGCGCGACACGGCCGAGCAGGTGCGCAACGGGCTGCAGCTGGCGCCGATGATCGTCGAGCGGCGCTGAAACGCCGTCAGGCCGGGTCTTCTTCGGGTGGTGCGGCCGTCCGCAGCGCCTCGAGTTCGGCCCGCGTGATGGCCCGCGCCGAGAAGCGCGCGGCAATGCGCTCCAGCTTCTCCGGATTGCGCTGCGTATGGATGCGCAGGATGCGCTCGCCGTCGGTCTCGATGGTCTGCACCGACTCCAGGGCGCCGTTGAAGAAGCGCAGCAGCCCCGGTTCGCCGTTGACCTCGGCCAACTCCAGCCGCAGGCCCTCGCCGAGCAGCCGCGGGACCGCGTAAAAGTACTGCGCGATGCGCTGGGCGCCGCGCAGCATCTTGCGGAAGGCGGGCACCTTGCCGCCGCTGTCGCCGACCAGTTCGACGTCTTCCGCCAGCAGTTCCTTCAGCCGCTGCATGTCACCGCTGCCGGCGGCCTGCGCAAAGCCTTGCAGCAGGCGCAGGTGGGCATCGCGGTCCACCGCGAAGCGCGGGCGCTCGTCCTGGATCTGGGTCTTGGCCCGGTGTACCAGCTGGCGGCAGGCGGCCTCGCTTTTGCCCAGGGTGCGGGCCAGGTCCGCGTAGTCGGCGTCGAAGACCTCGCGCAGCAGAAAGGCCGCGCGCGCCTCGGGCGCGAGGCGCTCCAGCACGGCCAGGAAGGCGACGGAGATGTTGTCGGCGCGCTCCAGCATCTGCTCGGGCGAGGCCGGTGCCTCGCTCACGAGCGGCTCGGGCAGCCAGGGGCCTTCGTAGTGGTCGCGCTGCAGCTTGGCGGCGCGCAGGCGGTCGATGGACAGGCGGGTGACCACCGTGACCAGCCACGCCTCCGGGTTGTCTAGGGCGTCGACGGTGGCCTCGTTCCAGCGCAGCCACGCGTCCTGCACCACATCCTCGGCATCGGCCGGCGAGCCGAGCATGCGGTAGGCAATGCCCAGCAGGCGCTTGCGGTGGAGGTTGAAGGTGCGGGTGGAGGCGTCCATGTCGACGAGACGGGCGGGCGCGCCTCCTGTGGCGGCCGCACGCGGCGGCCGGTGCTCAGGCGCCCTGGTATTCGGCCCTGGGGCCGAGCGTGGCCGCGATTTCCTTGCGGTAGCGGTTGAGTTCCTGCACGGTCTTGAAGCTGCGGTTCATCAGCAGGCTCAGGTTGTGCAGGATGCGCTCGCCGACCTTGTTTTCCCAGACGGCGTCGAACTTGATCTGCTTGTCCAGCCAGTGCTCCAGCCAGTCCGGGTCGGGCACGCGGCTCTGGATGGTGTCGTTCGGGAACAGCGCCTTGTTGACGTGCAGATTGGTCGGATGCAGCGCCTGGGCGGTGCGCCGGGCGCTGGCCATCAGCACGCCGACCTTGGTGAAGGCGGCGCGCGCCTCGTCGCCGAACTTCTCGAGCGCGCGCTTCATGTAGCGCAGGTAGGCCCCGCCGTGGCGGGCCTCGTCCTGGCTCAGGGTGGTGTAGATGTGCTTGATGACCGGCTCGGTGTGCCACTCGGCGGCCCGGCGGTACCAGTGGTTGAGGCGGATCTCGCCGCAGAAATGCAGCATCAGGGTCTCGAGCGGCGGCGCCGGGTCGAAGTCGAAGCGCACCTCGTGCAGTTCCTGCTCGGTGGGGGCGTGCTGGGGGCTGAAGCGCTTGAGGTATTCCATCAGCACCAGCGAATGCTTCTGCTCCTCGAAGAACCAGATCGACATGAAGGCGGAGAAATCGCTGTCGTGGCGGTTGTCGCGCAGGAACATCTCGGTGGCGGGCAGGGCGGCCCACTCGGTGATGGCGTTCATCTTGATGGTCTGGGCCTGTTCTTCCGACAGGCGGCTCGCATCGAAGGACTGCCAGGGAATGTCCTTGTCCATGTCCCAGCGGACGGATTCGAGCTGTCTGAAAAGTTCCGGGTAGAGCATCAATGACTTTCTGAACCCGGCGATTTTAGACGCGGGGTTTGGCGCCCTCGTGACAAGCGCGCGATGATGCGGTATAGACGCCCGCGCCACCGCCCCGGCCGAGCCCCTTTTTCACTCTTGGAAACCGCCATGCGACGCCCCCTCCAACGGCCTTTTGTTGCTCCCTTTTTTGCGGCCTTCGCGGCGGCCGTCTGCCTGCTGCCTGCGGCCGCGGGCGCCCAGGACGCCGCAAGGCCCGCCGCCACGGCGGCCCCTGCCGGCTGCCCGCCCATCCTGCAACACACCTTCCCCCGCCTGCAAGACGAGAAACCCCAGGCCCTGTGCCAGTACACGGGGAAGGTGGTGCTGGTGGTCAACACCGCGAGCTTCTGCGGCTTCACGCCCCAGTACAAGGGCCTGGAGGCGCTGGACAGCAAGTACCGCTCGCGCGGGCTGGTGGTGCTGGGCTTCCCCTCCAACGACTTCTCGCAGGAGACCGGCACCAACAAGGAGATTGCGGAGTTCTGCGAAAGCACCTTCGGCGTGAAGTTTCCGATGTTCGCCAAATCGTCTGTGCGCGGCGCGGAGGCCAACGCCCTGTTCAAGGAGCTGGCGCAGGCCTCGGGCACGACGCCCAAGTGGAATTTCTACAAATATCTGATCAGCCGCGAGGGCAAGGTGGTGGAGTCGTATTCGAGCATGACCTCGCCGGACGACCGGGCCTTCGTGCGCGACCTCGAGAAGCAGCTCGGGCCGCAGTGAGGCTGCGGATTTGGCCGACGCGGCGGAGGGTGCAGGGGCTCGTTCACAAACGCTTACCACTGGCCGGGGAACCGGCCCGCACGGGCCGGGCTCTTATCGGTTCGGGTGTGAAAAAAAGCCCGAGCGTTTTTCATGTTGCGAGGCCTTCCGGGCGCCTGACGTCCGGTCGAAATCCCGAGGCGATTCTTCTCCTCCTCCCTCCCTCCCTCCTTCGTTTCGGGGCGCCTCGCAACATCTTTATCTCTCCCCAAAACAAAAGCCCCGCAATGCGGGGCTTTTGTTTTGGGGCCGTGCTTGATGCTCAGGGGGCCGTGTCGGCGAAGCTCGGGCGCAGCATGAGCTTGTCGTAGAGCTTGCCGAGGTTCGGGTGCTCGCCGCGCCAGTCGATATCGGGGAAGCGGAAGCCGATCCACCCGAGCGCGCAGCCGACCGAGATGTCCGACAGGCTCAGGTGGATGCCGCTGCAGAAGGGCTTGTCGCCCAGGCCCTTGGCCATGGCGCGGATGCCGGCCTCGACCTTGGCGCGCTGGCGGTCGATCCAGGCCTGGCTGCGCTCGCCGTCGGCGCGGCGGGCCCAGGTGGCCTCGAGGCGCCAGAGCACGCCGGCGTCCATCACGCCGTCGGCGAGGGCCTCCCAGGTCTTGACCTCGGCGCGCTCGCGGCCGGGCTGCGGGATCAGCTTGCCGACCGGGGACAGGGTGTCCAGGTACTCGACGATCACGCGCGAGTCGAACATGGCCTCGCTGCCGTCCATGATCAGGCAGGGCACCTTGCCCAGCGGGTTGGAACTCGCGATGGTCGTGTCGTCGGACCAGACGTCCTCGATCACGAACTGGTAGTCGAGCCGCTTCTCGGCCATGACCACGCGCACTTTGCGCACATAAGGGCTGGCTGCGGATCCGATCAGTTTCATGCGGGCTCTCTCCCCCTCGGGGTCGTCGTTGTAGCGTTTTGATTCTAGGGGAAGGCGCGCAGTGCAGAATCCGGCTTCCAAGCCAACGAGGGAGAAGGTAGGAGAACATGGTCACAGAAGTGCCAGCAGACACCGCGCCCGAGCGCCATCCGATCGAGTTCACGGCCAGCGGCAGCGAGTACTTCCGCATCTGGATCGTGAACCTGCTGCTCATCGTCCTCACCCTCGGCATCTACCTGCCCTGGGCCAAGGTGCGCAAGCTCAAGTACTTCTACAGCAACACCTGGGTCGGCGGCGACGCGCTGGACTTCCACGGCGAGCCGGCCAAGATGCTGCGCGGCACGCTGATCGCCGCCGGCTTCCTGATTGCCTACTCGGTGGGCAGCAACTTCTCGGGCTGGGCGGCACTGCTGGCGGCGCTGGCCTTCGTGGCGCTGTGGCCGGCCCTGTTCCGCTCGGCGATGCGCTTTCGGCTGGCCAACACCAGCTGGCGGGGCCTGCGCTTTCATTTCGCGGGCGACACCGCGGGTGCCTACGCCTGCATGCTGCCGCCCCTGGGGCTGGCCCTGCTGCCGGTGGCCCTGGCGGGGGCGATGGCCGGCGCGCCGGTGGACGGCAAGCCACCCGTCCTGCCGGCGCTGGCCACCGGCGTGGTCGGCCTGGGCATGCTGGCCTTCATGGCGGGGCTGCCCTATTTCCTCTGGCGCGTGCGGCGCTACCAGCACGACAACTACGCCATCGGCCCGCTGCAGACCCGGCTCAAGGCCGACCTGGGCGTGCTCTACGGCATCTTCATCAAGCTGATCGGGATCAGCTTCGCGGCCTTGGTGGTCATGCTGCTGGCGGGCGGCCTCTTCGCCTTCGCAGGGCGCAAGACCGGCACCGGCGCCGGCTTTGTGGTCGTGGCGGCGCTCATGGGCTTCGGCGCGATCCTGCTCATCAACATCCTTCCCAAGTCCTACCTGCAGGTCCGGCTGCAGAACCTGCTGTGGTCGACCACCGGCAACGAGGTGCTGCGCTTCGACAGCCGCCTGAAGTTCAGCAGCTACATGGGGCTGCAGTGCAGGAACTACCTGCTGATCTTCCTCACGCTCGGCCTCTACTGGCCCTTCGCGGTGGTGAACACGCGGCGCGCCCAACTCGAGGCAGTCGAGCTGCGGACGCGCATCGGGCTCGACCAGCTCAGCCAGGCGGCGGGACGGGAGGACCCGGGCGCCACCGGCGACATGGCGGCCGACCTGTTCGGGCTGGACATCGGCTTGTGAGCGCCGCACGGCCGGCGGAATGAGCTCAGCCCTGGAGGTCCGCTTCTTCGACGGCCGCAGCAGCCGGCCCCAGGCCGCGCGCCTGCACGCCCAGGGCGACGTGCTGACCATCGCGCCGGCGCCCGGCGAAGCTTTCGCCGCGTTCAGCGTGCCCTTGACGCCGCTGCGCTGGCCCGAGCGCACGCGCCACGGCGGCCGCCTGCTGCAGCTGCCGCAGGGCGCCAGCGTGCAGGCCCTCGATGTCGCGGCCTGGGACGCCTGGGTGGCCCAGCTCGGCCGCGGCGAGAGCTGGGTGGTGCGCGCCCAGCAGAACTGGCGCGGCGTGGCGCTGGCCCTCGTGCTGCTGTTGGCTGCCACCGCGGCCCTGTACCAGTGGGGCCTGCCCTGGGTCGCGCGCGGCGTGACCGCGGCGGTCCCCACCAGCGTCGACGCGATGATTGGCGCCGAGGTGCTCGAATCCATCGACCAGTCGCTGCTGGCGCCCAGTGCGCTGCCTCCGCAGGAGCAGGAGCGCCTGCGCCGCGCCTTCGCGCGGATGGTGCAGGCGGCCCATCCGGAAGGCGCGCCGGCCTGGAAGCTGGAGTTCCGTCGCGCCCGCGACAAGCGCTTGGGCCCCAACGCGCTGGCGCTACCGGGCGGCACCATCATCCTGACCGACGAACTGGTGGAGCTGCTGCCTGGCGACCCCGACGCGGTCCTCGGCGTGCTGGGCCACGAGTTCGGCCACGTGCGGCTGCGCCATGCGATGCGTCAGCTGGTGCAGGCCTCGGCGATCGGCTTTGCGGTGTCCGTGGCCTTTGGCGACTTCGGCACGCTGATCGGCAGTGCGCCGGTGCTCCTGGCCTCGCTCGGCTACTCGCGCGATGCCGAGCGCGAGGCCGACGCCGAATCGGTGCGGCTGATGCGCGCCGCCGGCATCTCGCCGCGCGTGATGGTCGGCTTCTTCGAGGCCATCGAGCGCTGGCGCGCCGGCCAGAAGCGCGCCGGGGTGGACGACGACGCCATCGGTCTGGCCTTCTCCTCGCACCCGGCCACGGCCGAGCGCATCGCCTTCTTCCGCGACGCGGCGGCCAACTGAAATTGAAGGCCCCGGGGCGGCACCTAAAATTCAGGCATGAGTTTCTCCACCGTCTCCGCCCTCTCCCCCCTTGACGGCCGCTACGCGGCCAAGCTCTCGGCCTTGCGGCCGCTGATGAGCGAACAGGGCTACATGCACCGGCGGGTCCAGGTCGAGGTCGCGTGGTTCATCGCACTGTCGGACTGCGGCTTCCCCGAGTTCAAGCCGCTCACCGGCGGCGCGCGCAAGTACCTGCTGGGCCTGGTCACCAACTTTTCCGAGGCCGACGCGGTCGCGATCAAGCAGATCGAGAAAACCACCAACCACGACGTGAAGGCGGTGGAGTACTGGATCAAGTCCAAGTTCGAGGCGCGGCCCGAGCTGCTCGCGGCCTCGGAGTTCGTGCATTTCGCCTGCACCAGCGAGGACATCAACAACACCAGCCACGCGCTGCAGATCCAGGCGGCGCGCGAGAAGGTCGTACTGCCCGCGATCGACGGCCTGATCGCCACCCTGCGCGAGATGGCAGGCCGCTTCGCCGAGGTGCCGATGCTGTCGCGGACGCACGGCCAGACCGCCAGCCCGACCACCGTCGGCAAGGAAATCGCGAACGTGGCGGTGCGCCTGGCCAAGGCGCGCGAGCGCATCGCCGGCGTGGCGCTGCTGGGCAAGATGAACGGCGCGGTGGGCAACTACAACGCCCACATGGCGGCCTGGCCCGAGTTCGACTGGGAGGCCTTCAGCCGCAAGGTGGTCGAGACGCCCGCGCCGCTGGGCCTGGGCCTCGCCTTCCAGCCCTACAGCATCCAGATCGAGCCGCACGACTACATGGCCGAGCTCTTCGATGCGGTGGCGCGGATCAACACCATCCTGGTCGACTTCGCGCGCGACGTCTGGGGCTACGTGGGCCTGGGCTATTTCAAGCAGCGGCTCAAGAAGGGCGAGATCGGCTCCTCGACCATGCCGCACAAGGTCAACCCCATCGACTTCGAGAACGCCGAGGGCAACCTGGGGCTGGCCAACGCGCTGCTGCGCCACCTGAGCGAGAAGCTGCCGATCAGCCGCTGGCAGCGTGACCTGACCGACAGCACCGTGCTGCGCAACATCGGCGTGGCCTTCGGCTATGCGGTGCTGGCCTATGCGAGCCTGGCGACCGGGCTGGGCAAGCTGGAGCTCAACGAGGAGGCGCTGGCCGAGGACCTCGAGGCTTCCTGGGAAGTGCTGGCCGAGCCAATCCAGACCGTGATGCGGCGCTTCGGCGTGCAGGGCGCGTATGAGCAGCTCAAGGAGGTCACGCGCGGCAAGACGGTGACCGCCGAGGCGTTGCACAAGCTGATCCGCTCGCTCGAAATCCCCGACGCCGAGAAGGAACGGCTGCTGGCCATGACGCCGGGCAGCTACACCGGCAAGGCGGCCGAGCTGGCGCGGCGGGCGCAGGCCTCCTAGCGCTCCCAGCACGCAAGCACCCTTTCTCAACCCTGTCAGCCAGCGCCGCCTTCGCGTCGGTGCAAGCCAGCAACCCATGAGACAGATCCGCCTCATCCCATGCTGCTGCGCCCTGTATTGCGACGCCTCTGGCTCCAGGCTCATCGCTGGACCGCCCTCGGCCTTGGCTGGCTTCTTGCGCTGACGGCCCTGCTCGGCGCCGCGCTGGTCGTGGCGCAGCCGCTGGACCACTGGGCCCATCCCCGGCTTTTTGTTTCGGTATCGGCCGGCAGCGCGCCCGCGGCGCCGCTGGAACCTGTGCGCCAGCGTCTGCTGCGCGAGTTCGGCCCGCGCACCGGCCTCACGCTGCGCCCGCCGCGCGTGCCCGGCGACACGCTCTGGGTGCGCGTGCGCGGCAGTTGGAACGGCACGGTGTACCTGGATCCGGCCACCGGGCTGGAGCAGGGCCGGCGCGGCGAGCACGAGGGTGCCTTCAATCTGCTGTTCGAAATCCACAGCTCGCTGCTGCTCGAGGACACGGGCAAGGCCCTGCTCGCGGGCGCGGCGCTCGCTTATGCACTGCTGCTGCTGTCCGGCCTGGTGCTGTGGTGGCCGACGCGCTGGCCGCCCTCCTGGCGGGTCGAGCTGCGCCGGGGCCTGGTACGCGGGTTGTTCGACCTGCATCGCACCGGCGGGGCACTTCTGGGGCTGCTGGTGCTGGTGTCGGTGCTGAGCGGCGCGTACATGGCCTGGCCGCCGCTGCGCGGCTTCGTCAGCGCGCTGGCCGGGTCGCCGCCGACAGCGCCGCCCGCCGTGCCGAAGGGCCCCGTCGAAGGCCCGCCGGCCACGCTCGACGCGCTGGTCGAGCGGGCCCGGGCCGTCTTCCCGCGCCAACCGATCGGCTACATCCACCTGCCGCCGCAGCCGGCGCGTCCGGTGCAGGTGCGCTTCAGGCTGGACGACGACCCGCATCCCAACGGGCTGAGCTCGGTCTGGCTGCATCCGGTCAGCGGCGAGGTGCTGGGCACGCGCCGCTGGAACGCACTGGACCCCGGTGCGCGCGCCGTGGCCGTGATCTACCCCTTGCACACCGGCGCGCTCGGCGGGTCCGCGCACTCGGTGCTCACGGCACTGACCGGGCTGGTCCTGGGCGGCCTGGGCGTCAGCGGGCTCTGGCTCTGGTGGCGCCGGCGGCGTCGCTGAGCCTGCCCCCCTTTTTTTTCTTTTTCATCGATCTCCATGAGCACCATGCACACCCATCCCTTGCCCTCGCGCACCATCGTCGCCGCCGCTTGCGGCCTGATGCTCGCCATGAGCGCCGCAGCCCAATCGAGCGTGACGGACGCCGAGGCACCGACGCTCGGCACCATCCAGGTCAGCGGCGACTGGCTGGGCTCGGGCCTGCAGAACAGCGTGCAGGGCTTTGCCGGCGCACGCACGCTGGTCCAGCGCCCGGCCATCTCCGACACCGGCGCCGCGAGCATCGGCGACGTGATGCGCACCATTCCCGGCGTGCAGGTGACCGACAACTCGTCCAGCGGCGGCAGCGCGATCTCGCTCAACATCGGCGTGCGCGGGCTCGAAGGCCGCTACTCGCCGCGCTCGACCGTGCTGCTCGACGGCATCCCGCTGGCGGTGGCGCCCTACGGCCAGCCGCAGCTGTCCTTCGCGCCGGTGAGCCTGGCCAACATCGAATCGATCGACGTGGTGCGCGGCGGCGGTGCGGTGCGCTACGGGCCGCAGAACGTGGGCGGCATCATCAACTTCCGCACGGGCTCGATCCCGAACGAGCCGCTCGCGGGCGATGTCTCGCTGCGCTACAACAGCTTCGGCGAGGGCGGGCACAGCACCCAGTACAGCACCTTCATCGGCGGCCAGGTCACCAAGGAATTGGGGCTCGCGCTGCTCTATTCCGGCTCCGACGGCAGCGGCTGGCGCGAGCACAGCAAGGAAAGAATCGACGACGTGGCGCTCAAGTTCCGCCATGAGCTGAGCCCCACCTCCGAGCTGTACGGCAAGTTCTCCTACTACGAGGCCCGCACCGAGGTGCCCGGCGGCCTGAATCGCGCCCAGTACGCGGCCGACCCCTTCCAGTCGCAGCGCACGCGCGATCTCTGGAGCGGGCGCCGCACCGGCATCGACCTGGGCTACCTCAACACGATCTCGGACACGCAGGAGTTCGAGCTGCGCGCCTTCTACAACGACAGCTTCCGCCAGAGCCTCCTGGCCAACAACTTCGACGCCAGCGCCACCTCGGTGAGCAACCAGCCGCGCAACTACGGCGTGCTGGGCATCGAGCCGCGCTACACGCAGCGCTTCGCCACCGGCAGCGTGACGCAGGACGTCAGCGTGGGCTACCGCTACATCCGCGAGCGCGCGGACGAGACCAACGTGAACATCAACCTGCGCACCGCGCGGCCGACCATCGCGCGCCGCTCGGAGAACAGCACCGACGCGCACGCCCTCTACATCGACGACCAGGTCGCGATCGGCCGCTGGCGCGTGACGCCCGGCGTGCGCTTCGAGCGCATCGAGACCGGCCGCGAAAACACGCTCACCGGCTACGGCGAGAGCGTGAAGAACAGCAAGTCGCTGCCCTCGGTCAACGTGACCTATCTGCTGAGCCGCGAGCTGACGCTGTTCGCCAACTACAACACCTCCTTCGGCAGCATCCAGCACCTGCAGCTCAACTTGAACCCGCTGGGCAATCCGCTGATGCCGGAAGTGGCGAAGACGGTCGAGGCCGGGGCGCGCTGGAAAAGCGGCAACCTGTCGGCCGAGGCCACCCTGTTCAACATGCGCTTCGACAACCAGCTGCTGTTCGTCGGCAGCTCCAACTATTTCCTGAACCTCGGCGAGACGCGCCACGAAGGCTTGGAGGCCAGCGTCGACTACGCCTTCGACCGGTCGGGACCGCTGGCAGGCTTCAGCACCTACGCGACGCTGACCAGCACGCGCGCCAAGCTGCGCTCGGGCAGCTTCGCCGGCAACGACGTGCCCTTCTACTCGCGCCACACCGACACCGTCGGCGCGCGCTACGCGGTCGGCGACTGGAGCTTCAATCTCTCCAGCACGCACCAATCGAGCCAGTTCGCGGACGAGGCCAACACAGCGGCGGAGAACGCGGCCGGCACGGTGGGCGTGATCCCGGGCTTCCGGGTCTGGAACGTGCAGGCGCGCTGGAAGATGCCCGGCAAGCGGGGCGTGGAATTGGCGGTGGGCGTCAACAACCTGGCGGACAAGCGCTACTTCACGCGCACCACCGACACCAACGCCGGCAAGCTGGTGGGCGCGCCGCGCACGGTGTACGTGCAGGGCCGCATGATGTTCTGAGCCGCGCCGCGCAGCCTACACTCGCGACCCCATGGCCCTCAAATCCACCATCTTCAAGGCCACCCTCGCGGTGGCGGACATCGACCACGGCTACTACGCCGACCATGCGCTCACGCTGGCGCGCCACCCGAGCGAGACCGACGAGCGGATGATGATCCGGCTGGTGGCGCTGGCGCTCAACGCCTACAAGCTGCAGGACGTCTGCCAGGGCGACGGCACGCTGGCCTTCGGCGCCGGGCTGTCGAACCCGGACGAGCCCGACGTGTGGCTGCGCGACTTCACGGGCGCGGTGCGGCTGTGGATCGAGGTCGGCCAGCCGGAGGACAAGCCGATCATCAAGGCCTGCGGCAAGGCCGACGAGACCATCGTCTACGCCTTCCACCATGCGGCCGAGGTCTGGTGGCGCGGCATCGAGAACAAGCTCACGCGGCCGCAGAACCTGGCCGTCTATCGCGTGCCGACCGCCGCCTCGCAGGCACTGGCCGCGCTCGCGCAGCGCTCGATGCAGCTGCAGGCCACCATCCAGGAAGGCACGCTGATGCTGGGCGACGGCACGCACAGCGTAGACATCGAGCCGCTGCGCTGGAAGTAGGGCGGGGTCAGGCGTCGCGGGGCATCATCGCGCCGCAGCGCCAGCACTGCTCGAAGCCACCCTCGACCAGCTCGCCGCAACGGCACTGCCAGCGCCGCTGGGGCCGGTGCTGCAGGGCATCGAGCAACTGCCCGGCGCGCTCGAACTGCGCCTCGTCCTCGACCCAGATCTCGGGCAGGCACTGGTCGGGCGGCAGCTGTCCGGCGGCCGCGCCCAGGTATTCGCGCTGCACGGAGACCGCGACGCCTTCCTCCCGCAAGGCATCGGCCCAGAGGGTGGCGATCGCCAGGTTGGGGGCTTGCGCGAGGCGGCGCATGGCGCATGTGCCTGTTCAGCGCGGCAGCTCGGCCGATTCGGCCGGTTCGGCCGGCACGGGCTCGTCGTCCGGCCAGACGGGCTCGGCCTCGCGCGCGCGTTCGGCATAGCGGTTGAAGCGCCAGGCCTTGTCCAGCATGGTGATGCGGCGCCATGTGGCGCGCTTCTGGGCCGGCGTCATCGAGGGCCAGTGCTGCACCTCGTCGAAACTGCGGCCGCAGCCCTTGCACTCGTCGTCGCCCTGGCTGGTGGAGCAGATGGCGATGCAGGGGGTGTCGGGGGTGCTCTGGTACCAGGCCAGCCAGGCGTCCCAGGCCTTGGGCGGAAAGCCGACCTCGTCGGCCTCGTCTTCGTGGTGGAACACCATCAGCGCGTAGACCTCGGCCAGCGCGCGCAGCTCGGGCGCGAGGGTGATGCCGTCGGGCGAGGGCTTTCTGTCGCGCCAGTAGTTGATGGCGGCCTCGATGTCTGTGATGTGAATGGCGGCCATGAGGGTCTGAAAAATGCGGCTGGGCATCATAGTGCCGGCAAAATCCGGCGGCGGGTGAAGGTTATGCCTTGCTCTTAAATCGATAGCATGCAATGCCCTCGCGGCGCAACACAGCGGCGCTTTTTCTTTAAGACCCGAGAAAAATCAGGTTGCCAGCCCGGGTGCCTCGATGCTCTAATCGCGCCCACGAAGGGGAGTAGCTCCCACCCGTCCTCCACGAGGGCGGACTTCGACAGGTCGTCAATACGAAGACAACACTTCCGGCCTGTCGGGCAGTTCACGCTGCCGAGCAAGACCTTCGATTAGAGCTCGCGCGGGTTCGATCGAAGCGTTTGCATGTCCGGGACCCCTGGGGTCCTCATTCAGCCGCTTGATCCGACTCGCATGGGATGAAGCATCACGAACAGAGGACTCTATGGAACAGTTCCTGACCCCCGAATTCTGGGTCGCCGTCGGTCAAATCATCATGATCGACATTCTTTTGGGCGGCGACAACGCCGTCGTCATCGCGCTGGCCTGCCGCAAGCTGCCGCCCGCGCAACGCACCAAGGGCATTCTCTGGGGCACGGCCGGCGCCATCCTGCTGCGCGTGATCCTCATCTTCTTCGCGCTCACCCTGCTGGCCATCCCCTTCCTGAAACTGGCCGGCGCGCTGCTGCTGGTGTGGATCGGCGTCAAGCTGCTCGCACCCGAGCATGACGATGCGCACGGCAACATCGCCGCCAGCGACAAGCTGTGGTCTGCCGTCAAGACCGTGATCGTGGCCGACCTGGTGATGAGCGTGGACAACGTGATCGCCATCGCCGGCGCCGCCCAGGGCGCGGGCCAGGGCCATCAGATGCCGCTGGTGATCTTCGGCCTGCTCGTGAGCATTCCGATCATCGTCTGGGGCAGCCAGCTGGTCATCAAGCTGATGGACCGCTTCCCCATCATCATCACGGCGGGCGGCATGCTGCTGGGCTGGATCGCGGGCACCATGGCCGTGACCGATCCCTCGGTGGTCAACCCCGCCGCCTGGACCTGGGTGCCGAAGCTGCCGCAGACCGACACGGTGCGCTACATTGCCGGTATCGGCGGCGCGCTGCTGGTGCTGGCAATCGGCAAGTGGGTGGCCATGCGCCGGCCCAAGCCGCAGGACACCGCCACCGCCTGATCTCGTCGCCAAAGTCTCTGTCACTCTAACGAAGGCAACAAGGAGCACCCGATGGAAAAGATCATTCTGTATGTCGACGACGCGCCTTATGCGCGCGAGCTGCTCTCGCGGCTCACGCCGGAAGCAGTCGGCACGGGTGCCCGCCATTGGGTGCTGGTGGCCTGCGCCCCGCGCATGACGCATCGCATCAGCAAATGGGTGAGCCACAGCGCGCGTGAGAACTGGCGCAACAAGTGGCTGGCGAAGACACAGGAGCAGCTCCTGCCGCTGCTGCAGCTGGAGGACAGCCAGGTGACTTCCGTCCTGGCCAAGGGCCCGCTGGCCGAGCTGACGCAGCGCCTGAAGATGGAGCACGGCACCGCCCGCGTGATCGACGCCCGCCGCCCGAAGATCGGCGTGGACCTCGAGCCGGTGGCGCCGGACGTGCAGTCGCCCGGCCAGTCCGGCTGGGCCCTGCCCGGCGCGGTGCTCGGGATGGGCGCACTGCTGGTGCTGGCGAACGAGCTGACCGACTGAGGCGCGCGCCGCAACCGGACGCATGCGCCTCGTCATCAAGTGGCTGCTCAGCGCGCTCGCGCTGCTGGCGGTGACCTACATCTACACCGGAGTGCAGGTGTCGAGCTTCACCTCGGCACTGATCGCCGCCGCCGTGATCGGCCTGCTCAACATGGTGGTGCGGCCGGTGCTGGTGGTGCTCACGCTGCCGGTCACCATCGTCACGCTGGGCCTCTTCCTGTTCGTGATCAACGCCCTGCTGTTCTGGGCCGCTTCGGGGCTGCTGCACGGCTTCCACGTCAATGGATTCGTGGCGGCGCTGATCGGCTCGCTGATCTATTCCCTGCTGGGCCTGATCATCGAGGCCGCGCTGGGCGGCCTGTTCAAAGGCCGCTGAGCCCGGTACTTATTTGAGCGGCGGCTCCGCCGCCTGCTCCTTGACCAGCACCTCGATCGCCCGCGCGCGGGTGTCGACGATCGACGCCTCGTAGTGGTCGATGGGCGCTCCGCCCTTGTGCATGAACTCCTGCGCCGCCTTGAAGCGATCGCGCGCACCCGGATAGTCGAGCACAGCCACGTTGGCCTCGGCATCGGCGCGGATGGCGCGCAGCGTGTCGTTCTGCGCGCCGTAGAGGCGGCCCAGCATGCGCCAGGCCGTCGCATCGCGCGGATGCGATGCCACCCAGTCGCGCAACGGCGCCACCATCGGCTTCGGAGTGCGGGTGGCGGCGGCAGCCTGCGCGGCCAGCAGCATCTCGGGCCGGTTCTTGGCTTGCAGGTCGAGCAGCGTGGCCGCCTTCGACGCGTCGTCAGCGGCGAGCTCGATCTCGGCCGAGAGCAGTCGCGCCAGCCGCGCGGCCGGCGCATCTTCCGACGTCCGCGCCACCAGCCGCTGCGCCAGCGCGCGGGCGGACTTGTAGTCGCGCAGCTCGTTGGTCGCCAGGGCCGCCGCGTAGAGCGTGCCGGCCTGCTGCGCCGGCGTGCTGCGCGCGAACTCGCCGCTGCCGGCCGCGTCGATCCACAGCCGCAGCACGTCAACGCCCGGGCGCACCAGCACGCGGGCGCGGGCGGCGATCATCGCGTGGTCCATTGCCAGCGGCATGGTGACGCCGCTGCCCGGCCTGAACTGGTAGCGGCCCTGCATGTCGGCCACCCGCTCGCTGTTGAGCGGATGGCTGCGCAGGTAAGGGTAGGAGCCGTTGTCGTTGAGGCGCGACGCGTACTGCAGCTTCTCGAACATCGCGGCCGCGCCCTGCGGCGCGTAGCCCGCCTGCGTCATGACGCCGAAGCCGATGCGGTCGGCCTCGCGTTCCATGTCGCGCGAGAAGCTGAGCTGGTTCTGCATGAAGGCCGCCTGGCTGCCCATCAGCACGGCCTGGCCGGCATCCCCGTTGCGGCTTTTGCCGGCGGCGATCATGCCCAGGATCATGCCGGCCAGCAGCAGCGGCATCTGCCGGCTCTGCTTGGCCATGATGCGCGAGATGTGGCGCTGCGTGACGTGCGAGAGCTCGTGGCCGAGCACCGTGGCGAGCTCGTCGCGGCTGCCGGTGACCGAGATCAGCCCGAGGTGCAGGCCCAGATAGCCGCCCGGCAGCGCGAAGGCGTTGATGCTGCGGTCGCGCCCCAGCAGCACGGTCCAGGCGAAGCGCTCGTCGAGCTCGGGCGTGAGATCGCCGCGCAGGCGCGCCGCCGCCAGCAGGCGCTGCCAGATGTCCTGCACGTACTCGGCCAGCACCGGATCGTCGATGTAGTCGGGATCGCGGTACAGCTCGCGCGCGATCTGGTCGCCGAGCCGGCGCTCGGCGCTGGCCGTCATCTCGCCGCCGTCGCCCATGCCCGGCAGCTGGGCGCGCGCCAGCGGCGGCATCGCGAGCTGGCAGGCGATCAGGAGGGAGGCGCAGAGCGTCCGCAGCAGAGGCTTCGGCTTGCGGGTCGGAGGGGGAGAAGAGGTCCGGCGCAGCATGGCATGGGTCGATGGCTGGGCCTCGTATGATGCTTCACTCCGTGGAACGTTCAAGCATGAGTTCTCTTACCCATTTCGACGCCCAAGGCCAGGCCCACATGGTGGACGTGGCCGCCAAGCCGGCCACGCACCGCGTGGCGGTGGCAACGGGCCGTATCGAAATGCAAGCGGCGACCCTCGCCCTGATCGAATCGGGCACGGCGAAGAAGGGCGACGTGCTGGGCATCGCGCGCATCGCGGGCATCCAGGCGGCCAAGAAGACCAGCGACCTGATCCCGCTGTGCCATCCGCTGGCGCTGACGCGCGTGGCGGTGGATTTCGGCCCGGGCGAGGGCGGCGTGCCGCAGGTGGTGTGTACCGCCACCGTCGAGACGGTGGGGCCCACCGGGGTGGAGATGGAAGCCCTGACCGCCGTGCAGGTGGCGCTGCTGACCATCTACGACATGTGCAAGGCGGTGGATCGGGGGATGACGATCACCGGCGTGCATGTGCGCGAGAAGCATGGCGGCAAGTCGGGGAGCTATGTGGCGGCGCCTCCTGTAACGTGAGTGAGCGCTAGCCGCAGAGCGACGGAGCGCCCACCGGCTCGCGGTCCCGGAAGGCTCTAAAGCCTCAGAAAACTCGTTCTTGTCCCACGCCTGTCCCAGTAAGGCGCGAGATGGCATCGATTCGAGAACGGTTTGGCACGTGGCAGGCACGCGTGCGACGAGAGGGCTACCCAGTTGAAGTAAGGAGCTTCCCGACACGCGCCGAAGCGCAGAAGTGGGCGCGGCACATGGAAGCGACCATGGACAGCGGCGCCTACAGGTCACGCAGCGGCGTAGACAAGGCGCTACTCAGCGACGTGCTGCAACGGTATGCCGATGAGATTTCCCCCACGAAGCGAGGGCACCTCGATGAGGTCATTCGCATCAAGGCGCTCAAGCGCTTCAAGCTGGCCGCGTTCAGCTTGGCCCCGGCGGCCACCCAAACTCCTCCACCTTTGGCCAGCTTAAATTCCCCCACCCCGGCGGCGCTCTGACGCGCTGAG